>NZ_JBAIYU010000017.1:0-327633 GCF_036763085.1 Dendrosporobacter sp. 1207_IL3150
CCCCTTTAGGGGCTGACTGAAAAGGTTATGCGGTTGGTAGACTTTTTCAGAGAGTCTTGAGACTCAGCTAGTGTCATGCCCTTATAGGGCGTAATCAAGCCACCCGTTTTACGGGTGGGTACTGACTGTCAATATAATTCTTTTGCGCAGCAGGATTATTGGTAAAAAAAGCGAATTTATGTTGTAAATAACAATTAACATGTGGTAAAATTTGGGAGTAGGTCATGAACGAGGATGTTGTATTTAAAGGCAGCCGTGATGGTTTGCTGCTAGTGTTTAATGAGACTATTGAGTTTGAAAGCATTTTGAGCCAACTTAAAGCTAAGTTAGAATCAGCTGTTAATTTTTTTACTAAAGGTACTGTTGTTCAAATTTCAGCTGATCATAGAGTATTAACCCAAGATCAGCAAGTAGAATTAATAAATCTTTTTGCAAATTATGGCATTACTTTAAAAGAAGCTCCTGAATATCAAGTGCCAGAAGATGAAGTAAAGAAAGAGACGAGCATTGAATCTTTTCAAACCTTGGTTATAACTAGAACACTTCGTGGCGGACAAGAAGTCAGTCACAAAGGATCAGTAATAATTATGGGGGACGTAAATCCTGGTGCTAAAGTTATAGCAGGCGGAGATGTCGTAGTACACGGAGCTTGCCGTGGAATAGTACATGCTGGAGCCTTTGGCGATATTAATGCATTAATAACGGCAGATCGGCTATTAGCATCACAAATTAGGATAGCTAACCTTATTTCACGCGCGCCAGATAACTTAGATAAACCTGAACGGATTGAAACTGCGCGAATTAAAGATGGAATAATTGTAATTGGACCAGCTAACATATAGGAGGTTGCGCCGTATGGGGGAAGTAATTGTCGTAACGTCTGGCAAGGGTGGCGTTGGAAAAACTACAACAACCGCCAATTTGGGGACAGGCTTTGCTTTGATGGGGAAAAAAGTAGTATTAGTTGATGCCGATATTGGGCTTAGAAATTTGGATGTTGTTATGGGACTAGAAAATCGTATTGTTTACGATTTAGTTGATGTAACTGAGGGCAACTGCCGCCTTAAACAGGCGTTAATTCGTGATAAACGTTATGAAACGTTATATTTGCTGCCAGCAGCCCAAACTCGTGATAAAAACGCTGTAAATCCAGATCAGATGAAGCAGCTTTGTCAAGATTTAGTCCAAGATTTTGATTATGTAATTATTGATTGTCCAGCAGGAATTGAACAAGGATTCAGAAATGCCATTGCGGGTGCTGATCGGGCAATTATTGTGACAACACCAGAAGTGTCCGCTGTTCGTGATGCGGATCGCATTATTGGATTACTTGAATCAGAAGGAAAAAGCAACCCTAAACTAATCGTTAATCGTATCAGGCCTAACATGGTTAAGAAAGGCGATATGATGGATATTGACGATATTATAGAAATCTTAGCTGTTGATTTGTTAGGTATAATCCCTGAAGATGAGTTTATTGTCATTTCAACAAATCGTGGTGAACCAGCTATTACTAATCCAGTATCAATGGCAAGTAATGCCTATAAAAATATCGTTCGCCGCTTGATGGGCGAGAATGTTCCGCTTATGACACTGGAAGTTAATGAAGGCTTTTTGGGAAAAATCAAAAAAATATTGGGAATTTGAAGGAGGGAATGACTGTGTTTGACCTATTAGCGAAAATATTTGGTAAGGATTCAGCTGGTTCAAAAGATATAGCAAAGGAACGTTTACGACTGGTATTAGTACATGACCGGGTCAATGTTTCGCCACAGTTCATGGAAGTCCTTAAAGATGACATGATAAAAGTTATATCTAATTATATGGAAATTAACGAGAAAGATATGGAAGTTAGTCTTACCAATAATAACTCGTCAGTCGCGCTGGTGGCTAATATACCAGTACAACGTATGAAACGCGGAGCCTATAAGGACTGAATGATTTAATTAAACTTCCAATAATATTTTAAAAACAGCACGGAAGAATTCTTCTGTGCTGTTTTTGATGTCTAGACGTATGTTGGAAATACTATTATAATAATAGTTGGTTTGTAAGTACGTACATACGGAAGGATAAGTGTGAGATATGCTTAACCGGCGTTTATTAAAGAATCTCGATTTTACATTGATAATAACTGTTATTTCGATAATTATTACAAGCTTAATAATTATCGGCAGTGCTACTCATATTAATACTCCAGGTGAAGATCGTTACTGGTATGTTCAGCGACAAGGACTTTTTGCGATTGCGAATTTCTTAATAATTTTTGTTATGCTTCATTTTGATTATAAGTCGCTCTCTAGATATGCTAATATACTATATTTTATTAATCTTGTTATGTTGCTGGCCGTTATGTTTGTGGGCCAATCTGCGCTGGGAGCTCAACGATGGATACAAATTGGACCGATAAGTTTACAGCCATCTGAATTTTCTAAGCTAATTATGATAATTGCGCTAGCCAACATTTTGGACAAGCGTACTGGTAAACTCAATACAATTAAAGATGTAATACCTATTTTTGTTTATGTTGGCATTCCATTTTTACTTGTAATGAAACAGCCAGATTTAGGGACAGCCTTAGTTTTTATCGCGATTCTGTTTGGTATGATATATGTGGCTGGGATAAATACCAGGCTGCTAATGATGATATTTGGTGCAGGAATAGCCTTTATGCCGATTTTTTGGCACTTTTTGAAGGACTATCAAAAAATGAGACTCACTGTATTTATTAATCCAAACGTTGATCCGCTTGGTTCTGGCTACCATATTATTCAGTCTAAAATAGCGATAGGCTCGGGCATGCTTTTGGGAAAAGGTTTATTCGAAGGAACACAGAGCCAGCTTAATTTTTTACCAGAGAATCATACTGATTTTATTTTTGCTGTTGTCGGCGAGGAATTAGGGTTTATAGGCGCTACGATCATTTTACTTCTCTACTTTATAATGCTTTATCGTGGTGTTAAAATTGCAGGTGTAGCTAGAGATAATTTTGGCACACTACTCGCGACTGGAATTAGCTCAATGCTCACTTTCCATGTTCTAGTAAATGTAGGAATGAATGCGGGTATTATGCCTGTAACAGGGATACCTCTTCCGTTTATGAGTTACGGGGTTAGTTCGCTAACAACAAATTTAGTTAGTATCGGGATATTGCTTAACATTTATATGCGACGGCAAAAAATATTATTTTAAAAGGATGCGCAGGCCTGCGCATCCTTTTTGTATGGTTCTTTAAAATTTATTTACACTTAGCATCAGCTCATGCAGCGAAAGTGACTCGTCTCAGTAGTAAGTTTGTTTTGTAGTTATATATACTAAGTTTTGGCATATATATACCAGTAGATGAGTGAGCCTGCGGGGGTGTATATATGGCAAAGCAATGGAACAATTGGAAAAACTATTGGGAAACTAAAGATAATAATTGGCAATATCGTGAAGAAGAAGTTGATTACGCCTGGCTGAAGCGAACTATTATAGCAGTGATAATCTTTACAGTTGCCTATGGGGCTCATGTTTCTGAAACTATGCTTGGTCGTATGGTTGATAACGGGGTTAGATATATGGTTAATACGCAAACTGACTTTGCTTATGTTTTTGATCAAATAATAAATCACACGCCAAAAAACATTGATGTATCTGTTCTTAAACGAGCACAGTCGGTGGTAACTAAGCCAGCTGATCCGCTTATGTATATGAATAAACCAGTGAACGGTAAAGTAATATCTGGTTTTGGCTGGAGAACTCATCCTGTGCTAAAACAAGAGATGATGCATGAAGGGGTAGAATTTGAGGCGCAGTTAGGAACCAGCGTTCGCTCCAGTGCCTCTGGAACAGTTAAAACAATAGCTGACAGTGCTCAACATGGTAAAACTATAGTATTGGAACATGGTCAGGAAATTGAAACGGTCTATGGTCATCTTGGTGAAGTTTTAGTAAAACAAGGTGATGCAGTAAGTCAAGGGCAGGTTATAGCGAAGTCTGGTAAAAGCGGCATTGTTTCTGGACCAATGCTTTATTTTGAGATGCGTGAAAAAGGTAAGGCGATTGATCCACTATCAAGAATCAAAGGAGAGTTTCCAACTGAAGGAGGTAAATAAAACTTGCGTGTAGGCAAAGTTGGCAACATTCAATTGATTCTTAATAACTGGTTTATTGCGTTAATTGCTTTATTCTCACTTGTCGGTATGGCTGGTAAAGTGTTGTTGGTATTTAGCGCAGTACTGTGGCATGAAACTTTTCATGCGGTAATGGCTATAATATTAGGTTATAAGGTTCGCGAAATAGAGCTTTTGCCATTCGGAGGAGTGGCCCGTATTGATAGACTAGGGGAAGCGTCGGCGAAAAGTGAAATACTAATGGCAGCCGCCGGACCGGCAGCAAGCTTGGTTCTGGCGGCTGCTGTTTATATAATGATTAATCAATTTAAGCTAAGTTCAGATATTGCTGTCTTTTTTTATGAAACGAATCTAATGCTGGCATTATTCAACTTAATTCCTGCGCTGCCTTTAGATGGCGGTCGTATTTTTAGAGCTTTTCTATCTTGCATATGTGAATATACAAAAGCAACCTTAATTACCGCGAATATCAGTAAGTGTATTAGCTTTGGGCTGATAGCGTTCGCGTTATATGATTATGTATCTGAGGGGCTATTTAATATTTCACTTACTATAGCCGCAGTATTCTTGTATGTTGCAGCACGTGCAGAGATTAAAATAATAGGGTATCGGACAATGAGGCTTTTAGCAAATAAGAAGGCTGATTTATCGTCTCGTGGCTTTATGACTACAACTCATTATACGGTGATGACAGGCACAGCAGTCCGAGATATTGTAAGGTTGTTTAATCCTGAAAAATATTATATTCTCTTAGTTCTTGATGATGAGTTTAGTATTTGTGGTACGCTGACTGAAACCGAAGTTTGGGAAGCACTGCCTCGTCGTGGGTATCATGCTAAAATTGGTGAGTTTTTACAACAATAAAGGAATTTTTTTATAATATATAGAATCTAATAAAGTTATCTATAGTAAAGATTTGGATATATTGGGGCAATATATACCTTGATAGTATGTACTTAAGCCTTAGCGAATTTTGGAGGTTGAAATGATAAAGCTTGATCCCGCTATAATTAGCCGTGTAATGAAGCCAGCTCGCTATACTGGAAATGAACTCAATAGCGTACGAAAAGATCATGCTGGAGTTAAAGCAACAGTTGCTTTAGCACTGCCTGACGTATATGAAGTAGGTATGTCAAACCTTGGATTAAAAATACTGTATCAGATTTTAAATGACAGGCCTGACACTGCAGCTGAACGAGTGTATGCTCCATGGGTAGATATGGAAGCTGAAATGAGGTCACATAATATACCTCTTTATACCTTGGAGAGTTTTACGCCAGTTAAACAGTTTGATATGTTTGGTTTTTCGCTGCAATATGAAATGATTTACTCTAATGTCTTAAATATGCTTGATATGGCTGATATTCCGCTAATGTCAGCCGATCGTGATGACAGTCACCCATTTATAATTGGAGGCGGACCATGCGTATATAATGCTGAACCTGTCGCAGACTTTTTTGACCTCTTAATCGTCGGTGAAGGAGAAGAAGTTATTGAGGACTTGGTTCAGACATTAATTGAATGGAAAGATAATGGCAAACCAGACGGACGAATTGGTTTTCTTAAGCTTGCAGCAAGTATTGACGGCATATACGTGCCTTCATTCTATAATGTTTCTTATAACGAAGACGGAACTATTTCAAAAATTGCGCCTAACTGCAGTGAAGCTAAAGCCTTAATCACTAAGAGAGTGGTAAAGGATTTAAACGAGGCTAAATTTGTAACAAAACCAGTTGTACCATATCTTGATATAGTTCATGATCGCATCATGCTTGAATTATTCAGAGGCTGTACAAGAGGATGTAGATTTTGTCAGGCTGGTGTGCTTTATAGGCCGGTTAGAGAAAGGACGCCTGAAACATTATTAAATATCGCAAAACAGTTAGTAGACAATACAGGGTACAATGAAATATCTTTAACTTCACTAAGTTCGGCTGATTATTCCTGCCTGAGCGAGATTGTTCGAAAGCTTATTACCAACTTTAGTGACAAGGGGGTAAGTGTATCCTTACCTTCACTTAGAATAGATAGTTTTTCCATTGAGTTAGCAAAAGAAGTACAGCAAGTCCGTAAGAGCGGTCTTACTTTTGCACCCGAAGCAGGCACTCAGCGGATGCGTGATGTAATTAATAAGGGAGTAACTGAACGCGACTTAGAGGAGGCAGTAGGAGCAGCGTTTCGTCAAGGATGGTCGAGTGTGAAACTGTATTTTATGATTGGACTGCCGACTGAAACTGATGAAGATGTTTTAGGCATAGCCGACTTAGCTTATCGCGTACTTAACCTATACAAAGAAATTAAAGGACGTCGCGGCGCAAAAGTAACGGTCAGTGTATCATCATTTGTGCCTAAAGCTAATACTGCTTTCCAATGGTTTGGTCAAAATCAGACAGCAGAAATTGAGCGTAAGCAGCAGCTTCTCAAATCTCGTCTCAGAGATCGCAGTATTTCGTTTAATTACCACGATTCGCGGACAAGCTTCTTAGAAGGGGTATTCTCACGAGGGGATAGAAGACTGTCCAAAGTATTGCTCGAAGCTTGGCGCGGCGGAGTTAAATTTGACGGCTGGTCCGAACATTTTAAATATAATGTATGGATGGAAGCTTTCGAAAAATGTGGAATTGACCCGCATTTTTATGCAAGCAGAGATCGTGATGAAGACGAAATAATGCCGTGGCAGCACTTATCCTGCGGAGTGGACAAGGAGTTTTTGTCCAAAGAATATCAGAATGCTATACAAGAATCCTTTACACCTGATTGTAGACGGGACTCTTGTAGCACATGCGGAGTATGTCCTGGATTAGGTGTCGAAGTTCTGGATTGGGGGAAAAAAGCATAATGAGTAAACTTCGCGCAGAAATAACCAAAGGTGAAGAAATTCGCTATATCTCACATTTAGACTTTGCAAGAGCTATTGAGCGGGCTATAAGAAGGGCAAACCTGCAAGTTGCCTATTCTGAGGGTTTTAACCCACATATGAAAATTTCATTTGCATCAGCTTTAGCGGTAGGCATTACAAGTGATGCTGAGTTTTTGGATATAGAAATGACCGAGGACATTCCGGTAGAAGCTTTTCAAGAAAAAATATCTGGGCAGCTGCCGCCTGGTATAGTATTAAAACGTGCAAAGTATATGCTGCAAAAAACTCAAGCCCTTATGGCGGTAGTAAATCGAGCTGAATATACTATTATTGTTCCTACTAGCGCTGAGGTATCGATTGATGATGTAGAACAATCAGTGGAAAGATTCAATGACTCACTTGAAGTAATCTATATTAGAGAATCTCCTAAAGGTAAAAAGGAGATCGATGTTAAAGAATATATCGCGGAAGCTATAAATGTTTCAATAAATAAAAAGGAATTAACGATTAAAATGGCGATTAGTATTACTCCTGGCGGTAGTATTAAACCGGGAGAAGTTCTTAAAGTGCTAGTAGATAAATTTGATCTTAAGATTAATGATGCGTCTGCACTCATTAATAGAACTGGCATTTTTATTGCCAATGAAAAAGCTCTATTATCACCAATTGATTTATAGTAGTGCAAGGAGACGAACTATGGCCAAAACCATTGTGGTTAATATCATGCCTGAAGAAACTAGGATGGCGATTCTTGAAGATAATGAACTTTTGGAAGTGTCAATAGAACGTACTCAGAGTGGTAATGTTGTAGGTAATATCTATAAGGGTAAAATTAAAAATGTCCTTCCCGGAATGCAGGCGGCGTTCATCGATATTGGTCGCGATAAAAATGCATTCCTATATACAGGAGATATTCATCCCGATGTGCCTTCTCAGGCAACTGATGAAAAGCTGACGGTTGGTCAAGATATAATTATTCAAATTATCAAAGATGCCATTGGCACAAAGGGACCTCGAGCAACTACTCATTTGACGCTTCCAGGGAGATATGTTGTTTTAATGCCTACTGTCGATTATGTAGGAATTTCACGACGAATAGAGAGAAGTGAAGAGCGGGAACGACTTAAGCAGCTGGCCGAGAAAGTACGTCCGCAGGGCATGGGCATGATAGTTAGAACTGTTGCAGAAGGAAAAAGCGAAGAAGAAATTAAGCGGGATATTGATTATCTAAATAATTTGTGGAATTCTCTTGCGGCAAGAGCTAAACGTACCAATGCCCCGACGCTGCTCTATCGTGATGTTGATTTAGTTATCCGTATTGTACGCGATTATCTGTCTGAAGAAGTAGACCAGCTTATTATTGACAATGCTGAAGCTTATGCCCGTGTATGCGATCTGCTAAAATATATGTCACCAGAACTTCTCCCAAGAGTTAAATTGCATCAGGGAGCAGAAGATACATTTACTCACTATGGGATAACAGAAGAATTAGATAAATGTGGAAAGCGACAGGTGGAATTAAAATCCGGCGGATATATCGTTATCGATAAGACGGAAGCACTTACTGTTATTGATGTAAACACAGGCAAATTTGTTGGTCACACTAACTTAGCCCATACTGTTCTTCATACAAATCTTGAAGCGGCTAGTGAAATAGCTAGGCAGATAAGGTTACGTGATATTGGCGGTATCATCATAATTGATTTTATCGACATGGATTTTGAAGAGCATAAGCACGCTGTTATAAATGCTCTTGAGGAAAAAATAAAGCGAGATAAAACTAAAACAAATATCTTGGGTTTAACCGGACTAGGTCTTGTTGAAATGACCCGCAAAAAAGCTAGGCAAAATTTTGAAGGTGTACTTTATAGTGAGTGTCCTTGCTGCGAGGGTCGGGGGAGAGTACAATCGCCTGAAACTGTTAGCATAAATATTCGCAGAGAGCTTCGCCGAATAGCCAAAACAAAAAGGCTGGAAGGAGTACTTGTTGTGCAAGTGCATCCAAGAGTGGCTGCCTTATTTACAAAAGATGATGCCATATCCATCATTGAAAAAGAAATAGGACGAAGTCTAACCATTGAGGCCATACCGACGATGCATCCTGAAGCGTATTCTATTCTCCAGTTGGGACAATAATATGAATTAATTGACAAGTGATACTCCATTGTGATAGAATTTTAACGTTGTAAGCACTAGCTTACTTCCCAAACCGCACGAAGAGGTTGGTTATAAAACAGCTTGATGCTGTACCGTATTCGGCGAGTAATTTTGCAGGGAGGTGTAATGATGTACGCAATTATTGAGACTGGCGGTAAACAATACCGTGTAACTGAAGGCGATGTTTTAACTATTGAAAAGCTAGAAGCTAACGAAGGCGAAACTGTTGAGTTTGCTCGTGTTCTTACAGTAGTAAAAGACGGTTCTGTAGTGCTTGGTAAACCTTTAGTAGAGGGTGCTAAAGTAACTGCAAAAGTAACTGCTCAAGGCAAAGGTAAAAAGATTTTGGTTTTCAAATACAAAGCAAAATCCAACTACCGTAGACGCCAAGGTCATCGTCAACCGTTTACTAAAGTAGTAATCGAAAAAATTGAAGCTTAATTATGATTAAGGTAGCAATTTTTCGAAACTCGGATGGCTTAATTGCAGCATTTAGTCTTAGCGGTCATGCAAATACAGCTCCGCACGGGCAAGATATAGTCTGCGCGGCAGTATCTGCATTAACCCAAACTGCAGTACTTGGCCTGGAAAAGCATTTGCAAATTCCAATCAGCCTTGATATTGCTAGTGGTAAGCTAGATGTTGAGCTTGATGTGCCTCCGAATGAGCTAACAGCTGCTATTTTAGAAACGATGTTGTTTGGATTATTGGAGATCGAAAAAATAAATCCACAAAATATCCGAATTTCGGAACACAGGAGGTGAGATGAGTATGTTCAAGTTTGATTTACAGTTATTCGCTACAAAAAAAGGTGTGGGTAGCTCCAGGAATGGTCGCGACAGCGAATCAAAACGCCTTGGTGTAAAGCGTCATGCTGGTGAAGTTGTTACCGCAGGCAGCATTTTAGTTCGCCAAAGAGGTACTCACTTCCATCCAGGTAAAAACGTTGGTATCGGTAAAGATGATACCTTGTTCGCTAAAGTTGCTGGACGTGTTGCTTTTGAACGCAAAGGCCGCGACGACAGACAAATTAGTGTATATGAGATGGAAGCTATCTAAAGCAATTAGATTACCTGCGGCATCAGCCGCAGGTATTGTTTTTATTTACAGTAAGTTTTATGGAAAGAATATCAGATATCGGCAAAAGCTGGTATTAGATTGTTGTTATTTCACAAATCTAGTACCAGCTTTTGTTACAAAATAAACAGGAATTTTGTATGAATAAGGCGAAACATACTTCGATGTGCCATAAAACGAGGAGTGAAGATCAATGACGATCGAATCGGCAAACAAAGAAGTATGTGACGAGTTAATCAGGCTACTTAGAGTTCAGCGCCATGATTTTATAAATCATATTCAGGTTGTTCATGCTCTGCTGCAGCTGGGGCGGGTAGAAAAAGCGTTAAGATATATCGAAGATATAGCTAAAGATCCTAATATGATAACAGATCCGCTTAGAATGAAGGTTTGCCCAGCAGATTGTCAACGTAAAGCTGTGCATGATTAATTTATCGCCCAATGGTACATATTACATATAGTGAGAGTTTCTGTATTTGCAAAGGGGATAAATATGTTTATAGACAGAGCGAAAATACAAATTAAAGCAGGCGACGGCGGTCATGGAATGTCGGCCTTTCGCCGTGAAAAGTATGTCCCGAAAGGTGGTCCCAGCGGCGGCGACGGCGGCCGAGGTGGGGATGTAGTATTAGTTGTTGACGAAAACTTAAATACACTTATTGATTTCCGTTATAAGCGCAAATTTGCCGCGAATAATGGGGTCAGTGGCCAAACAAAGAATATGCACGGCGCTGCCGCAGAGCCTTTATATATAAAAGTTCCGCCTGGAACTTTAGTTAAAGATGAAGAAACTGGCCAAGTTGTAGCAGATTTAACAGAAAATGGTCAGCAAGCTGTTGTTGCTAGAGGAGGACGTGGAGGACGTGGCAATGCTCGATTTGTTAATAGTGTTCATCGTGCTCCAACATTTGCTGAAAAGGGTGAACCCGGCGGCGCTCGTACGCTGCAGCTAGAGCTTAAATTATTAGCAGATGTTGGCCTTGTCGGATATCCCAGCGTAGGAAAGTCTAGTATTATATCGCGTGTATCGGCAGCAAAACCAGAGATAGCTGCATATCATTTTACAACATTAACTCCTGTACTTGGTGTCGTAAGTATCGCTGAAGGTCATAGTTTTGTACTTGCCGACATCCCAGGGCTGATTGAAGGCGCTCACGAAGGTGTGGGCCTTGGACACGATTTTCTGCGCCATGTTGAAAGAACAAAGATTATAATTCATGTTCTAGACGTATCGGGAATGGAAGGTCGGGACCCAATCGAAGACTATCATAAGATAAATAATGAATTAAAACTATATAACGAACGTTTGGCTAAGAGGCCGCAGGTAGTTGCGGCAAATAAGATGGATATACCGGAAGCTCAGGATAACTATAACAAGCTAGTCGAATATATGGCTAAGGAAGGGCGCGAAGTATATCCTGTATCGGCAGCAACAGGTGAAGGCCTGACCCAGCTGATGCAGCGAGTTTCTCAGCTTCTTCTAGAATATGTTGAAGAGCCTGAAGCAGAGGAAGATACTAAGATTTATGAAGCTAAGCCTGAGGAAGAATTCTCAATCAGCCGTGATGATGAAGGAACATTTATCGTAACTGGCAAGGGCATTGAGAAATTAGTTGCGATGACTAATTTTGATAATGATGAGGCTGTTCAGCGCTTCCAGGCTATCTGGAGAAAACTCGGAATAGAAGCTGCCCTCAAGGAGCGAGGAATCCAAGAAGGGGATAGCGTTCGGATAAGAGATATGGTTTTTGAATTTAAAGAATAGGGAGCGATTTTTTTAGTGGAAAATGCTTTAACCGGAAAACAAAAACGTTTTTTAAGATCATTGGGCAGTACTATGGACCCAGTTGTACAGATTGGTAAAGCTGGAGTAATTGATTCAGTTATAAACAGCACTCAAGAAGCTCTTGATGCACGGGAACTAATTAAGGTAAAAGTTTTGCAAAACAGTCCTCAAGAGCCTAGAGATGCTATCGCTGAATTAGCGGAGGCAACTGGGGCTGAGCTGGTTCAGGTTATTGGCCGTAATGGTCTCTTATTTAAACAAAACCCAGAGAAGTCTAAAATAGAACTGCCTTAGGCGATGAGTGAAGTAATTGGAGGAGAATATGCTTACCAGAGAAAATATGGCTTCTGCCAAGCGATTTGTAGTTAAGGTAGGTACAAGTACTTTAACGCATCATACTGGAAAGCTTAATTTTTATCGGATTGAGAAGCTGATACGTGAGCTATCAGACTTAGCAAATCAGGGCAAAGAGATTATACTAGTTACTTCAGGTGCTGTAGGAGCGGGCGTAGATCGTCTTGGGCTAAAAGAGAAGCCCAAGACCATTCCAGAAAAACAAGCAGCAGCAGCAGTTGGTCAAGGCATATTAATGCATACATATGAAAAACTCTTTGCTGAGTATGGGCAAACTGTTGCCCAGGTTTTATTGACTCGTGAAGATTCAGTCAAGCATAAGCGGTATATAAATTCGCGAAATACCCTGCTCACGCTTTTAAAAATGGGCGTTATTCCGGTAATAAATGAAAATGATGCAGTTTCAGTAGATGAATTAAAAATTGGTGATAATGATACGCTATCGGCTATGGTTGCAACAATCGTCGACGCTGATTTATTGATAATTTTATCCGATGTTGAAGGTGTATACACTGAAAATCCGCAGAAGAATCCCGAAGCAAAGCTAATCTCGGTAATATCTGAAGTCACCCCTGAGGTCGAAGCTTTAGCAGGGGGGGCGGGATCGCTGCTTGGAACAGGCGGTATGTTTACGAAAATGCAGGCCGCTAAAATTGCCGTAAACTCGGGCGTAACCATGGTTATTGCTTCAGGGGCGAGAGATGGTGTTGTAAGAGATATTTTGAGCGGAAGCGATATCGGCACAATTTTTCCATCTAAAGAATGCCATCTGCAGGTAAGAAAAAGTTGGCTAGCCTTTGGAGCTAGAATAGCTGGAGCTGTTACTGTTGATAAAGGCTGTGAGCAGGCAATCTTAGATGGCGGTTCGAGCCTTCTAGCGGCTGGAATACTCTCCGTTGAAGGAGATTTTGAACATGGTAATACAATCCGTGTTTTAAATAAAGATGGTCGTGAATTTGCTAGGGGTTTGGCTAATTATACTTCGGATGAGATAAGAAAAATAAAAGGCCGCCACACTAATGATATAGTTCAAATTCTCGGGTCAAAATCGTATGATGAAGTAATTCATCGCGATAACTTAGTGCTAATGGCTTAGTGTACTCTTGGAGTGGGGAGGAATAAGTGTGAATTACAGTGTTGAGTTGGAAAACAAAGGTAAAGAGGCAAAATTTGCAGCACGCAAGCTTGCGAATCTATCTGCTAATATAAAAAATAATGCACTTTTAAGTATGGCTGGCGCGTTAGAAACAGAATTTGCTGATATATTGAAAGCTAATGCTGAAGATATCGCAAATGGTAAAGAAAAAGGCTTATCCCAATCAATGCTCGACCGCCTGCTGTTAAATGAGCAGCGAATAAAGGATATGGCTGAAGGTTTGCGTCAAATTGCTGCACTGCCTGATCCAATCGGTGAAGGTTTGGGTTCACAGGTTAGACCTAATGGACTGACAATATCCAAGGTAAGAGTACCGCTAGGAGTTATTGGAATCATTTATGAAGCAAGACCTAACGTAACAGTTGATGCGGCAGGTTTATGTCTTAAAGCAGGCAATGCAGTTATCCTTAGAGGCGGATCTGAGGCTATTCACTCTAATCTCGCAATAATTTCAACCATAACTAAGGCCGCTTATTCTGCTGGCATTCCTGCAGGTTCAATACAATTTATTGAAACTACCGACCGACAGGCCGTAAATGCAATGCTAAAGCTTAATAAATACCTTGATGTTATCATTCCAAGAGGCGGAGCGGGGCTTATAAAAACAGTGGTCGAGAATAGCACTGTACCAGTCATCGAAACAGGCAGCGGTGTATGTCATACCTTTGTAGACCAAAGTGCTGATTTAGACATGGCTGAAGCTATTGCCATCAATGCAAAAGTGTCCCGTCCCTCAGTGTGTAACTCAATGGAAACACTGCTTGTTCATAGTTCGGTGGCTTCTGAGTTTTTGCCTCGTATGCTACAAAAATTCGTTGAGGCTGGCGTAGAATTGCGCGGATGTCCTAGGGCAGTAAGGCACAACCCTAATGTAAAGCCGGCTGTCGAGGAAGATTGGGCAACAGAATATCATGATCTAATTCTTTCAGTCAAAGTAGTAAATGATATTGAAGAAGCAATAGACCATATTGATAAATATAGCACACGCCATTCCGAAGCAATTGTTACAAAGTGTTATGATAATGCACTTCGTTTCCAGCAAGGTGTCGATTCAGCAGCAGTATATGTTAATGCTTCGACTCGCTTTACTGACGGCTTTGAGTTCGGATTTGGTGCTGAAATCGGTATTAGCACGCAAAAATTACACACTCGCGGCCCAATGGGCTTACCAGAGCTAACAAGTATAAAATATATCATAACAGGCAGCGGTCAGATAAGATAACATGAATTAGCGTAAATTAAAATAACTACCTTCATAGCCTTATCGGGTAAGATGGTAGTTATTTTAATTTACGCGCGTTAATCAAACGAACTTTAGATTAGGGGCGTAATATGTGAATAAAATTTCACAATATTTATGGGCAATAATAAATTACTATAAAACCGATAAAGCTAAACATGATTTATTTGATTATCTGAAGGCCATTATAATAATGATAGCTACAATGCTATTAATAAGATTAATGGTTGAGTTTCTTTGATCTATAATAAAATGACAATAAATAAAACTTGGACTTGTTATCTTGGTTGATTTTTACTATTATATAGTGATGTAAGAATATTTCGATAGGAGATTACTTATGTCCGAAAATAAACGGAAAATAGGTATAATGGGAGGAACGTTTGATCCCATTCATATTGGTCATCTTGTCACGGCAGAGGCAGTAAGGATTGAGTATTCTTTAGATAAAGTTATATTTATACCTGCAGCTAATCCACCGCATAAACAGGATTTGCAGGTTACTCCGGCAATTCATCGATATATAATGACAGTAATGGCCACTTATTCTAATCCTTATTTCTTTGTATCTGACATTGAATTATCGAGGCCAGGATTATCTTATACCATTGATACATTAACGCACCTTATTAGTCAATTTGGAGAAAAGACCGAGTTTTATTTTATTACTGGTGCTGATGCAATTCAAGATTTGCCGACTTGGGAGCGAGTGCAAGAACTTTTGAATTTATGCCATTTCATAGCGGCAACACGGCCAGGATGCCTTAGTACTTTAGATAATATTATAAGATATTTCGGTCCGCAAGGCCGTCGCCGTATTCATCGCTTAGCCACACCTGAACTCGAAATATCATCAACGGATATTCGTGAAAGAGTGAAGAAGGGACGATCAATAAAATATATTGTACCGGAGAGTGTTGAAAACTATATTTTAAAAGAAGGCTTATACCGCTGATAAATAAAACTTTATAGTTCCAGATATAGGCAGGCATAAAATCCGTGGATTCGCAGATAATGATAATGCAGTACAGAATCCATGGAAAGAGAGGTGATCTCGATGGCAAAAACTCTCTACGTAGGCAACCTGCCGTGGTCAACAACTGATACTTCTTTAATTGAAGCTTTCAGTCCTTACGGCACAGTAATATCTTCAAGAATTATTACCGACAAAGAAACAGGTCGCTCCAGAGGTTTTGGCTTTGTTGAAGTTGAAGATGCAGACGCAGATAAAATGGTAGAAGCGATGCATGGTTCCGATTTTGGCGGGCGTCAAATTGTTGTAAATGAAGCAAAACCAAGACAAGGTTAATAATTTTTGATAAAAATGCCTCCCTGTATGGGGAGGCTTTTATTTTGTCAAAATAAGTAGGAAGCTATAGATTGGCCTAGTAAGGTTTTCGCCTTTCCTTATCTTTTTGAAGGATATTGACAGATTTTGCCGAAATTTAGTAAATGGGTGATTGATATGAATTTTGATCAAGCTATGAAAAAACTGGCTGAAAATTTATCTGAAAAACGGTTTAGACATTCTATTAATGTTAGTAATACAGCTGAAAATTTAGCGCTAGTTTATGGCTGTAACTCTGAACAAGCAAAACTCGCAGGATTGCTGCACGACTGTGCGCGAGAGTTAACCAGTAATCGCCTATTGTCAACAGCTGAAGCTTTTGGTATATTGGTGGGAGATATTGAGCTCTCCCAGCCTGTGCTACTGCATGCGCCTATAGGAGCAAAGCTAGCTATGGCAGAGTATGCCGTAACAGATCCAGAGATAGTACAAGCTATTACAATGCATACGACCGGCGGCAGCAATATGTCTACGTTAGACAAGATATTATTTATTGCTGATATCATTGAACCTGGCCGCGATTTTCCTGGTGTAGATACATTGCGTACACTTGCTGAGGAAAACTTAGATAAGGCCTTATTAGCTGCCTATAATCAATCGATCAAATTTCTTGTAGATCGTAATAGTATAATTCATCCTGATACAATTGCAGGAAGAAACGAGTTACTAAATAATAGATAACCTAAAATTGAGTCATTTGCTTTTTTATTAATGTTTTGCTCCTTAGAGAGGGGGAGGAAAAATGCGAAATAAGCGACGGAAAATTCGCTGGTCAAGAGTATTTTTACTCCTGACATTATTTATGGCATTTATTATATCGTTAGCGGGAGCGTCCTTTTATCTTTACACAAGCTATTTCCGTGCTCCAAAAAACACAAGTCCTATTGTAGCTGCTGAAAAACCAGCCGAGAAGTTTAACAAAAATATTAATATACTATTGCTTGGAGTGGATGATGGTGAGGCAGAGTCAAATGCAAAGCGCTCTGATACCATGATTCTTGCTAGTATTAATCCTGAGAGCGGCGCGATAAACTTATTATCGATACCGCGTGATACACAGGTTGTAATCCCTGGCAAAAAGGGTTTTGATAAAATAACTCACGCTTATTTTTATGGCGGACCGCAGCTGGCTGTACGTACTGTGGAAAACTTTCTTGATATACCGGTAAACTACTACGTTACTATCGACTGGAAAGCCTTTATAGAAGTGATTGACATACTTGGTGGAGTTGATTTATACGTTGAAAATAATATGGATTATGAAGATCCATATGCCGATTTAGAAATACACCTAACAAAAGGCTACCAGCATTTAAATGGTGAAAAGGCCGGACAATATGTGCGTTTTCGTCATGATGAGCTTGGAGATATCGGGCGAGTTCAACGACAGCAAAAATTCTTGAAAGCTCTCAGTGACGAGGCTTTTCAGGTTGGAACTATTGTCAAGCTCCCAGCGTTATCAAGTACAATTAGGCAATATGTAGCAACAGATATGTCAATGCTGGACATTATCAAACTGGTTAATAGTCTAAAAGGCTTCAAAAGCGGGGCGCTTAATGCCGAGATGCTTCCAGGGCAATTTGCTACAGTAGATGGCCTAAGCTATTGGGTACACGATAAAGAACAAACCAAGCAGCTGCTTGAAAAAATGTTTTCAAGTAGTGTTAAAAGAGTTGGTGGATCATATTCTAGTCAAAATACACTCAGCAATTAACTTTTTTGAGCTTTGCAATGTACAATTGCAAGGCTCTTTTTTATTGTTTTTAATAATTTTGCAGGAAACACGACAAATTAGAAGAATATAATACATTTGGAATGAAAATAATTAAATATGAAGACTTATAATCGCGGGAGGATACCATGGATCAAATAAATCAAATACAGACAATGATAGCAGCTGCTGCAAGTGATAAAAAAGCCCAAGATATTGTTATACTAGACATGGACAAGGTTTCGTTGGTAGCAGATTATTTTGTAATCTGCAGTGCCAACTCAACAACTCAGGTTAAGGCAATATCAGACAATATAGAAGAAAAATTATCTGAGCAGGGAATACATGCTCTTCGTAGAGAAGGATACCGTGAAGGACGCTGGGTATTACTTGACTACGGTTATTGTATTGCTCATATTTTCATCGAAGAAGATAGACGTTTCTATAACTTAGAGCGGCTTTGGGGCGACGCCAAATCTCATACTTACGAAAAATAGGAGAAGATTTATGAGTAATAATGAGAAACTTAAACCAAGCACAGTAGCTACGCTTAAGGTAGTACGTATTAGCGAACTAGGCGCGTTTTTAGATGCTGGTACTGGGAATACCTCAGATGATATACTTCTCCATAAAGTTCAGCAAGCGCATGATGTTGCTGTCGGGGATGAGGTAAAGGTATTTCTTTATTTAGACCCTAAAGGACGTTTGACAGCAAGTATGCGTGTTCCACTGATGAGGGAAGGGCAGATCGCCAGAGTTAAAGTTATAAATACAACCAAAGACGGTGCTTTCGTTGATGTTGGCGCAGAGCGTGGTATTTTTATGCCGTTTGCTGGAATGCGTGGTGCGCTCAAGACAGGCGAAAAAGTATGGGCAAAACTTTATACAGATAAGTCTGGTCGTCTTGCTGTAACCATGGAGGTTGAGGACGAACTTAGACGTGCTTCAAAACCAGCCACAGACGCAAAGGTTGGAGATGTAGTAACAGGTACAATCTATAATTTTACTGACCAAGGGGCCTTTTTATTTACTAACGAGCGCTACATAGCTTTTATGCATACTGCAGAGATGATTGACCGTCCTAAAGTTGGCGAAGAAGTTACAGCTCGCATAACATACCTGCGTGAAGATGGACGTATTAATGTCTCCATGAGGCCAGTAAAAGAAGATGCTCTAGAGACCGATGCCCAAAAGATTATGGAACTGCTTAAGAGCAGGGGCGGAAAAATGCCCTATAGCGATGATACTGCACCAGAGGTAATTAAAGAGAAGTTTAATATAAGTAAAGCGGCTTTTAAACGTGCGATTGGCAGGCTTATAAAGGAAGATGCAATTGAGCAAAAAGAAGGCTGGACATATCTAAAGGAAAAACTCACTGATCTTTAGTCAGTGAGTTTTTTTTGTGTTACTTGTCATTTTTATGCAGGATTATGTCGAAAGTTTAGCGAAAGTTAAAACTAACAAATAATATTTGAATTTTCAGCCGGGGGAGTTTATATGAACGATAACGCTTTAGATAAAAAAGGTATTCTACTAGAGACTGGTACTAATGAATTTGAAATTGTTGAATTCCATGTAGGGTCTGTGACTTATGGTATTAACGTGGCTAAAGTCCGCGAAGTTATTAATGTAGTTCCAGTAACAAAAATGCCACAATCGCACCCGTATGTTGACGGAATGTTTACTTTGCGCGGACGTGTTATGCCACTAGTTAATCTATCTCGTTGTCTAGGTGAAGAAGAACAGTCTTCGGCTAAAAATATAATTGTTAGTGAACTTAACAACTACCATGTTGGTTTTCTAGTAGATGGTGTGTCCCGTATTCATAGAGTGTCCTGGACTGCTATGGAGCCACCTCCACCTATCGGCAATTCGTCAATGGTTGTTGGCATTATAAAGATGAATGACAAAATGGTATTGCTGCTAGATTTCGAAAAAATTATTTCTGAAATTAACCCTGAAATCAACATAAAACTAAAAACCGTTCCTCAAAAATCTGAAGACATTAAGAGCCAGCGTAATAAGAAGTCTAT
This sequence comes from Dendrosporobacter sp. 1207_IL3150, assembly GCF_036763085.1. Taxonomy (NCBI): domain Bacteria; kingdom Bacillati; phylum Bacillota; class Negativicutes; order Selenomonadales; family Sporomusaceae; genus Dendrosporobacter; species Dendrosporobacter sp. 1207_IL3150. The sequence goes on from NZ_JBAIYU010000017.1 coordinate 19,838, forward strand.
TATTTTAGCAGAAGACTCTCCAATGCTGCGTGAGCTGCTGGTAGGTACTCTTCATGAGGCTGGATACCTTAACATAATCCCATATAATAATGGTAAAGATGCATGGGAAGCTATGCAGAATATCGCAATGAGTGATGCGCCTGTCGAAACAAAGGTAGATATCGTAATCACTGATATAGAAATGCCTCAAATGGATGGTCATCATTTGCTAAAGCGCATACGTGAAGAGCAAAGATTAAAGCATCTCCCTGTAATTATCTTTTCCTCTCTAATTAACGACGAAATGCGCCGCAAGGGCGAAGCTATCGGTGCTAACGGTCAAATTTCTAAGCCAGAGATAGGTCAGCTTATAGAATTACTTGACAAGCTAACTTTTCAATAATACTTGTAAGGCTTGACATTATGTTACTATAAATATATAATAATTTATGTCGGTGCATTTAGTAGTATCGATAAAACTTAATCTGGGGATATAGCTCAGCTGGGAGAGCGCTTGAATGGCATTCAAGAGGTCAGCGGTTCGATCCCGCTTATCTCCACCAGAGAAATCAAGGCTTGCGAGGTTTTTACTTCGCAGGCTTTTTTGTTTTTTCTAACATTTTTCTACCCAACTTAGCTGAATTTATCTTAAAGTGATTTTGTTTTCGCGAGTAATTTGTCTATAGCGTTAGCAGCTTGCTCTTGCATCTGCGGCAGGACATGACTATAAATATCTTGGGTGATTCTAGTGGACGAATGGCCTAGTCTTTGAGATATCACTTTTACTGATACCCTTCCAGAAGGAGGGCAGTTGCATGACTGTGACGCAAGTCATGAAAACGGATAAGAGGAAGCTTACGTTCATATTTTTGTTCCTTGGTTAAAGCAGCATCTTTGTCTATTTGATTGTTATACTGTTTAATGGTCTTTCTAAACTTACTATAGAGCTGATCGGGATCGAAGGGACGACCATCATCCCAGGCCAGACGAAGTTTTTATCATCATACATGCCGCCGGCGCGGATTTTATCTGCCGCCTGGTGGCGTTTTTCTTTTTTTAGGGCCTCTAGTGTAATAACGGGAAGTTTTACTGAGCGTTCGCTAGTTGAGGTCTTGACTGGCCGAAGAGTGAGTTTGCTGTTTTCCCAATCGAGAGAATTGCGCACAAACAACAGTCCGCGGTCAAAATCAATATCACGCCATCTTAACGCGCACACTTCGCAACGGCGCAAGCCGCAGGTGGTAGCTAGAATTATTGGCAGGAAAACATTAGTGTTTTCTGCAATGGTGATGATCTTGAAGCAGATGCAAGTGTCGATTCAAGTGTGGCAGTCTGCCGACGATGTACCGGCAGGCGGTAGACCCGCATTGTGTGGGCGGGCGATGGTAAACATATCAATGGAGTATAGTTGAGCGGACAGAATTGTTATTGGGTGGGTTGAAGATAGAAATGTTAAATGGGAGGTTAGGTAACATGGCATATTCGAAATCAATAAATATTTTATTGCCGACTGGCTGATCAGATGGGCCGATTGAGTTAAGGATGCTCAGTTTCTGGAAAGGAGCCTAATAAAGCACTTATAATATATCTTGAAACTTATTATTGTCTGCAGGCAAACAGTCCAGTGCATATAATTTTCTGACACAGAAATCTTTTCACAATATGATACTTAAACGTTCAGAGTTAGCTGGTATGCAGGGATTTTCTGATAATGTGATATGTTGGTGGGCTCAATAGGATACAGAATATTGGAAGATTCGGCAAGGGCAACTGGCATATCATCTGATAAGACTTATTTTTATTGTAAAAATAAAACAGGCGCTGATGCAAAAGGCTTTTATTCCGATAAGGGGTTTACAGTTTTGCTTGGCAACAAGGTGATAGAGAATTGCTCATCAAAAACATTTAAAGAATGCCAATACAGTGAGTTGCTCGATAAACTGATAAAGAATAAAGTAATTGTCGACTGGGCATTTAAAAAAGAACATACTTTTTCATCTCCAACATCAGCGGCTGATGTGGTGACACAAGGCTATGTTTCAGTAAACGAATACTGGATTGATGCTAATGGCAAAAACAATATAAAAAAACAAGCCATGTTGAGACATGTAGTCTCTTAGTTAAACAAAGCTGAGCTTAGAGAGGTTGTAAATATTTTATACTTAGGTCCGGAAAGATTCCTGACGATCCAGCCATGTAATAATAGCGTAAGGGACGACCCAGCGGATTATTGTAGCATATATATTCCAGTGATGATATAGTAGCCAACCCTTCCAATTTGCAAATGTATAGAAAGATATACCTACAATGATTAAAAGTCCAAATATGATTGGACGATATTTAGGTTGAGTTTTGGGTATCAGGATACCAGTTAAAATTCCAAGTAAAGTAAGAGAACCAATTTCAGAAAAACGGTCATCAGCATGGGGAGAGATGAAAATGTGTGGTCTCCATTGAAAAAACTTCAGAAGTTCTCCACCCATAATAGCTCCTCCTAACATGCCTCCAATGTTATACACACTAGCCGTAAGTATAAGCGAATAAGGGAATGGCTTTTCTTTTCTTAAAAAACGAGGAGCATATTTTGACAAGATAACATACCAAACGAAATAGACAGCTATCGAAATCAAGATATTCCAATGAACATAGACAAGGTATCCTAAACGTAAATATAAAACTTCGGTCAAACTTTGCATAATTGTGAATAATATGATAAGTAGCCAACGTTTTTTACTATGGATAAAATAATGACTTGCAATAAAAAAAGTCAGGGGTATAACGACTACATCTGCCAGAAGGACACCCATTTGATTGTCCTGGTGAAAATTAGAAAGTAAATGTGCGGGGAATTTATAGGTCTCAAACAGAAAGTTAAAAGTTACCTCTCCAAGATCAACAATCATTACAAAGAGGAAAAAAGCGGTTAATATTGTACCCCATGAATATTTCCCTTTTTTTATTATCCACATAAACCAAATTGTAAAAATAACAATATGAATTATAAACAACATAAACTTTTTGCTCCTTAATTACTGTTTATTTGTTACACAATGAGATTAGTTCTTCTAATATTTCGTGGACGGCTATTCAGTTCATCGGCAAAGGCCAGCACGTCTTCGGGATTATACAGCTCGATGGAGACGCCTTTAGGGATGTACTGGCGTAAGCGACCGTTGTGCCTTTCGTTTACGGGACGCTCCAGGACAAGTATGGATGAGCAAAATAAACATCCGTGCCCCACTGCTGAAGCTGTGCAAAATCCTTTTTGAACCATTGGCAGTCGTAATGGTCTTGAATATCTTGCCTGAACAGTTCACCGTACTCACTTACAGAACGTTCATGCGTCGATTACAGCCTCGCTAGTTTTACCAGGGATACGAATGGCAAGGTGGTTGTCGGTGACACGCTCAACCAACGTCAGGATAACAGCATCCTTGCAGTTGCGACGTCCGACCACCGTGTCGGCTTCCCAAAGTCAAGCTCTGTGCGGTCATCCACGATATTGGGACGCTCGTCAATGCTGGTGCCCTTTGGCCGTTGTAGAGCGTTTTCGTATATACCATCTCGCTTTTATCGAACAGCCTGTGCAGCATGGCGTAACCTACACAAGCATCTAACGGCCAGCGGTGTTCACGGAATTGTTTTTACAAAATATTACAAATGCATTATTTGTAATATGCGAATAATTATGTAATAATTTAAACTCTGTTGTAAAAATTCAAACCTCAATTTTCGACGGTGGATTTGAAGATATTAGATGAGTTAGGATATAAGACACTTGAGGTACAGACGGTCGATATATTTCCACACACGTATCAACATATTTTGATGAACGTATCAAATAATAGGATTTCTATTTTAGTAGAACTTTATTTACTGAATCGTAATTTTGGGTGCACCCCCCCTTACGATGCAACAGGGTAAGAATAATTAAATTGTATCAATGACCCCCTAAAACGACCCCCTTATTTATCCCCAGTAATTCCGCGTATTTGTATCATCTTATTGCCAAAACACAAGGTGATACGAGGTCAATTCCCGAGAACTCTACCTGGGGCATTAGAAGGCGCTTCGAGCAAGGAAAGCTTCAAATCAACCATACGAATTTTATAGGCTATGACAAAGATGAGGACGGCAATCTTATTATTAACGAAAGCTCGACTATGCAACAACAAATAATCCATTTGCAGGCAGAGTGATCTGCGGCTCTTGCGGGCAGATCTTTAGCAGGAAGGTATGGAACTCTACCGCTGAGAGGCTCAGAAGGATCATCTGGCGATGTAACGGTAGATATCCAGCCAAAGGCGAAAATGGGTGTGAGTAAGCATATCGATGATGGGGGGGTATCAAGCTTTTATAAATACATTTAATGCCCTCATTGAGAACAAGGATTACTTTATTGAAAAGTGGAAAGAACGCTTGGGGAGCGAAATCTGCTTCAGCGATATAAGGCTGCACAGTTTATTGAAGAAATGACGAAGCCTAAGCCACTAACCGAGGTTGACGTAGATTTGTTTTTTGCCCTTGTGGAGAAGATTACAGTTTATGATGAAGGCAGATTGATAGTAAGTTTGCTTGATGGGACGAGGTTGAATGTGACATTGAATAGAGAAGAAGATTTGATCCGGTTGGGGTGGTTTGAATCACCTTGACCGGCTTTTTTCGTTGCTGGTAACGATCGCCATCCGTCCAGCCAGCCAGAAACTGCTGGATAGTCCGAATGACGATCAAGATTATTACTGAGTTATGACCACCTGTATCACAGCAGGTGGTATTTTTAGGATGAAAGGTTCTCCAATTTAAGAATTTATTAAATTGATAAAACAGCCAATATAAAAACCAGTCAGCTATGTAAGAGTGCCAAGTATTCCACCATTGGTGGTATCTCATGTACTCGAAAATAACATAGATTAAATCAATGATACAGCGATAGTTGTCCATAGTAACCAATATCTGAGCATGTTTTAAACAGAGCGTTTTGGATAACCACTGAATAAACAGATACGTTACCACAGGATATATCGCCAAATCATCGCCCAGGTGGATGAGATAGGGTGGACCTATGTAATTCCACAGCGGGTAATAGAACACTAACACATCGGTGATATAAAATGCCTGATTAAAATGCCACAAAAAGCGCAAACTACTCCTAAACGCTTATGGAGGTTGTCACCATGAAGGAAAAACACAACATCAGAATGACGCGCCGAGATTAGTAGCCTCTGGATTCAGTATCTCAGCGACAGCAGTGCAGTATGCTTCATGAAGTACATGATAAAGAAGACGGAGGATACCGAAATTCTGCCTATCCTAAAGTACGCGCTTCAGCTTGCCGAGTCGCACCTGTTAACCATTGACGAGATATTCAAGAAAGAGGAGTTCCCAACCCCTGTGGGCTTCACCGACAAGGACGTTATCCCCAACGCTCCTCGTCTGTTTTCCGACCCGATGCACTTGTTCACCGTGAAAAATCTGGCTAAATCAGGCATGATTGCCTATAGTCTTTCCCAATCGTTGGCTTCGCGGGCGGATGTCAGGCATTTCTATAGGAAGTGCCTTGCGGAATCCTCCGACCTTGACGAGCGGGCGACACAGGTGATGCTGTCGAAAGGCACGTATGTTCGTCCGCCCTATATCACCGTTCCCGACCGGGTGGAGTACGTGGAAAGCGATAAGTTTCTCGGCAGCCTGTTCGGCAAGCAACGAACGCTGAATGCCCTGGAGATAACCCACCTGTTTTTAAATTCTCAATCCGATGCTATCGCAAAAGCACTGATGATCGGCTATAGTCAGGTAGCCCATTCCACTGAGCTACGCCAGCTTTTCGTCAGGGGCGCAGATATCGCTGACAAGCATGTAGAAATATTCGGACAATCACTTAAAGAAAGCGGCCTTCCCGCGCCGATGAGCCTCGACTCAGATATAATGGACTCCACCACGCCGCCGTTCTCCGACAAGCTGATGCTGTTCCAAATCTGCCAGCTCATGTCCATGGGACTCGCCTATTATGCGGCAGGCATCGGTTCCAGCTTTCGGAGAGATATTTCAGCGGACTACGCCCGCCTTATGGTGGAAATCGGAATGTATGTCGATGACGGCATTAAGATGCTCATCGAAAATGGCTGGATGGAGGAGCCGCCGATGGCTGATGACCGCAAAGAGCTGGCGCTGAGCGGCAAAAACAAGTAAATGCTGGGCGAATACATATACAAGAAAACCCTTCGATTAGGGATATGCCCCTCAGGCAACTGCTAGATTGGAGAGAGAAAAATGAGCGATAGCTACACGCCGCGCCGCAAGCGGTTGTCCCTCTCTGCTTACACCACATCGGAGATGCATGTCCGGCATCCGCTCATAGCCGTATGGTGGGCGGCCTCTTTCGGGGGCTTCGGGCAGATAATGATCGGCAGTTATATCAAAGGCTTCGTGCTGGTAATCATGGAGATCATCCTCAATCTGATGGCGAATGTAAATTTGGCAATATTATATTCATTCACAGGGCGGATAGAGCTTGCCATAGAAGTGCTGGATGCAAGGTGGCTCTTGGCCTATGTCCTCGCTTATTGTTACGGTCTATGGGATGCCTACAACCATTCCGTCAGCCTAAATAAGCAGGCCGTGCTTGCCGAACGGGAAAAAGCACCGATTGATGTGTTCGTAATGCAGTCGTACAGCATTAATTTTCTGGATAAAAGGGCGCCCTGGGTGGGCATGTTCTGGAGCATAGTATTTCCGGGATTGGGGCATATGTTCGTTATGCGAATGGTCACCGGCCTTTTCTTGATCAGTTTCTGGATGGTCGGCGCTTATTATTCCCATTTGTTCCAGGTCGTGCATTTTACTCTTCTGGGGGATTTTGAGCAGGCGTTGGCTGTAGCTGATCCACAATGGTTAATGTTCCTGCCGTCGCTTTTCTGCTTTGCCGTCTACGATGCATACACTAGCATAGTGGAACTAAATAAAAAGTTTGATACGGAACAACGCGAATATCTCGAGAAGAGATACCAGCGATTGCTAATTGAACTGCCTATGCCAATAACGGAGGGAGAGTCCCAGATGCTGATAGCCGCAACTTTTGATCATTCGTCCTTTGTTGAGCTTGCCGTAACCGAGTTGGAAGCAAAGGGTATTTCCAAAGAGAAGATACTGGCGATACCTATCGCTCAGAAACAAAAAAACGTTGCAATTTTAGATACCATCCATCGGTCCGATGGAATCAGCATCATCGATACTGCCTCGGTGTTCGGCACTATAGGCATGGTTCTGGGCACAATCTACGGGTTTGTCTGGGCCTGGGGGCCAGTCTTCTGGGCATTAATCGGTCTGTTTGGCGGCGCGGCGATCGGGCTTGCCGGCGACTACCTCCTGACAAGACGAAAAATGACCAGGCAGAGGAGAGATAAAGTTTCGGAACTTGTTCTGCTGATCAGTTGCGACAATGCCGAGGCTAACATGGTGGAGCAGGTACTTCGGGACAATGCCGCCTTCGGGGTTGGTACTGTAAAGCCGTAAGGCGGTTACACCAGATGCACTTCCAAAACCGCCCTAGTCCTATGTCCGCCTCATTACTAATTACCATCGCCGGGCACCTTGCCCACGTCTCCCCGGTGCATCAGCGATAATCCCTTGGTATGTACACCAGCTGCATCGGGCGAGGTACTGCCGGAAGAGTATAGGCAGTCACTCGCTTTATCTGCCACGGCAGCAGCACTATACCCGGTACCGCCACGAGCAAACACCGAGCCCGCGTCGGTACCGGGTATAGTGCTGTGACATAACAGGATTATCGGACGCGCCAGGGGCCTCCTGCCTGGTTCGGGCGGATAGCATCATTGGGACGGTTCTAGTGATTCCTTTACATGACTCAACAGAACTGTCACCGCAATATATCAGAACCAGTAAATCGTCGAATATGGATAGTAGATAATAGTGATGATGAAGGTAACGATATTATGAGTATCCTGAAGAGTATTAGCATGAAAGCTTCCGGCAATCGGAAGCTTTTATTTTTGCGTAAGCGAATACCACACGCTATGTATGTGGTTCCAAAAAGCTTATAGTTATGCGTCGAAAAAAAGCCCCTTTGTTAGAAGGATTACTAGGATTCTAGTGATGCATATACATGACTCGATGGAAGCGTACCCGCGATATAGAAGTCTGTAAAAAAGGATTTATTGTATAAATATGGAATAATTATAATATTTGAAGGTAAGGGATAAGAAACTGCACAAGGTGGGGTACTGCTATGGCTAACTTAAAAACGGATAAATATTCAGTTAATCAACATTCTATTGGAATTATTCTTTCCTGGGTTCAATCTGGAGAGATTGCTATACCGGAAATACAGCGACCTTTTGTCTGGGATGCATCCAAAGTCCGTGATCTTATGGATTCGCTATACCAAGGATATCCTGTCGGTTATCTTATTGCTTGGAAAAATCCGAATATCAGGTTGAAAGACGGCACCGTTTCTGCAGGCAAAAAGATATTAATTGATGGACAGCAACGAGTAACAGCATTAACTGCTGCCGTCTTGGGAATGCCCGTGGTAAATAAGGAATATCGCAAGGGACGCATTATTATTGCCTTTCACCCACAGGAAGAGCGCTTTGAAGTATTAAATCCGGCTATACAAAAAGATCCCGCTTGGATACCTGATATTTCACCGATAATGCGAAATGAAGTCAAACTATTTACTTTAGTAAAGGAATACTGCGAAAAAAATCCTGCCGTTTCGGAAGAACATTTGCACGAAATTATCACAAATTTAACTCAGATATTACATAAACAAATAGGATTAATCGAATTAGCTCCTGATTTAGATATAGAGACCGTCACTGAGATCTTTATTCGCATAAATTCTAAAGGGGTTGTGTTGAGTCAAGCGGATTTTGCGATGTCTAAGATAGCAGCTGATGAAAAATATGGTGGCAACAAATTACGTAAGTGTATCGATTACTTCTGTCATCTTGCTGTAGCACCTGAATTTGTTAGTACCATCCAGGACGTAGATAGAGATTTTACTGGATCCGAATATTTCGCTAGAATTAAGTGGATGAAAGACGAAAATGACGATCTATATGATCCGGATTATACAGATGTATTGCGTGTAGCTTTTACTTCAGAATTCAATCGCGGTAAACTAGCTGATTTAGTAAGCTTGTTATCTGGACGTAATTTTGAGACTCGTACCTTTGAGGAAGATATTGCCCGGCAATCATTTGTTGCTTTAGAAAAAGGTGTACTGAATTTTACGAACGAGACAAATTTCAAGCGTTTTATTATGATTATTCGTTCGACAGGGTTTATCGCAGCCTCACTCGTACGTTCCCAGAATGCAGTCAACTTTGCTTATATTTTATACCTAAAGTTAAAAGCAATGGGCTATCAGTCCGGAAATATAGAGCATTTTGTTCGGCGTTGGTATGTCATTTCAGTACTCACTGGCAGATATTCAGGATCGCCAGAATCTCAATTTGATTATGATATCCGCAATATTTCTGCAGGTAACTTTAGAGATTATTTAAATAATGTTGAAGCCGGTGAATTATCAGATGCCTTCTGGAATACCGTGCTCGTTCAAAACCTGAATACCTCTGTGACCAGCAGTCCCTATTTCCATGTTTTCCTTGCGTCACAAATCAAGGGACAAGATAGAGGGTTTTTGTCTAAAGAAATAACTGTTCATGATTTAGTTTCCTATAAGGGCGATATCCACCACGTTTTTCCCAAGGAATATTTAAAGCGCAATGGTGTTGAACGCGGACAGTACAATCAGATCGCTAACTATGTATACACTCAATCAGAGGTAAACATAAAAATAGGCAAAAAGCCACCGAACGAATATATGGCTGATGTGCTAGCTCAATGTAATGGAAACGAACTTAAATACGGCGGTATCCGCGACGAAGCAACACTAAGAGCTAATTTAACTATGAGTTGTATTCCTGATGACATATTTAATATGGATATTTCAAGATATCAGGAGTTTCTGGAAATACGACGTTCATTGATGGCACAGAAGATAAAAGAGTACTATTTCTCTTTATAGATTTTGTGTGCCCAAGTCTGTAATTATAAGATTTAGAAATGTTGTTTAATTATAATAACGTTAATAATGTTTCTAACATTCTTCTAACAAACGTGTTAGAAACCTACCAAAGTCATCAAACAGCAAGAGGCAGAAACCGTGATTTTACTGGGGTTTCCTTATCCATCTCAATGCCGTTTCCAAAATGGCATTCAAGAGGTCAGCGGTTCGATCCCGCTTATCTCCACCAGAGAAATCAAGGCTTGCGAGGTTTTTACTTCGCAGGCTTTTTTGTTTTAATATAGTAACGGTATTGGTGACAGACTAAAATTTGATTTAAAACTATGCCGAAATATTTAACGCCTATTTGGGATTACATTGATGGGAGATCAGTGGAAAGTGATAAAAAACTGACATTGTTGTAAACTGATGCGTAAACCAGTATAATTTAAATATTATTGGCTTGATTACTCATTATAGAAGAAGCAATCAAGCTCAACTACAGATTTTTAAATATTATTTATACTTGACGAATGTGTGAAGTATTAGATTAAGTAGATAGGCGGTACGTTATGAAAATTTCTAAAAATGATGCGTTGATATGGTTTGATCATTTTTCACAATTGTCTGAGGAAGAGGACATTAGTGTAAAACACGAAGAAATCATTTACGCTACCTTTGCGCAAATTGAGGCAGCAATTGATCATAGAAATGATATGCTGATGTCAGAAATTAAGGGTTTGAAAACATTAGAAAATAGAACTATTTTTGTGGGAAATGAAAGCAAATTCCCTAAAGGATGTCGTTCTTGTCTTTTGGGTACTGGCTTGAGTGCAATTAGGAAAACGAACAAATGTAATTTAGTGTGTAAGTTCTGTTATAATTATGGCGAACTAGACGATATTCGTCCGGTTGGAGAAGGTATGTGGGAAATTGGAGGCACGAAATTTTACGAGAAGGATATTGATTTGCTTCTTTCCATCCACCAAAAACCCACTGGCATTTCCTACGTTTATTTAGAGCCATTCATGGAAATTGAAAAATACTATTCGATTATAAAGAAATTTAGTGATGCTCAAATTCATCAGCATTTATACACTAATGGCACTTTAGCTACAGAAGAGACATTGAAAGCATTAGGTGAAGCCGGTCTTAATGAGATACGTTTCAACCTAGGTGCTTCTAATTGTGCGGACAAAGTAATTGAAAATATTGGATTAGCAAAAAAATATATCAAAAATGTCGGTATTGAAACTCCAATGACTCCTGAGTTTTTTGAAGCATTTTTTAAGAAAAGACAAGCAATCTTCGAGACAAAACTCGATTTTATCAATTGTGCGGAATTACACTTAAATGAGAATAACATATACAATTATTATGGGGAAAACATGTATATTTCCAGACATGGTTATATATCTCCAATTTGGAGTAGGGAATTAACTTTGAAATTCATGAAAATAGCTGATGAAGAAAACTGGGATTTAGCGGTTCATGATTGCTCAAACAACACAAAGTTTGCAAGAGGCTTAAATTTGAGCAGCAAAGCGGGTATGTTGTTCGGCTCCAGTAATTATGCCTGTGAATTTTCTATGATTCCATTCGAAATATTTATGCCAATACTGAATGATGACAATTTCAAATTCTTAAATGAAGAAGAATTGCCTGACGACTATAAACCAGAAGTTATGGATTTTTAGAATGGTGTGTTCCTTTGTGGGCAGGGGAAATTAGTTTAGCAAGAATTTAATGCAATCCTAGAAATAATATATTTGTGTAAAAACCTACTCACGTTCGGAAAACGTGGGTAGGTTTTTTAGATTTTACCCACGTTTTTATTACATAGGAAGAGATTACTCATATAATGTTTTACTTCAAATCTAATTTTGTAGTACTGACTTACGCCGTATAGTCATATGCTGATACAAAAATGTGAGGACTACGTATGAATAAGAGCGATTTTGAAAGCATTTGCCTGGAACATCGGCTATGTAACGATCACACTTTATCTTCCAAGATTATCCCTGAGGCATGTGATTTTATTGTCAGTAACAAAAAAAATAAACTTCCTGTTATATGGCTTGAGACAAGCGATAGCGGAGATAACAATATTGCCTTTATGAATACGACATACCCGTACTTGCATCAGGTTTTTACTGACATGATTGATCTCTTGTATAGTAATACTTTCATGGCGGCACAGGGAGGGGACGCTCTAGAGATTCTATTTAACTCAATAAAATTACATCATGGAAAATTCACACTCGTAGTAGAGGGAGCTATACCTACTAAAGACGACGGACTATATAATGTAATAGCTCAAACAAAAAGTCATCGAATCACCGCATTAGAAGCTGTAAAACTTCTGGGGGCGGCAGCGGAATACGTCGTAGCTATTGGTACTTGTGCTAGTTTTGGTGGGATATCATCGGCCGCTCCAAATACAACTGGATCGGTTGGAGTAAGTAAAGTTCTTGATCGCGACGTTATTAACGTTAGCGGATGCCCCGTTAATCCCGATTGGTTTGTCGGTACGCTTGCGCATCTTCTTATGTATGGTAAACCTGAATTAGATGACTTAGGTAGACCCAAAATGTTCTATGAATATACAGTGCATCAGCACTGTCAGCGTCGCTCTTACTTCGATAAAAAAGAATTTGCAGAGCATTTGGGAGATATAGAGTGCATGTTTTCATTAGGATGTGCAGGCCCGCGTACTAGCGCCGATTGTCCCTATCGTCAGTGGATTAATCATGTTAGTTGGCCTGTAAAAGTAAATACTCCTTGTATCGGCTGTACTAATCAAGATTTCCCAGACGGTTCAACGCCGTTCTTCTCGCCGCTGCCAGAGAAAACGCTAAATAAGCAAAAACAGTCCTTAACCCAGCCGACAGCTGAGAAAGGAGAAGCATATGAGCAAGAAAAAGATAATAATTAGTCCTGTCACAAGACTTAGTGGTCTGTTATCCATGGAATTAATAGTTGAAGATAAACAAGTAATAGAAGCAAACGCTAGCTGTACAATGTTTAGAGGTTTTGAATATATAATGAGAGATCGTCATGTTACAGATGCCGTTTATATGACGCAGCGTGTTTGTGGCATATGTTCTACTGTACATGGAGCAGCGGCAAGTTATTTGCTTGATAAACTGTACGATAATGATATCTCAGAAAATGCGCAGTACATACGAAATGTCATGCTTGCAGCCGACTTTTTGCAGAATCATATACGCCATTTTTATTTCTTTGGCCTGCCTGATTTTGTTATCATGCCTAACCAGCCGCCCTTTATAAATCAGAATTGCTATGATTGCCGATTAAATGACAGTGATAATCACAGAGTAGCAAGCCATTACTTTGATGCAGTTGCGGTATCTGAAAAGTGCCATCAAATACTGGCGCTATTTGGTGGCAAAGCACCACATCAACACAGTTTTGTTCACGGTGGGGTATCAGTTGCACCTACAGCCGACAAGATCAACAAAGCGCTTTCACTTATTCGGGATATACGTACGTTCATAGAGGGCTGTTTAATGCCAGATACAGAATTAATCGCGCACTGCTATAATGATTATTACGATATTGGTATAACTCCTGGTAGATTTCTATCTTTTGGACTTTTCCGCTTTGGTAATAAAAACCATGAACTGCTTTGGCGAGGCGGCGTGAAGGCAGGCTCGCAGTTTAGAAATGAGGCGAATCTAGACTATATAAAAGAGGACATAACCAAGGCGTGGTATTACCGACCAAAATGGTCAAATGAGGATACTCCTGCTCCTTATAAACCAGGGGCATATACTTGGAATAAGGCAGTCTTATACGATGGATTACATTATGAGGGCGGACCGATTGTCCGTATGATAATTAATGGTTTCTATTCAGGTGGAACTTCGACAATGGACCGCATAGTCGCCCGATCAATTGAAACAAAGTTGATAGCTGAGTTAATTGAGAAATGGTTAAAAATAATTAAAATTGGTGATGCACCGATTGCGAGAAAAAAGGATCTCGCGGCTAGCGAAGGAATATCGATTACTGATGCTATGCGTGGCCCTCTGCTTCATGCAGTAAAGCTAAATGGGGAACAAGTTGATAAGTTCGATATTATAACTCCGACCTCATGGAATTTTTCGCCCAAGGATGAAAAAGAAAATCGCGGACCTGCTGAAGAAGCTCTGGTTGGTACGTTAATACCACATCCAGATCTGAAATATGTAATTCCGGGACGAATAATTCGTTCTTTTGATCCATGTATAAGTTGTGCAACACACTAAAAATACCCCTCCAAACGGAGGGGTATTTCGGTGTAAGCAGTAAGTTTAGACGACTTTTATCTTGAAATAAACCAACTCATTGAGGGATTTTAAGTACTATTGATGCATTCGCAGAGCAACCGATGTGTGCAAAGGCTAGCCATATGGGGCTAGCCTCTTTAAATATACTACTAATCTGTTAATCAATATCTCTATAGGTACATCCGCAATGCTCTAAAAGCGCCTTATTAAACAGTTTAATATGTACTTTTTCATCTAGTATGATTCGTTTAAGAATTGCTTGTATGTAGCGGTCATTTATTAGCCGGATATGCTTGCGATATTCCTCGATCGCCGCGTACTCTGCTTCAATATCAGCTTTTAATTGCTCACAAATATCGTCACCATAATATATAAACTTCCCATTCCAGAACCGATTATTTGTGCTGAATGAACCGCGAATCTGAGGATCTCCACCTAACTTTACGATTATATCCGAAAGAATTTCCATATGCAACATTTCGTTAATAGATACATTCTCGAAAAGTTTTCCTAGTTTTTCATCTACTTTCTTGGTAAGGAAATAATGGTAGAGATATTGGCTAATCGCAGTAAACTCACTGACAACACCTGCATAGTCATCCATTAACAGCTGTGCATAGTAAAGGTTTGGTTCAACAACCTTAACCTCTGGATAGGGTGACGGGTCAGAGTAGGAGGGTCTTTTGTGAATTTCATAGTCTATATCACTCATAGTAAATTCCCCCTAGTGCTTTTTTACTTATATATTAATGGTGAAAGAAAGTATGACTTCGTTTGACAAATAATACTAGAGGTGATGATAAAGAAGACTAAGAGCTAACATTTCATGAATCATACTTTTGCTCTATTTATTTCGATAATTTCAGTGTATTAGTCGATTGTATCGCGGTATCAAAATTTTGGTTATTATTGATTAATATGGTATAATATGACACAAAAGGAAAATAGGAGTATATAATGGACGTATATTTAGGTATTGATGTAGGTTCAGTAAGTACTAATATTGCTCTGCTTGACGAAGGTGGGAATGTAGTTGACACGCTATATATACGCACGCAGGGGAAGCCTATTGAAGCGGTACAAACTGGGCTGCGCTATATTAAGGAGCGTAATTCAGCCTTAGAAGTTAAGGGGGTTGGTACTACCGGCAGCGGGCGCCAACTTACTGGTGCAATTATAGGGGCAGATAGTATAAAAAATGAAATTACTGCTCATGCAGTAGCAGCAATGCACGTAATACCGGATGTGCAAACAATCTTGGAGATTGGTGGACAAGATTCTAAGATAATTATTATACGCAACGGAGTAGTAACGGATTTTGCGATGAATACCGTATGTGCTGCGGGAACTGGGTCCTTCTTAGATCAACAGGCCGCTCGGCTAAGTATTCGGATTGAGGATTTTGGCGATAAAGCGCTAGAATCAAAAGCACCAGTCAGAATTGCTGGACGATGTGCGGTTTTTGCTGAGTCTGATATGATACACAAACAACAGACTGGCCATTCAATAGCCGATATACTCAATGGATTATGTCATTCATTAGTAAGGCATTATCTAAATAATGTTGGCAAAGGAAAGACCATTCAAGGACCAATCCTTTTCCAAGGTGGAGTAGCGGCAAATAAGGGAATGAAACGCGCTTTTGAAGAAGCGATAGGTTCTCCTGTGGTAATTCCCCCCTATTATAATGTAATGGGCGCAATTGGCGCTGCTTTATTAGCTAAGGAAGAAATTAGTCGGAACAAGCGAACTGCTTTTCGCGGCTTAGAAGTTGTTGACTTTATTTACAAAACGCGCAGCTTTGAGTGCAGCGGCTGTGCAAATCTGTGTGAAGTTATTGAAATTAATATGAATGATAAAGTAATAGCGCGTTGGAGTGACCAGTGCGGCAAATGGAGCAACAGTATAACAGCTGACTAAGACTATTTGGAATTAATAATCTATAAAGGGATGATTTTGTTGCCGATTAGGGTTGGAGTACCAAGAGGATTACTTTATTACCAATACGGATTAGTCTGGGAAAGATTTTTACAAGAACTTGGGGTAGAGGTAGTTGTCAGTGGTGAAACATCCAAAGCGACATTAGACTGTGGGAGTGCGCTAGACGAAGTTTGTTTACCTGTTAAAGTATACTTTGGCCATGTCTACGAACTGTACAAGCAGGTGGATTTTCTATTTATACCGCGGTTAATTAGTGTATCAGCTGGGCAATATACTTGCCCCAAGATTATTGGTGTGTCAGATATGCTGCGCAGTAATGTCGATCACTTACCGCCTCTTATTGATGTTAATGTGAATCTTCGTCAAAATAAGCGGGATTTATATCAGGCGATTATAACTGTAGGACGCACGCTAGGCAGTAATAATTTCAAAAGCCTTTATGCGTGGATTCGTGCATGGAAGTATTGGCAGCAACAGCAAACTGCTAATATCCAAAAGTCTAAAAATAAGTGTATTGGTTTAATTGGCCATCCTTATATAATATATGACCGTCAGATTAGCATGAATATCATTGACAGACTTGATAAATTAGGTATTGATGTTATAACTCCAGAGATGGTTAATGAAAATGAGGTTGCCGCTTCAAATGGTGCTCTGGCTAAACAGATCTTTTGGTCTAATGGTTCTCATATGACGGGGGCGGCTTTAGCCTTAATGCAATCACCGCAGCCTGTTGATGGGCTAATCTTCTTAACTTCCTTTGCTTGTGGCCCTGACGCTTTAATAGGCGAATTGATTAGTCAGCATGCCCAAGACTTAAATATCCCATGTATGCTATTAACAGTCGATGAGCATACCGCTGAGGCTGGGTTTGTAACAAGGTTAGAAGCTTTTACGGATATGCTTTTACGGAGGAAAAGATCATGATTATTACATTTCCTCATATGGGGGATATGGGTATAGTCCTTAAATCGTTATTTAGCAATCTAGGACGAGAAGTAATTATGCCTCCTCCAATATCTAAAAAGACATTTGAATTAGGAGCAAAATATTCACCTGAGACGGTTTGTTTGCCGTTCAAACTTACGCTTGGGAACTTTATCGAAGCTCTTGAACAAGGTGCGGACACACTTGCCACCTGCGGTGGGGTTGGCCCTTGTCGATTAGGTTATTACGCTGAAGTACAGCGAGGTATTCTTCAAAGTTTAGGGTACAAGTTTGATATGATTGTTATTGAACCAGATATCACGGATATTTTTGCGAATTTACGTCGAGTTACATACAAGCGCAGTTTATGGGAGGTTTATTTAGCCTTTCGTTTGGCGATAGAAAAAATGAATGCACTTGACAATATTGAGCGAAAAGTCAGTGTTATCAGACCGTTAGAGGTAAATTCAGGTCAATCTGCCGCTATTAGAAAAGAAACAATATCGGCCATTGATTCTGTCGAAAAAATAGCCGACTTGCATGCCGTCTATTTTAAGGCAGAACGGGAATTAGATAATATTAAAACCAGGTCTGATATGGATCCGCTGCGTATTGGTGTTGTTGGAGAAATCTACGTAATGCTTGAGCCCTTTATCAACCAAAACTTAGATTTACGTCTAGGAAGTATGGGAGTAGAAATACATAAAACTATGTATTTAAGCGACTATGTTAATGGACATTTATTTAGAAAGAGCGAATATCTTGAGAAGTTTAAATATCTAGCCGGACTAGCACAACCCTACTTGGGTCATTATGTTGGTGGTCATGCTATAAAGAGTATTGCGCATACAGTTGATATGGGACAGGAAAACTACGATGGTATTATTCATATGTTTCCGTTTACCTGTATGCCAGAAGTTGTAGCCAAAAATATTCTTCCTAAAGTTAGCAATGAAAAAAACATCCCTGTATTATCGATTGCTTTTGATGAACAATCAGGTGATGCCGGAACAGCAACTAGATTGGAAGCTTTTATTGACTTGTTAAAATACCGTCGCCATAAAAAGGCTCGTTAAACTAAGAAGAGTCTGAGCTTAAAGCCAAGTATGGTAATTCATAGTATTTAGCTATGAATTACCATACTTGGCTTTTTTCAAATATCTGCATTCTATAGCTTATAAATCGACGATGGTGTAAATAATATCCCTTGTGACTAGAATTCTATATACGGGATAATTTATGGTAGTAGAACGTCTCGGAGAAATAACTTAATAACAGTAGTCAAATAAAGGCAATTTTACAAATCCTTTTGTTAGATTTTGATTTAGAGGATGGTTGTATGCAAATTCATGTAGGTATACCAAGAGCTCTGCTATATCACGAGTATGGTACTTTATGGACAGAATTTTTTCGTAATATAGGAGTGCAAGCTACGGTATCAGATGAGACTAATAAAAATATGCTAGATCGCGGTACATCACTTGCGATTGATGAATCTTGCCTTCCCTTAAAAGTCTATTTAGGGCACGTCGATTCATTACTAGATAAATGTACCCATATATTTGTGCCACGTATTGCCCAGTATAATCGCAATTTTTATTTATGTGCAAAATTCGCAGGGTTACCTGATATAGTTAGAAATACATTTGGTTTATCCACAAAGCAACTGATAGCTCCTAACATAGAAAGTACGTCTCCGGATAACTCGGTTAAGTGTGCCTATTCAACTTGCAAAGCGCTAGGAAAATCGCCGCTTGTTGGACACTTTGCTTATAAAAATGCATTAAAAGAATGGAAGAGTGGTTTCTTTAATATTTCAAATGAATCCAAAAACCCTAAAATTGCACTAATTGGACATAGCTACTTATTGCAGGATGATTTTTTTTCTCGAGAAATTATAGGAACATTAAATGCTCAAGGAGTTGCTGTTATTACTTCTAATCAAGTGGCAAGTAAAGTTCTATATAGTGAAGCTAAAGTCTTTGAGCCGGATATTTACTGGCAGCTATCGGCTAAGATAGCCGGAGCCGCAAACTATTTTTGCCGTCAGCCCGATATTGCAGGTATTGTTATAGTTTCTAGCTTTTGCTGCGGACCGGATTCACTTGTTAATGAATATATACAGCATCATGTGCTGCAAAAAAATAACAAACCTTATATTATCCTAAATGTTGATGAACATAGCGGAAGCGCTGGTCTTATTACAAGGATTGAAGCATTTTGGGATCTAGTGGCTAGGAGGACAAAAGCTTGAAAGTTAGTTATCCCCACATGGGTTATTTAAATATACCTGTTAATAATATGTTTAATAATTTAGGTATTGAAGTAATCGAGACTCCGCCGATAACTAAAAAAACAATCGAATTAGGATCATTTTATTCTCCCGAGGGTGTGTGTTTGCCTTATAAAATAAATATTGGGAATTTTTTAGAGAGTATAGAGCGTGGTGCGGACACGTTAATAAATGTATGCGGCGCTGGTAAATGCCGATTAGGATTTTACAATGCCGTTCAAAAAATTGAACTAGAAAAAAGAAAGAACCTAACGTTCTATAACATAGATACAAACAATCTATTTCGATCTCTATATAGTTTTTTAAGGGAATCGGTCCCGCATGTTAGCCGTTTAGAAATAGTAAAAAGCATTGCTATGGCAGTACAAACCCTTAAAGCTTTAGACGCCGTAAGCAGCGCAAAGAATTTGTATGGTGCTCGATTAGATAACCCAGAAGAAATTATCAAAATCTACAGCAGTGCCTTAAAAGATTTTACAGAGTGCCGCAGTTTCAATGATATTAACAAAACTAAGAAAGAAGCGGTCGAGTTAATAGAGAAAGTGGGCAAACAGTCTAAAAGGAAGCCAGCTAGAATTGGGCTTATAGGTGAATTTTATATCTTGCTTGAACCCTATGTAAACCATATGATTGAGGAAGTCCTTATAAAGCAGGGGATTGAGGTCAAAAAATTTGTTTATACTGGTGATTGGGCATATTCAAATACTCTTTTAAGCTCGTTAGGTCTATATAATGAAGAAAAGGAATATCTGGATCAAGCCAAACCTTATATGAATTACCACGTGGGCGGTGATGGCCTAAAATCCGTAGGTAGTGCACTTTGGTGTGCCCGCAATAATTTCGATGGGATAATTCATGTTTATCCATTTGGCTGCATGCCGGAAGTAGTAGCACAGTATGCACTTAAAAATCTTGTGAATGATTATAATATGCCTTTATTATCACTAAGCATAGATGAACACTCCAGCGATGTTGGTATTATGACTCGAATTGAAGCCTTTGCTGATTGTATTAAGCGAAAGAATAGCTAATCATTCATTTGTCTAAATCCGTATTTCCTTTATTCCGAACATGACAAAGCCCCCTAATCGTAGTAGTTTACGATAGGGGACTCTTAAGTCATTGTCTAAACCTGAAGGTGCCGTTCAAAATAATAGAATTATTTTAATGAAATTTAGAAAATGTCTCAACGACTATTGGGGCTACCTCTCGAATCAAGTCAACGATAAAAGCGCCCATTATCATGTAGCCGATTGGTCCTGATAGTTTTAACACACGGCTTGCAGCACTGTGACGATTAAACTTTTGTAAACAGGTTGCAGTTAGCTTGATCGATATTCCAACTAAACCAAGTACAATAATGTAAAAGCCCAATTGCCCCGGTGCAAATACATCTTTAAAGACGGTCCAGATAAAATCTAACATACTATTCATCTCCCCGTATTTTATGTTGTTAAATTATATTCATTGAAGTTTTGGATATGTTGTTTTCTACTCCAAGTTAGTAATTTTTTTTGTGATAAATATAAAAGCAGAAGATCCGTCATTTCCATATTCTTTGGAATAATGACGGATCTTCTGCTTTTCTTTATTTCTGCGGTAATCATTTTTTCGGTCTATCCAAATCAGGGCCAGTTTTACTTCTGGAGTCATTGCACGATTAGGTTTACCTGCAATCTTGAGAATATTTGGGTTAATAGTTCCACATTTAATTTTAGCCATTGGAAAACCCCCTTTATCTAATACTATTATATCGTAAGAATAGGTAAGTTCAACTTTTATATTTAATTAGGAGGCTTTATCTATTCTTGGGGCTTATATAGCAAGCCAAATGTGTAAATCCTCATTATAACTAAAATTATAGATAAATAGACGTAGTATAAATTATATTCTCGTAATAAAATCGTACGGATTTCGTCACGCATTTTAATTTCTAGTACAGTCATTTAAATTACCCGTCATACATAATGTATAAATAAGAGGAAAACTTCGAAGGAGCGTGACGGGATATGAAGAACATTTGGTTGGTGCGTGCATTTCCAAACGGGCATGATCGGTTCGAATTATTTAACAAAGAACAGATTATTGCGATTGGTTGGTCTAAGCTTACTAACCTAGAAGGGAAATCTATGGGAGAGCTTCGTGATATGCTTAGAACTGCATATCCTGAATATGACTCATCCGGAAAGGTAGGCCAGGCTCTTGCTGCAGTTAATGCATTTGTCAATGGATTGAGAGTGGATGATCTGGTAATGGTGCCAAGCGGGCAGCGTGTGCTTTTAGGGATTATTGAATCAGGATATTATTATGATTCTGCAAAGAAAAACGAAGGTTACTGTCATCAGCGTAAGGTAAAATGGCTATTCGAGACTACTCGTGATATTTTTGAGGGTGAAGTTAAAGTTTTTTTAAGCACGCGAAATACAATTGCTAAACTTAGAAAAAGAACAGAGTCTGTCTGGGCAATGGTTAACGAGCAACCAGAATCAGATACTATGGCCGAGGAGCCAGCTTTGTTTGAAGCTGCATCGGGCGATAAGGTATCAGATTTAATAAAAATAGCAGAAGATATTTTGCTTAAGGAACTTAGCTGTAATGAGCCTGAGCGTCAGCTAAAGGTTGCATTAGAAATTTTGAAAGCAAAAGGTAAACTATAGATTTTACTTAATAACACACTAGTAATTCCCACATAAATCTAAGCATATGAGTATCTGTTTAATTAAGCTGTAAAAGGCTAAAGCTATACACGGAGGTGATTATATGCCAGAAAACCGCGATATAACGAAATCTGAAGGAGTGCCGGCTGAAAACCGTGTTGTATCAGAAATATCGATAAATAGTAGTTTGCTTAAACATTCGGATATAGGACATATTGAAAAAGCACAAAAAGAAAATGATGAACGCTAACGTAAAAGCCGCTTAGGAGAGATTATAATTTCCTAGCGGCTTTTACATTTCACCTCTAGAAGGTAACATAATATTCCGTTATAATAAGACCATACAATTATTAAATTTCAGGAGAGTTAGCGTGCAAAGGTGGAAGAGTTTGTTTAAGGTCAGGAATTTATCATTAGCCGCAATTGTGCTTATTGGGATTCTAACACCTGATTTTTCTTTGGCAAGCGGAGAAAAATTAATGGATAAGCCCCTTTATGAATTTAATCTTCAAAAAGAAGTCCAACCCCCTGATTATCAGTTTCTGAACGAGTTAAGTGATGAAGCAAGAGTACAGTATACAATAAATTCTTATATATCCAATTATTTTCAGAAAGCCAAAAACACATCATGGTTTAAAGACGTAGATTTAGCCGTAATATTAGCGGAAGAATATCAGCCGGCTGTTACTGTTAACACACTGCGGACTATCGAAGAAGATGATAATTCTATTCATTTCTTTCAAGGGCGTTATCAACATTACGGAGATTCTTCGCTTGCAAATCTCGGCTTTGGTAATCGGATTTTTGTTGATGCCAAAAAAGAAAGTATGGTAGGCTTTAATGTGTTTTTTGACCACACTCCTGAGCATTCTCATTCGCGAGTGGGATTGGGTTTAGAATACTTTAAATATGGTGCTGAATATAGAGTGAATTTCTATCTGCCTTTATCGGGCGAAAAAAAGGTCAACATGAATCAAAATCCGGTACACGTGTATGAAAAAACAGTAAGTGGAGTTGATTTTAAAATTGGAACTGCTCTCCCTAAAGCGCCTTGGTTTGTGGTAACTGCTACAGGTTTTAAGTTTGAGAATAATAATCCAGGAGACGAATACGGCTATCATGTAAGCTCAAGATTACAGCTAACACCACGTTTTAATATAGAAGTTATAAATCGAAATTCTAATCAAAACCATGATCTTTACGGTCAGTTTTTATACACAATAGCAGAGCCATCGACTCCATCTTTATGGGGTAAGCCTAAAAAGATACCAACTGATCTGACTGCATTTAGACGACAAGCTGTTCAAAGAGAATATAGTGTGAAAAGAATTACTTTAATGGAAGAAAAGGGCTTTTGAAATAAGCATAATCCCCTGGCTAAGGAAATAATCGAGGTTGGCGTGACCTCAATCACATAAATATTTCCTTAAATAATATAATTTATAGCTAGGGGGCGAGACAAATGATATTATCAGAGCTTTTAATAAGTGTGGAATTGTTGAGGGAAATAATGCACAAGACTGCACTCGAAAAAGGTATTTCGCATCCTGATGTCCTGCTGTTAAGTCAAATATTAGACGGTAAGTTAAATGAGTACGAAAAAATTAAAGTTAAGGGGCAATTTTAGAACTCAAAAGAAATTCTAAAATATGACTGATAAAATTAATTCATACATTTATTGTGAAGGTGAGGAGTAAATTTGTATAGTTTTGTTAGCGGAATGATAGCTGGAATTATAACCTCATGTTTAGTTGGGGGATTTATATTTCTGCGTGTTTATGGTGAACCAAAACAGTAATATTCGTTTGTTCAAATATCGTATATAGAGAATAGGCCGGAGCCAATTTATGATAAAATTGGTTTTGGTGTAAAACTAATAAAATCTATAAATGCCGGTAGGTGTTAACCTAACCGGCATTTATTTATTGTCTGGAGGCAAATTGACATTATCTATATATAGGAATATTATAGATATAGATATTTGTCTATATCTATAATAAATGGTGAATAGAATGAATAAAGACTATAAGTAATATTTGTACTGTTTGTTAGTGGTTTATCCAGATTGATATGGAGGAATTTACTGATGATTGATGAGAAAGCATCGAATGATAGGAAAAATATTAAATTAAAATTCGTAATTCCACTACTGCTTATTTGTCTTATATTTGGTATATGGGCAGTAAAAAACAAGAAAAGGGATAATACCTTAATAGGAAGTTATAATGCTGACTTTGCACTGCATGTGACTGAAGAGCTGGATATAGAAAAGCTAAAGCAATACGGTGTTCCTATAATAATTGATTTTGGAGCTGACTCTTGTATACCTTGTCAAGAAATGGCTCCAGTATTAAAAGAGCTAAATGAGGAACTTCAGGGAAAAGCGATCATTAAGTTTGTTGATGTATGGAAATATCAGAAATTAGCAAACGGTTATCCAGTAAGACTTATACCAACACAGGTGCTAATTGATTCAAATGGCAAACCATTTACCCCTAAAAAAAATATAGATATGCAAATTAAAATTTATAAACAGCGTGGTAATGATGAGCATGTATTTACAACTCACGAGGGCGGACTGACAAAAGAAGAGATGGTGACAGTTTTAAAGGAAATGGGGTTAAAATAATGGATATTTTAACAACACAGTGGCTTGAAGCTATTTCAAAAACTATTTCATCGAATATATGGTTAGCTCCTCTTTTAGCATTACTTGCCGGAATAATTACATCTTTTTCTCCTTGTGCACTTACAAGTATTCCACTTGTGATTGGCTATGTAGGAGGTGTTGGAGGACAGAACACTACAAATGCATTTCGGCTTTCAGCAGTATTTTCATTAGGCATGGCTATTACTTACACAATTTTAGGAATAGTAGCCTCCTTGATTGGTCAATTGATGCTTGGGGCAGGATCCTGGTGGTTTATCTTTCTTGGTGTATTGATGCTGTTTATGGCTTTGCAAACATGGGAGATATTTAACTTTATACCGTCTTCGTATGCTATAAGCAAAAATCGTAAACGTGGTTACTTTGGAGCATTTGTTGCAGGTATTTTGGGCGGGTTTTTCTCGTCGCCTTGTGCTACACCCGTATTGGTTGTGCTGCTTGCTGCGGTTGCTAAAGAAGGAAATATGATTTGGGGAGTATCACTTTTATTGGTTTACTCTTTAGGGCATAGTGTTTTAGTTCTTATTGCAGGAACGTCCGTAAGTTTCGTTCATAAGCTAGTATCTAGTGAGAGTTATGGCAAAGGGTCTAAAGCAATAAGATTATTATTAGGTACACTTATGGTTATAATCTCCCTTTATATGTTTTACTTAGGTTTTTAAAATTAAGGAATAGAAAAAACTGCCTTAAGGGATTAACCCAAAAGGCAGTTTTTTCTAGGTTGTGTTAATTAATTCTGCTATATAGCTAAGTTTAGCCATTTGGGCTACAATGATTTACATGCAATTAAATAGCTCAATATTTGGTCTAGATCTAAAGTGAAGTAATTGAGGTGATTAAAATGATTATAAGTGCAAGTCGCCGAACTGATATTCCAGCATTTTATAGCGACTGGTTTTTTAACCGCGTACGTGAAGGATTTGTGATGGTTAGGAATCCTATTAATATACATCAAATTAGCAAGATAACCTTAGATACGGGAGTAGTTGATTGTATAGTTTTTTGGACTAAAAATCCTGCGAATATGATAAGTCGGCTGCATCTACTAGAAAAGTATAAATTTTATTTTATGTTTACTATAAATCCTTATGGCAAAAATATCGAACTAAATGTACCTCAAAAAAATGATGTAATAAATACATTTATCCAATTATCGAAAATTATAGGTAAAGATAAAGTGATTTGGAGATATGACCCTATTATTTTAACAGAGGATATTGATCTTAATTACCATTATAAATATTTTGATCATCTTGCTGGCAAACTTGCACCCTTTACAAATAAATGTGTTATTAGCTTCCTTTGGATGTATAACAAAACAAAATTCAACCTCAAATCTTTCGCAATAAAACATATTACAGAAGATATGAAGGAAACAGCAGTTAAGTCGCTTGCGTTAATTGCGAGTAAGCACGGCTTGAAAATCGTAAGCTGTGCCGAGAGCGACTTCTCAAGCTTAGGTATTACTCCAGCTAAGTGTATAGACCCACAGCTTATTTCTAAAATAGTAGGAGCTCCTATAATAAACGATAAGGATAAAAATCAGCGAGAGAAATGTGGTTGCATCGCCAGCATAGATATTGGGGCGTATAGTAGTTGTACGCATAACTGCTTGTACTGCTACGCTAATTCTAATCTAAGAACTGTCTATAAGAATATCAGCGTACATAACCCAACTTCGCCGCTGTTATTTGGCGAAGTTGAAGCGAATGATAAGATTTCCGAACGTAAGCTTAAGTCAAGTTGTATTGGACAACAAAGTATGTTTTAGTGGTATGAAACTGATTTTGTCGAATTTTAACGGAGGCTAACGATGAAGTTAGAAAACTATATTTTTATATTTGTATTATATATTTTGTGGAATGCAGCAGCTTTCTTTACAATTTCATATGATAAACGATGTGCCAAGATAAAAGGAAAAAGAAGAATACGAGAGCGCACTTTTTTTCTTTTGTCGGCTTTCTTTGGTGCAGTAGGAGTGCTGTCGGGAATGTACGTTTTCAGACACAAGACAAAGCATTCGTCTTTTGTTGTATTTGTGCCGTTATTATTATTGTTTAACTGGGGATTAATCTACCTAATCTTAAGTTGAAATAGGTGGCAGTGTCAGCTTAATTGTTTATTAGTAATTTGTTTGAAAGTATTTACATTGAAACAAAAATAGTGTATACTATAATTAATTAATTACTAACAAATAATAAGTATCCACAAAAAGACAAATGACAAGGGGTTGGGTACATGGCTGATAAAAAAATATGGGTTGGAAGATCAGTATACTCCTTGACTTCTATACCTATTGGTATCAAGCAAGATATAAGTAAAATGAAAAGCTTTTTACTAGAACTTACTAATTTAATGAAGTTTCATTATCGGTAAATTAATTGTGAATGATTATACATATGATGCCAGTAAATGGATAAACTACATGTTATGCTACTATAAGGAGTGATAAGTTTGAATTCAAGATTATACCAAAATCCGATTGTTGTAATAACAGCACTTATAAGTTTTTATACTCTAGCTATGTCAATTTATGCGATACTCAGATAGTATTGAGCTATGTAAAATTTAAATGGAAGGCGTTTAACTATTTAAGTTAGACGTCTTTTTTAATGTAAAATAAAACTTCCTCAAATAGGATAAAAATAACAAAACAAAAATCAGTCATTTAAGAGGTAATAAAAATGAAAGAAGTAACTGCTGCTTTAATATTAAATAATGGAAAGATTTTAGTAGCAAAACGATCCTCAGATGATGATCTAGCTAACTTATGGGAGTTTCCTGGGGGAAAAATAGAACTTGGTGAGTCGCCTGAAAGTTGTCTAATCCGAGAACTGGATGAAGAGTTAGGGATAAAAGTGAATGTCGGCGATTTTTTCATGGAAACTGTTCATGAGTATGATAAAGGGGTAATTAAGCTTATTGCATATTGGGTATTTTGGAAAAGTGGTACGATTGCTCTCAATGTACACGAAGAAGTAGCCTGGGCAACAAAAGAAACTATTTTGCAATATAATTTTGCCCCTGCTGACGTACCAATCGTTACGAAGCTGCTATCCGAACCATATTGGAAAGAGCTTGAAGATGATTAATGCGAATACGCGAAAAATTCATTCTATTTCAATATAACTGGAATATAATGCTATCAAAAAGTATGAAAGAAGGGCTAGGGCTTGCAAGATGAGTGCGATGTAATGCCTGACATACTAACAGAGGAATATAAAGCTGTACTAAAAAACTTAGCAAGTAAGTTTACGGATATATTAGGATACAAAGTGGATTTTGTTCTTAGAATTCAGGATAAGCAGCATTGGCATATTTCATATATAAGTCAAAATGGATTTGCTTTGATAGTTAGTCTTTGTAATACGTCTGGCTCACGATTATATAATGGCTTTTATGTAGATAGACCAACGGTATTCATTTATCGCTTCGATGTAAGGCCGTCAGGAAAAGGTTTCGGATCGAAAATAATAGATATATTACTTGGAGAAATATACCTTAAGACGAATTTTGAACGAGTAGGTCTTTTATCTAATGCAAAAGTAGACGGGTTTTGGTGTAAGTTGGGGTTTGAGCATTTTGGCAGCGATGAAAAATGGATGAAATTCGATCTTACTAATAAAAAATACTATACTCAAAATCTTTTTACATAACATCTTTTGGCAAAAATTGACAAATAGCTTATAATATAATTACCATATAAGGGGCGATGTGGAGGCGAGAAAGCATGGAGATTGACGAATTAGCCAAAATTAGGCTAAAAATTGCCGATTTATCAAATCGGCTTTGTTATCAAAACGAAGAACCCGAGATTAAAGAACGTATAATGGCTGAATTGGAAAAACTAAGTGAAGAATATATTAAGCTTAAGAATAAATCTTATATAAAAGTTTAGAAATGTTTAATAGCACGGTCTCATGACCGTGCTTTGTTATTGGATAAATTTACAGGTAAATTTTAAGGTACAGACATGGATAATTTTTGATTAAAATAATTAATTAAATTATTTTAACTACAGTGATTGACACAATATGACCAAATATGATATTTTAAAAATACTTTGTATTTAGGAGGTTATTAATGAGTACTGGTAACACGCAAAATGTAAAAATTACTGTTGCAGATCCTTCGGCATTAGGTTTAGTTGGACTTGCTATGGTTACACTGGTTGCATCGTCCCAAAAATTAGGAATAACTACAGGGGTAGCGTTTGTATTGCCTTGGGCTATTTTCTTAGGTGCTATTGCCCAATTAATTGCTAGTATTTATGATTTCAAGCACAACAATATTTTAGGAGCAACTACATTTGGCGCCTATGCTTTATTCTGGTTTGGTGTAGGAACTAGCTGGCTGATAAAATTAGGTGTTTTTGGTCCTGCTCTAGCTGCTACCGCTGATCCAAAACAATTAGCATTTGCATTTATTGGATATTTAATCTTTTCCTTATTTTTGACTATTGGCTTCATGGAAACAAACAAAGTTCTTTTTTCAATTCTCGTCCTTATTGATATTCTTTTACTTTGTTTAGCGATTGATACTTACAGTGCTAACCATACAGCACATACTATTGCAGCTTGGTCTGAATTGATAATCTCTTTACTATCTTTCTATGGTTCAGGTGCAGTGGTTCTAAATCATCACTTTGGCAAAGTGTTTTTACCTGTTGGAAAGCCTTTTGGCATTTTTAAATAAAATCATTAATAGCCCTCTATCAGCTGATAGAGGGCTATATTTTTGCCTCATTATGACTCTTTCCACTTATATTACGCTGTTGCTATAGTTTCATTTTAAGTTCTTTAGCAATACCAATTAAGATGGCATAATATATTATAAGGTTGAGAACCAAAGGAAGGAGTGCTGTACATGAGAAAGATTAATTTGGATGAACTTAGAATAATGGCCGAAAATGCAAAAGCCGGTCTAAAAACAGTTGCCGAAAACCTTGGACGCCCGGTTAAGATATATATTCATTGGTCAGCTGGACATTATGATCAATATTATAATGACTATCATATTAATATCGGTAAAAATGGCGAATTATTTGTCAGTACGGACGATTTTAATGAATATAAGCTGCACACCTATCACCGTAACAGTGGTGCAGTTGCGATATCTGCTGCTTGCGCTTATAATGCTCACTCGGCTAATGATCTAGGCCCAGAGCCTCCTACTGACTATCAGATAGAGGGAATTGCTCAATCACTAGCAGTTCTAACAAAAGCATTAGATATACCTATTGATAATAAACATGTTATGACTCATGCTGAAGCTGCGGATAATTTGGATGGTGATTTTCGTTGGCATGAACCTTATGGTCCCGCATCTACTGTTGAACGATGGGATTTTTGGGTAATAAAAGAAGGAGACGAACCTGGGTCCGGTGGGGATATTTTGCGCGGTAAGGGAGTCTGGTACTGCAATAATGGGCTTTAATTTTAAAAAGGCTTTTGCTCAAGGTGAAGTAGATACTATACTAATCGTGCCTTTTTGAGAAAGTAAAAAACCTCACTATAGAGTGAGGTTTAATTAGCATTGTGGTGGCGGCGCAGGGATTTGAACCCCGGACACTTCGGGTATGAACCGAATGCTCTAGCCAGCTGAGCTACGCCGCCAAAATATGGTGGATGGGGTTGGATTCGAACCAACGAAGGCAGAGCCGGCAGATTTACAGTCTGCTCCCTTTAGCCACTCGGGAACCCATCCATTATGGAGCTGGCAAGAGGACTTGAACCCCCAACCTGCTGATTACAAGTCAGCTGCTCTACCAATTGAGCTATGCCAGCAAATCGCATTAGCGACAATATGCATTATATATCATATTTACGATATATGTCAACTGAATTTTTATGTAGATTTTATGGAATTAAATAGGGGTGGACATTTCCACCCCTATTTGGTATTGTTACTAAGGATATATTATGCAGGCATTTCCGAAGTCCCTGAAGTATATAACGGCTTTTCTTCAGCGCTTGATTCAAGACCTGTGCCTTTAAAAGCGTTTTCATTTTGAATAGTAGGCGAAGAGGCGTTGGTAGTAGTTGTTGATGATGATGTTGTTGGAGTAGTAATAGTAGTAATAATGTTATTAGGAGTATCAGTGTCGGTATAGGCATTAGTAATTGGGTTATTACGTTCATTATCCATAATTATCACCTCTTGTGTATTTTTAGTGTAAAAGCGTTATTCTAATTTTTAAATAATCACCTCCTGAAAAATAGTTTCCCCAAAAGTTTTTTTTACGAACTAAATTTTTTTGTTTTTTGGAAGGTATTATTTTCTTTTGTATTTTTCAAAAAGGAATATTTTGAATTTAACCGAAATTCATTTATATGTAATATTATTTTAAGTAAAAGAGATGTGAGTAAAAATGGGACAAACAACAATCTGCGATAGATTATTCACGGAAGGATCGATTGTGCCTGCAGCTCGCACTATTAGTGATTTTAAATGTGCGTTATCAAGCACTAGTGCCCAAAGTGTAATATTGTTATTTGGCGATATTATTGTATTACCCGAACTTATAGCCGAGGCTAAAAAATATAATAAGCGGTTGCTTGTACATTTAGACTTGTTAGGCGGTTTTGGAAAAGATAAAGCTGGCATTAAATTCTTGGCTAGAATGGGAGTCACTGGTGCTATTACTACTAAACCCCAACTGGTAAAATATGCTCGTGAAGAGGGCATGATTGTAATTCAAAGACTTTTTTTAATGGATTCAGAAGCGCTGCGTTCTGGAATTCATCTATTACATAGTTGTAAACCAGACGCGGTAGAAATATTGCCTGCTTCTGTTCCAGCTGCTACAATACAAGAACTTTTTAAAGAGACTGGGTTGCCAATTTTAGCTGGTGGTCTAATCTATACTGCCGAAGATGCGAAGACTGCATTAAGTCGAGGTATCCATGCTGTAAGTACCAGCAGACGAGAATTATGGAAATAAAATAATTTTTTTAATTTAAAGGAATATTATGACAAATGTCTAATATCATTTATTAAGTAAATATTTTGGACGAGAGATACTAGAGAAGTTCATTATAGATTTAGTCATGCAGGCTAGGTTTGTTTTGGGCTTCTTTTTCTATGTCTAGTCTAATGCTAAAAGGGGTTGATATCAGACAACAAAAATTTCGGACTTATAAAAATTTAATGAGGGGGATCGTATTATGACAAATTTATTTGGTGAATTTTTTGGTACTATGGTGTTAATGATTTTTGGTTGTGGTGTTGTCGCTAACTGCCTTCTTAAAAAATCAAAAGCTGAAGGCGCAGGCTGGATGGTAATTACCGCAGGTTGGGCATTTGGTGTAGTTCTCGGCGTTTTTTCAGCGGTTGCTACGGGAGCTCCGCAAGCCGATTTGAACCCAGCAGTAACTCTTGCTAAAACTTTTATGGGCGTTTATACTATGCCTCAAGCTATTGCGACAATGGGCGCTGAATTACTTGGCGGTATCGTTGGTGCAACGATTGTTTGGTTGGCTTTCTTACCACACTGGGAAGTTACTGAAGATAAAGGTGCTAAACTTGCGATATTCTGCACAGCTCCTGCTATTCGTAACACTGGCGCTAACTTACTTTGTGAAATTATTGCCACTGCAATGCTTGTACTAATGATTTTTGCTATATTCTCTAAAAATACTGGAAGCATTCCAGCAGGCTTTGGTCCATACTTGGTAGGTATTTTGGTTTGGGCATTAGGTTTAAGCTTGGGCGGTCCTACTGGTTATGCGCTAAACCCTGCTCGTGATCTTGGACCTCGTATCGCACATGCAATTCTTCCGATTGCTGGTAAAGGTGATTCCGACTGGGGATATTCATGGATTCCAGTTGTTGGTCCTCTTGCCGGTGCAGCAGTTGCATATGTTATCGGTCATGCTATAGGCTTAATGTAATATAAACACTTATTGGTATTTAAGGTATTTGATTATGGTTGGTATTTAGTTTGATTGTTAATAAAAATATATTTGAGGAGTGGCTGAAATGACTAAGAAGTATGTTTTAGCGCTAGACCAAGGAACTACAAGCTCAAGAGCGATTCTATTTGATCAGTCATCTAATATTGTTGCCGTTGCCCAAAAGGAATTTACTCAAATATTCCCTAAACCAGGCTGGGTTGAGCACAATGCTGAAGAAATTTGGGGAACTCAAATTGGTACAGTTGCTGAAGTAGTTGCTAAAGCTGGTATTTCACCGACTGAAATTGCTGCAATTGGTATTACTAACCAACGTGAAACTACAGTTGTTTGGGATAAGAATACTGGCAAGCCGGTTTATAATGCAATAGTTTGGCAGTCTCGTCAAACTATGGATATTTGTAATGATATCAAGGCAAAAGGTTTAGCATCTATGTTCAGAGAAAAAACTGGATTAGTTGTAGATGCTTATTTCTCCGGTACTAAGGTTAAATGGATTCTAGATAATGTTGAAGGCGCTCGCGCTAAAGCAGAAGCTGGAGAGTTACTATTTGGAACAATTGACACTTGGCTTATCTGGAAGTTAACTGGCGGTCAAGTTCACGTTACAGATTACTCAAATGCTTCCCGTACATTAATGTATAATATCCGCGATTTGAAATGGGATGAAGAGCTTCTTGATGTGCTTACCGTTCCAGCATCTATGCTGCCTGCAGTTCGCCCATCTAGCGAAGTATATGGCAATACCGATCCGGCAATATTCCTTGGCGCGACTGTTCCTATTGCAGGGGCTGCTGGTGACCAGCAAGCAGCATTGTTTGGTCAAACTTGCTTTAAGCCGGGTATGGCGAAAAACACCTATGGTACTGGTTGCTTTATGCTTATGAATACAGGCAGTGAATTGTATTCATCTAAAAATGGCTTATTAACAACTATTGCTTGGGGCATTGAAGGTAAAGTAGAATATGCTCTAGAAGGCAGTATTTTCGTTGCAGGTTCTGCAATTCAATGGCTTCGTGACGGTCTAAAATTGATCGAAGCTGCTGCTGACTCAGAGTATTATGCTCAAAAGGTAGCCGATGCTGAAGGTGTATATGTAGTACCTGCGTTTGTTGGTTTGGGTGCTCCATACTGGGATATGAAAGCTCGTGGTGCTATTTTTGGGCTGACTCGTGGTACAACTAAAGCTCACCTTACTCGTGCAACTTTAGACTCAATGGCATATCAAACTAAAGATGTACTTAGTGCTATGGAAGCTGACTCTGGTATCAAACTGCAAGCCCTAAAAGTAGACGGTGGTGCAGTAGCAAATAACCTTCTAATGCAATTCCAAAGTGATATTCTTGGCGTTCCAGTGGATAGACCTGATGTTACTGAGACAACAGCACTAGGGGCAGCTTATCTTGCTGGCTTAGCAGTTGGTGTATGGAATAGCAAAGAAGATTTAATTGAGAACTGGAAGCTAAACAAACGTTTTGAGCCAGAAATGGAAGATGCAAACCGCGCTAAACTTTACAGTGGCTGGCAAAAAGCTGTAAAACGCGCAATGGACTGGGAAGAGTAAACTAATTTACTATAAATAAATACGGGCTAGAGAGTTAAGAGACGGTCCTTTAGGGCGACTGCTTTGATATTAAAGCAGTCGCCCTTGGGTCGTCTCTTTTCTGATATATAAGATATATTAATGCCCGTGGATAAAGAGGAGTGACATGATGCAAAAGGTAACCAAGGCAGATATCGTAATTATTGGCGGAGGTATCGTAGGTACAGCTATTGCTAGAGACTTGTCAAAGTATAAGCTTGATGTTGTTTTAGTTGAAAAACAGCCTGATGTGGCTGCTGGAACTACTAAAGCAAATAGTGCTATACTTCATGCGGGATTTGACGCACACCCAGATACTTTGAAGGCAAAATTAAATGTGCGTGGCAATGCGCTGTATCACGAGCTAGAAAAAGAATTGAATTTGGATATCAAGTGGACAGGCTCTTTGGTTGTCGCAAAAACAGATGAAGAAATGGAAACTATAAACGAGCTATTAGTACGTGGAAATGAAAATGGCGTACCAGGGCTTGAAATTCTGTCTAAAGATGAAGTGTTAGCAAAAGAACCTAATCTATCAACAGATGTTAAAGGAGCACTTTGGGCGCCTTCTGCTGGTATATTTCTGCCTTTTGGCGCAGCAGTAGCATTTGCTGATAACGCTATAATGAATGGCGTAAAGGTAATAACTGAATGTACAGTCGAGGAAATATTAATTGAAAATGGACAGGTTACAGGTGTCCAAACAGACAAGGGAACAATAAACTGCAAATACGTAATTAATGCTGCTGGCGTACACGCCGATGATATTAGTCGTACTGTAGGTGACAATAGTTTTAGTATTAAGCCACGTAAAGGTGAGTATATTTTATTTGACCGTAAAGTTGGCGGTTTAGTAAACACCGTAGTTTTCCCAGCTCCTAGTAAAGTAAGTAAAGGTATATTGATTTGCCCCACTGTTCACGGTAATTTTTTTATTG
The DNA here is from genome assembly GCF_036763085.1 of Dendrosporobacter sp. 1207_IL3150. Lineage (NCBI taxonomy): Bacteria > Bacillati > Bacillota > Negativicutes > Selenomonadales > Sporomusaceae > Dendrosporobacter > Dendrosporobacter sp. 1207_IL3150. The sequence goes on from NZ_JBAIYU010000017.1 coordinate 55,058, forward strand.
GACCTAACGCACAAGATATTGAAAATAAAGAAGATATATCAACAAGCCCAACTGGTATGTCTGAAATAATTGATAGAGCTCAAGGCTTATTGCCGCACATTCCTCTTAGGGAAGCCATAACTCAGTTTTCAGGAATAAGAGCAGCAGCCGATTGCGGAGATTTTGTAATACGTAAGTCTGACTACGCTGCAGGGCTTATACATGCAGCAGGTATTCAGTCACCTGGGCTAACAGCTGCACCTGCCATTGCTGAGTTTGTAACTGAGATATTAGAAAAAGATGGTCTGCAATTAATTAAAAAAGATGACTTTAAACCTGAAAGCACAAAGCAGATAATATTTAAAGAGCTTAGCTTAGATGAAAAGCAATCTCTTATCGAGGAAAATCCCCTTTACGGACGCGTGATATGCCGCTGTGAGACCATAACTGAAGGAGAAATTGTTGCAGCAATCCATCAGCCATGCGGCGCAAAAACGGTAGACGGAATCAAACGCCGGACTCGAGCTGGTATGGGGAGATGTCAAGGTGGATTCTGCGGTCCGCGCGTAACAGCAATTTTGGCAAGAGAGTTAAATATTTCGGTTGCCGAGGTACGTAAAGAAACAGCAGGATCATATCTGTTTTTCGAGAAAATTCCTGGAGATTGTGAGGTTAAGAGCTAATGAATAATCATAATTATGATGTTGTTATAATTGGAGGAGGTCCTGCTGGTTTAGCAGCCGCATATAGTGCCAAACTTAATGGTGCGAAAAAAATCTTAGTGATAGAGCGCGATAGAGAACTTGGCGGTATTCTTCAGCAATGCATTCACAATGGCTTCGGCCTTCATCGCTTTAAACAAGAACTTACTGGGCCTGGCTATGCTCAGCGTTATATAAAAATGGTTGAGGAACATCCTGAAATCGAGATAATGTTAGATACCATGGTGTTAGAGGTTAGTGAGGACAAATTAGTATTAGCAGTGAATCCTGAAGTAGGTATTTTAAAAATCCAGGCTAAAGCTGTAATATTTACTATGGGCTGCCGCGAAAGAACAAGAGGGGCAATACGTACACCAGGATGGCGTCCAGCTGGAGTTTTTACAGCCGGTGCCGCTCAACGAATGGTTAATATGGAAGGCTATATTCCAGGTAAAAAGGTCGTTATCTTAGGGTCTGGTGATATTGGGCTGATTATGGCAAGACGTTTAACCCTAGAAGGAGCCCAGGTGCAGGCTGTACTAGAAATTATGCCATATTCAAATGGCCTTACTCGCAATATCGTACAGTGTTTAGAGGATTTTAATATTCCTTTGCATCTTGCACATACCATTGTTGCTATTCAGGGTAACGAGCGTATAACTGGAGTAACTTGTGCCAAGGTAGATGAAAATATGAGACCAATACCAGGTACAGAATTTGAGTTAGAGTGTGATTGTTTATTGCTTTCAGTAGGTCTTATTCCAGAAAATGAGATTTCCGAAGAGGTCGGAGTAAAAATAGATCCCAAGACAAGTGGACCAATAGTTGACCAGAGACGTCAGACTTCAATACCTGGCTTTTTTGCAGCAGGTAATGTAGTTCATGTACATGATCTTGTTGATTTTGTGTCTGAAGAAGGCGAAATAGCCGGAAAATATGCTGCTTTATACGCGCAAGGCATACTTCCAGAAAGTTACCGTACAATTAACGTTTTAGGTGAAAATGCCATTCGAACAGTGGTTCCGCAAAAAATTGTACTTGATGATACAAGCATAGATGCAGTTCGCTTATTTATGCGTGTTGGAAAACCTGAGGAAAAATTGATTGTTGAAGTTACGGGCGCAAAAGAACAAGTAATAGCTACGAAGCGGCTGCCAATTGCAAAACCGGGCGAGATGATAGAATTAGATATACCTGTAGACAAATTTAGAGATGCTGGTGAATTTGTTGTTGTGACATCTAGAAAGGCGGTGAAAGCATAATGAATTCTTCAAGAAAACTTAGCTGTATTGTATGTCCAATTAGTTGCAGCGGCGAAGTTGTATTCGAAAACGGCCAGATTAAGGATGTTAGTGGCTTTAACTGTAAGCGTGGTGTAGAATACGCAAATACAGAGGTTACTAATCCTATGAGAATGCTTACTACAACCGTAAAGGTAGATGATGGTGAACTAGCACTATTACCTGTAGTTTCTAAAGCAGTTCTCCCAAAAGGAAAAATACTACCTGCAGCGCGTTGTTTAGCGAGTATTAAAGTGACTGCGCCGATCAAAGAAGGCGATATAATATATCGGGATATTCTAGGCCTTGGTGTAGACATTATCGCTGCACGTGACTTAGCAAAAAGAAATTAAGATATAAGCAAAAGAAAACCTGGATTTTCATTCCAGGTTTTCTTTTGCTTTTTAAAGAGTATGTATTTATTTCCAAATATAAACTAGAATACTCATTTAATTAGTTGAATAGGTTTCTCAGAGTAGTAATTACATATTCTTACTAACATTACAAGAATAGCTTACGGTAATAATAATAATGCTAAATCATTTTTATGGTGGTGAACATGGATTATTTATTTAGTTTGTTAAGTATTATTACGGTAAATTTAGTTCTAAGTGGTGATAATGCCTTAGTAATTGCTTTAGCATGCCGTAGGCTGCCGGACAAACAAAGAAAAGTAGCAACAATTATCGGTGGAGCAGGGGCGATTATACTTAGAATTGTGTTAACCTTTTTAACAATTTATTTACTTCAAATACCATACTTACAATTAATGGGTGGTCTACTGCTATTTTGGATAGCTCTTAAACTTGCTAAAAATGAGCACCACGATAATGAGAATGTTTCAAATGCCTGCAGCTTAGGGGAGGCAGTTAAGACTATAATTGTAGCAGATGTGGTTATGAGCTTAGATAATGTTATAGCTATAGCGGGCGTTGCTAAAGGTGATGTTAGTCTTTTGATTGTAGGTTTAGCTATTAGTATTCCTCTAATAATTTGGGGAAGTAAGCTTATAAATATGCTTATGGAAAGGTGGCCAATAATTATAGTAATTGGAGCCGCTTTTTTAGGATGGACCGCGGGCGAAATGATCACAAGTGATACTAAAACTATTGAACTATTGACAAAGTATCCTTGGCTCAATATAGCGTTTCCAGAGGTATTTGCCGGCCTTATTGTCATTGTTAGTATGATATCATCTAAAAAGCGAATACGAAAGAGATAACTAGCTTAGACAGCTAATAAATCTGTATTAGAATTTCATTTCACCATTTATATAAATACCGCGCTGGCGACTTGTAGCTTTATCCCAAGATATATCCGGACTCAAGTCTTCCCATCCTCTATAGATATCCATTTGCTTAAAACGATAACCAACAGTAACTGCCCCATTTTTAATGACAGAAAAGCGCAGACCTGCTTGTGTGTCTATAATTTGGGCTATACCCATATGCCTAAAATCTAAGTCTCTGAGGTTCCAATAGCCATGTCCTTGCGCGATCGCCAGAGGGGAATACTTAATGGTGCCCACAGCGGTTATTTTCGAAGATAGTTTCTTTTCTGATTCAATACCAATGAATGGACCATGATAGATCATTGTATAGGTAGAATGAAGATTTTCAAGTTGCAGAGGCGGAGATTCTATTTGGTAATTTGAAATGTAATATACTCCGTCTGTCATTAAATAATTACTCTTGGAATAGCTATAACCATAACTTAGACTATTAGTGTCATTTAGTTTTTTTACCCAACTAATTTCGATGAAATTTGCAGCTCCGCTAGTATTAAACTCGCCATAATACCAAAGATTATTACCCCCTAAGGGGTAGTTCCAGTCAGAATCGCTGCCTGTTGCATTTTGGATTTGTCCCATAAATCCACCAGCAACTCTCAGCGTTTTTTTATTGGTTAGGGGAGTTTCGAGACTTACAGTAGTATAATTGCCTGAATGAGGGTATTTAAGTTCAGATGAGCCATACCCGTTTGCATTGAGGGGAAATGAAGTACGCCACATTTGTGAGCCGTCTACAGCCCAATTACCTATTGAGATAGTAGCGGCTTTTACTGAACTATTTTGCGCTATGGCAGACAAAACAAAAACGATGAAAAGAACCATGAATTTCGACACTGGTAAGCTCACCACTTTACATAATATTTTTAAAAGTTATTCGATGACGATCTAGCTACTACCTCTAAAGTAAGCAGTGGTAATATCGGGAATAAAATTACTAAATTAAGTAAAAAAACCTGCATTAGCAGGTTTTTTTACTTAATTTAGTTATCTGAAGTTTCTTTGGTTTGTGTAACATTTTGATCAGTAGTTATTGCTGCTTGAGCTTTTTTCCTTTTTAGATAGATAAATATTATACTTACTGCTACGACAAGCGTGATTAATAGCCCGAGATAAGCGTAATAATCTGGCCAATAACGCTTATCATTACCTTCAGCTATATTTTTCTGACATTCAGCTATTAAAGACTCCACTTCGGAATGCTTAGCATACAGTCGTTTTACCTCTTCAAATTTTGTTAGAGCTTTTGTATAGTAGCCCTTCCAATAAAATTCTAAACCCTCACGGTAAGCTTTATCGGTAAGGCTCTCATCATTAGTAGCTCCGGCCTTGCGTACATACTCTTGTACAGTATTTGAAGCCATGCAGTAAAGAGGACCATTTAGAGTGCCGTTAGCATTCATGTAGAACGTAAGTAGGCCAATTACCTGACCATCACTATTAAGTACTGGACCACCAGAATTTCCCGGAGTTACTCCTTCAGCGTTTACTTGAATAAGAGGTGCTCCTTGTGCGGTCGATTTCTTATCAGAGGAAATGGAACCAGGAGCCCAAGACCACTCAAGCTGAGAATTTTTCGACCCAATGCTTCGTAGATCACCAGCACTTGGATAACCTGCAACAAAAATTCGTTCTCCGGTGCGTACTTTATCCGAATCGCCCAATCTTAATGTTGGGAAATTGCGACCTTCGACTTTGATTATGGCAATATCCTTGCCAGATTTTTCACCTGTTGATGCTCCTATTTCTTTTAGATCAAAAGGTAATTCTTCGCCACCTGGTGTAACAACTGTAAATACTGAAGATATTTTGCCGAGACGCGCATAGCCTTGTGTAATAAGAGCAATAGCTTGTTCTTTCGGGAGATTGTAGTTTTCCATAAGTGTATAGACTAGCTGCCAAGCCAAGTTTTCCCACTTCTTATTGTCGTCATGGTTATATACATCAACAACATGGGCATTAGTCATAATATATCCGTCTGGGTTTATAAAGGCGCCGGATCCAAATCCTCCATAATAAGCCGGAATCTGATAGTTACCAATTGTCCAAGTTCCGTAATAGTAAGCCCACACTCTGACAACCGCTGGTTTAGTCAATTTTGCTAGTTTTTCCTCCGAAGTCCATTCTTTACTGGCGGCAAATACACTCAATTGAGACAAGATAAATAGTATGACTAATGTCACTATAAAAAGTTTTTTAGTCATTGAATCACAACCTTTCGCCTTGCTTATACTATAGGCTATTCAATGATTAAAAACATGGTTATACTTTTATATAAATTGAATATAATTTTAAGATGGCAAAGTTTTTCGGTAATAACAAAAGAACTCGTGATAGTACCAAAATCGAAAATATCAAAGGAGCAAAAAATATTATGAAAATCATTGTTACCAGTATCTTCGTTCAAGATCAAGACAAGGCACTGGAGTTTTATACAGAAACACTAGGCTTTGTAAAAAAGCATGACGTTCCTGTCGGAGAATTTAGGTGGATAGCGCTTGTTTCTCCCCTCGCGCAAGACGGTACCGAGCTTTTGCTCGAACCCGATGCCCATCCTGCCGCTAAAGAGTATCAAAAGAAGATATTTGACGATGGCATACCAGCAACAATGTTTGGCGTTTCAGATATTAACAAAGAGTATAAACGATTATCGGAAAACGGCGTGAAGTTTACTTTGGAGCCGACCAAAATGGGCGAAGTTACAATTGCTGTCTTCGACGATACATGCGGCAATCTTATTCAGATTGTGCAGCAGTAACTTCATAACGGAGTATTCTTTGGATAAATCAACAATACTTAGAGCCTTAAAATAAAAGAACCAGTCAATTTGACTGGTTTAAGACGGTACTTTGATTTTGCGGCCATAGGATAATAGGTATGCGTCTATTGGAACTAAGTTTTTATCGAATACAACTGTTGCACTATGGCGAAACTGCTTGTTAATTAAGTATCGTAAATCATAAATATTCACTCTAAATATATTATCGTGTTGTGTTTCTTCGATATAGATTAGTGGGGAAAAACTATTAAAAAAGTCCCCCACAGTCGTCTTTTGTGCATAGAGAGCAGCGTTTGAGTTGTTCTGATTTTTAGGTAAGCACAGTTTTTGTTCAAGCTTTGGATGAAGAGCACCGATCTGACCAATTATAAAACTATCAGAGGTTTCTATTACAAAGTCCCAGAACAGCAGTCTTTTTAATGAGGGCATGACTTCTACCCGGAAAATAGCCTGATTTGCATATTCATAACGCAGCCATCTTGCAGCTCTTGTGCGCAAATAAATACGCACTAATATATATATTGTTATAAATAGAAAGGTTATAAGAGAATGTTCTTTTGGTGTGAGTTTAGGTAAAAATAATGCCAGCATAGCTATAATTAAAATTGGATCAAATACGTTTAATAACTTGCAGCTTTTGCGTTCGCGGCGAATAGGCCACAATACGGAAGTACCATGGGTATTGAAGTAATCGATAATAATATGCGATAAGCCGCCAGCAAAAGCCCAGAATAATAACTCGACAATATTAGCTTGTGGATAAAATAAGTGAATTCCTCCAGTGAGTAATATTGACAATAAGACGACACCAGGCAGTGAGTGTGAAAACGCCCGGTGTTGTCTAATATAAGCGAAACTACCACGCAATTGGGCAATAATATCAAAGTCAGGAGCCTGGGCGCCTAAGACAGCAGCGATATAGATAGGATTATCTATTGCAGGTTGGTGGCCAGACAGCCCAGCCACGGCAATCCCTATTAAAGCATGTGATAAGGTATCCATTTTCCACCTCCGTTTCCAAAGCCCTAAAAAAAGTTTACATAAGATTATAACATGGGGGAGGGGGAGTTGGTCTATGGTAAGTTCAGGTATAAAATTTTGTAAAAAACAAGCCGTACTAGACTCTGCAATAGTCTAGTACGGCCTTGTTTTATCATTAGTGATTAATCTGATTAGATGGTGCTGTATTTAATTTAGTCTTTAGGAAGAGCACGTAGTAAAGGTATATTGCTGCAAGTACCGGTATACCGGTATAAATAACTATTCGCTGTGCTTCGTCAAAGTAAAGACTAACGATAACACCTAAATTTAAAACTATTGCTAATAATGGTACAAAAGGATAAAGCGGAGTTTTAAAACTTAAATCTTGTATTTTTCCACCAAGGCGTCTAAATTCTTTTCTAAAGTTAATTTGGCACCAAGCTATTATAATCCATATAAGGCACCCAGTTAGGCCTGTACTAGACATAAGCCAGAGGTAAACTGTGCTGGCCGCAAAACTTTGTGTTAGTAGAGAAAGACACGCTAGAACAAGCGTAATAATAACACCATTAAAAGGTACACCATTTGAATTAAGTTTACTCAGCCAAGACGGTGCTAAGCCTTCTTTTGACATAGACCATAACAGACGAGAACAAGCATACAAAGCAGAATTACCAGCCGATAGAGCTGATGTCAATACTACGAAACTCATTATGTCTTTTGCAATAGGTATTCCGATGCGCCCGAAAACCTGTGCGAATGGACTTTCTAATACACCAGCTTCCTGCCAGGGAATAGTACCAGCAAGAATGGATATAGCTAAGACATAAAATATAATGATTCTTGCTGTAATCCCTCTGATGACCCTTGGTACGTTTTTACCGGGGTTTTCGCATTCTCCAGCGGCAATACCTACAAGTTCGGCTCCTTGAAATGAATATACCACTGCAATCATTGTTAAAAATACAGCACTAAAGCCGTTAGGAAAAATATCTCCACCAATATTAAAGTTCGAAAATCCAATCGAACCTTCATGCCCAGTAAATCCAAACATCAATCCCGCACCAGCAATAATGAAACCAACTATTGCGGCTACTTTTATACCAGCGAACCAGAATTCAGCCTCGCCATAAGTTTTTACCGAAACTAGGTTTAATAAAGCTAATGCAACAGCAAAGATGGCACACCATATCCATATTTCAACCTGCGGAAACCAGCTATGCATTATTATTCCGGCAGCAGTAAAATCTGCAGCTATGCAAATAGCCCAATTTATCCAATAAAGCCACCCTGTTGTAAATCCTGCACCAGGTGAGATAAAACGGGATGCATAGCTCTGAAATGAGCCAGAAACAGGCATAGCAACTGTTAGTTCAGCAAGGCATAGTAAGACCATGTACATAATTATGCCGCCGACTAAGTATGCAAGGATTGCACCAAGAGGACCTGCTTGGTTAATTGTTTGACCAGACCCTAAAAAAAGCCCTGTGCCGATTGTTCCGCCTACCGAAATCATCATGAGATGGCGTGATTTCATATCACGCTTAAGGCCTTTTTTTTCGGGGCAAAGTGTAGTTGTGTCAATAGAGCTCAAAAACTAATCTCCTCCAAATAATCTAAAATTAGAAAAACAAAAAGCCGTGAGCTATCTCACGGCTGATGATTGTAATAATACAAAATCTGCCCCTGTGAGATAGCACTTCATCTGAAACTGGCATTTTCAGACGACAGTTTAGCACTTATTTAGTACTAAACCAGCAAAGTTTATTGCGTAACTTTACTTCGGCAAATATCCCTTTCTGTACAAATCACAGCTTGCGGCTCATTGTACATACTAATAATATTTGCACCTCTATGCATCACGATTATTCCAAACCTTATTTTATAATAGACATTGTTTAGTGTCAATGGATAATTCCAATAATGTTTATTGCATAAAGACAATCAATTGACTAAAAAACCTAAACAAGCTAAGATTAAAATAACACTAAATGTAACGGTGGTGAAAAAATGCCTAAAGAGGAGTTTCAAAGTCTCGATCCTAAATTCGCACAATCACTAGTTGATATAGTTGCTAGTGAATTAAAGAAAAATGTGAATATAACTAACGATAAAGGTGTAATTATAGCTTCATTTAGTAAAGAAAGAATAGGACAGGTTCACGAAGCTGCAGCTCAGAGACTTACTTCGGGAAATATTCAAGAGTTTTCAGTAAGTGCTGAAGATGAAGTGCGACTACGTGGAGTTCGGCGTGGAGTAAATGTGCCAATAATTTTTGCGGATCGTTGCGTTGGTGTTATAGGTGTAACAGGTGATCCAGAAACCGCGGCGCCTTATGCTAGATTAGCGGCACGTTTTGTTGAAGCGGCTCTTCAATCAAATGCAAATCGTGAAAAGCTAATGATAGCTCTAAAAGAAAAGCGTGAACTTCAGACAATCTATGTAAATAAAATTATTAGTATTCAAGAAGAGGAACGGAAAAAGATTTCTCGTGAACTTCATGATGAGACAAGCCAATCTCTTACTTCAATAATTGTAGGTCTTAGGGTTCTTGCTGAGCGGGCTCATAATGAGGCAGATCATGAGCAAATAATGCAGATGAGAGATCTAGTCGCTCGTACGCTCGAAGCAGTACATCACTTAGCAGTAGAGCTGAGACCCCTATTATTAGACGACTTGGGCTTAGTGGTAGCTTCACAAAAATATGTAGAGAAGTACTCACAGCAATACAATATCCCGGTTGATATTGATTTTGTAAACTTATCAAGAGAGTTGCGGTTCACCCCAGAGGTTGAAATCACAATGTACCGAATACTGCAAGAAGCATTAACTAACATTGCTAAACATGCTAATGCTAGTAATGTTCAGGTTGTATTACGTCGGCACAGGCAAAAACTTACTCTTATAGTTGTAGACAATGGTATAGGTTTTGATTCTGATTTATCGTCAAAGTATGGTAATGATAGTAGGTTAGGTATATTTGGAATGAAGGAGAGAGTCGAACTTTTTGATGGCTATTTTGCAATTTGCTCTAAAGCTAAAGAAGGCACAAGTGTAGTAGCTGAGATACCATTAATAGCTAAAAAGAGTAAGAAGCGCAGCCTAAGTAATTCTAAACACGTTTCATTATTTAACAATTAATATGCTTGTCTACATAATAAATAAAAAATTACTCCCCGCCTTGAAGGCGGGGAGTAATTTTTTATTTGCGTTTACCAGCTTGATATGCTTTATCAAGAAGCTGAACTGTGTGAACAACATCTTGGTTCATGTTGTTTTGCAGAATACCATCTTGGATATGCATACGGCAAGTACCGCAGCTTGTTGCAACAATATCAGCTTTAGTGTTGGCGATATTAGCAACTTTTTTGTCGTTGATTTGGCGAGATAATTCATAGTTTGCTAAGCTGAAAGAACCGCCTGATCCGCAGCAGCGATCACAGTCTTTCATTTCAACAAAATTCAAGCCAGGAATAGCTTTTAAAACTTCACGTGGTTGCTTAGTGATTTTTAGGCCGCGAACCATATGGCAAGGATCATGCATAGTAACAGTTGCGTTTACATTGCCAAGGGTGTCTTTGCGGAATTTAACAACATCTACTAAGAACTCACTGATTTCATAAGTCTTTTTAGCGATCTTTTCAGCGCGTGCTTTCCACTCTTTGTCATCTTGAAGAAGATGTGGATATTCCTTAAGGGCTTCAGTACAGGAACCACAAGCGCCAATAACATAATCTACATCGTATTTTTCAAAAGTAGCAATGGTTGCTTTTGCCATTTCTTTTGCAAGATCAACATCACCAGATACGTAAACAGGAGTTCCGCAGCAGTGCTGACCGCTAGGAATTACGACTTCCATATCGTTTTCTTTTAGTACATTGATAACTGAAGAACCAACATCAGTGTACATATAGTTGATAGTACAGCCAGTGAAGAAACCGACTTTCGCCTTAGGATTATCTACTTTTATAACCTCAGGATATTGGCTGCGTAGAGGAGAGGAGGAGATAGGAGCAGTAGCGCGTTTCGGATCCATACCAGGCATTGGGAATCTTGAAACAGCAGCCATTTTTCCAGGGATCTTTTTGAAAGTAAGTCCGCCGAAAGTACCGCCCATACGTAGAGCAAGATCGAATAATTGTCTGTTTCTCAAAAGTCTGAAAACGTTCTTTTTGATTGGGTGTAAGCCACGGGATTTAACTGCAGCTTGACGACCACGAAGGATTAATTCGTCAGCTTTAACACCGCAAGGGCATTTTGCAGTACAGGATTTACAGTTTAGGCAGTTAGCCATAGCGGTATCAAAACCAGCAGTGATAGGAAGAGTACCGTTCAGAACAGCTTCCATAAGTGATATCTTACCACGAGCTACAGAAGATTCTTTATTAGTCTCTTTATAGATCGGACAAACTGCCATACAGTTACCGCATTTCATACAGTTAGCTAATGCATCTTGTATGTCATTTAACAACTCTTTATCGTGAGCGTTGATATCGCTCGCAGTAATTTGTTTACTCATATTAACACTCTCCCACTAATTTACCAGGATTTAAAATCAGATTTGGGTCAAGTGCGCGTTTAATAGCTTTCATTGCATTCATACCTTGTGGACCATGTTGAAGTTCCATCCAAGGTAATTTGCCTAGGCCAATGCCATGTTCGCCGCTTAGAGTTCCATCAAGTTCTACTGCAGCTTTAAACATTTCGTCCATAGCCGTGTAAACGCGTTCCATTTCTTCTTTGTTGCGAAGATCACAAACGATTGTTGGATGCATGTTACCGTCACCAGCATGACCGAAGGTTCCAATGGTTACATTATTTCTTTTTGCAATAGCATTAACTTCACGAAGGAAATTAGGAACTTTGCTGCGAGGAACAGTAGCATCTTCTACATATGTTGTAGGACGAAGTTTAGCTAGTGCAGGAAGAGCGGCACGACGAGCAGCCCATAAGCTATCGCGTTCTGCATCAGTTTGCGCAATTTTAACTTCGCTTGCATTATTTGATTTCAATACGTCCATAACTTTAGTTGCTTCTTTTTCAACTACTTCAGGAATACCGTCAACTTCGATTAGAAGAATAGCTTCAGCATCTAATGGAAGGCCGATTTTAGCATAATCATCTACAGTGCGGATTGTAGCATTATCCATAATTTCTAGAGTAGCAGGGATGATTTTAGCTGCAATAATACCAGAAACTGCTTTACCAGCATCATCAAGATCTTTAAAGATAGCCATCATGCTTTTCTTAGCTTCAGGTGCTGGAACTAGCTTAACAATTGCTTTAGTTAAAACAGCAAGTGTACCTTCTGCGCCAGTAAACAATTTAGTCATATCATAGCCGGAAACATCTTTAACGTTTTTGCCGCCAGTTTTTATAATGTCACCGTTAGCAAGAACTGCTTCAAGACCCATTACATAGTGCTTGGAAACGCCGTATTTAAGACCACGAAGACCGCCAGCATTCTCGGAGATTGTGCCGCCAAGAGTTGCAGTTGCAACAGTACCAGGATCTGGTGGATAGATAAGGCCATGCTTACCTACAGCATCGTTTAGGTCTGATACAATAACGCCAACCTCTGCAACAGCTACTAGGTTCTCTAGATCGATTTCAACGATTTTGTCAAAACGAGTCATAAGAAGAACAATGCCGCCTTTAGTTGGAACAGTACCAGCACTTAGGTTTGTTCCTGAGCCGCGAGTGTAAACAGGGATTTTGTGAGTATTAGCAAGCTTCATGATTTCAGAAACTTCTTGTGTATTAGCAGGAGCGACAACAACATCAGGCATATGAGCATGGCCTGGAGTTGCATCATAAGAATAAGTGTAAAGGTCCTCTGGACTAGTCATAACGTTGTCTTGCCCAACAATCTTCTTTAAGGCTTCAATATGGGTGTTTTGCATTTTTTCATACCCCTCTACTAAATATTTAATAATATTGAAAAAATTATTACTATCTTATATTTTGTCCTGTTTAGAAAAATAAGTAAAGAGGGTATTTAATGTAAAATACCGTAGGGAAAAACCTTACAAACAAAAGGCTGTTTCCTACGGCGTGTTTTTTTTAGGTATTTATTAGTTTATGCTGGATTGCATAGTTAACCAATTCTGACTTCTTACGTACGTTAAGTTTACTCATTATGCGAGATCTATAGGTATCAACAGTCTTAGGGCTTAAAGAAAGTATTTCGGCTATTTCAGTATTAGTGTGGCCTTTTGCCAAAAACCTTAAAACTTCACGCTCTCGTATGCTCAAAAGAATATAAGGATTGGTTCCTTCAGGTTCATCATTAGAGGTTCTGAGTAAACTATCAATTAAAGTCTGTGATATTGTTTCATTAAGATATTTCTTACCAGAAAAAACTTTAATTATACCTTCGATTAATTCAGTATCTGCAGATTTTTTTAAAACATAACCATCTGCGCCTGACCGCATAACTTCTTTTATATATTCTTCGTCATCATACATAGTCAATACTAAAATTCGGCAAGTTAGACCACGCGATCTAATTTCCTTTATACACTCTACACCGCTCATGCCAGGCATAGAAATATCAAGGATTAATATGTCCGGATTGTTTTCTTCAACCATTTTTATAGCGGTTAACCCGTCGCCAGCTTCACCAATGATATCGAATTGTGAAGAACAGCTTAGGAGAGCCTTAAGGCCAGAGCGTAAGACGGCGTGATCGTCGGCAATTATAATACGAATTTTATGCATAAAACGCCTCCAAGTATATCTTACTATTTTAAAATGTAACATATTTTATTTTTACAGTAAACTTTAAAATATCTTTAGGTTGCTTTATTTTTATTATTCTTGCTCCTTAAGCCGCACCAAACAAATAGTATTAGTCCAATGATAATTACTGCCAGACTAGTAAGCTGAGCTGATTTTAGCCCAAGCATTAGTGTGCCGTAATCTCCGCGTAAAAACTCTAAAAAGAAACGAGCTAAAGAGTAAAGTACCGCGTACAGAATAAATACTTGCCCCTTAGCGTGAGAAGTTGAACGAAAAATTAGAAGAATAGCAAAAATGATAACATCTAATTGACCTTCCCAAACTTCAGCAGGCCAGAGTGGTTGATTACCATATACTTGATACGCAAGTGTTGAAGCTGGATAGATTATGCCGAACGGTCCGCCAGTGGGATGACCAAAAGCGTCGCCGTTTAGAAGGTTAGCTGATCTTCCTATTGCTTGTCCCAATATTATTGCTGGGGCAATAATGTCAGCAAGGGCCCAGGTGTCTATGTTATGCCTCTTAGTGTATATGTAGCCAGCTATTACGCCAAAGAGAACCCCCCCTTGAATGGCCATGCCTCCTTGCCATACAAAAGGGATCTCAAGCAGGTGGTTACTGTAGTAGTCCCAATCGAAAAAAAATACATCCCAAAGTCGTGCTCCTACGATTCCAGCAAGTCCGCAGTAAATACCCATGTCAGGGATGTGGTCGTGCCAGCGGCCATCTTGTTTAGCTAAAAAGTATGCTGTTCCTGTCGCTAAAATAATACTCAGGCTTAGTATTAGTCCGTATGCCCTGATAGGAAAGTCACCGATAAAGAATAGGTATTGGTACATATGACCTCCGAAAAGTTGTATTTGAAATCCATCTATCTATTATGCCAAATCAACCACCTTAAGAGGTGGTTGACTGTGTTTTTACTAAAATAAATTTACATATATTATAGGATAAGCAATTAAAATCTGCAAATTTATTTAACAAAAATAATAAAGTTGGACTACGTGTTAGTGGGTATTTAAACCACTAAATACTTAGCCCAACGATTCGTATGAATAACTATTAAACTGTTTTCATCCATTCTTCAAATTTGGCGATCAATTCTTCTCGTGCGCACTTACATTCATGGCCGTGCCACTCTTGCCCAGTATCGCCATCATACCAGACATCTTTATTAGCAAAAGTTCCGGTAGGATTTAATTTTTCTTTTATTGCGGCATGCATGCCACTTAACATACTTTGCTTTATAGTTTTGCGGGCTACTTTAGTACCAACTTTTTCAGTTGTTTTAACTTCTACGCCGGAATCACTGGCGTAAATTTCGACATGGCTGAGTAATTTACCCTGCTGATTAGCTGATGAAATTGCTTGTCTGGCAGCCGCGGTCGCTTGTTCTCTACCAATGCTATCGTCAGAAACAGTTATTCTTACATTTCCAATAATTAGTTTATACATAATGCACCTCCTCAGTAGTTAAAGTGTATGCTTGTTTTTAAAATGTAGAACAGTATTTTTCGTCAAGTTGACTTTTAAATATAACCTGGGATATAATGAAATCACGCGTAATTTGGCAAGTTTTTGCAATAAGATCTGGCCAAGATTCGTGTAATCCTGTGATGCAGAGTAGTAGGTTTAAAATGCCGTGTCAGAAAATTGGCGGTTGATGCAAGCCAATCGGCATAGAGCTGAACTCACTGCGGAGGAGCGGTTGCATAAACAACCGCCGCTGATTTGCGTTATCGATCAATGAGAGGATGACAAATGTCATCAAACAGGGTGGTACCGCGAGAAAACTCGTCCCTGGCTTATGCCATGGGGCTTTTTTGCTTATATTTATTGAATTAAGTGAAATCGTGCTGAAGAAACAGGAGGTACAAAAAATGAACGAAAGATACGCCCCACAAGATATTGAATCTAAATGGCAAAAATACTGGACTGAGCAGAATTCATTTCATACTGAATTGAATCGTCAGCGTCCAGAGTACTATGTTCTTGAAATGTTTCCTTACCCTTCAGGGAATTTACATATGGGTCATGTACGCAATTATTCAATAGGAGATGTAGTTGCTAGGTTTAAGGTAATGCAAGGGTACAATGTACTACATCCTATGGGTTGGGATGCTTTCGGTATGCCAGCTGAAAATGCCGCTATAAAACATGGTGTTCAGCCTTCGGAATGGACATGGAAGAATATTGACAATATGCGCCGCCAGCAACAAGAGATTGGTTTATCGTATGACTGGAACCGTGAGGTAGCTACTTGCCATCCGGAGTATTATCGCTGGACTCAATGGTTATTTCTTTTATTTTATCAACGTGGCTTAGCTTATAAGAAAAAGGCCGCAGTAAACTGGTGTGATCAATGCAACACGGTATTGGCGAATGAACAAGTTATTGATGGCAACTGCTGGCGCTGTGATTCAATAGTGATAAAAAAAGAATTGGAACAATGGTTCTTTAAGATTACTGATTATGCCGATCGTTTATTAAATGATCTAAGTGAGCTAAAGGGCTGGCCAGATCGTGTAAAAACTATGCAAGAAAACTGGATCGGTCGCAGTGAGGGAGCTGAATTCAGCTTCAATGTTCCTGAATTTAATGAAAAAATATCAGTTTATACTACACGTCATGATACTGTTTTTGGTGTCACCTATGTAGTGTTAGCACCTGAGCATCAGCTTGTTGATAAATTAATTAGCGGCAAGCCTAATGAAGCCGAAATTAGAAGCTTTATCGAAAAGGTCCGCAATCAAAGTGAACTTGCCCGCACATCTAGTGAGTTTGAAAAAGAAGGTATTTTTACTGGTGCTTATGCTATTAATCCATTCACAGGCGAACAGGTGCCAGTTTGGATAGCTAACTACGTGTTAGTAGAGTATGGCACAGGCGCTGTAATGGGCGTTCCTGCTCATGACGAACGCGACTGGTTGTTTGCTTCAAAATATCAGTTGCCTAAACGATTAGTAATTGACTGGCAAAATGGTGAGTCATGTCTTGAAAACATGACAGGAGCTTATGATGGGCCTGGCGACTTAGTAAACTCAGGACAATTTACTGGATTAAACAATAGTAGAGCCAAAACCGCTATTGCTGCATGGTTGGAAGAGCAAAAAATAGGAAACAGCCGCATTAACTATCGTCTTCGGGATTGGTTAGTATCTCGCCAAAGATATTGGGGTGCGCCGATTCCTATTGTCTACTGTGAGAAGTGCGGTGTTGTTCCTGTGCCTGAGGATCAGCTTCCAGTAATGCTTCCAGATAATGTGCGATTTGATACCGGATCTGTATCGCCATTGGCACAAGTTAACGATTTCGTTAATTGCAGCTGCCCAAGCTGCGGCGGAGCGGCAAGGCGTGAAACTGATACAATGGATACTTTCATCTGCTCTTCCTGGTATTATTTGCGTTATACCGACCCGCGGAATACTAGTGTACCATTTGACTCTTCTAAAGCAAATTATTGGATGCCAGTTGATCAATACATCGGCGGCATTGAGCATGCAATTTTACATCTCCTTTATTCGAGATTCTTTACAAAGGTTCTGAAGGATGCAGGGCTTGTTAATTTTAATGAACCGTTTAAGAATTTGCTGACCCAGGGTATGGTTATTAAAGACGGAGCAAAAATGTCCAAGTCTAAGGGCAATGTAGTATCTCCTGAAGATATTATAAGCAAATATGGTGCTGATACTGCTAGGCTCTTTATTCTATTTGCTGCACCTCCTGAAAGAGATTTGGAATGGAGCGAGCAAGGCGTCGAAGGTGCTTACCGCTTCTTAGGTCGAGTATGGAGGGTTGTAAGCCACTACCAAGCTGCAGTTAGTGGAGCAGATGAGGCATATGATCGAAGCTCATTGACTAAAGCTGAGAAGGATTTACGCAGAATACTTCATGTTACAATCAAAAAGGTAACTGAAGACGTTGGCAATAGATTCAATTTTAATACTGCGATCAGTGCTATTATGGAATTAGTAAACGCAATCTACGCAGTCAAAGATCAGAATACTCCTATCGCTTCTGGATTATTGAGAGAAGTTATATCGGCACTTCTTAGATTACTGGCACCGTTTGCACCTCATATTACGGAAGAATTATGGCATCAAGTTATTGGCAGCGGCAGTGTTCACAAGGAGCAGTGGCCGGCGTTTGAAGCTGAAGCTATAGTATTAGACGAAGTTGAGATAGTTTTACAAATAAATGGTAAGGTTCGCGATAAAATCGTCGTTCCTGCGGGTTTGACCCCGAGTGAACTCGAAAAAACTGCGCTAGAGCAGGAAAAGGTCGCAGAATTAATTGCTGGCAAGCAAATAGTTAAGGTAATTTGTGTGCCACAAAAACTTGTAAATATTGTTGTGAAATAAGAAAGAAGACTCGCATTATATCGCGAGTCTTCTTTTTTATTTTAATTTTCTACAAATAAGTACTAATCTGGACAGGAATTAAATACTCTCTAAGCGAAAAGTACCATAATTTGGTACAAGGGGGGATGTTATATGTCTAGACCTAGTAATAAGTTATGGGTAATTCTCACTCTAGCTTTACTGATAATTGGTATTAGCTCGTATAATTTCTGGGAGAAAGATCTAGTTGCTGAATCTTTGCCTAACCCAGCTGACCAAGATTTTGAAGTAAAGGTTAATTCACCTGAATTAGTAATCTACATAAGTGGCGCTGTTAATAACCCGGGAGTAATAAAAGTTCAGCAAGGTGTAAGGGTAATGGAGGCAGTAAATTTGGCAGGAGGCTTATTGCCAACCGCCGATTCCACCAAAATAAATCTTGCTCAAGTTGTCAAAGATGGAATGCAAATAAATGTACCTGAGAAGAAATTAGCAGCAGCTGCCGATAATATTAAGGACAAAAGTATAATTCAGGTTTCGCAAGGCGGCAAAATAAATATTAACACTGCTGATGCAGCCGAGCTGGATAAGCTGCCAGGAATAGGGCCTTCTATAGCAGAAAAAATTATTAAGTATCGTGAGTCACAGGGCCTTTTCAACAATACAGCTGATATAAAGAAAGTTCCGGGAATTGGTGAAAGTAAGTATCAAAAAATCCAAGACAAAATAACAATTTAAAAGTTATGATGGATAATGTTAAATTTATAAATAGTTTAGTAGTAACTGTTGTAATTGGAATACTTATTGCGAGCAAATACACCTTTTCGATTAATGTATTAAGTTTTCTAGTATTTCTGGCAGCAATCTGTACCTCTTGGGCAATTTATCGTAAATATAAAGCGGCACAATTACTGATTATTTTGTTATTCTTAATAATGGGGGTATTACGCTTTACTCATGACCAAGTACCTTCTCCGTATGAAGTAGGCCGCTATGTTGGTCATGAAGTTACTGTTTATGGCCGAATCGATGAATCACCGCAAATCTATTTTGCTGGGGATAAAATAAGGACACGGTATGTTGTTTCTAGCGAAAAGATATTAGACGGGGAAAAAGGTACAGCTTTTTGTGTTGGGAAAATAGTCGTCAACAGTTCTCATGATATAAAAAAACCTACTGGGACTATAGGGGATAAAATCAGAGTTACCGGAGAACTCCAAGCATTACATGGTTTTAATAATCCCGGTATCCTTGATAGTGTAGCATCTTTGAAGCGAGCGGGGGTAAGCGGGCGAATAACAACTTCATCGGGGCAAATAGATATTTTAACCGATGATAAAAGCGACTGGCAAGAAAAGATTGCGATGCTGCGAGAAAAAGTTATACTATTTATGAAGCAAGTTATGCCGCATGAAGATGCGGCGATATTGTTTGGGATTTTATTTGGTGGTTATAAAGATATAAGCCAAGAGGTAATTTCGGCATTTTCGACAACAGGAATTGTACATATTTTGTCGGTGTCTGGAACACATATTGCGCTCGTTGCCAGTGTAATCTTATGGCTTTGTAATAGAATAAAATTAAATGGAAAATTTGCAGCGCTTATAGTATTTTTAGCTATTTTGATCTATGCAGCACTTGCTGGTTTTACTCCACCAGTAGTTAGGTCGGCTGTAATGGGAATTCTGGCCCTCGGGGCCGTTGCGCTAGGCAGAGAAAAAGACTCATATCAGGCGTTAGCGCTAGTTTCATTAGTAATGATACTGTTTAAGCCTGAACTAATATTTGATATAAGTTTTCAGTTGTCGTTTGGGGCTACAGGTGGTCTGATTTATTTATTCCCAAAGATTTATTCAAGGATGAGTTCGTTGCCGCAGTGGCTTGCTGGTCCTTTTGCATTAACCGCCGCTGCACAGCTTGGAGTTATTCCTTTTATTGCATGGTATTTCAACGCATTATCATTAAGCGCATTTATTGCCAATCTCACAATTGTGCCAATCATTGAATTAATAGTAATCCTAGGTCTTGCTGGTTTATTAGCAGGAAATATTTCAGTTACTATAGGTAAAATTGCTCTTGTTATTTGCAGTCTTGCTATTGGCTTGGTATTAAAACTAGTAAAACTGCTTGCAGCTATTCCAGGTGGTTCAATTTATCTACCCTCATTTAATATTTTAGCAGGCGTATTTTATTATGTTTTTTTAGCATATTTGTTCGGTTATATACCAGCCAAAAGTTTGGGCTTAGTTTCTTTGTTCAGACGATGGACTTTAGAAGGTATAATTTTAATTACTGCTATATGTTTAAGCGCTTTACTATACTTAAATTATCCTAGGCCTGCAAGTGTTCATTTTATTGATGTAGCGCAAGGTGATGCTACGCTTGTAAAAACACCACATGGTAGAGCCATATTAATCGATACTGGAGGGTTGGCAGGTCAATCAAGTTTTGACATTGGTGAAAAGGTGGTACTGCCATATCTGAGGCATTACGGCGTTCAGACATTAGATTATTTAATATTAACGCACGGGCACCAGGATCACGCAGGCGGTGCAGAGGCAATAGCTAAAAAAATATCAATTAAAAATATATTACTAGCTCGTGAGGGTTATTCGGTATCAATACAGAAACTTCTAAAAAATAGTAGTGGTTATACAGTAATTCCTGCATATACCGGGCAAAACATTATTTTAGATGGGGTTTTTATCGAAGTAATTTACGCTGCCGATAGCCAGTCAAAGACTGTAAATAATGAAGCATCGAATGTTATTAGAATTACTTATGGTCAACATAGTTTTCTTATAACTGGCGATTTGGAGGTTAGTGGTGAAAGTGTTATACTTGACAGTGGAAGTCATATAAAAAGTACAGTACTCAAAGTAGGTCATCATGGAGCCAAGACATCAACAAGTCCGGAATTTTTGCATGCAGTTTTACCACAATATGCCGTAATATCGGTCGGTGCTAATAACCGTTATGGACACCCTAACAAGGAAGTCTTACAACTTTTAAAAGACCATGAAATAGAAGTTTACCGTACAGACAAAAATGGGGCTATAGTTTTTGAAACAGACGGGAAGATCTTATCTGTTGACAATTATCTAAATGATTGATGCTATTGCCTGTTTTATAGGAGGCTGGGAATGAGTTATATAATTGAGCTTGACAAAGTCAAAAAAGGCTTAGTCAGTCAGATTTATTTAATATATGGCGAAGAAACTTATTTGGCAAGACAGCTTGAAAAAGCAATTACTGCTGCGTTATTATCTCCTGAAGATCGGGATATGAATTTGAATATCATCGATAGTGATAGTTCGCCGCAGGAATTAATTAATCTTATTGATACCATTCCATTTTTCGGTGACAAAAACTTAATTGTTGTTCGAAACTCTACTTTGTTCAAAAATAGAAAAACCGGGCAAAGCGAAAATGAGTCTGATGACAAAACTGATGAACGTTTAATTAATTTACTAAGTAATATGCCTGCCTATAGCTATGTTGTTTTCTTATCACCAGATAAGATTGATAAACGTCGTAAAGTTTATAAGACTATTGAAAAGTTTGGTACTATAGTCGAAGTTGCTCCTTTAAAACCTAAAGATGTTCGCGTATGGTTGCAAGGTAAATTAGGAGAACTAAATAAACGGATGTCCCACGATGCCATGGAGCATTTTTTAGCTTCAGTAAGTTTAATGTCCCGTATTTCATTGGGCTTCTTAGAGAGTGAGTTAGACAAAGCAGCAATTTTTTCTGAAAAGCAGATTATCACTAAGGATGACTTAATCAGTGTGATGTCAACCATACCTGAAGCGTCGATTTTTGCTATGATAGACGCTGTAAGTGAAAAAAACACGCAAAAGGCCCTAGTCCTACTTTCCGAACAACTTGCTTCTGGGGAGCATCCGATAAAAATATTATCCTTGTTGACTAGACAAGTAAGATTACTTTGGCAAGCTAAGGAATTGATGCTGCAAGGATATGGAAGTAGAGAAATTTCAGATGAATTAGGATTAGTGTCCTTTGTGGGCGAAAAGGTTATGAAACAATGCAAAGGCTTCGACGACAAAAAGCTAAAAGAAGTGATTATTGTGTTGGCAGAAGCTGATGCGGATTTAAAATCAGGACGTGCTACCAGCGTCGTTTTAGAGAAAATAATTATTGATTTGTGCAAAAAGAATAGCTGATTTATATCTAAGATAAAAATCTTCAAAAATAAAAAACCTGTCCATTCTTAGGACAGGTTTTACAACTATTGAGCTAATGCATTAAGTTTGCGAGCCATACGTGACTTTTTGCGAGCTGCTGCATTTTTATGAAGAACGCCTTTAGCGGCTGCTTTATCGATAGTGCTGTTAGCTTTGGTCAGGAGGGCCTTAGCATCATCAGCTTTGCCAGAAGTTACAGCTTCAGTTACTTTACGAGTAACTGTTTTAATTGTTGATTTCACAGCAAAGTTTTTAGCGCGCCGTTCAGCGTCAGTTTTCACGCTGCGTTCAGATGATTTAATATTTGGCAAGTCTTTCACCTCCTTACGACCATGTTACCTAAAATATTCTAGCACGTGACAGTAGAAAATGCAAGCGACAAATAGTTTAGGATCTTTATGTTTAGGTTTCGCAGTGAATAGCACAAATGTATCTAGGATAAGATAATCTCTGAATATAATTCTTTATCCGGGCGTCATTTTTCCTGAGATAAACTATCCATCAGGGGAATAAACCGGATAGATTATTTAAGATTCGATTTATTAAAGCTTAATCGTATCTTTGTTCTAAGTTAAACAATTACTATATTGGTGCAGGAGTGATTTTAATGAATTCAATGAGTACACCACGTACCGACTTGGCTCTAGAAGCACGAGAGATGGTAACAAAGCAGGTTAGGCAGGACGTACCAGGAGTCCTTGTAGAAACGAGCGAAGACGATGACATACTAATAACAAGAGTAAATATTACAACACCGGAAGCAGAACGGGCATTAGGCAAGGCTCAAGGACGCTACGTAACAATTGAGGCCCATGGTCTACGTTATAAGAATACCCCATTGCAGGGAAAAGTAATGAATTCACTTGCACAAGAACTAGCAGAATTATCACAACTGCCTCGGAATGCGACCGTACTAGTAGTAGGTTTAGGTAACTGGAATGTTACCCCGGATGCACTAGGACCTAGATCTGTCGATAAAATTGTTGTAACAAGACATCTACAAAATATGCTCTCGCCGGAGCTAAAAGGGGGAGTACGTTCTGTTTGTGCTATAGCCCCAGGTGTATTAGGAATAACGGGAATGGAAACTGCCGAAATCGTGCATGGTATTGTAAATAAAATAAAACCTGACTTGGTTATAGCTGTAGATGCATTGGCTGCTGCCTCTAGTCATAGAGTTATTACAACAGTGCAACTGGCAAATACAGGAATACACCCAGGATCAGGTGTTGGGAATAAACGATTTGGTTTGACTAAAGAATTTCTTGGTGTACCGGTTATTGCAATTGGAGTACCAACCGTAGTACATGCGTCGACAATAGCGATGGATACGATTAATACACTTCAAGAACACTCTTCGTTTGCTAGATATTTTAAAAGTATGGAAAGCCTGACTGATCAGGATCGTCAGCTTATAGTAAGGCAGGTACTGCCAGATGTTCTTGGAGATCTAATGGTAACACCAAAAGAAGTTGATCGTCTTATTGCCGATATTGCCGATGTAGTGGCTGGAGGGATAAATCAAGCAATGCATCCGAATATTGATTATGAAAATATTCATATATATCTGCACTAACTCTTTTGTAATTTAACCTTAACGATCAAATGGATTCAATTCAGGTGGAGTTGCCTGTGCCCTTCAGGTAGTACTCCACCTGAATTTTTAGTACGAAAGTATAAACCTTCTTACTGCATAAATGGTAGGCGGCTTTTGCCTTGCACAGCTCGGCGCAAGCCGTGTTTTTTTATCGATTTTGTCCAGCGAATTGGTCACGGATAAAAAGCAATTAATCTGTAGTGTAATATCATAATGTTGACAAGCATATACATTGTATGTAAACAAAAATTGGAAGCAATTTAATTATTGCTTGCCCATAGGGGGATACAATGTGACTAGACGGCAAAGACGTCAGCAGAGTGATAAAAAAATTCTCTTTGTTTGTGTGGCTATAGTGATGATCTGTAGTCTAATATTTTGGTCATATCTTGAGTGGTCGGAAGAAACTCTAGCTGTTAGCAACTCAGGTCATAATACCTTTATTACTGAGAAATCTTCATTGCTTCCGAAATGGCGAGATATATTATTTTCTGGTGTTCCTGGACTAGCCAGTACTGCAGAGGCACAGCCTATGGTTAAAGTAAAGCCAGAGATAACTCTCCAGAATATACTTCATGGAGCAGTGTTATTTTTCACAGATATTGACATCCGCGACTGGCGCACTATTCTCAAAGCGGAAATGCCGATTATGGCGGTCATTAAGACCAGTCCCCCATCCGTTAGTGCTATAAGCCTGCCCAATTTTCCAAAATTTGACCCACAAAATATTTTACCTAAAGGTAAACCTATAGTAGGTGTATACCATACACATACAGCAGAGTCTTTTATACCTAGTTCAGGTGTAGCTCACAAGCCTGGCGGTCAAATAGGCGAAATAGTTAATGTCGGAGGGGCGCTGGTTAAAAAATTAGAAACTTTGGGTATACCTTCTGTACAAAACAAAACTATCCACGATTATCCAAGCTTTATGAAAGCATATGGAGCATCTGAACTTACTGTCCAAAAGATGCTCGCAGAAAATCCATCGCTTCAAATAGTGCTTGACATTCATAGGGATGCTGATAAGCGGGAGAATTCTACGGCAATAGTTAACGGGGTTCCAGCAGCAAAAATAACTATTGTAGTTGCGACAGGTCAACAGGATTTGCCACAGCCTCACTGGCAGCAAAATCATGCATTCGCAAAGTTAATAGATGCAAAGCTGAATCAATACTATCCGGGTTTATCTAAAGGAATACTTTTAGTTGAATGGCGATATAATCAGCATTTGCATCCAAGAGCATTACTGATTGAAGTTGGCTGTCAAGAAAATAGCCGGGAAGAAGCTGAACGCAGTATTGAATTTTTGGGAGATGTAATAGCTCAGATTATTGCTGAAAGTAATTAGAGGGATATTAATCATAAAACAGTGGGCTGCTTGACTGTTTTATGTATTAATATCCCCTTTTTTTGGAAAGTTAAGATTGAGGTGACTTATATTAATGTTTACAACTGTAGATAGATATGCTGTAACTAAAATAGTACAAGGAGTTTTACTATTAATTTTTATAATTGTCTTAGGGGTGAATGTTGCTGAAAACCAACTGAATAAGCTTACGCATCGTCATGATTATCCAAAGGCTTTCTCAGTCAGACGTGATAATAGCGGACAGTATACAGCATATTTATTTGGTAATGGAATTGATGTCAAGGCTGTATATTCGGTAGCTAATATTGACCTTAACAAAGAGATATTCAAATATTCGAAGTATGGCTTTAATTTTGATATTCCGACTAATTATAAATATGAGTCAGAAAAAATATTAGATACTCTTTATATTTGGTATAAACAGTTTATTACTGAAGCTATTAATACCAAGCAAAAAATGCAGCATTATCTAAGGGAATTTAGTCGAGATATATCCAATTATATAAAGCAAATTAGGTAATGCTTGCAGGTCGTAGGTTTCAGATGCTATAATCTATAGCAGTATTTGGATTGCTGACATGGGAGGCCTTTATGACTACGAAAAATATCCGAAATTTTTCAATTATCGCCCATATAGATCATGGAAAATCTACACTTGCCGACCGTCTGATTGAATATACTGGAGCTCTTTCTGCGAGAGAGATGGAAGCCCAGGTTTTGGACCAGATGGATTTAGAACGCGAACGTGGTATAACAATCAAAGCACAAGCCGTCAGATTGGAATACAAAGCCAAAGATGGCGAAAAATATATGATAAATCTCATTGACACACCAGGGCACGTTGACTTTACGTATGAGGTGTCGCGCAGTCTCGCGGCATGTGAAGGGGCTCTGTTAGTTGTCGATGCAGCTCAAGGCATAGAAGCTCAAACCTTAGCTAATGTTTACTTGGCATTAGAAAATAACCTTGAAATTATCCCTGTTATAAATAAGATTGACTTACCTAGTGCTGACCCAGAAAAGGTTAAACATGAGATAGAGGAAGTAATTGGTTTAGATACGTCAGATGCAGTACTTGCAAGTGCTAAAGCTGGTATAGGTATACAAGATATTCTTGAGGCTATAGTAAGAAAAGTACCCCATCCTGCTGGATCAGTAGAGGAGCCGCTTAGCGCCCTAATTTTTGATTCGCATTTTGACGCGTATAAAGGTGTAATTGCGTATGTCAGAGTTATGAACGGAAAAATAAAGCCTGGCATGAAACTAAAAATGATAGCTACAGATAAGAAGTTTGAGGTAACCGAGGTAGGTATCTTTAAGCCATATCCTGCAAATATCGATGAACTAGGAACTGGTCAAGTTGGCTTTGTTTCTGGAAGCATCAAAAATGTTAAAGATGTAAGGGTTGGCGATACTATTACAGATGCTGAAAAACCGGTAAGTACGCCACTGCCTGGTTATCGAAAGATAACACCGATGGTATATTGCGGACTATATCCAGTTGACAGTTCGGAATATGAAAACCTAAAGGACGCACTAGAAAAACTGCAATTAAATGATGCGTCACTTATATTTGAACCTGAGACATCAATAGCTTTAGGTTTTGGCTTTCGCTGCGGCTTCCTAGGGCTGCTTCATATGGATGTAGTTCAAGAACGCCTTGAACGAGAATATAATATCGCGCTGATTACTACAGCGCCTAGTGTAATATATAAAGTTTACAAAACAGACGGATCAACCTTGGATATTGATAATCCATCAAAGCTTCCAACTCCGCAAGAGATAGATCATATAGACGAACCTTATGTTAAAGCAACTGTTATAGTGCCGAATGACTTTGTAGGTGCAGTTATGGAATTATCTCAAGAGAAACGCGGCGAATTTAAGGACATGAAGTATCTTGATACAACACGTGTTATGTTGACTTATAATCTGCCGCTAAGCGAAATCATCTATGATTATTTTGACCGCTTAAAATCTTCTACAAGAGGTTATGCTTCACTAGATTATGAGCTTATAGGATATCACACCTCAAACCTCGTAAAGCTTGACATATTATTAAACGGTGAACCTGTTGATGCTTTGTCGGTCATAGTTCATAGAGATAAGGCCGCGTATAGAGGAAGGCAGTTAGCTGAAAAACTAAAGGGTATTATACCTAAACAAATGTTTGAAATTCCTATACAGGCGGCAATCGGTAACAAAGTTATTGCTCGTGAAACTGTTCGTGCTATGCGCAAGGACGTACTTGCAAAATGTTACGGCGGTGATATTAGCCGTAAACGCAAACTGCTTGAAAAGCAAAAAGAAGGCAAAAAGCGCATGAAACAGGTAGGAAATGTTGAAATACCACAGGAAGCATTTATGGCTATTTTGAAGATTGATTAGCTAGGTGCTTCAATAGCCGGAGGGTAATATGAATTTAGGTTTATACATCCATATTCCTTTTTGCAGTCAGAAGTGTTTTTATTGTGATTTTCCATCATATTCCGGTTTGGATTATCTATATAGTGATTATATTGCCGCCTTGAGTCGGGAAATATCCGACCGGGGCGGTCTTCTATCTGATTATACCGTTGATACGGTTTTTATCGGAGGGGGAACGCCAACGATTTTGCCAGCCGGTCTCTTAGAAAACTTAATGGAAAACCTACAGAAAAACTTTAATATTTCAAGTAATGCGGAAATTAGTATTGAGGCAAACCCGGGAACAGTAGAAGAATCAAAATTGAAGTTATTGCGTAGTGCTGGTGTGAATAGAATCAGCTTTGGTGTTCAATCATTTTCTAATGATTTACTTAAAGCTATTGGCAGAATACATACAGCCGAAGATGCTATACAATCGGTTAATTTAGCACATAGATGCGGTTTTAATAATATTAATATTGATCTTATGTATGGGCTGCCAAATCAATCGCTAGAACACTTGAAAAGTAGCTTGCTTAAAGCTTATGATCTGGAAATTCAACATTTATCTGTTTACGGCTTAAAAATCGAAGAAGGAACACTGTTTGCCGATTCTTCAGAAAAAGGTCTATTAAAACTGCCTGAGGATAGTCTCGAAGATCAAATGTATGAATTTGTAATTAAGGAAAACATAAGACATGGTTATGATCGCTATGAAATATCTAATTTTGCTAAGTGTGGTTATGAATGCCAACATAATTTAAAATATTGGAATTTTGAGCCTTATGTTGGCTTGGGATCAGCGGCACACTCATTTATTAATAACACACGACAAGCGAACATAAGGGATGTCAGACAGTATATATATAGTTTAGAATCTGGTGAATTTCCTTTGGAATCGGAAGAGCGACTTGATGACAATACAGCTATAGAAGAGTTTGCCTTCTTATCTTTGCGGACCGTTAAAGGTCTATCTTTAGAAAAATTTTCAGCAAAATTCAATTTGGATTTTTTCGAAATATACAAAAATATTATTAACAGACTTGAGAAAAAAAGAGTGATTTTGATAGAAGAAGGATATGTACGACTTACGCCCCTTGGAATGAAGTACGGCAATCAAGTTTTCAGTGAGTTCCTGCGCTAAAAAAAGTAATGCTTGTGCTATTAATTGACTATCTTGACATTCAGGCAAATGAGTGGTATTTTTTTAGTAGATATTAGCACTCTATCCGGTTGAGTGCTAACAATAGGAGGTGGGAAAGATGCTTGATGATCGAAAAAAGAAAATTCTTCAGGCCATAATTAACGACTATGTTTCCACCGCAGAACCTATTGGCTCAAGAACTATTGCCCGTAAATACGACTTAGGTATAAGTCCGGCCACTATTCGAAATGAAATGGCAGATTTGGAGCTTTTGGGTTACATTGAACAGCTTCACACTTCATCAGGTCGTATTCCTTCGGCAAAAGGCTATAGGTTTTTTGTTGATTCTCTTCTTTCTAGGCCGGTTATATCGGAAAATGAGATCAGCCTAATTTCTAATTGGTATGGTGCAAAAGTGAGACGTATTGAAGAAGTGTTTCAAGAGACTGCGCGAATTATATCACGTATGACGCACAACGTTTCTTTAGTATTGGCTCCACAGTTTTCCCATTGTACATTTAAATATTTGCAATTTTTACCGCTTGATGACAGACGAGTTATAGTGGTTATTGTGACAGATAGTGGTTTTGTTGAAAACAAAATCATAGATATTCCGGAAGATACAACAGTAGAGGAGCTCCAGCGAGTAGCTGCAGCTATAAATAACAGATTGTCCGGGGTGTCGTTAGATGCAATAAAAGCATCTGTTTTAAAAGATATACGCAGCGAGGTAATACCGGACTCTAGTCTGTTCGAAGCTGCATTATCAGTAGTCACAAGTGCTCTAACCATTGATAAAAAAGAGCGGGTTTATTTAGGAGGAACGACTCAGCTATTAAACCAGCCTGAATTTAGAGATGTTGACAAAGTGAAAAACATTTTGTCAATGTTAGAAGAAGAACAGCTTCTGTGCGATATTTTACAAGCAGGAGATGGTGATGGCGTTGTAGTTAAAATTGGTCAAGAAAATAAGTACAGTGGTATAAAAGATTGCAGCATGGTTCAGGCTACGTATCAGGTTGAGGGGCAAGTTGTCGGTACTATTGCTGTTTTGGGACCTACTAGAATGGAATATGGAAAAATCATGGCTGTTTTGGAGTTTATGCATAGCCATTTAGGTGAAATACTAAAAAAATACAAGATGTAGGGGAGATATCCCCTATTACTACATACAGGAGGAGCCAGAATGAATCTAAAACAGGCTGGCAGCGGAGCTGAAGTAGATGAACGTTTAGCGGCACTTATTACGAATGCTAACGCTGTGCGGGCTATCACGGCAGCCGTTGAAGGTACGATCGGTCCTAAAGGTCTCGATACAATGCTGGTGGATCGATTTGGCGAAGTTATCATAACAAATGATGGTGTGACGATTTTAGATAAGATGGATGTTAATCATCCTGCTGCAAAAATGCTTATTAATATTGCCAAAGCTCAGCAAGCTGAAGTAGGTGATGGCACAACTACAGCTACAATTATGGCTGGTGGGCTGGTTTCAGAAGGGGTCAATCAAGTACTTCGTGGAGTTCCAGTCGCGAGAGTAATTGAGGGAGTCAAATATGGCATAGCACAAGCATTAGAAAGCATAAAGTCGCGTGCTCGCGTAATTTGCGATGTTGATGACCCGATGCTGAGTAATATCGCGATGATAGCAGGTCGTGAGAATGAAGATATAGCTGAACTAGTTGTAGAAGCTGCTCGCCTTATTGGTTTTGAAAAACTTAATGAGAAGAACTTTAAGCTGTCTGACATTATTACCGCCCATGAGGGAGCAGGTAATGAAGTTTTTATGGGTGTTATCGTTGACAAAGAAAGAATGAGCCAGGAAATGCCCCAAGAGCTTGATGACTTAAAGGTTTTAATTATTGATGATGCATTGGAACCAGAAGAAATTGGTGATGAGGCACTTAGTACCGAAGCGGGCTTCAAAAGGTTCATTGAGCTTCAAGATGAATTTAAAGTTAACGTTAGCAAAATTCTTGAACTAGGAATAAACGTAGTACTTGTAGATCGTGGTGTTCATGACTCTGCGGAAGAGATTCTTATTGATGGCGGAGTTATTGTTATACAACGGGTTAACGCAAATGATTTGCGTCGTGTAGCCGAACATGTTGGAGCGCGTATGATAAAACGCACTGGCTTAAAGAAAAACAGTGCAGATATTGAAAAATATATCGGCCATGCTGACCGAATTTACCAGGATGAAAAATTAGAGCAAGTACGTATTCTGGGTGGTAAAGGAAAGCCTATGGCCACTATCTTAGTTGGCGCAGCAACCGAAGAAGTGGTTGGCGAAAGAGAGCGGATCGCTAAAGATTCTGCTTCTAGTGTTCAGGCTGCGGTTAAGGGCGGCTATGTCCCAGGCGGCGGTTCAATTGAGATAGCTGCTGCTAGGATGGTAGAAAAATCACGCGAAAACCTTAAAGGTATGGCAGCATATGGAGTGGATTGCGTTGTTAATGCCTTGAAACGGCCATTGTCGCAAATCGTTGAAAATGCTGGTTATAATCCGCTTGAAAAGGTAGAAGAGGTAATTGCCGCCCAAGCAGAGCAAGGTATAGATTCACTGGGAATAGACTGCGATTATGGGAAAATAGCTGATATGCAAGAAAAAGGAGTTATCGATCCTGTTCTTGTTAAAATGAATGCAATAAAAGCTGCTGGTGAGGTTGCTGTGGCTATTCTTAGGATTGATACAATTATTAAGAAAAAAGAAGATAAAGAAAAGGCTTCCATGTCTGCCAGCAACACTGAGCAGGGGCTGCCTGATTTTTAATTATTTGAGGTGAGTAAATAATGACTGATAATAAGGAAAAAGATTGTAGTCAAGAGATTGTTGACGAGAAATCTCAAGCTGTCGAAAACAGTCAAGAAGTATCTTCCCAAGAGGTTTGTTTTGATTATACGGAAGTAGAGCAAATGATGACAGTAATTGAGGAAAAAAACAGGCTGCTTCAGGAACATGCTGAACGAGTTAAGAGGTTGCAAGCAGACTTTGATAACTTCCGCCGCCGCACTCGCCAAGAAAAAGAAGATTTATCTAGCTTAGTAACCCAAAATTTAATTAAAGAGCTATTGCCACTATTGGATAATTTCGAAAGGGCTATGGCTACAGAAGCAGCCCAAGATGCTGCCGCAATTAGATCAGGCGTTGAAATGATGTATCGTCAGTTTTCTAGCGCGCTTGAAAAAAATGGCTTAGAACAAATAAATGCAGTAGGCCAAACTTTTGATCCACAATTTCATGAGGCTATTATGAGGGTGGATGACTGTGATAAGCCTGAAGGTACGATTGTCGAGGAACTGCAAAAAGGCTATATTGTGCGTGGTAAAGTAGTGCGCCCTAGTATGGTAAAAGTTGTAGGATAATTATTTAATTTACATATATTTAAGGAGGCTTTAAATATGTCAAAAGTAATAGGTATAGATTTAGGTACTACAAACTCATGTGTAGCAGTAATGGAAGGTGGCGAACCTACTGTTATAGCTAATGCTGAAGGTGCACGCATAACGCCATCAGTTGTTGGCTTTTCAAAGACTGGTGAGCGTTTAGTTGGTCAGCTTGCTAAGCGTCAGGCTGTTTCTAATCCTGACCGTACTATTATTTCAGTAAAACGTCATATGGGAACTGACTACAAGGTTAGTGTCGATGATAAAAAATACTCTCCGCAAGAGATTTCAGCAATGATTCTACAAAAGCTAAAAGCAGATGCTGAAGCATATTTAGGTCAAACTGTAACTCAAGCAGTTATAACAGTTCCTGCTTACTTTAGTGATAGTCAGCGTCAAGCAACAAAGGATGCTGGAACTATTGCTGGTCTTGAAGTGCTTCGTATTATTAACGAACCAACTGCGGCTGCATTAGCTTACGGTTTGGATAAAGGTGAAGATCATACTATTCTAGTTTTCGACTTAGGCGGCGGTACATTTGACGTATCTATTCTAGAATTAGGTGACGGAGTATTTGAAGTTAAAGCTACCAGCGGTAATAATCGCCTCGGTGGTGATGATTTTGATGAAAGAATCATGAAATGGATGGTAGCTGAATTTAAAAAGGAACACGGTATTGATTTAGCCGCAGACCGTATGGCTACCCAACGTTTAATTGAGGCTGCAGAAAAAGCTAAAATTGAGCTCTCAGGTGTTTTGACAACTAACATAAACTTGCCATTTATCACTGCAGATCAAACTGGTCCTAAACATATGGATATAAACTTAACTCGTGCTAAATTTGAGGAGTTAACAGCTGATTTAGTTGAAGCTACTATGGGGCCAACTCGCCAAGCATTGAACGATTCTGGTTTATCTCCTAACGATATTCATAAAGTAATCTTAGTTGGCGGATCTACTCGTATTCCAGCAGTACAAGAAGCGATCAAGAAATTCTTAGGAAAAGAACCACATCGCGGCGTAAATCCTGACGAATGCGTTGCAGTTGGTGCTGCTATCCAAGCAGGAGTTCTTGTAGGTGAAGTAAAGGATGTATTGCTTCTTGATGTAACTCCGCTTTCGCTTGGTATTGAAACACTTGGTGGTGTTTGCACTAAGATTATCGAACGTAATACTACAATTCCTACTTCAAAGAGCCAAACATTCTCTACTGCTGCTGATAATCAACCGTCAGTTGATATCCATGTTCTCCAGGGCGAAAGAGAGATGGCTGCAGGTAATAAAACTCTTGGTAGATTTGAATTATCAGGTATTCCACCAGCACCTAGAGGTGTACCACGCATAGAAGTAACTTTCGATATAGATGCAAATGGTATTGTGCATGTATCAGCAAAAGATCTTGGAACAGGTAAGGAACAAAAAATTACTATTACTACGTCCGGCGGCATGAATAAAGACGATATAGAGCGTATGGTGAAAGAAGCTGAACTACACGCAGCTGAGGATAAACAGCGTAAAGAAGAAGTTGAAATTCGTAATAATGCTGATTCTCTTGTTTATCAGGCAGAGAAAACAATAAAAGAAGTTGGAGACAAAGCCGATAAAGCAATTATTGATAAGGTGCAAGCAGCAGCCGATCAACTAAAAGAAACATTAAAAGGTTCAGATATTGAAAAAATCAAGGCTGATACTGAAGAACTTACAAAGCCGCTATATGAATTGTCAGCGGCCGTTTATCAGGCAGCTGAAGCCCAAGGAACTCCGGATGCTGGTCAACCTGCTTCTGGTTCCGCAAAAGACGAAAAGGTAGTCGATGCGGAATATAAAGTAGTAGATGATGAAAAGAAATAGTATTTGAAATCTAGCTAATTCTAGATTTAGTACCGCTGACTCCGGTCTCCTACATAGGCCGGAGTCTTGCGGCGTGACGTAATAATTTTTTAGGGTGGTGTGATGTGAGTAAACGCGATTACTATGAGGTGCTGGGGGTTGCGCGAACAGCGTCAGATGATGAAATAAAAAAAGCGTTTCGTAAATTAGCGCGAAAGTACCATCCTGACGTAAACCGTGATAATCCTAAAGAGGCTGAGGAAAAATTTAAAGAAATAAATGAAGCATATGAAATATTATCAAGCGGTGAGCGTCGGGCTCAATATGACCAATTCGGTCATGCAGCTTTTGATGGTTCACAAGGCGGTGGCGCAGGAGGCTTTGGGGGCTTCGGTGGAGCTGGCGGTTTTAGTGATATATTTGATATGTTCTTCGGTCAGTCAGGCTTTGGTGGACGACAGGCTGGACCAGAAAAAGGTTCAGACTTACGCTATGATTTAGAGATAACTTTTGAGCAAGCTGCATTTGGTCTTGAGACAGAAGTTCAAATTCCACGCACAGAAGACTGCTCGACTTGCCATGGTACTGGTGCGGCGCCAGGGTCACACCCTGAAACTTGCCCGCAGTGTAAAGGAACCGGTCAGATACAATACGCACAAAACACACCTTTCGGGAGAATGGTCAATGTAAAAGCATGTGATCGTTGTAATGGAGAAGGTAAGATTGTCCATACCCCTTGTAAGGAATGTAATGGTCGTGGAAAAGTTCGGACAAGACGTAAAATCAAAATTAAAATTCCTGCTGGAGTAGACAGTGGTTCCCGATTAAGAGTAGCGCACGAAGGTGAAGCAGGTGCACGAGGCGGCCCACCAGGAGATTTATATGTTTACATTTTTGTAAAACCGCATAAACTGTTTACACGAGAAGGCAGTGAAGTTATTTGTGAGGTTCCAATCAGTTTCGTGCAGGCAACATTAGGTGATGAAATTGAAGTTCCTACATTAGATGGCAAAGTTAAACTTAAAATTCCAGAGGGCACACAATCTGGTACCATTCTGCGTCTAAAGGATAAGGGTATTCCTTATTTAAGAGGTCAAGGACGCGGTGACCAGCACGTTAAGGTAAAAGTATTAACACCGCAAAAACTTACTGAGCGTCAAAGGGAACTATTATCTGAATTCGCCAAAGCTTGTGGTGAAAACGTTAATCCTGAACAAAAAACTTTTTTCAAAAAGGTTAAAGATGCCTTTGGGGTATAAGTGATCCGGGCCGAGAGTTTATTACTCTCGGCATCACTTATACTATCAGAATTTTTGAGGAGCGATGAACATGAAATGGGCTGAAATTAGTATCAAGACATCCCATGAGGCTACAGAAGCCATTGCTGATATATTTCACGAATTAGGATCAAGTGGGGTTGTAATAGAAGACCCGGAATTAGTTAATTCCTACCGACGAGCTGGTACCTGGGATTACTGTGATATACCTGAGGAAGTGAATGTTGAAGTAGTTACAGTTAAGGCCTATTTACCAGTTGACGAGCAACTCGAAGAAAAGATGCGTATTTTCGAAGAACGTGTTAACGAATTGGTTAATCATAATTTGGATAAAGGGCAAGGGCATATTGAGTGTCAGGAAATTAACGAGGAAGATTGGGCGTCTTCTTGGAAAAACTATTTTCACCCTATAAAAGTCGGTGAAAAAATTGTAATAAAACCTTCATGGGAAGAATATGAGCAAATTGAAGGTGACTTAGTCATTGAATTAGATCCAGGCATGGCATTTGGTACCGGTACCCATAATACCACAGCGATGTGCATAAGGTGCTTAGAAGAGGTTGTTAAACCAGAAAGTATTGTTTTCGATATTGGAACAGGCTCTGGGGTATTAGCCGTTGCTGCAGCTAAACTTGGCGCAAAAAATGTCCAAGCTGTTGATTTAGATCAAGTAGCTGTAAAGGTCGCCACTGAAAATGTAGCGATAAATAAAGTATCGAATAAAGTAACTGTAGCCCATGGTGATCTGCTGACTGGAATTACAGGGCAGGCGGATGTTATTATAGCTAATATAATTGCGGATGTTGTAATTAAATTGCTTGCAGATATTCCTGAGCGTCTAAAAGACAATGGGGTTTTAGTTGCCAGCGGCATAATTGTTGAGCGGTTAAGTGATGTTACTGCGGCAATTATTGCCCATGACTTAACAATAGATAAAGTAATTGAAGAAGGCGGTTGGGTTGCAATTCTCGTGCGCAAAGGGGGCGAGTGATTTGCGCCGCTTTTTTATACCAAATCCTTTAACTTCAGAACTTATAATTAACGGCGAAGATGCTCATCATATTAGTCGTGTTTTACGGATGAGGCCTTCAGATAAGATTCTGGTGATCGACCCCGAAGGGAAAGTTGCGGTAACCGAGATTTTTTGTATCACCGAAAACCAAGTAAGTTGCAAAGTTTGTGAAATTGTATCTGAATATAGTGAGTCACCAATTAAAGTTAATTTGGCACAGTGCTTGCCGAAGAGTGACAAAATGGACTATATTGTTCAGAAGGCTGTAGAATTAGGGGTAACCAATATTTATCCTATAGCAGCAGAACGAAGTGTTGTGAAATATGATAAGAATAAACAGACAGCGCGTCAGGAGCGCTGGCAAAAGATTGCAGTAGAAGCATCTAAGCAATGTAGGCGCAGTATTGTTCCGAAGGTTGAACCAATTCAGGATATTGCTAGTATGTTATCTGCTTTAGATGAAAAGACTGTTGTAATAATGCTTTATGAAGGCATAGCGCAGCAAGGATTAAAAAACCTTTTAGCTGAGTGCCATGCAAAAGAGTACTTAATATTAATTGGTCCTGAAGGTGGCTTCAGCTCTGACGAAGTAAAACTTTGTGAACAGCATAAAGTACATACCGTTTCAATTGGGCCTAGGATTTTGCGTACCGAGACCGCATCGCTGGCTGCGGTCAGCATTGTCCTATACGACAAAGGTGATTTGGGTGGCAGCTAGTGTCTTCATTATAGGGGGTCGTTTTTTTGCCGCGTGTTGCGTTAACAACTTTAGGTTGTAAAGTTAATCAATTTGAAACAGAAGTAATGGAAGGTCTATTTAAAAAGCGTAATTATGAAATTGGCGAGTTCAATGAGCCAGCGGATGTATATGTTATTAATACTTGTTCCGTTACTCATCTCGGAGAGAAAAAATCTCGCCAACTAATACGAAGAGCTACAAGACTAAATCCAAATGCTATAATCGCCGTCACAGGATGTTATTCGCAGATTTCACCAGAACAAGTTGAAAGCATTCCAGGCGTTAATGTAATTATTGGTACAAAAGACAGGCATAAAATAGTTGACCTAGTAGAAGAGGTTGTCGGTAACCATCGCCAAGTAAATGTAGTTACAGATATTATGCAGGCGCAGAATTTTGAAGATATTCCTTTATTTGATACACCTGGCCGCACAAGGGCGTTTCTCAAGATTCAGGAAGGCTGCACCAATTTTTGTACTTATTGTATAATTCCTTATGCTAGAGGACCGCTGCGTTCTCGGTCGCTTGTAAGTATTTTAGCTGAAGCTCAAAAACTTGTAGCTGCGGGTTTTAAGGAGATTGTCCTAACGGGCATACATCTAGGCGCATACGGACGTGATCTAGGAGGATCTGTCAGTTTAATTGATGCCATTAAGACAGTTTTGAGTGTAAGCAGTCTTGCTCGTTTGCGCTTAGGCTCATTGGAGTCAATTGAGGTATCAGACGAACTAATCGAACTAATATTAAACGACACTAGGTTGTGCCGTCACTTGCATCTGCCGCTTCAGGCTGGCGATAATACAGTGCTAATGGCTATGAATAGGCAGTATACGGCTGAGCAGTTTAGTGACTTAGCAGTGAGTATAATGAGACGTGTTCCAAACTTAGCTTTATCAACTGATATAATTGTCGGATTTCCGGGTGAGACAGAAGAAATGTTTAATAATGGTCTTGAGGTAGTGAATAAGCTTAATTTTGCCAAAATACACGTTTTTCCTTACTCACGCCGAAAAGGTACACCTGCGGCTGACTATCCAGATCAAGTGCCCGAAGAAATTAAAAAGCATAGAGTAGCTTTATTGCAAGATGTATCAGAAAAAAAAGCAGACTCTTTTAAAAAGGCTTATATCGGGAACGTGTTAGATGTTTTATTTGAAACAAAATCAAATAAGATTATTGATGGACTAACCGGAAATTACTTAAGGGTGTATGCTGACGCTGGTTCAATTACTGAGGGTACTATCTGCAAAGTTCGGCTAGAAAAATTGTTTAAAGACGGTTTATGGGGAACTATTATAGATTAATTTTCTTATTTTAACAGTAGTTGGCAGGATATCTGAATGATAAAGAGAATAAAAATTTTATATATTGTATATAACTACCAACTGAAGGCTTTTTGCGAGGGGAGGTGCCTTATGCAAGCAAGTTGTATTTTCTGTAAAATTATTAACCGGGATATACCGGCGAAAATTGTATACGAAGACGAGCTTATAATAGCTTTTCACGATATAAGTCCAGCGGCACCAGCGCATGTCTTAGTAATTCCTAAAAAGCATATTGCAAACCTCCTGGAGATAACAGCCGATGATAATAAATTAATGGCGCATCTTATGTCGGTCATACCGGGTATCGCTAAAACCTTAGGCTTAGAAGAGAAAGGTTTTCGCTTAGTTGTAAATACAAAAGAAAATGGCGGGCAAACAGTAGATCACTTGCATTTTCATATGTTAGGTGAGAGATTTATGACATGGCCGCCAGGCTAATATTGACAATTAATAATTACTTCCTGTATAATATTTAGGTGTATGTTAGCAAATACACTTCCCGTAACGGTCTGAGTGGAGGGAGGGAGATTAGATGTCAGAAGTTAAGGTAGGAAAAAACGAAACAATCGATAGCGCACTCCGCAGATTTAAACGTACATGCCAAAAAGCCGGCACCCTTGCTGAAGTAAGAAAGCGCGAGCATTACGAAAAACCTAGCGTAAAGCGCAAGAAAAAGTCCGAAGCAGCTCGTAAACGTAAGTTTAAGGCTTAATATTTTTCGGAGGGTACTTGGCATGTCTCTTAAGGAACAACTAAACGAAGACATGAAGCAGGCCATGAAGGACAAAGAGGCGGGTAAATTACGCCTTTCAGTTATACGCATGGTTCGTGCCACTATAAAGAATGTTGAGATTGACCGCAAAAAGGAACTTTCTGAAGAAGAGGTTCTTGATGTATTGGCAAAAGAAGTAAAGATGCGCCGAGATGCAATGGAAGAGTTTAAGAATGCTAATCGTCTTGATTTATCAGAGCAGCTAGAACAAGAAATTGCTATTCTCATGCCTTATCTTCCTCAACAGCTTAGTGAGGCTGAAGTGCGGGGCTTGGTGACAGAGGCTGTGGCCGAGTCACAAGCAACTGGTCCAAAAGATATGGGTAAGGTAATGGCGGTGCTCATGCCAAAAGTTAAAGGTCGCGCTGATGGTAAGTTAGTTAATACTATAGTGCGAGAAATTTTAAGCAAATAAATAATCCGGTACCCATTATAATGGGTACCGGATTTTATTTTGCTTAAAATTTAAGCTTGTTAACTATACATACATTATTATCCATCTATTTTATAAAATGCCATGTTACTTTTTACATAGGAAACAGTGGCATTATTTTTACTATTAGTGAGAAAAATATAAAAAATAATAAAATCACCAATTGCCAAAAAAGGGAGGCATGAACAATGTCACAATATAAAGGCCGCCTGACATATGCAAAAGGAACATATGTTGAATTCGTTGTCGCTCCTAACCAGGATGTTGATTTTGGCGATATTTTAGCGGTAGAAGGCAGCAATGGTGAGCGATTTTACATTAGGGCTTATGATTTTAAAGTTAAGTCACGTTGGTCTGGTTTAAATGGCGTGGGATATTTAATGAGTAAGTTAGATGACAATGGACAAGTTCAGGATCAAGAAGAATTGGATTTTTATTTAGGCGGAAACCATACTGTGAAGATAGGTATGGCAGAACAGCTTTGTTTTTCAGATCCGGAGGGTAATTTATTTAATCCAAAAACTTGTCCAGATTTCTTTTGTCAAGTTCGCTCGCTGAGCGATGAAGACACTGAATTGTTATCAGAAATGAAAGGCGATTTAGAAATAGGCTTTTTAAAAAGTGGACGCGGCATTATGGAATTACCAGTTGGAATTTATGGCTCTAAGGCCATTACTGAACATATTGGAGTTTTTGGTACGACAGGTTCAGGAAAAAGTAATCTCGTAAAAGTATTAGCAAGCTCAATAATTGATAATGGCAATTATGGATTACTGGTTTTTGATGTTCATAATGAATACTTTAAAGACCTAGCTGCTCATCCGCAGGCTGCTAATCGGCTTAGTGTGTACAACACAAATCCCCAAGCAGATCATTGCAAAAAACTAACTGTAAATTTTGACGAAATAGATCCCGAAGATATAACAGCCTGTGCAACATTCTCTGAGCCTCAGCTGGATGCGATTTATAAACTATCTACGGTTTGGCAAGAAAATTGGATGAATTACGTTTTAAAATACGACACAAGTGACATAATTGACGAATTGGCAGGAAGTACTGGTCAGAAATTTCATTCGCGTACAATAAGCAAAATTAAGAGTATTTGCTGGAATCTAGAGCAAGAATTAAACATGGGTGAACAACAGCAGACAGTTATCAGTAATATAATGCAGGATCTTGAACAAGGGAAAGTTGTGCTGGTTGAATTAAAAAGTGTTTCACCTGTAGGCGAGCAGGCTCTATCTACACTGCTGTCTAAGAAACTGCTGCAAAACTATGCGTCAAAGTCCGATGTCGATCGGTCTAAGGTAAAGCCTGTGCTGATTGTTCTAGAGGAAGCACATCGTTTTC
The DNA here is from genome assembly GCF_036763085.1 of Dendrosporobacter sp. 1207_IL3150. Taxonomy (NCBI): domain Bacteria; kingdom Bacillati; phylum Bacillota; class Negativicutes; order Selenomonadales; family Sporomusaceae; genus Dendrosporobacter; species Dendrosporobacter sp. 1207_IL3150. Next base: position 95,993 of record NZ_JBAIYU010000017.1, read on the forward strand.
TTGGTAAAAAAGAGCAAAGCAGTAATAATGTTTTTGCGCGACTTGTAAGTGAAGCAAGAAAATTTAATTTAGGTATGTGCGTAGTTGATCAACAGCCAAGATTACTTGCTGATAAGGTGCTATCTCAGCTTAATACGTTATTTATTTTAGGGCTGGCTTCAAAAGCAGATCGTACTAAACTCGAGGCTATGTGTCGTAAAGACATTTTGCAGCAGCGTAATGAAATAAAAAATCTAGACTGTGGTGAAATGATAATTGCTACAAATTATATGCGATTTGCAGCACCGGTAAAAGTACACAAGTATGAAGATTTTTTATCTAAGCGCTATGGAGATCAATTTATCACAAATGGATCTATACCAGGCTGTATGACCCCGAATAATTTCATCTAGTTTATTGCTTAAAAAGCGTGGGAAGCCACGCTTTTTCTATTTTAGCAAGTATAAGTTTTATAGTAATAAACACATATGACCGGCATACACTTCTATATGGAGGGAGGGAGTGGCATGCAATCACCTAAGAAAGGTCGTTTACAAAGATTAGCCGGCTTGCTTGAAATACCGCAGGATATTGTAATGGATTTACCAAGAATAACTATGCTAGGTAATAAGCAACTATTGGTAGAAAACCATAAGGGAATTATTGAGTACACCCCTTCGTTGATACGGATAAAGTTAAATCAAGGAGAATTAATTGTTTCTGGTGCTAATTTTACTTTAGGCAACTTGCAGATAGAGCAAATTTTGGTTGAGGGAACGGTGGAGGAAATAAGATATGACGCTTAGTATGGCGAAATATATAAATGGGGCGATAAAAGTAAAGGTTTCCGGCCACATGCCCGAAAAATTTATTAATTTATGTGTCGCACAAAATATACTGTTATGGGGAATAAATAAGAGCGGATCAGATTTATTTGTGTGGATGTTCTTAAATGATTTTTATACAATAAGAGCAATTGCTAGAAAAAGCAGAACTAGAGTTTCTATAATAAAGCGTTACGGGTTGCCGTTCACGGTAAAGAGGTTGAAGAAAAGAAAAATATTATTAATAGGTCCAGTCATTTTTTTTATTGTTTTAAATGTTTTAGCCTCATATATTTGGTTTGTTGATGTAATTGGCATAAAAAATCTGCGAAGTGATAGGGTTAAGGAAATAGCGTATTCTCAAGGTTTAAAACCAGGCGCGATGAAAAACAATATAAATTCTAAGCACATCGAGAATGAAATTTTAGTTAATCTTCCTGAAGTAGCATGGGTTGGTGTGACCTTTAGCGGCACGCGAGCCGTTGTTGAGGTAGTTGAGAAGAATATAGCAAAACCTGAGGACAAGTCGCCTGCTCATATCGTAGCAGCAAAGGATGGGATTATTACAGAAGCTATAATTTTAGCTGGTCAATCAACTTTAAAAAAGGGTGATACAGTTAAAAGAGGAGACTTACTTATCAAAGGATTTATACCAGAACAAATTACAAGTCCCACATCAGCGGATCAGCCGCCTATTATTTCAGTACCTCAACAGTTGATAAAGGCAAAGGGAATTGTTAAAGCTAGGGTTTGGTACGAAAGTTATGGTGAGTCTGAGCTAGTAAAAGCAATACACGAAAGGACAGGCGAGCAACAAGTATCTGTAATACTAAAGATAGGTTCTAACGAGATAGTCCTAAAAAACTCTCAACAAGAACAGTTTAAGCTATATGATACAGAGGTAATCCATAAAAAGCTTCCTAGGTGGAGGAATAGTGACTTTGTCGTCGAATCAATTATTAATATATTTCATGAATTAGAAGAAAAAACGTCAGAAATTACTTTAGAGGAAGCTCGCGACCAGGCGAAAAGCAAAGCCCTAGAAACTGTTCAGAGAAATATTCCGGAAACGGCAAATATTCTATCTCGTAATATAGAGCTTATAAACACCTCAGAACCTAATTTGGTTAGAGTTAAGGTAACCATTGAAGCAGAAGAAGAAATAGGTCAAAGTATCGTTATTTCTCAGCAATAAGGGAGGATAGTGTCTTTGCAGCAAAATTCAGAGAAACGTTTTAATTTTGCAGATAATCAGGAAGCAATTGCGATATTAGGTAAAAATGATGAATATCTAAATATTGTTAGTAGTGCTTTTATGGCGAAAATCATCTGCCGCGGCGAAGAATTAATAATCACGGGCGTGCCAAGTGATGTCGAAAAATTAACTAAACTATATTCTGAACTTCTTTACCTTTACAGGCAAGGAAGTCCAGTTACAAGTCATGATATAAAATATAGTGTAAAGCTGCTGCAAGAAGGAAAAGCTGATAATTTACATGAAATCTTTGGTGATACAGTTCTTGTGACGGCTCGCGGCCGTCATATAAAGCCAAAAACACTTGGTCAGCGTGTTTACTTAGAAGCTATTCGCCATAATCATATTACTTTTGGAATAGGTCCTGCAGGAACTGGGAAGACTTATCTTGCGGTTGCAATGGCAGTTTTTTCCTTGAAGAAAAAAGAAGTTGATCGTATAGTTTTAACTAGGCCAGCTGTTGAGGCAGGTGAAAAACTAGGGTTTTTGCCTGGAGACTTGCAAGAAAAGGTAGATCCATATTTGCGTCCACTATATGATGCCCTGCAAGACATTTTAGGAATGGAAACTTTTCAAAAATATATGTCAAAAAATATAATCGAGATTGCACCTCTGGCGTATATGCGCGGACGTACGTTAGAGGATGCTTTCATAATATTGGACGAGGCCCAAAACACATCTCCACCCCAAATGAAAATGTTTTTAACTAGACTAGGGTTTGGTTCAAAGATGGTTGTTACAGGTGACCTGAGCCAAACTGATTTGCCGAATGGCTCTTTGTCAGGGTTAAGACAAGCCCAACAAGTGTTAAGCGGCATACAAGGTATTGAAATCATAACACTTGATGACAGTGATGTAATTAGACATGAGATTGTAGGTAAAATTATTAAAGCATATGATCGGTATGAACAAGAAAAAAAATAGGTATGGGCTATATTTTCGTACCTTGATTGGGGTTGAGTAAGAATGGTGTCGCTTAATAATAGACTGCGGGATCTCTTCATGCAGCCCAACAGCATATACGCTAAACCGGTTGCACGACGTATTGTGCTTGGTATGGCTTTTTTCTTTCTTTTTATGATTGTTTTATCAGCTGATCTTATTCCTGATAAAGTAGCTTATCAAGTAGGACAAGTTAGTGATCGTGATATTATTGCCCCTCGGACTATTTCCTATGTTGATAGTATTAAAACTAAAAAGCTAGAATCAGAGGTTTTGGCAAGTGTTGCCAATGTGTATGATCTTGATGTCGCTGTACTTGTCAAAGCTGAAGAAAGCGTAAAGGCGATATTTAATGCAGCACGGACTGGATTAGCTGATAAGAGTGTCACGTCGAGCGATGAAAGAATTGAAAAGCTAAAGCAAGCTCTTCCAGTTTCGTTATCACATTTAACGTTATCTGGGTTAGTTAGTTTAGATGAAGCTAGTTTAACAAAAGCAGAAGAACATACCATTTCATTATTACGCAAATATTTCCAGAGAGGTATACGCGATGATGAATTGGACGTTGCTCGAAAGCATATTGTAATTGAAACTGAAGAAATTGGGCTTAGTAAAAATGGCGAGGCTGTTGTTGCCGGTATTGCCCAGCAGCTTTTAAAGCCGAATTTTATCCTAAATATACGTGAGACAGATAAACGTAAACAGGCTGCTCTGTCAAGCATAGAATCAGTTAGGGAGACTATAAAAAAGGGACAAGTTGTAGTCCGGCGTGGTGATGTAGTTACAAGCGAGCAAATTCATGCTATGGAAGAACTCGGTCTGCATAAAGGTCAATTTAATGAACTGAGAATCTTTGGCTTAACAATATATGTTCTAACTGTTATTGCTGTTATGTTGGGGTACCTGTATAAATTTGCCCACAAAGTTTATTCGAATGACTTACACCTCGTATTGCTTGGGCTAATACTGCTTGTTTCACTATTGTTAGGTAAGGTAGCCCACTATTACTCGGATTTTGCAGCTCCAATTGCAATAGGTGCGTTATTGACGGCTATCTTAATTGATGCTCGTGTTGGCTTAGTGGTTAGCGTAGTACTTTCGCTGTTATTTGGTGTCATTGTTGACCATGATTTGCGTGCCGTTGCGGCGGCTCTCATTGGAAGCATTGTAGGTGTTTACAGTGTGTCGAAAATGACTCACGGCTACAGCTTAACGAAAACGGGAATTTGGATTGCAGGTATAAACTTTCTGGTAATAGGCGCAACCGGACTAATGCAGCAAATAGAGGGAACACAAGTTCTTGTTCAGGGGTTACTAGGTGTGTTTAGTGGAATTGGCGCAGCTGTAATAACAACAGGGTTATTGCCATATTTGGAAAACACCTTCAATATTACTACGCCAATTAAACTCTTAGATTTAGCACAGTCGAATCATCCGTTAATGCAGCGCCTTCTTTTAGAAGCACCAGGGACCTATCATCATAGCATTTTGGTTGGAAATTTGGCGGAGGCTGCAGCAGATATGATAGGTGCTGATCCGGTAAAAGTTAGAGTAGGTGCTTATTATCATGATATTGGAAAAATTAAACGACCATATTTTTTCGTCGAAAATCAATTTGGTGCGGAGAATCCGCATGATAAAATCGCGCCTTCTTTAAGTACGTTAATAGTTACGTCACATATAAAAGATGGTGTAGATCTATGTCGCGACTACAATCTGCCCCAGATTATAGTGGATATTATTCAGCAGCATCATGGAACAATGCTTGTTTCGTATTTCTATAAGCGAGCTACTGAGAATGAACATGGTGATTGTATTATCGAGGCAGATTTTCGATATGAAGGACCACGACCGCAAACAAAAGAAGCCGCATTAATTATGCTGGCAGACGCATGCGAAGCGGCAGTTAGATCGCTCGCAAAACCCAATGTTAATCGAATTGAAGCAACTGTAAGAAAGGTTATTCGGGAGCGTTTGCATGATGGGCAATTAGATGAATGTAATTTGACGTTAAAAGATTTAAATATTATTGGCGATGCTTACATCAGAATACTATCAAGTATGTTTCACACGCGGATTGAATATCCTGATGCTTTAAAGGAGCTTGAAAGGAGAAAGAACAAGAATGGAAATAGTACTAAGCAACTTACAGGAAAAGACGATTGTAACACCGCAAATGGAACAAACGCTGATGTCAGTGCTAAAAAAGAGTGCTGAACTGTATGACATAGAAGAACATAATGAAGTTAGTATTGTACTTGCTGATGATGAGTATATTAAGCAGCTTAACAAAGTCTATCGCGGAAAAGACTGTCCGACCGATGTATTATCTTTCGCGTTAAATGAAGGAGAAGAGCCTGATATAATTAATGGACCGCAAGAAAATCTACTTGGGGATATAATTATTTCTCTTGAAACAGCAGAGCGTCAAGCCGTAGAATATGGTCACAGTTTGGAACGAGAAATTGCCTTTTTAACAGTACATGGTATGCTGCATTTATTAGGGTATGATCATGAAGATGAAGCCGAACGTATTGAAATGCGGCAAGAAGAAGAATATGTGCTTTCCAACCTTGGAATAACTCGTGACTAGCTATGCGAAAAAATTCATTACAAATTGCATTTAAGAATGCTTTTCAAGGGTTAAAATATGCTTTGACAAATGAGCGCAACATGATAGTTCACTGTTGTGCAGCGGTTATTTCAATATTATTTGCCTTGTGGTTTGGATTAGAAAAACTTGAAATAGCGGTTCTCGTGATAATTATAGCCTTGGTAATAATAGCCGAGATGTTTAATACAGCCATTGAAAAGATAGTAGATGTTATACATCCAGATTATCATCCAATTGCGAAAGTTATAAAAGATCTAGCAGCTGGAGCTGTATTAGTTGCAGCGATAGCTGCCTTAATTTTAGGGTATGTTCTCTTTTGCCAGCGGATTCTTTAGTAGGAGGTATTCTAAATGCATGAATTAATCGAGGCTGCCGTTAAAGCTCGTGATAATGCTTACGCTCCTTACTCAAAATTTAAAGTAGGTGCAGCTGTTATAGGCGTAGATGGTAAAATTTTTTCAGGGTGCAATATTGAAAATGCATCTTACGGACTTACAAATTGTGCTGAACGTACAGCAATTTTTAAAGCTGTTTCGGAAGGCATTACCGAAATTAAAGCAATTGCCATCATTGCGGATACTGTTAATCCAACAGCTCCGTGTGGAGCTTGCCGGCAAGTTATTGCTGAATTTGGTATAGATGAAATAATTTTATGTAATATTAAAGGCGAACATAAAATTGTGAGTTTAGATGAGCTACTGCCTTTTTCCTTTAAGAAGAATGACTTGAATGGAGATGATATAATTTGACTTCTGAGCATAAATCAGGGTTTGTTTCTGTTATTGGTAGACCGAATGTCGGCAAATCAACCCTTATAAACAGTTTAATTGGACAAAAAGTAGTTATTATGTCCGATAAGCCTCAGACCACACGTAACAAAATTTTATGTGTACTTACACTAGACGATGCACAAATCTTGTTTATTGACACACCTGGAATACATAAACCCTTACATAAACTAGGCGAGTATATGGTGAAGACAGCTGAAAATACCTTGAAAGAAGTAGAGGTAATATTATTTGTTGTAGATGCAACAGAAGATTTAGGGGCAGGGGAAAGATATATATTAGAAAGACTGGCTGCAGTAAAAACGCCTGTTCTACTTGTTGTGAACAAAATTGACCTCATTCCTAAACAGCAAGTTTTGCCGATAATTCAAAAATATACAAGTTGTCATGATTTTGCTGGTGTAGTTCCAATATCCGCAAAAGAACACACTAATCTTGAGGGGCTTGTTACTGAGATTAAGAAATATCTGGAGCCTGGACCGCAGTACTATCCGAGTGATATGATCACCGACCAGCCTGAACGTTTGGTTATTGCTGAACTTATTCGCGAGAAAGTATTGCATGTAACACGAGAAGAAATACCACACGCTATTGCAGTTGATATCGAAGAAATAACCACTCGTCCTAATGATGATTTGTTTATAAGGGCAGTAGTATATGTTGAAAGGGATTCCCAGAAAGGAATAGTAATCGGTGCAGGCGGAAAGCTTCTTAAGGAAATTGGCCAGGCTGCAAGGGCGGATATTGAAAATTTACTCGGATCAAGAGTATATCTGGATTTGTGGGTAAAGGTGAAAAAAGATTGGCGCAATCGCGACAACATTCTACGCACTTTTGGATATGACTAGTTTTTGTTTTAAAGGACTTAGTGTTTACTCTAAGTCCTTTAGTTTTCTCAATCTTTAAAAAGGCAATGTTTTGGATAGTAGCAGAATCTATGACATATGTGTTGTTGACCTATATTGGATTGAATGGTATCATTTGTTAAGAGGAGTTAGTTATGAAAAATATATCGAAATATTTTATAAATGGTTTAATAGTCATTGTTCCGATAGCGCTTACAGCATATGTAGTAATAAATATATTTTCCTTAGCTGAGTCGGTTTTAGGACGTCACTTACCGATTCAATTTCCCGGCATTGGTCTTGTTGCTGTAGTGATGTTAATATTACTAGTTGGGTGGCTATCCTCTCATTGGCTTCTTAAAAGGATGTTGGAGCTTGGTGAAAAAATGCTTGGCTCTATCCCTGTTATTAAGGTTATCTATAAGAGTTTTAAACAGGTTTCAACAGCAGTTTTAGAATCTCAGAATTTATTCAAACAGCCGGTATTAGTTTCATACCCTAATGAAGGTACTAAGGCACTTGGTTTTGTTATGACAGAACTTTCGCCGCCTTTGGCAGAAAATTTTGAAGAAGAACATGTATGTGTTTTTATTCCTTGGAGTTTAAATATGACATCAGGTGTTAATATAATCGTACCTAAACGGGATATAATATTTTTGCAGGTTACAAGTGAAACTGCTCTGCAGTACGTTGTTACGGCCGGGGCTATTATGCCTGAGCGTCAGCATAGGAAGGTAAATAATTAAAATCTAATCAATGTCGCTATAGGCCTATGGGCCAGCGAGGGAGAGATGCGTTATCGATTCTGCGTTTTATGATCTACTAAAATTTCTTACAGCTATATTACTTGTACTTATAAATGGTTTTTTCGTTCTTGCGGAGTTTTCGCTTGTTAAAATACGTAAAACTCGTCTTGAGGAACTAGTTCAGCAGGGAAATAGCCGAGCTGTTTTAGCGCTGAAAGTAGTTTCATCTTTTGATACTTACCTTGGGGCAACACAGCTGGGAATCACCTTATCATCGCTAGCATTAGGTTGGTTAGGGGAACCAGCGGTTTCAGCTTTAATCGAACCCCTGGTATCTAACTATTTTCCTGGTTCAGCGTGGCTTCATACAACTATAAGCATTGCTGTCGGATTTACAATTATCACGTTTTTACATATCGTAATTGGAGAACTGGTTCCAAAATCACTAGCAATTCAACGTGCCGAGAGTATGGCTTTATTTTCCGTCTGGCCGCTCTATATTTTTCACAAAATTGGCTATCCTATTATTGTACTGTTTAATCATGCCGCTCGTGCAATTTTAGCATTACTTGGCATTAAAGCAGCTTCCGAAGCTGATTTAGCACATTCAGAGGAAGAACTCCGGATGATTGTAAGTGCTAGTCACCGTGGTGGTGTTTTAAACCAAATGGAAAGTGAGCTAATAGACAACGTATTTGATTTTGCAGACAGGTTAGCTCGAGAAGTTATGGTGCCGCGGCAGGACATGGTATGCTTATTTACTGACGACCCTTATGAAGAAAATATAAGAGTGGTTAGGGAAACACATCATACCAGGTATCCCCTTTGTATCGAGGATAAAGATCATGTGATTGGAATGATACATCTACGTGATTTTATGGATATCGAATCAGTCCACACCGCTGAAAAGGACCTTAGGAGTATAATGAGGGAGATATTAGTGGTGCCTGAAGGTATGTCAGTTGCTAAACTGCTGCAGCTTATGCGACGTAAGCGTATTCACCTAGCGGTAGTAGCTGATGAATATGGAGGTACTGCTGGTCTTGTTGCTTTAGAGGATATTTTAGAAGAAATAGTTGGCGACATTCAAGATGAACATGACGGGTTTGAGGAGACTGAAATTCAGAGGTTAAGTGATGGAGCTTATGAATTTGATGGCCGTGTTCTGTTGGATGATGTTATCGATCTTCTCAATATTCGCTTAGAAGAGCACGAAGAAGACACTATCGGCGGGTATATCTTTGGACTTTTAGGAAGGCGTCCTGAAAACGGTGATAATGTTAATATTGGCGATTATAACTTTAGAGTGCTTAAAGTCAATGGTTTTCGCATTGTTCGAGTGAAAGCTTCACCTCTGTCTGTTTTAGTTGAGGATGAAATTGAAAAAGACTAACAGTTGCGAAAGGATGATGTCATGTTGTTGGGAAACGTTATGTGGGAAATTTTCCAAAATACGGGACATATTGAAGCATATCTGATTTATCGGTCATGTAATGATGATAATACTCAGCAACTTGAGGTAGTACCAGAAAGTCAGGCTCGTGATCTAAATTAATTTCATAGAGGTTTTTGTATGTCACAGTATTCTACTGAGGCCATCTTATTAGCAGTTCGCAACTGGGGTGAGGCTGATAGGATGGTTACTTTATTTTCTCGCGAATATGGAAAAATAGCGGCTATTGCATATGGTTGCCGTCGTCCCAGAAGCGGACTAGCTGGAGCTATCCAAGCTTTTAACCAAGTTGAGTTGTCTATAACTCCTGGTAAAGCGTTAGATACAATCAAGCAGTGTGAAATTAAGCATTCTTTTAAGCAGATTAGAGAAGATCTTAATATAATGTCATACGCAGCTTTTATAAACGAATTAGTTGTAGAATTTTGCCCCGAACGTCAACCCGAACCACATATTTATGATTTGTTATTGAGTGCGTTTTCTTTAATATCCAGCCGTAATCCCCGACTTGTGGCGTCTGCCGCAGCATGGCAGCTTTTAACGCTAGCTGGCTACCAGCCTAATCTTGATAATTGTGTTATTTGCGGACAAAACCTAACAGATAAAGCGTTTTTTAGTCTTGATAAGGGTGGGAGCGTTTGCGAAAAATGTGATAATAATAAATTACTGGGTTTTGACCTAAGTGTAAGAACCTTTATTACTAACCTTATGTCAATAGATTGGGATAATCCTCAGAGTTTTTCAATAAATGCTGCAACTCTTATCCAAAGTGAAAAGATATTAACAAATTATTTAAGTTATTTACTCGGAAAACCGCTAAACTCTTTAGAATTTATTAAACAAATCCATATATAATTTGAAATCCCACTATCGGGATAGCAAGTATTATTTGTGGTTATAATATATTAAATTTTGGAGTGGAGGTTAGCATAATGGAAGAGATTACTTTAGAAAAAATTGATATAATACGCGAACGAATAGGAGTTTCGTATCGTGAAGCCAAAGAAATACTTGAGCGTAACAATGGTAATGTAATTGAAGCACTAGTTGATGCCGAGACTAAAAAAAATAATAATTGGACAGAAGAATTTTCAGTTCGTTCAAATGAAGTTATTGATAAAGTTAAAGAACTAATTCATGAGGGAAACGTTAATCGTATCAGAATTAAGAGTGATGGTCGAACTTTAGTTGAGATTCCAGTAGCTTTAGGTGCTATAGGTGCAGTTGTACTGCCGCAGCTAGCAGCGTTGGGGGTTTTGGTTGCGGTCTTTAAAAGGTGCACAATTGAAGTAGTGAGATCTGGTGAAGAATCTGATGATATGCAAGACAGCATGTCAGAGCACAAAGCTGAAAACGACAATAACAATAAACAATATTAGCAGGAATATTTGCTGCTTTGTTGACAAGCCTAAGCGTTTTTGCTATATTTTAATAAAATAAGGCAATGAGGGAAAAAGTATCCTATATGGTTTAGTTCAGCGATTCGGGGATAGTGTAAGCCTGAAGTTGTAATAGGAGAAAGGCATTCCCAAGCTGTGAGAGGAAAGCTATAAGTTTCTTATGGTAAGTAAAACTCGCAATAAATACACAAGGTGGGCTTCTAGGCCAATCAGGGTGGAACCGCGGGATATAATCCCGTCCCTGTAACTATTTGTTACGAGGACGGGATTTTTTTATTTGTGTAAAAATAGTAATTGTTTATTTAGGGAGGTAATCTAGTATGACTTTTCAGGAAATTATCCTGACACTGCAGAACTTTTGGGCTGAACAAAAGTGTATTTTAGCTCAGCCTTATGACGTGGAGAAAGGCGCTGGAACGATGAATCCAGCAACGTTTTTAAGAGCATTAGGCCCTGAACCTTGGAATATTGCTTATGTTGAGCCATCAAGGAGACCTACTGACGGACGCTATGGGGAAAACCCTAATCGTTTGTTCCAGCACCATCAGTATCAAGTTATTATGAAACCATCACCAGCTAATATTCAAGAGTTATATTTGGCTAGTTTAGCTAAATTAGGAATTGATCCAGATAAACATGATATTCGATTTGTCGAAGACAATTGGGAATCCCCAACATTAGGAGCATGGGGACTTGGTTGGGAAGTTTGGCTCGACGGTATGGAGATTACTCAGTTTACATATTTCCAACAAGTTGGAAGTATTGATGTTAAACCTGTATCTGTTGAAATAACTTATGGACTAGAGCGGTTAGCAATGTACATTCAAGGTAAAGAGAATGTCTATGATTTAGAGTGGGTCGAAGGAGTTACCTATGGTGACGTTTTCCACCGTAATGAGGTAGAGCAGTCTCACTATAACTTTGAATTAGCTGATACTGATTTATTATTTCAGTTGTTTGATATGTACGAGAAAGAAGCTTTGAGGATTGTAAATTTGGGCTTTGTTATGCCTGCATATGATTATGTACTAAAATGCTCGCATACTTTTAACTTATTAGATGCTCGAGGAGCTATTAGTGTAAGTGAGAGGACGACATTTATAGGAAGAGTTCGTAATATGGCTCGTTTATGTGCTCAAACCTATTTAGAACAAAGGGAACAGCTGGGTTACCCGCTTCTCAAAGGAGGTAAGTAATATGTCTAAGAATTTACTATTAGAAATCGGAACAGAGGAAATCCCAGCTCGCTTCATGCCAAGTGTCTTAAAACAGCTAGAAACTATGGCAGCAGATAAATTTGCTGATCTGCGCATTAAGCATGATGGAGTAAGAGCAGTGGGAACACCACGGCGCCTAGCGTTAGTAATAAACGGATTATCTGAGGAGCAGGCGGATAAAGAAAGTGAGAATAAAGGGCCGTCTATTAAAATCGCTTTCGACGATAATGGAAATCCGACCAAAGCTGCACAAGGGTTTGCAAGAGGTCAGGGAATAGCTGTTGAAAAACTTATCGTGAGAGATGGATATGTTTACGCGATAGTTCATGAAGAGGGCAAAGAGGTTCAGCAGCTGCTGCCAGAAATACTTACAGATCTGATTAATACTATAAATTTCCCTAAGAATATGAGGTGGGGAAATTTAGACATGCGCTTTGTAAGACCTATCAGATGGCTATTAGCTTTATATGGAAATGAAGTAGTTCCATTTACAATTGCAGAAGTAACTAGCGATAACTATACTTATGGACATCGTTTTTTAAGCAAAGGTAAAATATTTGTAAATTCAGTTGAAGAGTATTTCTCTAAACTAGCTGAAAATCATGTTATGGTTGATCAGGAAGTTCGCCGCCAAGTCATTCGTGAACAAGTTGAAAAAATTGCCGTGGCGCAAGGTGGGACTGCGGCAATCGATGAAGACCTCTTGGAAGAAGTTATATACTTAGTTGAGTATCCAACTGCACTATGCGGCAGCTTTGAAGAGAAATATTTGGCACTTCCGCCAGAAGCTGTTATTACTCCTATGCGCGAGCATCAACGATACTTTCCGGTGGTTGGCAAGGATGGTAAGCTATTGCCAGTTTTCATAACTGTTCGCAATGGTGGATCAGACTATATTGATATAGTTCGCCGCGGCAACGAACGAGTATTAAAAGCTAGGCTGGCTGATGCTCAATTTTTCTTTGAGGAAGATCAAAAGGTACCTTTAATTGAACGGTTAGAAAAACTTAAGAAGATAGTTTTCCAGGAGGGGCTTGGCAGCCTTTACGATAAAACTATCCGTATTGAGAAATTAGCAAATATAATTGCACAAGAAATAGGTATGGATGAAAAAATCATACCAGCAATAATTCGAGGTGCAAAACTTTCAAAAGCCGATTTAGTTACTGGTATGGTATACGAATTTACAGAACTTCAAGGTATAATGGGGCGTGAATACGCTTTGCTTAACGGGGAAAACGAGGAAGTTGCTGAAGCAATCTTCGAACATTATTTGCCCCGCTACGCAGGTGATAAGCTGCCAGTTGCTCCTGCCGGAAGAATTATAAGTATCTCAGATAAGATTGATAATATTGTAGCGACCTTTAGCCGAGGTTTAATACCTACTGGGTCGCAGGATCCATATGCATTGCGCCGCCAAGCTTTGGGAATTGTCAATATATTAGTAGATGCAAAGTACAAAGTATCGTTATTAAATCTAATAAATAGTTCTATGGATTTATTAGGTGTTACCGACTCTGCAAGACGCAGCAAACTTAGTAATGAAGTTTTAGACTTTTTCCGTTTGCGTGTAAAAAATGTTTTAGCTGACGAACATGTTCGCTACGATATTATAGATGCAGTTATTACAGCAGGCATTGATGATGTTTATGACACTTATTTGCGTGCTAAAGCAATAGCAAACGAAGGCACAGAGGTAATGCAAAAAACGTACCAAGCATTTACCCGAGTTGGAAATCTTGCTAAAAATGCAGATTCTTCTGTTGTAGTACCTGCGTTATTTGCAGCAGATGCTGAGGTTAATTTGTATCAAGCATATATTTCTGCAAATGATCAAATTGCAAAGCATATTGAGAATCAGGATTATAATAGTGTCCTTAATATCATGTCAACATTAGTTGCACCAATAGACGCTTTTTTTGGAGCAGTAATGGTTATGGTTGAAGATGTTCAGGTGAGAAAAAATAGGCTTGCTTTGCTTAAATCCATATCAGATTTGACAGTTAAAATTGCAGATTTTAGCAAAATTATAGCTTAAAAAATAAATCCCCCGGTTTCCGGGGGATTTATTTTTTAAGCTATAATATAACATTATTACGCAGGTCGTACCTTAAAATATTTTCATATCGTGTAGTACCGTCTTGGGAAAACTGAACATTACCGCTAAAGGTAGCTATTTTAGTTCGCCAATTATAATCGACTCTATTAGCACTGATGTTTAAGCCTGTACGTGAAAAATTAACCGTACCATCTATTTGGGCTGAATCTTGGCTGCCATTAACGTAGACACTGCTTCCTGTAAAATAAATATCACCTTGAGTTACTGTGACGCCACCAGTTCCCCATACCTCGCGGGTGAACATGCTGACTCTTGCGTTTCCAGCTGTAATTATGCGGCTTCCCACTTCAATATGTACATTACCTGTTAAGACATACTGTCCAGTATTTATATCATAATATGTATTATCGGCAGTTATTACAGGTTTTGCCGCAACATTAGCGGTTAGCAATAATAATAATAGGGTGACAATTAAGAAAATTTTGGCTTTCAAGCTATCCTCCCCTTTCTTACTAATAGTATTATAACAAATTATAATCTGCAATGAGTATGTAAATTTTGTAAAATTAACTAGGTTGTTTGGTGTTGTATATGTATAATTAAATAAAGGGGGGCTGATTATTATGAATATACGGGAGCGTATTGAAGCGCAGGAATATAAGCTAATGTCGCCATTTGCGAGTAAAAGCAGGGAATCAGTACGTGAAAAGGAAGAAGAACTGTGCAATTTTAGAACTGCTTTTCAGCGAGACCGTGACCGGATTATTCACAGTAAAGCTTTTCGGCGCTTAAAGCATAAAACTCAAGTATATATTTCTCCAGGTGATCACTACCGTATGCGTATGACCCACAGTTTAGAGGTTGCTCAAATATCTCGTACTATTGCTCGCGGGCTGATGCTAAATGAGGATCTAACTGAAGCTATTGCACTGGGCCATGATGTAGGGCATACACCGTTTGGCCATTCTGGAGAATATGCATTGAGAGAAATAATTGGTAAATATAACCACAACGAGCAAAGTTTAAGAATTGTAGAGTATTTAGAAAGAAACGGAACTGGACTGAATTTAACCTTAGAAGTTAAAGATGGAATAGTAAATCACACTGGACCAAATAAACCATTTACTTTAGAAGGGAATATCGTTAGAATAGGGGATCGTATAGCATATTTATGCCATGATTATGATGATGGTATAAGAGCTGGCATGCTAAGACCAAGCGATCTTCCAGATAAGGTAGTTTCCGTGCTAGGCAGTAATCCATCGAATATGATAACAGTTATGGTGTCTGATATGATTACTGCATCTGAAGGGAAAAATCAAATATTGATGTCAGATGCAGTTAAAGAAGCTATGGATGAATTGCGTGAGTTTATGTTCAAAAGGATTTACCATTCAGTTGACTTAGAGCCTGATCGCAAAAAGGCTGCTTATGTAATACATAAACTTTACGATTATTTTATGGTTAATCCTGGTGCGTTACCGCAAGAGTTTCTAGATAGAGAAGAACGATGGGGACTGCAAACGACTGTGATTGACTATATTGCGGGTTTGACCGATTTGTTTGCTGTTAATATATTCGAAAAATTATTCATTCCTTCGAAATGGATAGCTGCAAGATACTAAATTCAAACTAGATTCATGAATTTGCTTAATAATAAAACTCGACGAAAGTCGAGTTTTATTATTAAGCAAATTAAATGTTTTCTGTCAAGAGGCAAAAAAGGATATTTACTGTTTATATTGAATATAAGTAACTAAAGAGATCTAGTATTAAATATGCAGATGCATACTTAACGATCTGAAAACAATGTAGAAAAAAGTCAAACCATGGTTAATTTAATTAATGTAATAGAGTTATGCCGATTGAATTAAGCAGGAAAATCCGAAAAAACAGCGAAAACATGAAATATAGTGTAAGAATGTATATATGTGTACCTTTTGTCTTATAATGTAATAAAAATATTAGATATGTATACTGGGCGCTATAAAGGGTGAACTTATGAAAGATATGGCTTATGATGAGTTTATTGAAAGATTGCGCTCACAGAGTGATATCATTAGTGTTATTTCAGACTATGTACCCCTGAAAAAAAAGGGTAAAAATTATTGGGGATGTTGTCCTTTTCATCAAGAAAAATCACCGTCTTTTTCAGTTAATCCAGAAAAAGGTTTTTTTTATTGTTTTGGATGTCAAACAGGCGGGAATGTGTTTAATTTCATTATGAAAGTGGAGAACATAGTATTTATCGAAGCAGCTAAAGTATTAGCACGCCGTATGAATATACCCTTGCCGCAAAAAGAAAAGTCGCCCCAGGAAATTGCAAATGAAAAAGAATTAGCTAAAATTTGGCGGGCAAATGAATTGGCGCGAGATTTCTTTCATGCTTGTCTTACGAAAACACGCTATGGTAAAGCTGCTAAAGAGTATCTAGAGCGGCGAGGTGTTACGGATAAGGTCATTGACGATTTTAAGATAGGTTTTGCACCAAATGCTTGGGATAAGTTAGTAACAGCATTTACTGAGCGGGGAATCGAACGGGATATTCTCCTAAAATCAGGCTTAGCAGTAGAGCGTACGTCTTCAGCAGGAATCTTAGATCGTTTTAGGAACAGGATAATTTTTCCGATATGTGACATGCGGGGAAGAGTTACTGGTTTTGGTGGCAGGGTGATTGATAATAGTCAACCTAAATACTTAAATACTTCAGAAACTCCAGTTTTTAACAAAAGGAATATTTTATTTGGTTTTGATAGTGCACATAAGTTTATACGTGAATCAGGAAAAGCGGTTGTAGTCGAAGGGTATATGGATGTTATTACAGCTCGTAATTTTGGCGTAAACAACATAGTAGCTTCACTTGGAACTGCTTTTACAGCTGAGCAGGCAAAACAGTTAATGCGATATACTGACGAAATAGTATTTGCGTATGACAGTGATGCAGCAGGGAAAATGGCTACAATGAGAGCCTTAACCATCGTTCGCGGCTTAGGTGCATCTGTAAAAATTATTTCTATTCCAGATGGTAAAGATCCCGATGATTTTATAATTAAGCATGGCGCAGAAGCTTTTAATAAACTGATAGATGAAGCCACTCCACTATTAGAATACCAGATTCGGCAAGCATTGCAAGGGACTGATTACTCAAATTTGGAGGGAAAAGTTGCGGTTGTAGCTAAAGTTGTGCCAGCATTAGCTGCTGCGACGAATGCCGTAGAGGCTAATGCACATATTGCTCAAGTATCGCAAAGTATAGGTATTGATGAGAGTGCTATTAGAAGTGAAATTAGTAAATATTTAGATCTTTCCCAAAAGGATAAAAATGTAAATAAAGGGAAAACTATTAGAATGGTAGCACTTTCAAAGAATATTGATAGTGCGGTAATCCAAGCCCAGCGACATGTTATCCGGTTAATTTGGGAAGATGATACTATTATACCATATATTCAGGCACAACTCAGTATTGAAGAAATTCAAGGTGATCTATACCGTGAGATAATTAAATCGCTCTTTGAAGCGTATAATATGGGTAAAAAAGCTCATGATGTATCGTCTGCCATGACTTTGAATGAAGCAGCAAACACTGAGTTATCACATATTTTGTTAATAGATTTGCAGCATGATGATATTCCTAAGCTGGTGGATGATTGCATAAAAACAATTAGGATAGCTCATTTAAAGGAATTATATGAACAACATCGACTTCGCGCCGATGAATTACAACGCATGGGGGATAGTCGCTTTCTGCAGGAATTAGCGGAAAGTCAGCGAATAAAACATGAAATTAGCAAACTACACTATTCATAAAATAAAAGATAGTAGAAGATTTATTGCAATAGCTACGGGAGGAGGGGAATAATGACTGAGAAGAAAAGTATGCCAAACGATAATGTTGATAAATTGCTGAGTAAGGGTAAAAAACGCGGCGGCGTAATTACCTATGGTGAAATCATGGATACCCTCCAAAGCGAAGATTTATCTCCTGATGAAATTGATGATATGTATGAAGTATTCTCCAGTAAAGGCATTGAAATTGTTGATGAAATTCCAGAAGTTGAGAACATCGACGATCCGGATATTTCAGATATGGAAGAAGTAACACCTGAAGAGGTAGATATTGATTTATCTATTCCAGAAGGTATTAGTATTGATGACCCTGTACGGATGTATCTCAAGGAAATCGGACGTGTTCCGCTTCTTACTGCCGATGAAGAAATTAAGTTAGCCATTCGAATGCAAAACGGTGATGAGGAAGCTAAGCGTCGTTTGGCCGAAGCTAATTTACGTCTCGTCGTTAGTATAGCAAAAAGGTATGTTGGTCGTGGAATGCTATTTTTGGATTTAATCCAAGAAGGTAACCTGGGTCTGATTAAAGCTGTTGAAAAATTTGACTATAATAAGGGCTTTAAGTTTAGCACATACGCTACTTGGTGGATTCGTCAAGCGATAACAAGAGCTATTGCTGATCAAGCGCGGACTATACGCATACCTGTGCATATGGTTGAAACTATCAACAAACTAATTAGAGTATCACGCCAATTGCTTCAAGAACTTGGTAGAGAACCTGTGCCTGAGGAAATTGCCCGTGAAATGGATATAAGCGTGGACAGGGTCCGTGAAATCATGAAAATTGCTCAGGAACCAGTGTCTTTAGAGACTCCGATAGGAGAAGAAGAGGATTCTCATCTAGGTGATTTTATAGAAGATCAGGATGCGCCAGCACCAGCTGAGGCGGCTTCTTTTATGCTTTTGAAAGAGCAGCTTGAGGAAGTACTTGAAACACTTACGCCGAGGGAAGAGAAAGTCCTAAGATTGCGGTTTGGACTCGATGATGGCCGGGCTAGAACTCTTGAAGAGGTTGGTCAGCATTTTGGAGTTACAAGAGAGCGTATTCGTCAAATTGAAGCAAAGGCACTTAGGAAACTTCGCCATCCGAGCAGAAGTAAAAAGCTGAAAGATTTCTTAGAATAATTTCAGAAGGAAAATAATAATAAGGATCTAAAAAAGATCTTGACATAACTTTGTGATTATTTTATAATAATATCCGTTGATAATATTCCTCGATAGCTCAGCTGGTAGAGCAATCGGCTGTTAACCGATCGGTCGTAGGTTCGAGTCCTACTCGAGGAGCCATTAGCTTTTTAGCAGATTATCATAATTTGCTTTCAATATTTGGGCCTATAGCTCAGCGGTAGAGCAGCCGGCTCATAACCGGCTGGTCCCTGGTTCGAACCCAGGTGGGCCCACCAAACTTTATATGGCCCGTTGGTCAAGCGGTTAAGACACCGCCCTTTCACGGCGGTATCAAGGGTTCGATTCCCTTACGGGTCACCAACTATGGGTGATTAGCTCAGCTGGGAGAGCGCCTGCCTTACAAGCAGGATGTCGGCAGTTCGATCCTGTCATCGCCCACCATTGAAATTAAATGCAAAGCATATGCTTTGCATTTTTTTATATAATTTAGAAATTCTATTTTAAAGATACATAACTACTGGCTATAGAATCAAAACAATGGGGTGGAATTTTGAAACTAGGTGAAAGACTTACTGCAGTTGCATCACTAATACCAAAAAACACAGTAATGGCAGATATTGGTACAGACCATGCATATTTACCGATTTACTTATTAAAGAGCAATATTATTAGATCAGCAGTGGCAGGAGAGGTTAATAAAGGACCTTACCATGCAGCTAAGGAAACTATAGAGTATTATGGGGCTGTAAACGACGTTTCATTAAGGCTTGGGGATGGACTAGATGTAATTAGGCCCAACGAGGTTGATGTTGTTGTTATTGCAGGTATGGGTGGAGGTACTATTGTCGATATTCTCGAAAAATCTCCGGAAACAGCTAAGTCGCTGCAGCAAATTATTTTACAGCCAATGAACGCTTCGGCAACATTGCGTAAATGGTTAGTTGAAAATGGCTGGTTTATTGCTGATGAACTATTAGTTAAGGAAGATGAGAGGTTGTATGAAATTATTAGTGCAAAACAAGGGAAACAAATTGAGATAGAACCAATATTATTTGATATAGGCCCGGTGTTGTGGTCGAGCCGTTCGGTTTTACTAAAGGAACATATTGAAAATCTTATTTTGCAAGCTAAGAGAATATTAAAGGAAATGGATGCAAGTGAGCAGGCCAAGAAATCTGAAAAATATCAACAGTATGCGCAAAAAATAAGAGAGTTGGAGATGAAGTTAGAATGCCTGTAAAATGCCAAGTCATTATGGATGCTATTGACAAGTTAGCACCGCGTTATTTAGCAGAAGACTGGGATAACGTAGGTTTGCTGATAGGCAGTCCAGCTCAAGTTGTTGACAATATTTTAGTTAGTTTAGATATAACAGAAGATGTTATTGAAAAGGCTGTAGAAAAAGGCGTCAACTTGATTATCTCACATCATCCGTTAATTTTTAAACCGCTTGCACATCTGCGAACAGATAATCCACAAGGAAGGATTATTGCCAGATTATTAAAAAACGATATTGCTGTATTTGCAGCACATACTAACTTAGATACTGCAGCAGGAGGAGTAAATGATATACTGGCACAGAGGCTAAGTTTGCAGGGGATAGAAATGCTTACCTCGAGTTTCTCAGAGCGTTTAGTGAAACTAGCAGTATTCGTTCCTAAAGATTATATAGAAGAGGTACGTAACGCAATAACTGAGGCTGGTGCAGGTTATATCGGAAACTACAGTCATTGTACATTTTATACAGAAGGTATAGGGACTTTTCTGCCGTTAGAGGGAACCTCGCCGTTTATTGGTGAAAAAGGTAAGTTAGAATTTGTACAGGAGTTAAGGTTAGAAACTGTTTTTCCTGAGAGGATAAGCAAACGGATAATAAAAGCCATGTTAAGAAGTCATCCTTACGAAGAGGTTGCTTATGATGTCTATCCTTTGCATAATGCAGGCAAGGAACTGGGGTTGGGGAGAATTGGCAAGCTTGTTTCAACTAAAACATTAGAAGAACTTACGCTAGAAGTTAAAAAGATATTAAATATCGAATGGGTAAGGGTGGTTGGCGACCCAGGGAAAACTGTAAACAAAGTAGCTGTTTGTGGTGGTAGTGGAGCCGGGTTAATTAAAAGAGCAGCTTTTATGGGAGCAGATGTACTTATTACTGGTGATGTAAAATATCACGAAGCCCAAGAAGCGTTATCTTTAGGTGTGTCTCTGATTGATGCGGGCCATTTTGCAACTGAAATACCTGTTGTTGATAGTATAGTAGAACATCTAGAAAAAAGTGCATCAGCAGGTAAGTGGGATATTCGTATATTTGCCGATAGTTTTAGTAAGGATATTTTTACTTTCGTAAAATAGCCAAAATTTGTTGACGACTGAAATATTAAATTATACAATAATAGCAATATTAGCTTTAGATACTCATGAAATTAATATTGATACCGAGGGAGCTCATGTTATGGGCTGAGAGTGGACTATAAGCACCTGACCTCTAACCTGATCGGGATAATGCCCGCGTAGGAAGGTAATTAAGCAATGCGCGCCTGAACCTATTCGGGAGCGTATTTATTTTTTTTAAGGGGTTGAATGAGTTGGAAATTAGCATTAATGGAAAAAAGGTTTACCTAGAGAGTGGTCTTACCTTAGCAAAATACCTGTTGCAAGAGGGTTTTAATCCTGACCACATTATTGTTGAATATAACCACGAAATTATTAGAAAAGACTGCTGGGATGGAATCGTTCTTAATCAAGATGATAATCTGGAAATTTTAAGTTTTGTTGGAGGAGGTTGATGTTATGAATGATGTATTGAGAATTGGTGGACATGAATTATCTAGCAGGTTATTTTTAGGTACAGGTAAGTTTTCTTCAAATAAGATTATTCCTCAGGTGGTTGAAGCTTCAGGATCTGAGGTTGTTACCGTTGCTTTAAGAAGAGTTGATCCTGAGTATAAGGACGAAAATATTGCTTCATTTATACCAAAGAACTGTATATTAATGCCGAACACTTCCGGTGCCCGTAATGCTCAAGAGGCAATCAGAATAGCCAGGTTGGCAAAGGCAGCAGGTTGTGGTAACTGGATAAAGATTGAAGTTATTTCAGATAACAGATACTTACTTCCTGATAACTATGAGACTATAAAGGCTACTGAAGTTCTAGCGGCTGAAGGTTTTGTTGTCCTTCCGTATATGAGTCCAGACCTAATGGCAGCCAAGCATATGGTGGATGCTGGAGCGTCGGCAGTTATGCCATTAGGAGCACCAATAGGCACTAATAGAGGATTAAAAACAAAAGAATTAGTAAGAATTTTAATTGAGGAAATATCAGTCCCGATTATTGTAGATGCTGGTATTGGCCGGCCATCCGAAGCTGCAGAAGCTATGGAGATGGGGGCTGCAGCGGTCTTGGTTAATACAGCAGTCGCAACTGCTAATGATCCAATTGCCATGGCTCGTGCTTTTGGCATGGCCGTTCAAGCTGGCAGAACAGCTTATTTAGCTGGTCCTGGAGCAACAAAGGATTATGCGAGTGCATCGTCACCTTTGACTGGGTTTTTACATGAATAAAGAATTTGCAAGGGATGAGGTTATGTCGTTTATTAATGCATTGGAACAATATGAAAAGTTCAATTATGACGAGTTTTTTGCCAGGCTTACCGACAATGATATTCAAAGAATTATTGATAAAAACCGCCTAACTATATTGGATTACCTTGCTTTGTTATCACCTTGTGCAGAAAAGCATTTAGAGGCAATGGCGCAGAAAGCCAGAAAACTGACTATACAGCATTTTGGCAAAACCATGCTTTTATACACACCGATGTATTTGGCTAACCATTGTATTAATCAGTGTCTGTACTGTGGATTTAACGTAAAAAATAAACTTCCACGTAAAAAACTTACCATGGATGAGGTCGATTCAGAAGCGAAAATTATTGCCGATAGTGGGTTGAAACATCTGCTTATTTTAACAGGTGAATCACCAAAAGAATCGCCTGTTTCATATATCATTGACAGTGTTAAGATACTTAGAAAACACTTTACGTGTATTGGGATGGAAGTTTATCCTTTATCTACAGAAGAATACAAAGATTCAGTCGAGGCAGGTATTGATGGTTTAACGATATATCAAGAAGTCTATGATAGGGATATATATTCCGAGCTTCATCCGGCTGGTCCTAAGAGAGATTATCAGTATCGCCTAGATGCTCCTGAAAGGGCATGCCAGGCTGGAGTGCGTACTGTTAACATAGGAGCTTTATTGGGTTTGAATAACTGGCGCACTGAAGCGTTTTTAACAGGATTGCATGCAGATTATCTCCAGCAAAAGTATCCAGAAGTTGAAGTGAGTATTTCGCCACCGCGCATGCGGCCGCATTTAGGTGGGTATCCTCCTAAAGTGATTGTAAGTGATAAAAACTTGGTACAGTATATAGTTGCATATAGATTATTTATGCCGCGCGGGGGTATTACCGTTTCAACTCGTGAGAGTGGTGATCTGCGTAACCATTTAGTGAACCTTGGTGTAACGAAAATGTCGGCAGGAGTATGCACTGCTGTAGGCGGCCGTGTTGAAAAAGAAAACGTTGGCCAATTTGAGATATCTGACAGTCGAAGTGTATCTGAAATGGCTAATATGCTATATGAAAATGGCTATCAGCCGTTATACAAAGATTGGCAGGTGCTATAAATGAATGAATTTATTAATGCACTTGAACGATATTTACCGGCGGATAAACTGAGTATAATTCAAACTAAGAAAATCGGCATTGCAGGAGCCGGGGGTCTTGGATCTAACTGTGCTCAGATGCTTGTGCGCAGTGGTTTTATGAGTTTTTTGGTAGCTGATTTTGATGTGATTGAATACAGTAATCTAAATCGGCAGTTTTACTTTGCGGACCAGGTTGGCAAATATAAAGTCGAGGTATTAAGAGAAAACCTTAGGCGAGTTAATAAAGACTTAATGATTGAAACTATTACAGATAAAATAGATGAATCTAACGTAGAGAAAATTTTTGCTGATTGTGATATTATAGTTGAAGCTTTTGATAAAGCTGTTTATAAAAAACTTATTGTTGAGACTTATTTGAAAACCGATAAGTTCCTAGTATCAGCTTCAGGATTGGCTGGCTGGGGCGATAGTGAAAGAATAAGAACTCATCGAATTAAAGAGAATTTTTATTTAGTTGGCGACCTCAAAACAGAAGTTGGACCTGAATGTCCACCATTGGCTCCTTGTGTACATATTGCCGCGGCGAAGCAAGCTGATGTAATATTAAGGTATGTTTTAGGACCTATGAAGGGGGAATGAAATGTGAGTATAAGAAAAGGTTTAGAGAATTTTTTAAGCACTGATATTTATGGCTTAACAGCGGAAGAATTTTCTCTGGGGCGCAGCAACATTGAAGTGGTAGAAGAGATGATAGCTGCAGGTATAAAAGTTATCCAATATCGGGAAAAAGAAAAAAAGGCTATTTATATGTATAATGAGTGCTTAAAAATACGGGAAAAAACCGCTCAAGCAGGCGTAACCTTTATTATCAATGACCATATTGACTTAGCAATTGCGATTGAAGCTGATGGGGTTCATATAGGTCAGGAAGACTTACCTCCTGTAAAGGTTAGGCAGTTAATAGGCGATTCGATGATATTAGGTCTATCAACTCATTCGCCGTCTGAGGCATTAGCTGCAGTTAAAAGTGGCGTAGTTGACTATATCGGTGTAGGTCCTATCTTCGCTACAAATACCAAAAAGGATGTTTGTGATCCAGTTGGATTAGAATACCTTGATTTTGTTGCGAACAATATTGAGCTGCCCTTTGTTGCTATTGGCGGTATAAAAGAGCACAACGTTGCTGAAGTGCAAAAACATGGAGCGAAGATAGTTGCAATTGTTACAGATATTGTTGCAGCAGATAATATATCAGAGAAAGTTAGCGATATACGTAAAGCGATGGACAAAAATGGAATGTAGATCTATATTGACGTTATGTTAATATGGTGATATAATATCAATCTAACGCAAATGAATTATGAGTAGGAAAGATGATCGCGAGTGCCTTAAGGTACTCGAGGAAAGTCCGGGCTCCATAGAGCAGAGTGCTGGATAACGTCCAGCGAGGGTGACCTCAGGGATAGTGCCACAGAAATGTAGACCGCCTGATTATTCAGGTAAGGATGGAACGGTGCGGTAAGAGCGCACCAGCAGTCAGGTGACTGACTGGCTAGGTAAACCCCACTCGGAGCAAGACCAAATAGGGAAGGGATGAAGCGGCTCGCTGAGCCTTCCGGGTTGTGTCGCTTGAGCCGGCAGGCAACTGCCGGCCTAGATAGATGATCGTCACCGCTTACGCGGTACAGAACTCGGCTTATTGATTACTCATAATAAGATTTAAAAAACCCGTTATCCTAGTGATGACGGGTTTTTATTTTTTAGAAGCTTTTTAGTTTACCATCTTATTCAGTTAATGGTTCTTCAGTGACGCAAAATAATGCATCAGTGAATTCGGCAATGTGTTCTTTTTCGCTATTCATTAAGTAACAAAAAAGTTTTTTCGTATGTTCATGCTTTGCCTTTTCCATAAATACTTGGTACTTGTTTACTGTAATTAATTCATCATTTAAGGCTCTAGTAAGATAGTCGACATTTTCAACATCTTCTCTGCTGGGGATAGATGTGTTGTCACCTGTTTTTTCTTTTGCTCGAGTCAAAAAGTCTAAGCCTACTTTTCTGAATTCTTCTTCCTGTACTGGATCTAGAGCACAAATAAGGCGCATAATTGCTGCATAGTGCAGCATTTCATCTTCTGCAGCCTCTATAAAAAGTTCAGGAAAGGCAGTTTTTCGAGCTGAATTTAAGTATAAGGATATTGCATTGCGTTCATCTGCAGCGGCTTCACGCAATAAAAGTAAATCCGGGTCATCGGGACATATAGGGCATTTATAATTAAAACTGAGTTCGGCTAGTACAGCATCCTTTTGGCTCGATTTCTTTCGTTCAGTCATACTTAACATATACCTCCTATAAGTTTTATATAGATTATGATAAAAAATGACGATTTGTGAGAGTAATTTTGACAATAGCTACTGACTGGTATATTATACAAAGGTAAATAAAAGAATTACCATAAAAAAACTTGAATTTGTAGTTCTCGAGTAGTAATCGAACTACGTTTAGTTAATACTAAAAATGGTATTCTTTATCGGAGGCGAACTAATGACAGCTTTTTTAACTTCTTTAGTGTTTGTTGTATTAGCTGAAATGGGGGATAAAACGCAATTGCTGGCTATGGCTTTTGCTACTAGATATCATTGGAAGACGGTTATGTGGGGAGTCTTTGTCGCCACTGTCTTTAATCATCTCTTTGCTGTTGTGGTAGGTGTATATCTTACTAAGTTTATTCCTATTTCATATGTACAAATCGCCGCTGCTGCCTCGTTTATTTTATTTGGTTTATGGACAATTCGCGGTGATGAATTAGGCGATGAAGATAAGAGGTCGGGCTATAGCCCCTTTTGGACAGTAGCAATTGCTTTTTTTATAGCCGAAATGGGGGACAAAACTCAGTTAGCAACAGTAGCTTTGGCAGCTCAGTTTAATGCGATAATACCAGTCTGGTTTGGTACTACTGCCGGTATGATGGTAGCTGACGCAATTGGAATTATTATCGGTATAGTTCTAGGAAAAAAAATACCAGACCGTCTTGTTAAATGGTTTGCCGCTTTAGTTTTTATATTCTTCGGACTTTACGGTCTGTATGAAAATCTGCCTAGCTTTTTATTAACGCCACCAATTGTTATTGGTGCAATAATAACTATAATAGTACTTATTTATTTAGTAGCTCGCATGGAACAAAAAACAATAGTGCCCAGAAATCAGGAATGATTATCTGAAGAACATTCTATTTAGTTGGTAAATAATGTTGACTTCTTGGAAAATATTTTTTACAATATAACTAATCCTAGTAGGTGTTAATAAAAAGATTTAGTTAATACTAATCAAAATGGATGGGGGGCTGTATCTATGGCTGTAATTACTATTAATAACGAAGCAGATTTTAACGAACATATTCTTAAGTCGGATAAGCCAGCATTAGTTGATTTTTGGGCACCTTGGTGTGGTCCATGTAAAATGGTTGGTCCAGAAGTTGAAGCAGTAGCAGAAATGTACGAAGGTAAAGCTATTGTGGCTAAAATTAATGTAGATGAAAACCAGCAACTTGCTAGTGAGTATAATGTTATGGGTGTACCAACAATTGTAGTGCTGAAAAATGGAAAAGAAGTTAACCGTATAGTAGGTTATAGACCTCGCAAAGAGCTTGGTGCTGCGTTGGACGGCGTATTGTAGAGAATTAAAAACTATTTAAAAATAACATAGTAAATAGTAATGACTGTTTACAAAAAGAGGCTGCTGATATTATGTCAGCAGCCTTTTTGTATGGCACATTGTTATTTTAAGATACAATAGTCCCCCTAAAAAATCTTCATCCGCTAATTGTTTGGAAAATTTATGTACGAAGGTTTTGTTTATTGATATAATACGGATAGATAAATTTATCGTGTTTGATCTTTCTAAGTTTTGATTTTAACAAATTTTGCATACTTATCACAAAAAATGAAAATATAAAGAAAGAGGTTCTGATATGAGAGAATCCTTGTGGAATGTTTTTGAAAAGAGGAATTTGAGCAGACGTTCTTTTTTGAAAACTTGTATTACAATAACAGGGATACTAGGTTTATCACCTAATATGTTGCAGGAAGTTGTTTCAGCTGCCGAGAAAAAACCTTTACTGTTATATGGCTGCATGGACACGAATGTACCGGCTGTGATGAGGCGTTTCTACGCTCTCAGACACCGTTAGCATCTGACCTGCTATTAAATATGATTTCGCTTGAGTATATAGATGTATTATCAGCCGCAGCAGGTGCGCCACTTGAGGAGCATTTGCACGAGACTATGAAGAAAAATTATGGAAAATATATTTTAGCTGTTGAGGGTGCTGTTCCAATCGGTGATAATGCAGTTACCTGCATGATTGGTGGACGGACTTTTGAAGAGGCATTGAAAGAAGCAGCTAAGGGTGCTGCGGCAGTTATAGAAGTTGGATCTTGTGCTGCGTGGGGTGGAATACAAGCAGCGCGTCCTAATCCGACTCAGTCAGTTGGGATAAGTGAGGTAGTAAGAGGTAAGACGATAATTAAAGTGCCAGGCTGTCCGCCTATACCGGAAATAATTACTGGTGTTGTTATGCACTATACAATTTTTGGTCAAATTCCACCACTTGATAGCAAAGGGCGTCCAAAACAGTTTTTTGGCAACCGTATACATGATACTTGTTATCGGAGAGCTTTTTTTGATTCGGGGATGTTTGTTGAGACCTTTGATGATATTGCTAGTAAAGCAGGCTGGTGCTTATACAAGGTAGGCTGTCGCGGTCCTGAAGCCTATAATTCATGTGGTAATATGCGATGGTGGAATGGTATGTCCTATCCAATTCAATCTGGTGCTCCATGTGTTGCTTGTGCATCGGATGGTTTTTGGGATAGCGACCCATTTTACGAGCGACTTCCTAATATTCCAGTGCTTAACACAATCGCTAATGCGGATAAAATCGGTCTAACGGCAGCGGGTGTCACAACTGCCGGAGTTATTGCACACGGAGTTGCTTCTTATGTGCATCATAAAATAAAAAGCAAACAAAAATCGCAAGCGGATACTGAAAAAGAGCATGATATTTCAGAAGCGAAGCCTGAAAACGAGCTTGATAAATAAGAGTTACTTAGGAGGAAGTGAATGAAACGCATAGTAGTTGATCCAGTAAATAGGATTGAGGGTCATTTAAGACTTGAGTTAATAATAGATGAAGCTACAGGTAAAGTTCAGGATGCTTTATCCAGCGGAACAGCATGGAGAGGTATTGAAATAATCCTGAAAGATCGTGATCCGCGGGATGCGTGGCTATTTGCTCAGCGCATTTGTGGAGTTTGTACTACTGTACATGCTTTAGGGTCACTTAGGGCTGTTGAGGATGCTCTAGGGATTGAGATTCCAAAAAATGCAAACTATATTCGAAATATTATTGCAGCAAGCCAGGTTGTCCAGGATCATTTAATACACTTTTACCATTTGCATGGATTGGATTGGGTTAGTCCGGTAGCAGCCTTAAAAGCTGACCCAGCTGCAACAGCTGCTCTGCAAAATAGCGTATTAGAAAAATATACTATTAATATTGATGCGCCAATCGAATACGATACTAAGGCTTACCCAAAAGATTTTCCTAAAGCTACTACAATATATTTTCGGGATATCCAAAATAAGATAAAGCAAATCGTTGAAAGCGGTCAATTAGGATTGTTTGCTGCACATTGGTGGGACCATCCAGATTATGAATTATTACCACCCGAAGTACATCTCATGGCAATGGCGCATTATCTTAATATGCTGGATAGGCAGAGGGATTTAGTTTATTCCCATGTAGTGTTTGGCGGTAAGAATCCCCATCCTCACTATGTGGTTGGAGGTATGCCTTGCTCAATCTCTATGAATGACATGAATGCTCCTGTTAATACAGAACGATTAGCTATTGTTGATACTTCAATTAATTTAGGGTTGGACGCCGTTAATTATTTCTACTTGCCAGATTTACTTGCAATTTGCGAAATCTATGTTAAAAGTGGCAATATTGATGGGGCTGGTATAGCAGGGAAACGAGTTTTGGGTTTTGGTGATTATCCTGAAGATACGTACTCGGGTACAACAAACGGTAGTTATCATAAGAACCTTTTGCTTAGATCAGACGGGATAGTAGAAAATTTTGATCAGGGAGTTTCTAAGGCCGTTTTTCATAATTTTGAAGCAAAGGATTTAGTCGATTCAGCGGTAATTACAGAAGGGGTAGAGCATTCTTGGTATACTTATAATCAGGCTGGCGCTGATTTGCATCCGTGGGATGGTATTACTGATCCGCAATATACTGGTCCTAAAGAAGGAACTAAAACAAATTGGAAGTATCTTGATGAAAACGGAAAATATTCTTGGATCAAGACACCGAAATGGCAGGGGAAAATGGCGGAAGTAGGTCCGCTTGCAAGATATATTATTGTCTATACTAAAGTTAAACAGGGGATAATGCAGCCTACTTGGGTCGAAAAATTAATGGTAGATCAAATTGATCAGGTTTCAAAAATGCTTAATCTTTTGCCGGAAAAATGGATGTTGTCAACGGTTGGTCGGACTCTTGTTCGTGGTCTCGAAGCGCAGGCGGCAGCGTATATAAATAAATACTATTTTGATAAATTAATAAAAAATATCCATAATGGCGACACCTCGGTAGCCAATATGGATAAATGGGATATAAGCAAATGGCCAAGTGAAGCAAAGGGTGTAGGATTGCATGAAGCTCCGCGCGGAGGGTTAAGTCATTGGGTAGTTATTAAAGACGGTAAAATTGCTAATTATCAAGCGGTTGTACCGTCGACCTGGAATGCTTGTCCAAGAGACAGCAAAGCTGGTTATGGCCCTTACGAAGCAAGCATGATTGACACAAAAATAAAGATTCCTGAAAAACCTCTCGAGATACTAAGAGTTATACATTCTTTTGATCCGTGCCTTGCTTGTGCTACTCATTTATATAATGCTGAAGGTAAACAATTATCGGTAGTATATAGTGATGCGTACAAGTAGAGCTGAATGGAGGAGTAAATATGAAGGAAAAATCACTTAGAGCCTATTATGTGTTTTCTCCGGCCATCAGAATATTCCATTGGATCATGGTACTAGCTATATTTGTGCTGTTTTTTACTGGATTATATATTGGCGATCCTTTTTTTATCGGCACTCAAGGTACGGAGGCTACGTTTGCTATTACGAATATATTTTCGATGGAAATGATGAGATATGTCCATTTTATTTTTGCTTATCTGCTAACTGTATCTTTAATACTTAGGATATATGGTTTTATCATTAATAAAGGTGACAGGCTGCTGCCGCATTTTTGGACTCGGCGATATTGGTTTGGTTTAGTTGATACAACACTCCACTATTTATTCTTACGTGATCAGCATACTCCATATTTACGTAATTCTTTAGCTAGAACAGGTTATTTATTTGTTTATATAATGATCCTGCTAGAAATTGTTACAGGATTTGCAATGTATGTTATGATAAATCCTAATAGCTTTGCGGCTAAAGTATTTGGACCATTTAATCACCTATTTATCAACGAATATAATGTTCATATAATTCACCATTATGCAGCATGGGGAATTATGCTATTTGTAATAGTACATATATATATGGCATCTAGAGCTGATTTTATGGAAAAAGGAGGAGAGGTTTCCGGTATGATTTCAGGTGTTAAGTTTTATGATGAAGAACCGGAAGACTTAAATGATATTAAATAAATGAATAAGATAACTATACTAGGGATTGGCAATATTTTACTTAAAGATGAGGGATTCGGTGTAAGAGTTATTGAGGAAATGCAAAAAACATATAACTTTTCAGAATCCATACAAGTTCTCGATGGTGGTACGCTGGGGATGGAGCTTCTTAAATTCCTAACAGATACGGATAAGTTAATTATTGTCGATGCTGTTTCAGGAACCCAGCCTGCAGGATTTATATATGAATTTTCTAACGAAGAAGTAAAAGCGTATTTTACGGAAAAAGTGTCAATGCATGAATTGGGGATTCAAGATGTACTTTCAGCTCTGGAGATAATAAGTAAACCAATTAAGGAAGTTGTAGTTATTGGCACTCAGCCATTAATAATGGATGTTGGTTTGGAATTATCGCCAGTAGCAGCTTCAGCTGTTGAACCAGTAATAGAAAGAATAATTAATAAACTAAGTTACTGGAAAATTGAGGTTAATAAGAAATGAAAACTTCTAGTTTTTCTGCCAATGTATTATCAATCCTGCATGAAATTTATATAGCGTTGGAAAAGTTCAAGGCAACGGGAGAGATATTTACAATATTTATTAATCAGGCTCCATTAACTCAAGATGAACGAAAAATTATCAATGATTTTTTAGGAAAAGGCAGCATTAGTGTTAAACTTGGAAATAGCAGTGAACCAGCTGAATGGCAAGAAACAGGAATAACTGGTGTTTGGTCAGGAGTTATTTATAATAGTTTCGGCAAGCCGATTGTCGAGCTGATTGAGATAGGCGCATTTCCGCAATTAGCTTCAGCCCACCCCGAAGATTTAAAAGCCAGCTTATCAAAATTGGGCAAGCAATTGCAAAGTTTGGAATAGTTGCCATTACTCATAACCTGGAATAACTAAAGGAATTAATATTTATTTACCGAATTTTACTAGAAAAAGTGTAAAGGAATGGTGAAGGTATTGCGTGGTGTCCGAGGTGCAATAACAGTAGAATCGAATAATAGTACAATGATATGTGAAAGTGTCGTGGAACTTTTAACTTCGATGGTTACTGCGAACAATATAGAAACCGAAGATATAGGAGCAGTTATATTTAGTTCGACTTCTGATTTAAATTCTGCATTTCCGGCTGTGGGGGCTAGAAGTTTAGGGTGGAATGAGGTGCCCTTATTCGGAACTCAGGAAATAGAGAATCCATCTGGTATTTCAAAGTGCATAAGAGTACTTATACTTTGGAATACTGATTTACCGCAAAGATCGATAAAGCATATTTATTTAAGAGACGCTATATCATTGCGGCAGGACATTAAAGAAAAGGAAGATGCTAACCGTTAATCTATGTAATAGGCTTTTGCTTCAGCAAAGGCTTTTGTTTTTCTGATTATCTTGGGAATTTGTTATAATATGGATTTGATTTAAACTAACAGTTGTTTATAAAAACAGAGATTGTGAAATTAATCTTTTATAAGGAAGGATTTTGAATAAA
The DNA here is from genome assembly GCF_036763085.1 of Dendrosporobacter sp. 1207_IL3150. Taxonomy (NCBI): domain Bacteria; kingdom Bacillati; phylum Bacillota; class Negativicutes; order Selenomonadales; family Sporomusaceae; genus Dendrosporobacter; species Dendrosporobacter sp. 1207_IL3150. Next base: position 128,958 of record NZ_JBAIYU010000017.1, read on the forward strand.
AAAAAAGAATAATATCGAATGAGTACTATAAAAGCCGAATCTAACTCAGGACCGGGGGAACCAACTTTAAGGGGTGAAATTACTGCTGATTTCAATGCAGTGATAGGGGAACCTCAACCCTAACCCGTCAGCTAACCTCGGAGGCTTAGGGAGGAGCCAATCAATTGAATAAGGCAGCACGTATTTTGGTAATGTTTTTAATGCTGGTTTGCACCGTTTCCGTTACATATGCATCTGGTGCCTACGAACAAGGTGATGAAGGTCAGGATGTAGCTTCTATTCAAGCCCGATTGAATACTTTAGGTTATGATGTCGTCGCTGATGGCGATTTTGGTCCAGCTACGACAAGAGCTGTAAAGGCTTTTCAAAAAGAGCGCGGACTTGAAGCAGACGGAGTAATTGGTGAACAAACTTACAAAGCACTAATGGGTCGCGAAATTCCAGCTAGCCGCGATAGCTCCACGGCGTTTAGACGTCTTACACAAACAGCATTTCGTTATATTGGGGTGCCGTATGTGTTTGGTGGAACTACTCCAAGCGGCTTCGATTGTTCCGGTTTTGTGAAATTTGTTTTTGGCAATAGTGGGATTTATATGCCGAGAACAGCCGATCAGCAATTTGAAGTGGGACAATCGGTATCTTACAACAGGTTGCAGCCAGGAGATCTTGTATTCTTTTCTACATACACTTCTGGTCCTTCGCACAGCGGGATTTATCTTGGAGATGGAAAGTTCATTAGTGCAACTTCTAGTCGCGGTGTTGCCGTTGATCGTATTGATAGCGGATACTGGGGCTCGCGCTACGTAGGAGCGCGTAGAGTTTTATAGTGATTCATTTGGAGGCATATATGCCTCCTTTTTGTTATCTATTGGCCGATATGATTATCTATCTGGAACTAAGACAATAATTGCCTTAGCATACTGTTTTGCAAAAGGAACGACAACGATTGACGAAATAATATTGAAAAGAGTATGGACAAGTGCTACTTGACTCGCGAAATCAGTAACATGCAGTGCTATTAAATTTGTTAAAAAGTTTGTGAAAGGTAAGAAGAGTGCAGCTCCGACTATGTTAAGAATAATGTGAGCTGCTGCTACTCTTTTAGCAGCTATAGGTGCAGCAGCGCCAACAATTACTGAAGAAATACAGGATCCAATATTATTACCGTAAACAACGTAAGCAGCTGACGTCAGATTGATTAACCCGTCACCTGCGAGAATCATAAGTAGAGCTGTTGCCGCGCTGCTTGACTGAAATAACATAGTTATAAGTATGCCGCCAGCAATTCCGTATAAAGGATTTGATTGCGAGGAAAGTATATATTGTATGGCAGTTTCTATTTCAGAGAGACTACTCAGTGTATCTGACAGTATATTTATACCCAAAAATATACTTATGAACCCGCTAATAGCCAAACATATAAAACGAAGTTTTTTTATACAGATTGCAATAACTGTAAAAGTTATTAAAAGCGGTATAAAGTACTGATCTGGAAAAGAAAGAGCCATCAGTTGAACTGTAGTGCATGTTCCGATATTTGCGCCGAGTATAATACCAAGGCTCTGATAAAAGGTCATATAATTTGCACTAACGAGACCGATTGTTATTAAAGATACAGCAGTGCTGCTTTGCATTAATGCTGATGCGAGTGCCCCCGCAATGAGGCCTCGCCATGGGGTCACAGTAATTTCTACCAGCATTAATCTAAGTTTATTCCCTAGCATGTTCTGCAGACCTAAACGCATAAAAAAAATACCGAAAAGTAATAAGGAGATGCCAACACCGAGTGTTGTTAGTGTATGCATTTTTCTGACCCCCAATCTAATGCTAAAATGTATGCTTATTCTCGTTATTATAGAATTTTGTGGAATGGCTGTTTTTTTGGTATAATTTAGCATGGTAATAGTTGTAAGGTGGATTGTGTTTAAACTTATAATAGCGGAGGTTTCTTCATGGGAGAAATAAGAGACAAAGCTTGGCGCATACTCAAAAAACATGTTAGCAATGATTCCTTAATAAAACATTGTCTTGCAGTTGAAATTGCGATGGGTGCATATGCTGAGAAATTTGGCGAAAATCGAGAACATTGGGGTGCAGTAGGACTTCTTCACGATGTTGATTTTGAAAAATACCCAGAACACCATCCATATCATACTCGAGAGTTATTAGAAACTGAGGGTTATGACGAAGAATTTGTCAATAACATTGAATCGCATGATAGGAATTGGATGAGTGATAGAACACTTCTGCAAAAAACGTTACTAGCAGTTGATGAATTAACTGGATTTATCATTGCATGTGCTCTTGTAAGACCGGATAAAAGCCTTGATAATCTTGAAGTTAAATCTGTTATGAAAAAGATGAAGGATAAAGCTTTTGCTAAAGCAGTAAACCGAGAAACTATATATACTAGCGCTGAAGCAATGGGAGTAGATCTGAGAGAGCATATACAATTCGTAATCAAAGCCCTTTCTGATGCTGCTAAGCATCCAGATTATCAGGAAGTGCCGATTATATAAAAAGCGGTCCCTTTACACTAAGGTGTGTGAAGGGACCGCTTTTTATATAAGGAAATATTCTTCGATTTGCCTGATGAATCATAGTTTATTGTCATAATTGAAAAGTTAAAACATATATAAATAATAAGTGAACAATTATTATTTAAAAGGCAATTTGTATAAGGATATATGTACTTAGAAGAGGAGAGGTAAAATGGGGAAAAAAATTGCCGATAAACTAACAGTTAATCTGGCTGACTGCAAGGCTAAAATCAAATTGTACAACCATTTTTTAAAATTACTTGAGAGGCAAGAAAACTATTCGGCGCGTCCTTTAGTTCTACTTTGCATAGGGTCAGACCGTTATACGGGCGATTCATTAGGTCCGCTTGTCGGTAGTCAACTTGAGGAAGATACGGATGCTATTATACACGGCAGCCTAGATTATCCAGTTCATGCCGGCAATCTTGTAGAAATAATTGCGCATATTAATCATCAATATCATAATCCAATAGTTATTGCGATTGATGCATGCCTAGGGAAAAGTGATGAAATTGGAAATATAGAAATGTGGGAAGGTGGATTACATGCAGGCATTGCAGTAGGGAACAGATTGCCTTGTGTTGGGCATATTTCAATAGTTGGAGTAGTAAACTCAGGGGGGCAAATAGGTTATTTAGATTTACAAAGTACTCCTCTTTCTATCGTTATGAAACTAAGTAAGGTAATAGGCTGTTCGCTTTCTGAGGCAATTAATACAGTAAATCCAACAAGATCAGAAAAAGTACTGCTAGGGTGAGTTGTCAATCCGAAAACAGGCGATCCCATAGACAAAAAATAGTAACTAAGACAATCGAGAACAATAGCCCAATATCACCAATGTAATTTTCCATGCTAACTCTCCTTCGTGAAGGTTTTTTTGTTAGATAAGTCGTAGATATTTATTTTTAAAAAAATTGTTTTGACAGGCACAATGTTTCATGTACCGCCATAGAATGAATCACATATATGGCGGGGGTGATGGTTAGTGTCTTTTTTATTAGCCCTAGCGATGACAGTAATAAAAAGCATTTCGTTGCTTGTTGCCTACGTAACAAACAACACCTTTCCTTTACCGTTATCTGAAAAAGACGAACAAATTTATCTTGACAGACTTAAAAACGGCGATGAAAATGCAAAAAATGTTTTGATTGAGCGGAATTTGCGGTTAGTTGCTCATATTGTAAAAAAGTTCGATAATACCGGTGAAGATGTGGATGATTTAATCTCTATCGGTACTATTGGCTTAATTAAAGCTATTAATACATTTGATTTAGCTAAAAAGATTAGACTTGCTACATATGCGGCCCGATGCATTGAAAATGAAATATTGATGCATTTGCGCAGTACTCGTCGGATTCGTTCTGAGGTCAGTTTATATGATCCAATAGGGGTTGACAAAGAGGGCAATGAAATAACATTAATTGATGTTCTTGGAACAGCACCAGATGTTGTTGCCGAAGCTGTAGAAAATCAATGCGAACATGAGCGTCTTAACAAACAGATTGGACGCTTAAGTACTCGGGAAAAATGGGTATTGGAAATGCGTTTTGGTATGCCTGACGGAAGTAGAAAGACACAGCGTGATATAGCAAAAATGCTAGGGATTTCGCGTTCGTATGTATCGAGAATTGAAAAAAGGGCAATCGGTAAGCTAGGTAAGAATCTATCTGCTGAAGATTCTTAGGATAATTCGATGTTTACATATTATGATAGTCATTTAAGAACGTTATCTTATATAAGAATAACCGCCATATTGGCGGTTATTCTTATACTGTTTCAAGGCGCGGGTTGGGACGGTAATGCCGGCCAACTTTAGCGCAGTGCTTACCATCAACCATAACGACATCAGCAGTGAAGTTGATGTTGCTGTTAAAGATATTGCTGCCGACAGCATATACATCAACAGGGACCTGGTGGTGTTCAAACTCGCTAATTCGTTCTGGATTAAATCCTCCGGAAACCATGATCTTGACATGGGAAAATCCTGCGGAATCAAGTGCTTGTCGAACGTTTCTTACAAGTTGAGGATTTACACCAGTTGGCTTAAAGTTACCCATATCTGAAAGAACCGACGCATCAACCAAAGTGTCAGCAGTATCTAAGCGGACCGCTGATAGTTTACTTCCCAGTGCTCGGGCAACAGCTAGGCTTGTTCCGACACAGTCATTATTAAAGTCAACTAAAGCAACTCTATTAATGTTGCTATCGATATGCTTATCGAAGGCCAAGGTGGCTTTTAATGTATCGCCGTAATATGTTGCAATAAGTGCGTGGGGGATTGTTCCTGAGGATTTGGTGCCCCAGTACTCAGCGTTTGCTGGAGTTGATACACCGGATACGCCTCCGATGTAAGCAGCATATCCATCAGATAATTGTGTGGTAAAGTGATCGAAGCGTGAAGGAAAGAAGAGGACGGGCTTGCCATTCGCAGCGGCGACAGATTTCCTAACATTGGTTGCAATTTTGGTTTGGCGGGCAAGAATTCCTAAGTATACTGTCTCTAAGTGAGCATAATCTGCAAGATCACCCTCGATAGTTAAGACTGTTTCCCAAGGTTCTATGGTGTCCCCGTCATGCAACGCTTTTACAACGAGATTCTCTGGATTGTAAGCACACTTTTGTATTACGGCAATGACCTCATCTATTCCGCACAATATAGAATGCTGGCGTTGAAAGACCTGCATTAAGACGCGTGGATGATGATTATCTCTATTTAATATTTCCTGAGTACGCAGGAAATAGCTGTCACTGTAGAAACCGCTTTTGATTTCTTCCACAGGGATTCGAAAGCTGTCTGGCGAGCGGCGTGTTTTCATCTTAAAAGTCCTCCTAATATTCCGGTAATTTCCTTAAATGTTTATATAAATTTCCATTATGCATATTATTTATGATACAATAAAATCGTATTAAGCCGCAATAGGGAGGAAACAAATGAATTTTAACCCGCGCGTTATTGAGATCACTAATTTGAAGCAAGCGAACTATGAACTGCAGATTATAGACTGTGATCCGTCCGGGATTAATATAATGTCCCCTAAATCAATATTTAAGACAATCAAGTTGGAAAAAATCCCTGCACGAGAAGCTAATTTATTAAAACAAACATTTTTGGCGAAAGGCGGGGAAGTAGCTGTTGCTAGGGGTACAGCTAATCTAAGCATAGATTATACAGATGTGCTTATATGTGCAACTATCAAACAGTATAAACTAGCGGTCAACCAATTGAAACTACAGCCGTGGGGATTGCCGAGACTTGCTCAAGCGATTGAAAAAACACTCGAATATAATGAAGGTTTTCCAACAAGGACCTACGAATGGCCAGATAAAAAGTTAGCAATTACTCCTGGGCGAACTTTGATAATGGGAATATTAAATATTACACCAGATTCGTTTTCAGACGGAGGTAAATATAATGAGCGTGACTCGGCACTTAGACGAGTAGAGGAAATGATTAGTGATGGTGCCGATATCATTGATGTAGGAGCCGAATCGACTAGACCTTATGCGGGTTCTAAAAAAATAACTGCTGAGGAGGAATTAGAGCGGTTATTGCCAATAATAGAACATGTACTAGCTTATTCTAGTGTTCCAATTTCGATTGATACATATAAATCAATTGTTGCTCGTGAAGCGTTAAAGTTGGGAGCGCATATAATAAATGATGTCTGGGGACTGCAAAAAGATCCAGATATGGCAGCTGTCGCCGCTCAATTTAATGTTCCTACTATAATTATGCACAATCAGGAAGGAACTAGCTATCAACGCAATGTCATGTCTCATGTTTGCGAAGAATTAAGAAAGAGTATTGATATTGCTTTAGAAGCAGGTGTTGAAAGAGACAAGATTATAGTTGATCCAGGAATTGGGTTTGGGAAGAACTCTGAGCAAAACTTGGAAGTGATGTCCCAGCTTGAACAACTTAAGAATTTAGGATGTCCAATTTTATTGGCAGCTTCAAGAAAAAGGTTTATTGGAGATATCTTGGAATTACCTGTTAATGACAGGGTCGAGGGTACGGGTGCGACCGTTGCAGTAGGTATAGTAAAAGGATCTAATATCGTTAGAGTGCATGATGTTAAAGAAATGGCAAGAATTGCAAAAATGACGGATGCTATGTTGAGGAGTTTTAACAATGTCAGATAAAATATTACTTTCTAACTTAATGTTTTATGGCTTTCATGGAGTGTTTGAATATGAACGCGAACAAGGTCAGCGTTTCTATTTAGATATTGAATTAATGACTGATTTATCCTTAGCTGGAAAGACTGATAATCTAAATGATACAGTAGATTATACTAAAGTGTATGGCTGTGTTAAGGAAATTGTTGAAAATTATCGTTTTCAATTACTTGAAGCTCTCGCACATAAAATTGCGGATACAATTTTAGTGAGGAATTCAGTTATTCATGAAGTGAAGATAAGAATTAGAAAACCTGCTGTCCCGATACCGGGTCAAATTGATTTTGTGCAGATTGAAATAGTACGAGGAAGATAGAATGATTTTTTTAGGGCTTGGTTCAAATCTTGGCGATCGTGAAAAAAACATAATATCTGCTATTGACGAACTCGCAAAAAACAGCACTATTACAATAAAAAAAGTATCCTCACTATATGAGACAGAGCCATATGGCGTTATCGAACAGCAGGACTACCTTAATGCTGTAATTAGCATCGATACAAAACTTTCACCTTTCGAGTTGATCGATGAATGTCTGCGCATAGAAAAATTACTTGGAAGAGTACGAAATAAGAGATGGGAATCCCGCGTTATAGATATAGATTTACTGATATATCAGGATGCATTAATAAACTCTGAGAAATTGACGATTCCACACCCGCTTATGGACAAGCGTAATTTTGTGTTGGTTCCGTTGCAGGAGATTGCGGGGGATACTGTTATTCTTAACGGGTATACGGCTGCAGAACTACTAGAAAAAGTAGAAGATAGCTGCCGTGTTATTTTTTATAAAACGCTGGTTCTATAATGAACTCGGAGGGAAGAATATGGATAAACCAGCCAAAATACTTTTTCTAAGTGCTCCAATTGGATCAGGGCATATACGTGCAGCTAACGCAATTAATGATGCTATACTATGTTTAAGACCGGACGTAAATACACGGCTTATTAATGTATTTGACTTTTTCAGTAAGTCTATTGGAAACTTCCTTTTGAAGACTTACTTCAAAATACTTGATTTTTTTCCAAGTTTATATGGAATGATGTATGGAATGGGGAATACAAATAAGTTAGCACTAATAGGACGCGAAATAGTGAGCCGGTTTTTAGCAAATCGTATGTGTCGCTATATTCAGGATTACTCGCCTACTTTAATTATTTGTACTCATGCAACACCTGCTGGACTAATAGCTTATTTAATAAAGGAAAAAAGAATTGATATTCCAGCAGTCGCGGTTGTAACAGATTTTGTTATACATCGGTTATGGATATATGAAGATATCAGCTATTATTTTGTTGCATCCGAAGAACTTCGAAAATTTTTAGAGCAGTATGGAATTACGCGGTCAAATAGCAATGCCTCCGGAATTCCAATTGCAAGTTCATTTAGTGAGATGATTTGCACTGAAAAGCTCCGTGAAAAGTTGGACGTTCCTTCCGATATAAAGACAATTCTCCTAATGGGGGGCGGGGCAGGTGTTATGCCTATGGCTGAGATTCTAATCGCCTTAAATGAAATAATAACACCAATTCAAGTATTAGTAGTTACTGGAAGCAATAATAAGCTATATAAAAAGCTAGAATCAAATAAGGGCGGCTTTAAGTATAGAGTGAAAATATTCGGTTTTATTGATAATATCCATGAATTAATGGCAGTCTCTGATATACTTGTTTCAAAGCCTGGCGGTATGACGTCGTCGGAGGCTTTAAGCATGGGCCTTCCACTAGTTATTTATCGTCCTATTCCTGGACAGGAAGAAGCTAATACAAAATTCCTGATTGAAAAAAAAGCCGCTGTTCGAGCGGAATCAACAGAAGATCTTGTAAATGTGATTAATAGACTTTTCAAACAAGATGATAACAACCTGGCGGTGATGAGGGAGAATTCGGCTAAGTTGGGCCGACCAGAAGCTGCCCGTAGAATTGCTGAAACTATTATTAAAAAGTACTCGGTGTAGGCTGGTTTTGATGATTAGCAAACCTCTGATAATTTAGAGTGGTATTTTAAATCGAGGGCTGGCGGTGAGTAGATGGAAAAAATATTTTTAGCTGGGCTGCAGATGGTTCCTGGAATTGGGAACTCAAGGATAAAGAAACTCATTGATTACTTTGGCAGTGCCCAGCAGGCATGGCAGGCCAGCAAGCACGATTTATTGCTTTGTAAAAACATAGATGCAACAATCTGTAATAATTTAATTCTGCTTCGGGAAAAGATAGATATACTAAATTTAGCTGACAAGTGGTTTAAACAAGATATTAAACTTTGTCATATATCCGAAAGGGATTATCCTGGTTTACTGCGAAATGTTTACAATCCACCTGATTTGTTTTTCTATCGAGGAATACTGCCAAAGTCAGAGAAACTTATAGCAATAGTTGGCTCTAGACAGTCGACAGCCTATGGCAAAAATGCTGCGAATATGTTAGGCAGAGAATTAGCCGCCGCTGATATCTGTGTGGTAAGTGGAGCGGCCCGAGGTATTGATACAGCGGCACATAAAGGGGCTTTAACCACGGGGAAAACTATTGCAGTTTTAGGTTGTGGTGTTGATATCAGTTACCCTCCGGAGAACCGATATTTACTTGACCAAATATCGGATTGCGGGACGGTTATCTCCGAATATGCACCTGGAACAACTCCACATGCTGCCTTTTTTCCTGCTAGAAATAGGATAATAAGCGGGTTGTCAGCGGGGGTAGTTGTAGTTGAAGCTGCTGAAAGGAGCGGAGCATTAATAACTACTGAACATGCCTTAGATAATGGGCGGGACGTATTCGCAATACCTGGAAGTATATTTTCGGATGCAAGCAAAGGTGTCCATAAACTAATAAAGCAAGGCGCAAAGTTAATAGATAGCATTGATGACATTTTAGAGGAATATAACTGGGCATGTAAACAGAATGCGGGAGAATTGAGTTTATCTAAAGATGAAACAGTCATATATAATACCTTGAATTTTGACAATCCTTTGACGGTTGAAGAAATAGTTGTGAAAACTAATTTAACGATTCCTGTCATTTCATATATATTATTACAATTAGAACTACGTGGTTTAGTGGCAGAACACTGTCCGCAATACTACGTTCGCGCCATTAAGGGGGTATTGGGTGAGTAAAAATTTAGTAGTAGTTGAATCGCCTGCCAAAGCAAAGACTATTGAAAAGTTTTTGGGCAAGAATTATACTGTCAAAGCTTCAATGGGACACCTCAGAGATTTGCCGAAAAGTCAGTTTGGTATAGATATAGAGAATAATTTTTCGCCGAAATATATTAATATAAGAGGAAAGGGAGATGTAATTAAAAGCCTTAAAGATGCAGCTAAAACGGCGGATAAAGTATTTCTGGCTTCTGACCCGGACCGTGAAGGGGAAGCTATTGCGTGGCACTTGGCACATATCCTGAATTTATCGCCAGATAAGGCGTGTAGAATTGTATTTAACGAAATTACAAAACCTGCAATACAAAATGCAGTAAAAAGCCCTCGTCCAATTAATTCTGACCGTGTAGACGCTCAGCAGGCTAGACGGCTATTAGATAGAATTGTCGGATATCAACTAAGTCCTCTGCTTTGGCGGAAGGTTCGAAAAGGCCTAAGTGCCGGAAGAGTTCAGTCTGTTGCTGTTAAAATGATTTGTGACCGAGAAAAAGAGATACAAACTTTTATACCTGAGGAGTACTGGACAATAGCAGCAAAATTGCGCCAGAAGCCGAAAACACCACTTTTTGATGCTCAATTAGTGAGTGTGGATGGAAAGAAAAGTTATGTAAATAATGAAGAGCAATCTAATTTAATTAAATCGGAATTAGAGCAGTCGGAATTCCGGGTGAGTGATGTCAAAAAGAGAGAACGGAGAAGGAATCCATCACCACCTTTTATTACAAGCAGTCTGCAGCAGGACGCCTCACGCAAATTGGGTTTTACTTCTCGTAAAACAATGATGGTTGCCCAGCAACTTTATGAGGGACTTGAGATAGGCAGCTCTGGGCCAGTTGGCTTGATCACTTACATGAGAACTGACTCCACTCGTATATCCGAAGTCGCTCAACAAGAAGCGCGCAGCTATATAGCGGAGCGCTTTGGTCAAAACTACCTGCCAGAAAAACCACCTGTTTACTCAACAAAAAAATCTCAGGATGCGCATGAGGCAATTAGGCCGACAAGTGTTGATCTAAATCCGCAAGGTCTAGCCAATAGTTTATCGCGCGATCAGTTAAGACTGTATACTTTAATATGGGACCGCTTTATTGCCAGTCAAATGGCACCAGCGGTTTATGATACGATTACAGTAGAAATTGGTGCTGGAAGATATGGTTTAAGGTCAAACGGTTCAAAATTAAAATTTAAAGGGTTTATGGCTATTTATATAGAGGGAAAAGACGAACAAGAAAATGATAAAGACGTAACGCTTCCTGAATTGGAAGTAGGCGAAGTTCTAAAACTCCAAAAAATACTCCCGGTTCAACATTTTACTGAGCCGCCTCCGCGATATACTGAAGCTTCTTTAGTCAAAACGCTTGAAGAGAATGGCATTGGTCGGCCTAGTACTTATGCACCTATTATTGAAACAATATTAGAGCGCGGCTATGTAAACCGAGTTGACAAGAAGTTTCAACCTACTGAACTTGGTATCGTTGTAGTAGATTTATTAAAAGAATACTTTAATACGATAGTAGATGTTGAATTTACTGCAGCTATGGAAGATAGATTGGATGAAATCGCTGACGGTAAAGCTTCAGGGGTTGAATTGTTAAACGAGTTCTATCAGCCTTTTTCAAAAACCTTAGCAAACGCGGAAGAGCAGATCGGTCAGGTAGAACTTCCTGTTGAGATATCTGATGTACCATGTGAAAACTGTGGTAAATTTATGGTTGTAAAACAGGGGCGCTATGGCAAGTTTCTTGCTTGCCCAGGTTTTCCCGAATGTCGCAATACAAAAGCAATATTAAAAGATACTGGTGTTAAGTGCCCCAAATGCGAAGGAAATATAGTGGAACGTCGTACTAAACGCGGTAAGAATTTCTACGGCTGCAAAAATTACCCAGAATGTGATTTTGTTACTTGGGATATTCCTCAAAAAGAAGCATGCCAAAGCTGTGGAAACTTACTTTTACGTCATAACTACAAAAACGGCCGATTTATACTATACTGCAATAATGAAGGATGCCCCACCAGGGAGAATAGTCCGATAAACAAAGAACTTAAGAAAAAGGAAAAAAAAGCTGACAGCAGTAAACCTGGCAAAACAGCTAAAACTAAAAAAGGCAAAAAGAAAAATAATTGAAATAATCGGGGGAAATAATGTCTAAAGTAACTGTCGTTGGTGCTGGCTTAGCTGGCAGTGAAGCTGCTTGGCAGATCGCACAAGCTGGAATTAATGTTGACTTAATTGAAATGAGACCGGGTGTTATGACGCCTGCGCATCACACGGGTGGCTTTGGTGAACTTGTATGTAGCAATTCGTTACGCGGCGCGGCGCTAGAAAATGCTGTAGGCTTACTTAAAGAGGAAATGCGAAAATTAGATTCGTTAATAATGAAGGCAGCGGATGCGACGAGAGTTCCTGCTGGTGGTGCACTAGCTGTTGATCGAACTTCATTTAGTAATTATATTACAGAGAGTCTTAAGAACCATCCAAATGTGCAAATTGTAAATAAAGAACTTACCGATATTCCTAGTAGTGAACTTATTATTATTGCAAGTGGTCCGCTGACTTCACCATCGCTCGCCGAAAAGATAGCGAAATTAACGAGCCAGGAATATTTATATTTTTACGATGCTGCTGCACCAATTATTTCTGGAGACTCGCTGGATATGAATAAAATATATAGGGCATCGCGTTATGGGAAAGGTGACGATGATTATCTGAATTGTCCAATGACCAAGGAAGAATATGACTTATTTTGGAATGAATTGGTTAATGCTGAAAAAACGGAACTAAAACACTTTGAAAAGGCAATTTTCTTTGAAGGTTGTATGCCTGTGGAAGAGATGGCTTCGCGGGGTGTTGATACATTGCGTTTTGGACCACTAAAGCCAGTTGGCTTGAAGCATCCTGTAACTGGAGAAATGCCGTATGCAGTAGTTCAACTTCGGCAGGATAACTCGGCTGCAACGCTGTATAATATTGTTGGATTTCAGACTCATCTAAAATGGCCGGAGCAAAGCAGAGTGTTTAGGTTAATTCCAGGTCTGGAAAAAGCCGAGTTTGTTCGATATGGAGTAATGCATCGCAATACATTTATTAACTCGCCACGAATATTACGCCCAACATTACAAATGGAATCTGATTCTAGAATTATGTTTGCAGGACAAATAACCGGTGTCGAGGGATATGTTGAATCTGCTGCAAGTGGTCTAGTGGCAGGAATTAATGCAGCGTTAGCTTTGAAAGGCCAAGATGCAGTTGTGTTTCCTGAGGATACAGCTCATGGGGCTTTATGCCATTATATTACAAGCGCTGATTCAAAGAACTTTCAACCCATGAATATTAATTTTGGTTTATTACCCCCGCTTGGTCAGAAGATAAGGGATAAAAAACTTAAAAATAAGATGATTGGGGAAAGAGCATTAGAAAGTTTAGAAAATTTCAAATCTACCTTCGACAAAATATTGCATAAATTGTAGTGCTGTGATAATATAAATAAATAAATTGATTATTTACTAAATTTACTAAAGTGGGCTACTTTTGGTAATGAAAGAGTTAAACGTGATTTGATTTTAAATAAAAATGCTTCACCACACAGTGTTGTGAACTATCGGCAAAAAACGAGCGTTGTCGAATTTGTCTATTGCATCGTGTGTGTGAGGTTCTTTTTTATCTATCTTTCTAAATTTTTAAATAAATGTTAATTTCAACTCAATGCTCGTAAGGCTTGTGTCGCCGAGAAGTGTCGGTACCGTGTTTTGAATATAAAAATAGAATTTAGCACTTGTTTTAATAAGGAGGTGGCTGAATGTTTCATGCTACAACAATAGTAGCTGTAAAGCATAACGGACAAACGGCTATAGCTGGTGACGGCCAAGTAACTTTTGGCGGTAATACCGTAATGAAACATAATGCCAAAAAGGTCCGAAGGCTATATCATGGCAAGGTGCTAGCTGGTTTTGCTGGTTCAGTAGCAGACGCATTCACTCTATTTAGTAAATTTGAATCGAAACTTGAAGAATTCAATGGCAATTTAATGCGTTCAGCAGTAGAACTGGCAAAAGAATGGCGAACAGATCGGGTTTTACGTAAGCTCGAAGCACTTTTGATCGTAACAGATAACGAAAAGATGCTAATTATTTCGGGTAATGGTGAAGTAATTGAGCCTGATGATGGTGTAACTGCGATTGGATCTGGTGGGGCTTATGCGCTGGCCGCTGCTAGGGGGCTTGTAAAACATTCTACTTTATCCGCCGCAGGTATAGCTAAAGAGGCGCTCGAAATAGCAGCGGATATTTGTGTTTATACAAATCATCATATTTCCGTAGAGGAACTTTGAAGAGGGGGATGAAGTTGAACGAACTGACACCCAAACAAATTGTCAGCGAATTAAACAAATATATTGTTGGTCAGGGTCAAGCGAAAAAGTCAGTAGCAGTAGCACTAAGAAATCGTTGGCGAAGTAAGCAACTTTCTTCCGAACTCAAAGAAGAGATTATCCCTAAAAACATTCTGATGATTGGTCCAACTGGTGTTGGTAAGACAGAAATTGCTCGGCGGTTAGCTAAATTAGTCAATGCTCCTTTTGTTAAAGTTGAGGCAACAAAATTTACTGAGGTTGGCTATGTTGGTCGAGACGTTGAATCCATGGTAAGGGATCTTGTCGAAACATCGATAAGGATGGTTAAACAGGAAAAAATGTCCGAGGTAACTGACAAGGCTGGTAAATTGGCAAACGAACGCATTATTGAGCATTTCATTCCTTCTTTAAAACGCGAAACGCCGCGAAATCCTTTTGAAATTTTGTTTTCTGGAAATACAAATACCGGACAGGTGATCGCAGAAGAAACTAAGCAAGAACCTGAGTTTAACGCTGGTCGTGAATGGTGGAAAAAAAGACTAGATAACGGCGAGTTAGAAGAAGAACTCATTGAGATATCCGTGGAAGATAATTCTAATCCTATGGTTGGAATGTTTGCTGGTTCTGGAGTTGAAGAAATGGGTATGAACATCCAGGATATGTTAGGTAGTTTTTTACCTAAAAAGCAAAAGAAACGTAAAGTTACAGTGGCGAATGCTAGGAAAATTTTCATTCAAGAAGAAGCTCAGAAGCTTATTGATATGGACGAAGTTATTGCGAGCGCGATAAACTTAGCCGAAAACTATGGTATTATTTTCTTGGATGAAATAGATAAGGTCGCTGGGCGCGGTAATTCATCGGGACCTGATGTATCGCGAGAAGGAGTTCAGCGTGATATATTGCCCATCGTAGAAGGATCTACCGTTGTTACAAAGCATGGACCGATAAAGACAGATCATGTTTTGTTTATTGCAGCAGGTGCTTTTCACATTTCCAAGCCTTCAGACTTAATTCCAGAACTGCAAGGTAGATTTCCGATAAGAGTAGAATTGACAAATCTTTCTAAAGCTGATTTTAGGCAGATCTTAACTGAGCCGGCGAATGCCTTGCTAAAACAGTATATATGCCTACTGGAAACTGAAGGTATAAAAATTAAATTTACAGAGGATGCTATTGATGAATTAGCAGAAATTGCATGCCGCGTAAATTCTCAAACGGAAAATATTGGAGCTAGAAGACTGCATACTATTTTGGAAAAACTTTTGGAAGATCTAGCGTTTGAAGCTCCAGATATAGGTGAAAAAAACATTGAAATTAACCGAGAATATGTCGATTCGAAATTAGCACATATTGTGATAAATCAAGATTTAAGTCACTTTATTTTATAGACCGTATTTAGTTGACTAGGTTTAAAGATTAATCCTTGTTCGATAAAATTTATAATTATTATTTAAGTAGTTGAAAGGTAGGTCGAATGTAGTGTTATCAATGCTGGAACGTACTCGTAAAATAAATAAACTGCTGCAAAAGTCCGAAAATGTTGAATATGATGAAATTTCACGTGTGCTTAGTACTGTCATTAATGCGAATGTTTATATAGTAAGTAAAGATGGTAAAGTGCTAGGTTTTGCCCTCTTGGATGATTTTGAATGCGATTTGATGAGAGATAGGGTGTTATCACAAGGTAATTTCCCAGAGCGATATGTGGAATGGCTGCTAAAAATTAGTGATACTTCTCCTAACTTAAGACTTGAAAGCGGGTTATGCACTTTCAGTCAAGGTACAGAATGTATGTTTAATGATAAATTCACAACAATTGTACCCATACATGGTGTTGGTGAGCGAATAGGTACATTGATTGTCGCTAAATTTCATGCCGAGTTCACTGATGATGATCTAATATTAGCAGAATATGGTGCAACCGTAGTTGGTATGGAAATACTTCGTGATAGAAGTGAAAAAATCGAGGAAGAGGCGCGTAAGAAGGCTACAGTTCAGGTTGCACTGGGGACGCTGTCATATTCAGAACTTGAAGCTGTTATGCATATTTTAAGTGAACTAGAAGGTAATGAAGGGTTGCTAGTTGCTAGCAAAATCGCAGACAGGGTTGGTATTACTCGCTCTGTTATAGTAAATGCACTCCGTAAGTTTGAGAGTGCTGGAGTAATAGAATCTAAGTCCCTAGGTATGAAAGGTACATATATAAAGGTCTTAAATGAACGATTACTCGAAGAACTAAAGAAGTTAAAGAAATAATAGCAAATGAAAATTACGCCGTTCAGACATCTGTTCGGAGTAATTTTTTTTTTTGCTCTGAATATAGGTAAAGCGTTGTGTTGTACGACAGAACCAGCTTTTACTGAAAAGAGAACAACTCGTGTGGTAATTTATTGTTTATATAATTAGGATTTGTCTATCGTTTTTTCATAAAGCTATATTCCTTAGTTATTTTCATATTAGTACTAAAGTCCTAGCTTATTAGTCGACTAGAACTATTTGTGTTATGAATTCGTTAAATTGTGAAAAATTAGAGGAATTTTATACGTTATGTAGAACTATGTTGAATGAACTCATTATAAGGAACGAGGGAATTTATCAGGAGGGGTTACAGTGTTAAAGTCGCTATTTTCTTCACCTCGTGCTTCAGTTTTAGAACAATCACTTGCTGCAGCTTCGCTCCGTCATAAAATAATTAGTAACAATATAGCTAATGTTAATACTCCGAATTTTAAAAAGAGCGAAGTAGTCTTTGAGAGTTTTTTGCAAAATGCTCTGAATGAAAACAAATTAGCTTTGGCGAATACTAATAATAAGCATATTTCCTTAAAGCAATCATTAGTTTCTTCAAAACCTCAGGTTAGTACGGTTACAAATACTACAATGCGGACAGACGGAAATAACGTGGACATCGATGTGGAAATGGCGGAACTTGCTAAGAACAACATTTACTATAACGCTGTGGCACAGCAACTAGGAAATTATTTTTCGGGTTTAAAATCTGTTATTAACGAAGGGAAACGTTAGTTATGGGCATGTTTGATGCAATTAATGCAGCCGCTTCGGGGTTATCAGCTGAACGTCTGCGCATGGATGTTATCTCAAATAATATTGCAAATGCAAATACAACTCGTACGGCGCAAGGCGGGGCTTACAGACGACAGTTGGTCATATTTGAACCTCGTTCAGGGCAAACGTCGTTTTCACAAATGCTTTCTCAGCACATGGATGCCGGTCTTGGAGTCAAAGCAGTAGGAATATCTAAAGATGACTCGCCGCTTAGAAAAGTGTATGAACCAAGTCATCCAGATGCAAATAAAGACGGTTATGTTGACATGCCAAATGTCAATATAGTTTCTGAAATGGTCGACATGATTACTGCTACTCGTTCTTATGAAGCAAATGTTACCGCTGTAAATGCTGCTAAGAATATGGCACTTAAAGCCCTTGAAATAGGTAGATAGTGAGGGAGAGATAGATGCGAATAGAACCTTTAAAGTTAGCTTCAATTAGTGTTGATAAGAACGTTAATTCGAAGACTTTGCCTAGCGGCGATGTGAATTTTAGGCAATTCTTAAGTGAAGCTATAAATAATGTTAATAATCTTCAGTTAAAAGCTGCAAAATCGTCTGTGGACTTAGCAGCTGGAAAAGTTGAAGATATATCCCAAGTAGTAGTCGCCACTGAAAAGGCCAGTATTGCTTTACAGTTGACTATGCAAGTGCGTAATAAAGCAGTAGAGGCGTATCAGGAAGTTATGCGCATGCAAGTGTAGAGCGATATTTGCTATAAAGTGAAAGGGTGGAGACGATGGCCGGTTGGAAAGAGCAGTCTCTGCGCTTTTGGCAAAATCTAGGCAAAAAGGAACGATCAATAATTGTCGGTTCTTCCGTTCTGGTATTCGTGGCAATTTTAGCCTGGAGTTACTGGTGGGGAGGCCGTCCTGATCTCGTTCCTTTATTTACTGGTATGGAAGCTAGAGACGCAGGCGAAGTGGCGGCAAAACTTAAGGAAGCGAAAATAACATTTGAGCCTCAGGAAACGGCAAATGGAACGGCTATCTTGGTTTCAGCCAAAGATGTCCATAGGGTCAGGTTAGAACTTGCAAGTCAAGGTTTACCGCGTGGGCATAAAGGGTTTGAAATTTTTGATCAAAATAAGTTTGGTGTTACTGAGTTTCAGAATAAAGTATATTTACTGCAAGCACTTCAAGGGGAATTAACTCGTACTATTGAGCAGATGACGGAAGTTGAAAAAGCTCGGGTTCATATTGTTTTGCCTGAGGACAGCTTATATAAAAAGAATGAAAAACCAGCAACCGCATCAATTATGCTGAAACTACGGCCTTCTGCCCAGCTAAATAAGCAGCAGATTAAAGGTGTAGTAAATCTGGTAGCTCACAGCGTTCAAGGTCTAAAGGCTGAGAATGTTACGATTGTAGATAGTTTAGGACGAATTCTTAATGAGTCTGATAGTGAAATGTCTGGAGCTATAACTCTGACGCAACTAGAGATGACAAAAAAGGTTCAAGATGATTTACAAAAGAACATTCAGTCATTACTAGATCAAGTTCTTGGAACTGGCAGAGCTGCAGCCCGTGTTAATGTGGAATTGAGTTTTGATCAGCGTACTTTGGATCGCCAGGTTTTTGAACCAGTAGTCGACGAAAAAGGAATAATTCGAAGTTCACAAGAGACTAATGAAAACTATACTGGAAATTCGTTATCGCCAGGCGGGGCTGCTGGAACGGCTTCAAATATTCCCGGATATGTAACTGGTAATAACTCGCAATCAAATTATGAGAAAAAAGACGTTACTAGAAATTATGAAATAAACGAGACAAAAGAAAAAGTGGTTTCCGCACCTGGATCTATCAAAAGGTTGACGGTAGCGGTGCTAGTTGATGCGAATATAACTAAAGTTCAACAGGATAGCCTTGCTAAAACGGTATCCTCAGCTATAGGCCTCAATGCTGCTCGTGGTGATGTAGTATCTATCGAGAGTATAGCGTTTAATACTGAAATGTTGGACAAACAGCAAAAAGAAGAGCAAGAGTTTGCTAAGCAGCAAAGTCAAGCTTTTTGGATCAAGGTTGGTTTAGCGGTTATTGCGATTATTGCAGTAATGTATCTTGTTCGTATTTATATGAGACGAAAAGAAGATGAAAAGGAACAGATGATTGCTGCAAACTCAATACAACCTGAACCTGTTGAGGCTAAAAGTAAAAAACTGTCGCAAGAGGAGCAAGAGCGCTCAACTGAACGCCAGGCAATCGAGAAGATGGCAAAGTCGAAGCCGGAGGATGTAGCGCAATTGATCAAAGTATGGCTGGCCGATGAATAAAGAGCTGTAGGTGGCGTATGTATCAATCAAATGAATTGACTAATAAACAAAAAGCTGCAATATTACTAATTTCTCTAGGCCCAGAGGCGTCTGCTCAGGTTTTTAAGCATTTGAGAGAAGATGAAATTGAAAAAATTACATTAGAAATTGCAAATCAGCGCAAGGTATCTCAAGAGCAGCGTGATAAGGTCATAAGTGAATTCCATCAAATGGCCATGGCTAAGGAATATTTGTCTTCAGGCGGATTGGATTATGCTCGAGAGGTTCTTGAAAAGGCACTCGGCTCAGAAAAAGCTGTTTCGATAATCAATAGGCTTACATCTAGTCTTCAAATTAGGCCTTTTGATTTTGCTCGAAAAACTGATCCAAGCCAACTGCTTAACTTTATACAAAATGAGCATCCGCAGACAATTGCATTAATTATGGCATATCTGCATCCTGATCAGTCAGCAGCAATCATCTCTGCTCTACCTCCCGATAGGCAGGTGGAAGTTGCTAAGCGTATAGCAACAATGGATCGTACTTCGCCTGATATTCTAAAAGATGTTGAGCGTATACTCGAGAGAAAGTTATCATCATTAGTAACACAAGACTTTACTGCTGCTGGTGGTGTGGAATCAATTGTTGAAGTACTTAATCGTGTTGACCGTACTACAGAGCGTACAATTATTGAGAATTTAGAAGTTCAAAATCCTGAACTCGCAGAAGAAATTAAACGCCGGATGTTTGTATTTGAAGATATTGTTATGCTGGATGACCGCTCTCTGCAGCTTGTTCTGCGGGAGATTGAATCTAAGGATCTTGCGTTGGCTCTTAAAGCGGCTTCGAGCGAAGTTGCTGGTAAAGTTTATAAAAATATGTCTAAACGGGCTTCCGAAATGCTTCGAGAGGAAATTGAGTATATGGGGCCAGTTAGAATTCGTGATGTAGAAGAAGCACAGCAAAAGGTTGTAAATGTTATAAGACGCCTCGAGGAATCAGGTGAAATTATAGTTTCACGTGGTAAAGGGGACGAGATAATTGTCTAAAATTTTAAAAAGCGTTTCAATGCGTGAGTCGCCCAGGATTATAAACAGTGGTACAATTGCAATCGAAACGAAAAGAAATAATGATGACTCTTGTGTTGAAGCGGAACGTCTTTTAAAAGAAGCACATGAACAAGCTAAAACTATTATTGCTGACGCTGAAAATCAGTCGGAAACAATAATTACTGATGCAAAAGCGGAACTTGAAGAATTAAGAAACCAGGCGCAAAATGCTGGTTTTGAACAAGGGTATAGCGATGGATACGTAAAAGGAAAAGAAGCTGCGTTGGCAGATTCTCTAAAGACTCTTCTCGAAGCGGTAGAGAAGAGTGAACAGATAATGTCAATGACAGATCAGGAAATGCGCGATAGTGTGTTGGATGCTGAGCGTCATATCCTGGAAATTGCACTTGCGGTAGCTAGGAAAATTTTGGTACGCGAAATTGACGAAAACCCAATGGTTGTTCTACCTATTGTCAAAAATGCTTTAGAGAAGGTTCGAGATCAGGATCAAATAGTAATTAAGGTTAATCCTGAGGACTACGATTTACTCCTTCAAGCACGGCGCGATCTACAAGTCATTGTTGGCAGAGAACATTCCTTAACTATTGCTAATGATCAAACTATTGAAATAGGAAGTTGTATAATAGAAAGTTCTAATGGTACTGTTGATGCGAGGATAAGCACGCAGTTCGAAGTGCTTGCAAAAACATTACAGGAAGTTACGCAATGATAATATTTGACAGCAATAAGTATTTAAATGCAATTAAACAGACTGAATCTATTAAAATGAATGGTAAAATAACTCAGATAATAGGTTTAGTTATAGAATCCCAAGGTCCAAGTGTGAATTTGGGAGAGTTATGCTATGTATGCCCTCGTACTTCGGATAGCGCCCCTATACCTGCAGAGGTTGTCGGTTTTAGGCAGAATAGAGTTTTATTAATGCCGATTGGTGAAATGCATGGGATCGGTCCAGGGTGTGAAGTTATATCTGCACAGCGTACTTTGAAGGTTACAGTAGGGAGACAACTTCTTGGGAGAATATTAGACGGGTTAGGAAATCCAATTGATGGCAAAGGACCGCTTTTGCCATCAATTCAATATCCTTTAACAACACAGCCTCCTCATCCTCTTTCTAGGAGACGTATCTCAGAGAAATTGTCCGTAGGTGTAAGAGCTATCGATGGAGTACTTACTATGGGACGAGGGCAGCGTGTTGGTATTATGGCTGGTAGCGGTGTTGGGAAAAGTACTCTTCTAGGTATGATTGCAAGAAATACCGAGGCTGACATTAGTGTTATTGCTTTAATTGGTGAGCGTGGTCGTGAAGTGCGTGAATTCGTTGAACGTGACCTTGGTGAAGAAGGATTAAAACGTTCTGTAGTAGTTGTTGCAACATCCGACCAGCCCGCACTTGTCCGCATTAAGGGGGCTATGACGGCTACTGCAATTGCTGAATATTTTAGAGATCAAGGCTCAG
Source organism: Dendrosporobacter sp. 1207_IL3150 (assembly GCF_036763085.1). Classification (NCBI taxonomy): domain Bacteria; kingdom Bacillati; phylum Bacillota; class Negativicutes; order Selenomonadales; family Sporomusaceae; genus Dendrosporobacter; species Dendrosporobacter sp. 1207_IL3150. Next base: position 151,030 of record NZ_JBAIYU010000017.1, read on the forward strand.
ATGTAATTTTAATGATGGACTCAGTAACCCGTTTTGCCATGGCACAGCGGGAAGTGGGACTTACTGTAGGTGAGCCACCAGCAACACGTGGATACACACCTTCTGTATTTGCAATGTTGCCCAAATTGTTAGAACGTGCAGGGACAGGCGAACGTGGATCGATAACTGGTATTTATACTGTGCTAGTTGATGGTGATGACATGAACGAGCCAATCGCTGACTCAGTTCGTAGTATATTGGATGGGCATATCGTATTGTCTCGTAATATTGCCGCTCAAAATCATTACCCTGCAATTGATATTCTAAATAGCGTTAGTAGGGTTATGCTAGAAATTGTTGAAAAAGATCATTATCAGGCTGCTCAAAAGCTAAGGTCTTCTTTAGCGGCCTATCGTGAAGCTGAGGATCTTATAAATATTGGTGCCTACGTATCAGGAAGCAATCAGGATATTGATCGTGCAATAAGTGTGATTGATGAAATTAAGAAATTTTTACGGCAAGATGTTTACGAAGTTAATTGCCTGAACGAGACTATTAATAAACTAATTGGATTAGTATCCTAATATTTAATTGAGGTGCACTTCATGAAAAAATTCAAGTTTCGTTTAGACACCTTACTGAAAGTTCGAAGTATGCATAAAGAACAAGCACAAACTAATTTTGCTGCTGCAGAAAACAAACTTCTTGCTGCTAAAGCATTGTTAGATAATATAGAAAAACGTTTGGCTGAAAGCATGAAGACGTTTCGAGATGCTCAAAGTCAAATTATCTGTATCGAAGTTATTAAATCATATAATTGCTATTTTTCGAAAACAAAAGACGAAATTGCATTGCAGGTAGAACGCGTCAAAGTGGCTGAATTAGAGAAACTTCAAGCGTTAAGGTCTCTGGATGAGGCATTGAAAAATTTAAAAGTAATTGAAGAACTTCACAGTAAAAGGCTAGGACAATTTAATGCAGAACTACTACGTGAGGAACAGCAATATTTAGATGATTTGGGCATGCAGCTGTACGTAAGACAGGTAAGGTGATTTTAATGAGTGGGATTAATAGTGTTGTACAACGTATTAATAACATCGAGCAGCGTTTTGCAAAGCTTACACCTAAAGCTAATGGCAGTTTTAGTGAAGCATTGAATAATGCTGTGCAAAATGCGGGAATTAACTCAAATGAAGCCAAGCAATTGATTTCAAAGTCAAAACCATCGGAAATCATCGATTTACTCCGTAAATCTGCTAAGAAGCATGGAGTAGACCCTAAGTTGGTTAATGCAATTGCTGAAAATGAGTCCGGATATAATCAAAATGTGGTATCTTCGGCTGGTGCAGTAGGTGTCATGCAATTGATGCCTGATACAGCCAGCTATTTGGGTGTAACTAATATACATGATGCTAGTGCAAACATTGATGGTGGCGTTAAATACCTAAAAGAACTTTTAGGTACTTTTAATGGGGATGTTGTAAAAGCTGTGGCTGCTTATAATGCCGGACCACAAACAGTAATAAAGTATAATGGTATACCGCCATACGCTGAGACCCAAAATTATGTTGGTAAAGTAATGCAGCAATATCGTAATTCGCAGTAACAGAAGGCAGGAGTAATTATATGGCTCAAAATATAAAAAAAGATACTAAACCTGCAAATATTGAAAAACCATCTGGTAATGTATCAAAGATTGTTGCTGTATTATTAGTTTTAGTTATGCTTGGAGGAGCAGGTTTTGCATTAGGAATATATTTGAAGTTTATTGATATCCAGGATATTGGGGATAAGTGGAAGCTTTATGATAAGCCAGTTATCGGTAAGTATTTTGAGAGACCAAAAACGAATTTTGAAACAGTCGATATTGATGACACTAAAACTAATACAGATAAACCTCAGGTGAATAAATCTCCGCAAGAGGTTTTACCTCAGGCTCAGTCTCAAATTAATTCCATAAGTAAACTTGATACAACAGAGCGGGATAAATTAGCTAAAGAAAAACAGCAAGAAGAAGCAAAGAAAATAAGTAAATTGGCACGATTATATAGTTCAATGAAGCCAACTGAGGCTGCTAATATTCTAAATCAGCTAGATGACCCAACGGTTTTAGCAATACTAAACAAAATGGAAGAAGATCAGGCTGCGAAAATTCTATCTTCACTAGATAGTAAGAGATCTGCAAGACTAACTGAGTTAATACTCAAAGGTCAAGCAGTAAGCAATTAACAAAACTTGTTATAAGTGGTATAGGAAAGGGGGTGAATTAAATGACAGAATCGTTAATTTTAGTTAATAATCAACAAAGCAAATCTACGTATAAAAACAAGCCAAATACTAGTCTAGATAAAGAGAAGTCTAAGGAATTTACTAAAGTAATGTCTGAAGTATCTTATGAAAAATCAGACTTAAAAGACAAGGCAAACCTCCAGGAACCGTCCAGTCAAAGTGGATTGTCCGAACGTGAAACACAGAGCACGAATTCAGATCAGGTAGTAATAATGCCCTTTATTGCTCCATTTGTCGCGATGCCTTCGATTTCTAGTAATGTTATACAAGTACAAGTGCCTGCTCAAGAAATTTCGAATTCGGTAGTCATAGATGATAATAGTAAACTATCTAATATTCTTGCTTCTGATATAATAAGTAACACTTCTGTGGAAACTGATCAGTTCTTAGTGAGTGAGCAGCTAATCACGTCAGGTAAAGAGCCGAATGTTGCGAAAGTTATAAATCCTAGTGCTGATTCTTTAGTGAAACCGTTGATTGACGACAGTGATGGAGCCAAACCAGAAAAAAATGCTGCAATTACTACCGTTATAAGAGATTCACTAAAAAATAGCAGCGCTTTAGCAGAAGACGTTACTGATTTAGGTATTGACTCAGCTTCTAACAAAAATGACGATGTTAATGGTGTAAGTGTTTTAAATGTAACTACAGGGCAAAAAAATACACATAAACCGGTCAATGAAGGATCTGAAGTTGAGGTTGCTGCAGCTTTATCTAATGTAACGCTCGACAAACAAAGTCCTGTAAGTATTGAAAAACGAGTGGATACCTTACTTAAATCTAGCTTAAATCTAAATTCTGAGGGTAAGTCATACCAGGAGAATGGCATTAGTCCTAAAATCGACTCAATAGAAAAAAACGATTTTTCAAGTAATGTTCTCCAACGGGAAACTGCTAATATTGATAGTATTAATAAATTACAGCAACCTGCCGTTCAGTCAGACCTGGGTACCGTAAAGCAAAGTGATACTCCTAAGGTAAATGACACACACAACATAGCCGAGCAGATAATCGAAAAAGCACGGCTTGTTAGAGGAACTCAAGAAACAGAAATGATAATTAAATTAAAACCCGAACATCTGGGCGAATTAACCTTGAAGGTTTCGGTAGATAAGGGACTAATCAGTGCAAGCTTCCATTCAGATAATGCTGAAGTTAGAAGTGTGATTGAGTCATCTTTAGTCCAATTGAAACAAGAAATGACAAATCAAGGGTTGAAGGTAGATAATGTAGGGGTTTATTCGGGATTAGGGCAGTTTTTATCTAATGGACAACGAGAAGCACCAAAGCAGCCTGTGGTGAAATTCAATAATAAGAAGATTGCAGAAGAAGCCTTTGAAGATTCCGAATCGACTATTAAATCTCAGCTTAGAGTAGATACAGGTGTTGATTACCGAATATAGGAGGGATAGAATGTCAACCGTTAATGGTACATCGAACGTTAACACTTCAGCAACTAACCAAGGAACACGCAAAGCAAATGATGAAATGGGAAAAGATGAATTTTTACAATTACTAGTAACACAGCTCCGCTATCAAGATCCAATGAACCCAATGGAAGATAAAGAATTTATTTCCCAAATGGCACAGTTTTCCAGTCTAGAGCAAATGCAGAATATGAATTCAAACCTTCTTACAACTCAAGCCAGTGGCATGATTGGTAATAGAGTTAAGTGGAATGACTCTAGTACTTATGCAGAAAAAACGGGAGTAGTAGGCGGCGTAAGTGTTATAAATGGTCAACCAAAACTAGTCGTGTACTCTGATGTTACAATTGCTAATGGTAAGTTGCAATCTGATGAGAGTCTTATGGGTAAAACTGTTAAATGGCTCGATAGTGACAGCAAAGAACACACAGGGGTTGTGACTAATATCCAAAATGATGAGGGCAAACAAAAACTCGTTATTGATGAAAAAATAGCGTCAAAGGCTGACCCGGTTGAAGTTACTGTAGAGCTGACTAAGGTTAAAAGTCTGGCGGTGGAGAATCGTCTTGATCTTTCGGCAATTACCGATGTTGGGCTGCATATATAGATTTTTGATAAGGATGGGGTGTTATGAGTAGTGATAATCGAATTTACTTTCAACAAGTAATTCACATTCCCCATAATCCGGGCGGTACAACGATTAAACCACGGCAATCGTCTTACACTGAAGCGGATAATAAGGGGATATTTAAAGAAGCTCTCCAAAAAGAATTAGGTGTAAAATTTTCACAGCACGCTTTGCAGCGTATGAATAGTCGAAACATAAAACTTAGTGAGGCTGATGTAGCAAAATTAAATAACGCTGTTGACAAGGCGGCACAAAAAGGTGCTAAGGAATCGCTTGTATTGATGGATAATTTGGCATTGGTTGTCAGTGTGAAGAATAAGACAGTAATTACTGCGATAGATGGAACAAGTATGAAAGATAATGTGTTTACAAATATCGATAGTGCAGTAATTATTTAGGGCTGGACCTCTTGAGGAAGCCCTGGCTGCTGAATGATTGAAGCAGCTAATTAGCTAGTAAAATTGAAATTTATAGGAGGTCGTTTTATTATGATGCGTTCATTATTTGCCGGAATTTCCGGTTTGCGTAATCATCAGACTCGTATGGATGTTATTGGTAACAACATTGCTAACGTAAATACTGTTGGCTTTAAAGCTAGCAGAGTAAACTTTCAGGATATGCTTAACCAAACTATCCAGGGTGCTTCTAGTGGACAAGGCAACCTAGGTGGTACTAATCCAATGCAGGTTGGTCTTGGTATGGGGTTAGCAAGTATTGATACACTTTTCACTGATGGTAGCACTCAACCAACTGGAAAACAGACAGACTTAGCTATTTCAGGATCAGGTTTTTTTGTCTTATCAGATGGTATGAACCAAATTTATACCCGCTCTGGCGCTTTTGATTTTGATAACCAGGGTAATTTCCTTGTGCCGGGAAGCGGTTACAAAGTTATGGGCTGGAAAGGCACTGAGGGGAATATTGATACTAATCAGCCGGTAACGCCGATTCAAATACCGGTGGGCAGTTCAATGGCGGCTAAACCGTCTACTTCTATTACATATGCTAATAACTTGTCAGGTGATGCCGCTACCGGAACTACCGTGCCTGCCTCTATTACTGTATATGACAGTAAAGGTAATACACATAAAATCGCAGGGGTATTTACGAAAACTGCTACGGCAAATCAATGGACGTTTTCATCAGGAACGCAAACCGCCGATACCCCGCCAATTACGATTACCGGGGGAACATATACAATTAACTTTAATACAGATGGTAGTTTTGATAGTGCAACGCCAGCTACAGCGTTTACATTTGATCCTGCAGGGGCAGCTACGGTTTCTGTTACACCCAATTTCACCGGTCTTACTCAGTACGGTGGAGAATCAACTGCCCAGGCAGTTGATAGAGATGGGTATGCAGCAGGAACTTTAGAACAGACTACAATTGATGGTACTGGTACTATTATCGGTAAATTCAGTAACGGGCAAACTCAAAAACTAGCTCAAGTGTGCCTGTCGACCTTCAATAATCCAGCTGGTTTAACTAAAGTTGGCGATAATATGTATATCAAGTCAAACAACTCGGGTGAACCACAAGTAGGACCTTCTGGTTCTGGAGGCAGGGGAGGCTTCAATCCTGGATCACTTGAGATGTCAAATGTTGATTTAGCTCAAGAATTCAGTAATATGATTATTACTCAGCGTGGATTCCAGGCAAATTCCAAAATAATTACTGTAACTGATGAAATGCTTCAAGATTTAGCTAATCTTAAACGTTAATCTAATAGGGGGGGACTCCCCCCTATACTTAAGTTGGAGGGCGTAATATGATAAGACTTACTAGATTAAAATGCGACGACGATTTTGTGCTTAATGCAGAGATTATTGAGACAATTGAAGAAACTCCAGACACAGTTATAACCCTGACTTCAGGCAAAAAGCTAATTGTAGAAGAATCGATGGATGAAGTTGTAAGACGTGTTATGGATTATAGAAGAGCTATTTTCCGCAACTTTCGCTAGATAATAACATGGTTCTTTTAATATTAGGAAAGTATGTGTGATCTTGCTGTACAGGCATAATTTGGAATATAGCAATGGATTAGTATTACTATAAAGTAATTTAGTTACTAAACTATAGTTGTTCTGGAATGGAGGTGTAGAAGTTGGCAGAAGGTGAAAAGAAGTTTTCTTTAATGCTAATAGTTGGGATGATTGTTTTTGGACTTTTGTTGGCTGGAGGAGTTTCTTATTATATAGCGACAAAAATTGTTGCTGACAAAGCTACTGATAAAAAGACCACACAGCATGAGCCTGGCGTGTTTATTAAACTAGGCGATGCAAAGGATGGATTAATATTAAATATTGGCGGTGTTAACAGCGGGCGCTTCTTAAAAATCGGTATTATTGTAGAGTTAAAACCTGACAAGAATGATCCTCCGAAGGAAGGGAAAATGCCTTCACCTACGGAAATTAAAGTTTTAGATACTGTTGTTCAATTACTGAGATCACAGAAAGTAGAAGACTTTGATCCTGGTAAACAGGAGCAGCTCAAAGAAATCATTAAGAATGAAGTTAACAAGGCACTTGGTCAAGAGAGAGTATATGAGGTATACATTACCAACTTTGTCTTGCAGTAGTATTATAGATTAGCTATAACAAAAGATATATAATAAAGGTGTGGAAGGAGGGGGAATTTTGTCAGGGTCTGATGTAATGTCGCAGTCGGAAATTGATGACCTATTATCAGCATTGTCAACAGGTGTTGTATCAGCGGAAGATATTAAGGTAGAACACAAACAGCGTAAAATAAAAGTATATGATTTTAAACGCCCTGATAAGTTTTCTAAAGACCAAATTCGCACTCTGAATATGCTGCATGAGAATTTTGCTCGTCTTTTGAACACCTACCTCTCGGCACATCTAAGGGCGCTTGTTCACATAAATGTAGCTTCGGTAGATCAGCTAACTTATGAGGAATTTATACGGTCATTACCAAACCCAAGTGTTATTGGGATTTTTAATATGCGTCCACTAAAGGGCAATGTCATTTTGGAACTTAACCCTAATATAGTTTTTTCAATAATAGACAGATTGTTTGGGGGACCTGGATTACCACCGGCTAAAACCCGGGCTTTGACTGATATCGAAGAGGCTATAACTAGAAGAGTGATGAATAAAGCTCTAGAGAGTTTCCAAGAGGCATGGAAACAAGTTGTTGCGATTGAACCGAGGTTAGAAGCAATTGAAACTAACCCTCAATTTACACAAATTGTACCACCTAATGATATGGTCGTAATAATTACTCTACAAACTAAGATAGGTCAAGTAGAGGGATTAATTAATATTTGCATACCATACTTGGTCTTAGAACCTATAATGTCGAAACTTACAACAACTTTTTGGGTGGCTTCTTCGGTTTCAAAGCAAGAGCATCCAGAACATATTAGTGCTTTGCAGCGAAAGTTGGAAAGGACTTTAATACCAATGGTAGTAGAGCTTGGACAAATCACCGTAAAGGTTAACGAGTTGCTGGATTTAGCTGTCGGTGATGTTTTGCAGCTGGAAACCAAAGTTGGAAGTGACTTAAGCGTAATAATTGGTCATAGAGAAAAATTTCGCTGTAAACCTGGAGTTTCGGGGAAAAAGGTTGCGGTACAGATATCGCAAATTGTTATGGAAGGAGATGACAGTGATGAGTGACGGGTTTCTTTCACAAGACGAAATTGATGCCCTATTACGCGGAGAGCCAGCTGCGCCGTCTTCTTCTGTACCTAGTATTTCGGACATGGAGAAAGATGCTTTAGGCGAAATAGGTAATATTTCGATGGGAAGTGCAGCCACAACACTTTCAGTTTTACTAGGGCGGCGTGTTTCTATAACTACTCCAAGAGTGTCTGTTTCTACGTTAAAAGAGATACAGGGTCAATATCCATTACCGTACTTAGTTATTGAAGTCGGTTATACACATGGGATTGTAGGGACGAATTTACTTGCTATGCGTGAGCAAGATGCCTTAATTATAGCTGATCTTATGATGGGAGGAGATGGGACAAACCCTCCAACCCAGCTAAATGAACTTTATATGAGTGCTGTTGGGGAAGCCATGAACCAAATGATGGGTTCGGTAGCTACTTCAATGTCTACTATTTTTAGAAAAAAAATCGACATTTCTCCGCCTAATGTGAATATTGTAGATTTTGCGACAGATTCGGCAATTACCAATTCAGTACCGATAAATGATCATATTGTAAAAGTTGCTTTTAGGATGGAAGTTGAAGATTTAATTGATAGTGAAATAATGCAAATACTTCCGCTTGATATATCTAAAGATATGGTGGAGAATTTATTCACCGCTGTTCAAGAACCACCTGCAGTTGCCCAGTCTCCTAAAGCTAGTGCGGCTCCTCCTAAGGCTGCCGAACAGCCAAGTACAGCTTATGCTCAGCAGGCTGCTGTTGCTGCGGTTCCAATGCAAAAGAGAGCTCAGCAAAATGTTGCGGTGCAGCCAGTTCAATTTGCTCCATTAGCACCTAACACAATACCAGTTGCTGATACCAATATTAACTTAATATTAGATGTGCCGCTTCAGGTAACTGTTGAGTTGGGGCGGACAAAAAAGCTTATTCGTGAGATTTTAGAACTTGCACCCGGGTCGGTAGTAGAACTTGATAAGCTTGCTGGGGAGTCCGTAGATGTTTTAGTTAACGGTAAGCTAATTGCAAAAGGTGAAGTTGTTGTTATTGATGAGAATTTTGGTGTCAGAATAACAGATATTATAAGTCCTTTAGAACGTGCAAGTACTTTACAGTAGTACTCTAGAAAATGCTCAATGAAGAATTTAAGGAGAGATGAAAAATGGCAATTAAGGTTATGGTTGTTGATGATGCTGCTTTCATGAGAATGATGATTAAAGATATACTTACAAAAAACGGTTATGAAGTTGTTGGTGAAGCGGAAAACGGTCTGAAAGCAGTAGAAAAGTACCAAGAATTAAAGCCAGACCTTACAACTATGGATATTACAATGCCGGAAATGGATGGTATTGCTGCAGTCAAGGAAATTAAAAAGATCGACCCTGCCGCAAAGGTCATAATGTGTAGTGCTATGGGACAGCAGGCAATGGTTATTGAAGCAATTCAGTCTGGTGCCCGTGATTTTATTGTAAAGCCATTTCAGCCAGACCGAGTATTAGAGGCTGTACGAAAAGCAGTCGGTTAATAATGGGAATTATTAATAAGCGTATCTTGCCAATATGTATTCTAGTATGCGTGCTATTGGCTTCGTCTCAAGTCGGTGCCCAAGAAGCTCAAGGAGAGTATCTAAAATACCAGGAGCCGCAAGCGCCGACTAGTGCATCGTGGATGTCCACCATTTCTTATGTTTTTTCGTTGATTGTGACTTTTGCACTGGTCATTGGCTTAGCCTACTTTACGTCAAAATTTATTGGACAAAAGCTAGGAAGCCAGTCTTTTGGTGAATCTAGTAAAGTTATTACTACTTTGTCTCTTGGGACAAACCGAGCGGTATATGTTGTAGAAATCGCCGGCAAATGTATGGTTCTTGGGGTAACTGATCATAATATTACACTTCTTCAAGAGATAACAGATGAAGCTGAAATTGAAAAACTGCGTGTACAGAAAGTCGACAGAGCAGATCAAGAACAGTTTAGTAACATCTTCCAAAGCCATCTTGCTTCTTTGCACCAAATAACGCAAAAGCTCCCTTCTATTGGCAGCAATAATAGAACCAAGCAAGACAATGAGAATGAGAAGAGGTAAAGCTGTGTTTAAACAACGCTATGTTGTTTTGAGTATCATAGTGATGCTGTTAATTATAAGTATGCCTGAAACTATTAAGGCCGCTCCAATAATGCCGATACCTAGTTTCAACGTTGGGGTTGAATCGGCAAACGATCCAAAGGACGTTGCGCTTAGCTTACAAATATTATTCACCCTGACGATTTTATCGTTAGCGCCATCAATATTGATTATGATGACATCATTTATTCGTATAATCGTGGTTTTGTCTTTTTTGAGAAGTGCGTTGGCTACTCAACAGATGCCGCCGAACCAAGTTTTAATTGGATTAGCACTTTTTTTGACATTTTTCATTATGTCGCCATATCTTGAGCAGGCCAACACTAATGGTCTTCAACCTTATTTAAATGGTGCTATTTCACAGGATGCGGCTATTACAGAAAGTTTAAAGCCAATGCGCGAGTTTATGTTCAAGCAAACAAGGGAAAATGATTTAGCTTTATTTGTAAATATTTCAGAGGCATCACGACCAAACTCGCCTGATGATGTTCCTACAACAACACTTATTCCTGCGTTTGTTATAAGTGAGCTGAAAACGGCCTTTCAAATTGGTTTCATGATTTATATCCCTTTTATTGTAATAGATATGGTTGTAGCCAGCACACTGATGTCAATGGGGATGATGATGGTTCCACCGGTAATGATTTCACTGCCATTTAAGATATTGCTTTTTATTCTAGTAGATGGCTGGCATCTAATCATTAAGTCATTGGTAACCAGTTTTAATTAAGGGGGATAATGATGTCCGGTGATTTTGCTGTACAGGTTGGGCGCGATGCTTTAACTATGGTTATGCTGGTTGCTGCACCAATGCTTGGGTTAGGGCTGCTAGTCGGTATTTTAGTTAGTATTTTTCAGGCTACTACTCAGATACAAGAACAAACCTTGGCTTTTATACCAAAGATAATTGCAGTTTTTGTTGCTATTTTAGTATTTGGTCCTTGGATGCTTAGTTTGCTGGTTGACTATACGCGCAATATTTTTGTTAGTTTGCCTAATATTATTCGCTAGCAAAGGTGGTTTGTTTTGGATTTATTCACAATTATACAAAGCTCACTAGGAGTATTTCTACTTATATTTGTACGTATAAGTGGGATATTCATAGTAACCCCTATCTTCGGCAGTCGTAATATACCAGTATATATAAAGGCAGGATTAGCATTAGCTATTTCGATGATTTTATTCCCAATTGTGTCTCAAACGAATGTAGTCCTTCCTGAAAACGTTCTACTATTTACCTTTATGATGATAAGTGAATTGATGGTAGGATGGATTATTGGTTATGCTAGTTCATTTGTTTTTTCGGCCGTTCATATGGCTGGTCAACTCCTTGATACTCAGGTTGGATTTGGTATAGTTAATGTTTTTGATCCTCAGTCAGGCCAACAAGTTCCCCTTATCGGCAATTTTAAATATATCTTAGCTCTTATAGTTTTTCTTATAACTAACAGTCATCATTTATTGTTAATTGCTTTATTTAATAGTTTCAAAATAATTCCTATTACTGGAGTAGTATTCAATACCGCCCTAACAGGAATTATTGTGGATATGGTGTGGGGCATATTTTCTATTGCTTTAAAAATAAGCCTGCCCGTGCTGGTGTCACTACTGTTAACTGATATAGCATTAGGAATACTGGCTCGCACAATGCCGCAAATGAATATTTTTGTAGTTGGTGTGCCGGGCAAAATAATTGTCGGCATTTTTGTTCTATCCTTGGCCTTACCTTTTTACATTCTATTTTTGGAAGTGGCATTTAATGGCATGTTTACTAACATATACAAATTGCTTGAAAACTTCAAATGATTTACTACAACTAATGCATGCAACCAAATTGCCTGCATTTAATCTACAGTTGTTTAGTGGTGAAAAGACAGAAGATGCTACGCCAAAGCGTAAGGCAGATGCCCGAAAAAAGGGGCAGGTGGCAAAGAGTGTCGAAGTTAATTCTGCGATAGGAATTATGGCGGCCTTTTTAGCTTTAAAAGTTATTGGAAGTTTTATTTACGATGAATTAGCAAATTATATGAGGTTTATTTATTCTAATTTTTCCTATCAAGATTTTACGCTTAATACAGTTAGCGAGATATTTCTAAACTTTGGAATTGTTTTTTTAAAAGCCTCATTACCAATAATGCTTGTAATATTAGTTACCTCTGTATTTATTAACTTTCTGCAAGTTGGTATTAACTTTTCATTTGAACCTTTAATGCCCCAGTTAGAAAGAATAAATCCATTATCCGGCTTTAAGCGGATTTTTTCAAAAAGGTCCTTAGTTGAACTATTCAAAGCTATTTTCAAAATAATCATAGTTAGCTATTTCGTTTACAATTTCATGATAGAGCAAGCCGGACGGTTACCAAATTTAATTGGTGCTGACCTGTCTGATTCACTAAAACTGATAACAGGGCTTTTATTGACACTAGTTTTTCAAATTAGCGGAGTAATGCTCGTGATGGCTGCTTTAGACTTTTTTTATCAACATTGGGAACATAACCAGAGTTTAAAGATGAGTAAGCAGGAAGTTAAAGAAGAATATAAGCAAACTGAAGGTAATCCTCAAATCAAAGGAAAGATAAAGGAACGTCAACGAGCAATGGCAATGAGTCGTATGATGCATGAAGTTCCCAAGGCAGATGTAATCGTTACAAATCCTACACACTTTGCTGTTGCCCTAAAATATGACAACACCATGGCAGCGCCTATGATAATTGCTAAAGGACAAGACCTTTTAGCTAAGCGCATTAGAGAAATTGCTAAAGAACATAGTGTAACTATCGTCGAGAATAAGCCTCTAGCTCGTGCTTTGTATAGTAACTCCGAAGTCGGCGACATAGTTCCGCCAGAACTATACAAATCAGTAGCAGAAGTATTGGCTTATGTCTACAGACTAAAAAAGAAATTATCGTAATTTATTGTTCTCTATTAGAAAGGGCGAGTAATCATGGCTACACAGTCAACGCCATTTGGTGTATTAAAAAAATATAGTGATATTCTCATAGCTGTAGCGATAATTACCATCGTTATTATGATGATTATCCCGCTCCCTACGTTTTTGCTGGATCTTTTATTATCGTTAAATATAACGTTTGCATTAATTATTGTAATGGTTGCTATTTATAATGTAGAGCCATTGCAGTTTTCTATATTTCCCTCACTACTTCTTATAACTACTTTGTTTCGTTTGGCTCTTAATGTTTCATCGACGCGGCTAATTCTAATTGATGGCTATGCCGGTGAGGTAATCATGGCCTTTGGTAATTTCGTAGTTGGCGGTAATGCAGTTGTAGGTTTTATCGTATTCGTTATTTTGATTATCATACAATTTATTGTTATTACTAAGGGTGCTGAGCGTGTAGCTGAGGTTGCTGCTCGTTTTACCTTAGATGCTATGCCTGGAAAGCAAATGAGTATTGATGCGGATTTGAATTCTGGTGCTATTTCTGATAGTGAAGCGCGGGATCGCCGTAAAAAAATTCAGCGTGAAGCAGACTTCTATGGCGCTATGGATGGTGCAAGTAAGTTCGTTAAGGGCGACGCTATTGCTGCAATTATTATAATTATTATTAATATTGTTGGCGGTTTCTTTATAGGCATGGTGCAAAGAAATCTCGATGCTTTACATGCACTTCAGAGCTATACTTTACTGACTGTTGGTGAAGGTCTGGTTAATCAAATACCTGCCTTATTAATATCTACTGCGACAGGTATAGTAGTTACGAGAGCTGCTTCAGATTCTAATCTTGGACAGGATATTGCGTCGCAGATTTTTAATAATCCACGAGTTTTCTTCATTGCTGCTGGGGTCTTAGTTCTTTTATCATTAGTGCCCGGTCTTCCTGGCATTCCGTTTTTTGTACTAGGAGCTATTTCTTTAGCCATTGGCTATAATCTTCATAAATCGGATCAGGACAAAGCACAATCAGAGATTTCTCAAATGGAGCAGCAAGAAAACGAAGAAGTACGAAAACCAGAAAACATCGTCTCTTTACTTCAGGTAGATCCTATGGAACTGGAAATTGGTTATAGCTTAATCCCTTTGGTAGACGCAGGTCAAGGTGGAGATTTACTTGATAGAATTGTTATGATTCGACGTCAGTGCGCTTTAGAAATGGGGTTAATTGTTCCTACCATTAGAATTCGTGATAATATTCAGTTGAAACCTAACTCATATATGATAAAGCTCAAAGGAATAGAAATAGCTAAGGGAGAATTATTACTTGATCACTATCTAGCAATGAACTCAGGCAATGTAATGGAAGAAATTAAAGGAATTGATACTGTAGAACCTGCCTTTGGACTTCCGGCCTTATGGATTCAGGATGGTGCTAGGGAACAGGCTGAATTGGCAGGATACACGGTTGTCGATCCTGTTTCAGTACTCGCAACACATTTGACCGAAATCATAAAAGCCCACGCGGCAGAAATTTTAGGTCGTCAAGAAACACAGAATCTAGTAGAAAGCGTCAAACAGAATTCCCCAGCAGTTGTTGATGAACTAGTCCCAAATTTGGTGTCCATAGGAGATGTTCAAAAAGTGCTGGCTGGACTGTTAAGAGAACGTATTTCTATTAGAGACATGGTTACGATTTTAGAAACTTTAGCGGATTATGCAACCTTAACTAAAGACCCTGAAATACTAGGTGAATATGTTCGTCATGCTTTATCACGGCAAATCTCACGACAGTATGTACAAAATAATATTTTGACTTGCATAACAATTGAACCGCAATTAGAAAATACAATATCTGCATCTGTTCAGCGTACCGAGCATGGTTCATATGTTGCGCTTGAGCCTGCCGTTATGCAGAATATGATCAATAGTTTAAACAGCGAAATTCCTAAATTAACTAATCTTGGCTATCAACCAGTAGTACTTACAAGCCCTGCTGTTAGGCTTTATTTTCGTAAGTTGACTGAACGTGCTGCGCCTTCTTTAGTCGTCTTATCCTACGCCGAACTAGAATCAAAAGCTGAGGTGCAGGCTTTAGGGATGGTGAGAATATAATTGAAAGTTAAAGTATTTACAACCAGTTCTATGCAGGACGCAATGAATCAGGTTAAAAATGAGTTGGGTCGTGATGCTGTTATTTTGCACACACGACGCTTCAAAAAAGGTGGTCTATTCGGCTTCTTTGGAAAAGAGATGGTCGAGGTTATGGCTGCAGTAGACTCTCCTCCAATAGCAGCCGCATTGACAACAGAAAAAAAGCAAACAGTTGCGGCGAAGAATATTGATCATAACTTATGGGAAGAACCTGATCATAATTCCTTAGTTATGCAACATGAACTTGCTAATATGCGTAAAATGCTTGAACAAGTGCTGCATAAGATTCCTCAGAGTAAGTGCAAAAACTCACATCTGCTCGACCTTCTAGTTAGAAATGATGTTGAAGTTAAAATTGCCGAGAATTTATTAAAAGGTATCCCTGATATTGAAGAAGTTGGCGATGATTCTAACTCTGTAGCAAGGAGAATGCTTTTAGACCGCTTGACTAGTTATTTACATCGAATAGAAGGTATCGAAGTTTCTTCATCTGGGTGTAAGACTGTTGCGTTTATAGGCCCGACTGGGGTTGGCAAAACAACTACTATTGCAAAATTGGCAGCTCAGTTTTCAATAAAAGAGGGTTATAAGGTTGCGATGATTACAGCTGATACTTATCGTATATCGGCTGTGGAGCAATTAAAAACATATTCGGATATAATTGGAGTTCCGATTGAAATAGTTTATACACCAGACGAATTAAAGGATGCTCTTTATCGTCACCAGGACAAAAATCTTATTTTAATTGACACAGCAGGACGTAGTCCCAGAAACCACTATCAAATAGCCGAATTACAAGCTTTTTTGGAAGTAGATGCTAGTATAGAAAAACATCTGGTTTTAAGTACTTCTACAAAATACAAAGATGCTTTAGATATAGTACGTAAGTTTTCCGTTTGTGCTCCACAAAAGATTATTTTTACTAAAGTTGATGAGGCAAGTAATATAGGTACGATAATTAATCTCTTGTATCAATTTCCTACTACTCTTTCGTATATTACTACTGGCCAAAATGTACCTGATGATATTGAACTTTCAAATCCTCAAAAAATTGCTAATATGGTCTTGAGGGATTAATATGGCTGATCAAGCTGAGAAGTTACGACAATTAGTGCAGAAAAGTAAAGTGGGCGAGGCAGCGATAATTACTAAGCCTGCAAATAAAGCACGTGTAATTACTGTGACAAGTGGTAAAGGGGGAGTAGGAAAAACAAATTTCACTGTAAATTTGGCTATTTCCTTAGCAAAATTAGGACAGAAGGTCTTGATTATAGATGCTGATTTAGGAACCGCAAACGTCGATGTAGTTTTAGGCCGTACTTCAAAATATAACTTATTAAACATTCTAGAAGATGGTCTAGCAATAAATGAAGCCGTTTCTGAAGGACCTTATGGCATAAAATATTTATCTGGCGGTTCAGGAATTCACCACTTGGCAAATTTAACGGATTCACAATTATTTAGCATAATAAGCCAGATTTCTTTATTCGATGATTGGGCCGATACTATTTTAATTGATACAGGTGCTGGATTAAATCGTAACGTATTGAATTTTGTTATTGCTGCCGACGAGGTTATCATTATTACTACACCGGAGCCTACTGCAATAACTGATGCATATGCAATGATGAAAGCTTACATCAATAATAACGGAACTTCTCCGCTTAAATTAGTTGTGAATAGGGTTATAGAAGTTGGTGAAGGCGAGATGGTAACCGATAAACTAGTTAAAGCTGCTTTCCGCTTTCTAGGACTTTCTGTAATAGGTATAGGATTCATATACGAAGATCGAAACCTTATAAAAGCCGTTAAGAATCAAAAACCATTATTGTTAGCTTTTCCTGATACGTTAGCATCAAAGTGTATTAATAATATAGCGCAAAACATACTGTTCGGAAATTATGCAGTTCCACCTCGTGGAATTAAAGGTTTTTTCAGTAGAGTGTTTGATTTTTGGAGACAGTAACAACCTTTTAGGCAGGAGGTACATGTGAATAAGTCAGAACAAATTAAGCCAGAAGATATTATCAAGCCTAACCAAAGATTAGAAATAATACTAGCCTCTGTTCCTGAGGAAAAGTTAACAAGCCGTATCGAAGAAGTCAACGAAAAGAGTATGGTAATTGCAATGCCAATGAGTAAAGGATACCCGATATTACTTAGTAGTGGAAGTAAGTTTTTTGTTCGTATGGTTTCCAATAATGCTTCCTACCAATTTACTTGTATTTTTATTGACAAGCAATTACGCCCATTGCCTATTTGGATAGTTTCGCTTCCTAACGAAATTAAAAAGATTCAGCAGCGTGCTTTTGTTAGGATTGATACAATGCTACCAGTTGAATGGCAATGTGCTGAATCTGAGGACTCAGAGACTACTAAGACAATTACCAAAGATATCAGTGGTGGCGGTGCTAGACTCATCAGTAAGCAGCCCATACGTCTTGGAACAAAGCTTAAAATACATATTAACTTACCCGATTTAGAACAGCTTCAATTAAATTGTGAAGTAGTTAGAGTAGAAAAACCACAGTCTGATTTGCCAGTATTTTGGGTAGGTACTAAATTTATAGATACGCCAGAGAGTGTTCGAAGTAAAATTATCAAATTCATATTTAAAAAGCAACTCGAATTGCGACAGAAAGGTTTATAGGTGGAAGATGAGGTGGCGTAATGATAAGAATTCTTATTGTTGATGACTCGGCATTCATGAGAAAAATGCTGACTGACGTATTTACAGGTCAGGATGGCTTTTTAGTGATAGATACAGCTCGTAATGGCAAAGATGCCATTGATAAAGTAAAGAGGCTAAAGCCTGATCTTGTAACCATGGACGTCGAGATGCCGATTATGGATGGTATGCAGGCTCTTGAGGTAATAATGCAAGATTTCCCGACGCCGGTTGTTATGGTTAGTAGTTTGACGCAAGCTGGAGCTGACGCTACAATTCGAGCCTTAGCGTTAGGGGCGGTTGATTTTGTAGCCAAAGCAGCCGGTCCAATTTCTAGTGTGGCTGCTATAAGCGAGGAATTAATAGTTAAATGCCGATCTGCTGTACGTGCAAATGTGACAAGACTGGCTCTACCAATATCTAAAACAGTAGTTTCTCCTGTTCCGCTAAAAACATCCGTAAAAACTGTACCTATATTCAGCAACGAAAGAGTAATTGCAATAGGAACTTCTACTGGCGGCCCTCGTGCATTGCAAGAAATTATTACCAAGCTACCAGGAAATTTACCTTGCGGCGTAGTAATAGTTCAACATATGCCTCCCGGTTTTACAAAATCCTTGGCAGATCGACTAAATTCAATATCATCATTAACAATAAAAGAAGCAGAGAACAATGATGTAATTCGCCCGGGACTAGTGCTTATAGCGCCAGGTGACTATCATATGACAGTTGAAACTGATGGCAATAAGAGGTTAATAAAGTTAAACCAAAGTCCTCCTCTAGCTGGTCATCGTCCTGCAGTTGATCCGCTTTTCGAATCAGTAGCTAAGACTTACGGTAGTAATGCAACCGGAGTAATACTTACTGGAATGGGACATGATGGGGCGAAAGGAATGCAAGCGATTAAACAACAACATGGGTTTACTATAGCCGAAGATCAGTCGACTGCTGTAGTTTTTGGTATGCCAAAGTCTGCAATTGAGCTAGGAGTGATTGATAAAATTGCTCCAATTAACAACATAGCGTCTGAAATAGTCAAATCTGTTACCAAATAAGATGGGGGAATTGTAATGGACACTAACCAGTATATGGGGATGTTTTTAGAAGAATCCCGCGAGCATTTACAAACACTGAACAGTTGTCTGCTTGAGTTAGAAAACGATCCGGAAAGTTTATCGGTACTTGATGAGATTTTTCGTAGTGCTCATACAATTAAGGGAATGTCTGCTACGATGGGGTTTACTACAATTGCTGAGTTAACCCATGAAATGGAAAATGTCCTCGATCTTCTTCGTAAAAATCAGCTAAAAGCAACACCGGATATTATAGATACTGTTTTTAAATGTGTTGATACTTTAGAACAACTGGTTGAGAATGTGGCAAGTGGTAATGATTTAGTCTTGGATATTAAACCCTTAATAGATAAATTGAATTTAGTCGCTAAGGGCGAAGTAACTATCCAAACAAACAGTGAAACTACGCCTCAAGTTTCCAGTATTGTGCTTAGTGATACAGAAGCTTCTATTATAAAATCAGCGAAAGATACTGGTATGCAAGCATTCGAGATCAAGGTATCACTACGTGAAGGATGCCTTCTTAAATCAGCAAGATCGTATATGGTGATAAGTGCCTTGGAGGAACTAGGGGATATTATAAAAACAGTTCCATCAACGGAAGATTTAGAAAAAGAGAAATTTGCATTTAGTTTCGAAGTATTACTTTTAACTGCAGCTGAGGCAGCTAAAGTCCACCAAACTGTATTATCTATATCAGAAGTTGATAAAGCAGAGGTTTTAGTATGTGAGGCGCCTTCAGTTAATTATATAGAGACAAGCAAAGTAATATCAGATACTGTTAACATTGAGAATAATTCAGTAGCAAAAGTAGAGAAGAATGCTACTGCTGCTCAAGCCAGCTCCGCTGATAAGAAAATTAAAAGTGGACAATCTGTTCGTGTTGATATTGACAAACTTGATTCACTTCTTAATCTTGTTGGGGAATTAGTAATTAATAAAACTCGACTTGAACAAATTGGCATTACCCATCGTTTAGCGGATTTGGTTGAGACAATAGAACAAATGGATAGGGTAACAACAGATCTTCAGTCGGTAGTTATGAAAGTCCGAATGGTTCCAGTAGGACAGGTTTTTAATCGTTTTCCGCGTATGGTTCGGGATCTGTCACGTGATTTGAATAAGGAAGTAAATTTGATTATTCAGGGTGAAGAAACAGAATTAGATCGGACAGTTATTGATGAAATTGGGGATCCTCTTGTGCATCTCCTTCGCAATTCAATTGATCATGGTATTGAAAAACCTAATGAGCGCCAGGCTAAAGGGAAAAACCCGATAGGGGAAATACGTCTAATTGCTCGTCACGAAGGTAACAACGTAATTATAATTGTTGAAGATGACGGGAAAGGCATTAATTCTGATGTAATTAAAAATAAAGCATTACAAAAGGGACTTATTACTCAGGCTGAGGCGGACAAGATGGATGCTAATGATGCCGTTCGACTTGTCTTTCTACCTGGATTTTCAACCGCGGAAGTTGTAACTGATGTATCAGGACGCGGTGTCGGAATGGATGCGGTTAAAAATAAAATTGAGTCGCTTGGCGGTATGGTTGATGTAGAAACAAAATTAAATGAAGGAAGTAAGTTTAAAATTCGACTGCCTCTGACCTTGGCGATAATTCAAGCGTTGTTGGTAAAAGTGAGCCAAGAGATATATGCGATACCTTTAGGGTCGATTGATAGTACTATAAGTGTTACTACCGAAGATATTAAAACGATCCAAAACCAGGAAGTTATTCTTTTGCGGGGCCAAATAATTCCAATCATTAGGTTAGCTAATAAACTAAATGTCCCTCAGAAAGGTAATGATTCACAGGAAGAGTTGTTTGTAGTTGTTGTACATATGGGTGAGCACAGAGCGGGAATTATTGTAGACAATCTAATTGGGCAACAAGAAATTGTTATAAAATCTTTGGGTAAGCTTTTAGCAGGTATCAAAGTTATTGCTGGGGCTACAATTTTAGGAAACGGCCAAGTCGCACTTATTCTAGATGTAGGTGCATTAATGCAATATAATTAGGGGTGAGATGTATGGCAGAAAAGACATATTCAGGCAATGAAGTGCAGTTGGTCGTTTTTAAACTAGGTAGAGAAGAATATGGAGTTAGCATACTTCAGGTTCAAGAAATTAAACGTATGACCGATATTACACGTGTTCCTCATACACCTGATTATATCACTGGAGTTATTAATCTGCGTGGTAGTGTTCTACCGGTAATAGACCTTAAAAATCGTCTTAATTTACCTCCGCAAGACCATACCGACAATACACGAATTATAATAATTAAAATTGACGAAATTGTTTTAGGGATGCTTGTTGATGCAGTTTCCGAAGTCTTAGCTATTGATCAAACTAATATCGAATCCCCAGATTCAGTAGTGGGCGGTATTGCTGCTAATTTTATCAGTGGTGTCGGAAAACTAGATAATCGCCTACTAATCTTATTGAATTTAGAAATGATAATTGGCGTAGGCCAAGATACCAAAGCTGTTTAAGTAATGAAGAGGTGAATAGTTTGTCTGAGGATATATTAAGCCTATCGGCATTGCAGTTAGATGCTCTAAGGGAAATCGGAAATGTAGGAGCTGGTAATTCGGCTACTGCACTATCACAGATTATAGATCGCAAAATTGATATGACTGTTCCGCAAGTAGCTATTATGCCATTGGGAGATGTACCAGATGTAGTAGGCGGACCGGATGCTATGGTAGTTGGGGTTTTTCTAAGGGTTTATGGTCTTGCCCCTAGCAGTATATTGTTTTTATTACCGCGCGAGAGTGCATTTTATTTAGTTGATATGCTTATGGGGAGAGAGCAAGGTAGTACTACTACTCTAAGCTCAATGGATGAGTCGGCACTTATGGAAATCGGAAATATTTTAGCAGGTGCCTATTTAAACGCACTTTCCCATTTTACTAATTTGACATTACTACCTTCCATACCGGCCTTGGCTATTGATATGGCAGGAGCTATTTTAAGTGTAGTGTTAATTCAGCTAGGTCAGATGGGTGACCACGCGTTAGTAATAGAGACTGAATTTACTACCGATAATGATGGTGTAAAGGGTCACTTTTTCCTCATTCCTGATCCCGGTTCTTTAAGTACTATTTTGACCGCAATAGGGGTGAAGGAATAATGTCGGAGCTTATTAAGGTAGGTATGGCAGATTATAAAGTCGGTCGCTATCCAGCGAATCTTATAAGCTACGGACTAGGCTCATGTGTTGGGATTGCGCTATACGATCCTTTTACAAAAATCGGCGGTCTAGCTCATATAATGCTTCCTGATAGTACCCAAGCTCGCTCGGCAGAAAACCCTGCCAAGTTTGCAGATACTGCTTTGCCTTTAATGCTTAGTGATATGCTTAAGCTAGGGGCAAGTAAAAATCGCATCACGGCTAAAATAGCTGGTGGTTCACAGATGTTCACTTTTGCTAACGCAACAGACATTATGAGAGTAGGAGAACGAAACTCAGAGGCAGTTCGTTCAATGCTTAAGAAAATAGACATAAAAATTATTGCAGATGACACTGGCGGGAATTATGGTAGAACAGTTGAATTAAAGCTTGAGAATGGTATATATAAAGTAAAAACTATTGATAAAGGTGAAAAAGAGCTCTAGTAGGGGGACTTGAGTGTTTAAATTGCAATTTGCTTCAGGATTATCTCTAGTAGCCGGAGTAATTACCCTTGTTATCAGTTTGTTAAGTGACGCTAGACCTGTGACGGTATTATATCGTACTATAATTTCAGTTAGTATTTTTAGTGTACTCGGCTATTTAGCGACAGGAATAATACAAAATTTGATTTTAGCCAAGTTAGAAGAGAAAAGATCGCAAACAAGCGGCAAAGTTGACATCGTAAGTGAGCAAGAGGATGTTTCTCTAAACAAAGATAGTCAATTTGACCCTTTTACTCCAGACAAATTTGAACATATCACATCTCCAAAAGATTAACTGAGGGCAAGTTAAATTAGGAGTATCTTTATATGACTATAAAAGGTAGTAAACAGGCTTCTGAAATTCAAGATTTATGGCTTGCTTACCAGCAGTCTAAAAATATTGATATTCGTGAACGGCTTATCCAAAACTACTTGGGGCTAGTTAAGCTGGTTGCGGGAAGAATAGCAATTGGATTGCCTCAGCATGTAGATAAAGATGATTTAATTAGTAATGGTTTTTTTGGCTTACTCGAAGCAATTGAGCGTTTTGATCCAGGTAAAGGCTTTAAGTTTGAAACTTATGCTGTTGCTCGAATTAGAGGGGCAATTTTAGACGCTATTCGAGCTCAAGATTGGGTTCCGGTAGCAATACGCCAAAAAGCACGCCAGTATGAGCAAACTGTTGCTAAGCTTGAGCATGAACTTGGACGATCAGCTAGCGACTTTGAGATCGCTGCTAGTCTTAATATTTCAACTTCTGAGCTCAATGAATTAATTACCCAACTGAAAGCAACAACCATTATTCCATTAGAAGAGTTTACTAAGTCAGAAACAGTTTCAAATCAGTATACAAATCCAATGCAGCAAGTCGAAACTGAAGAAGTAAAAGATACTTTGTCTAAATCGATAGATAAACTACCTGAGAAAGAAAAAATAGTTATAACTCTCTATTATTATGAGGGCCTAACTTTAAAAGAAATAAGTGTTATCTTGAAATTATCTGAAGCTAGAATTTCTCAATTACACACAAAAGCGGTTTTTAGATTAAGAGGTTCCTTATCGCGAATTAAATCAAGTTTGATTTAGCATAAACGGGGGTGGATCATTAATGCAAGAGCATGTTTTAAAGCAATCTGAGATTAATGATAATATTGACGGATATTATTCAATCGAGCTTAATGACCAAGGCGTTTTTTTAAAAGTATATCCCCCACAAGGTGATGGAAAGCAGGTAAATGAGTCAACAATATTAGAGGATTTGAAGAATAAAGCCGTAAATTTTCAATACGCAGCTATCGTGAAAACTATAAAAGAAGCAAATGGTATTGAAGTAAGAATTGGAGATAATCCTAGCCCTAAAGAAGAGTCAGAAATTCAGGTTAATATAAGCCGTGATCGGATGGAAGCAAACTTAATAATTGTTTCGCCCAAAAATGCTAAGAGTGTAACATTCGAACAAGTAATGGAAAAACTAGCTAATACTGGTGTTGTTTTTGGATTAAATACTGAAGAAATACATGCGGCTATACAGTGTCCAGGAAAACAAACTATTGCTGCGGCGGGGCAGCAGCCTGAGAATGGAACAAACGCCTATATTAAGCATTATGTGGATCTACACTCCAAAGGAATACCAACTGAGCTTGAAAATGGCAAAGTGGATTATAGAAACTTAAACATGTTTACAGTAGTACAGCAAGAAGAACTTTTAGCAGAGAAAATACCTGCAACAAAAGGTACTCCTGGTGTTGATATTTTTGGTAATTCAATACCCGCTAAAGCTGGAAAAGATGTTTTAATGCCAGTTGGTAAAAACGTGCATATTACTGATGACACAAAAATTATTGCGACTCAAGCTGGACAGATGATAATCTCTAACAATAAGATACATGTACTTCCTGTCATCGAAATAAAAGGCGATGTTGATTTATCTACAGGTAACATTGACTTTATTGGAAGTGTTATCGTAAGAGGCTCTGTACAGTCGGGTTTTTATGTCAAAGCAGCAGGCAACGTTGAAATTTATGGCACGGTTAGCGGTGGCACTGTAGAAGGAAAAAATGTAATTATAAAAACTGGTGTCCAAGGTATGAGCAGAGGATATATAAAGGCGTCTGAGAACGTGGTAGCTAAGTTTATTGAAAATGCTGTAGTTTTTTCCGATAATGATGTCATAGTGAGTGAAGCAATTTTTCACTCAAAAGTCAATGCTGCTAAGAAGGTTTTAGTACAGGGTAAACGCGGTTTAGTAGCCGGTGGCACTGTAATTGCAGGAGAAGAAATTGTAGCTAAAATAGCTGGCACTCAAATGGCGACGGCAACAGAATTAGAAGTAGGTATTAATCCTGCTATGAGGGAAGAGTACCAGACAATTCGTAAAGAAGTTAAACTAATGGAAACTAATCTTGAACAAACACAAAAAGCAGTTACTATATTGAAGTCTATGGATCAAGCTTCAATGCCTGCCGATAAGCGTGAGCTGTTATTGAAATTAACAAAAACCCAATTTCATTTGGTGGGGCGGATAGAGAGTATTCGTAATAGAATTGCAGAAATTGAAATAGAGTTTGATGAAATGAAAAATGGTCGAATTAGAATTGCTGATATTCTTTATCCCGGAGTAAAAATTGTTGTTGGAGCTGTCATTAAACCAATTCGAGAGCAATTATCATACGTTTCTTTTTTTTCTGAAGACGGTGATATAAAAGTTGGCAGTTTTAATTAGTACAACTATAAGGTAAATAACGGGTGGTGGGATAATGAGTATTCGGCCTGTTGATTTGCAGGTAATCATCCCCAGGGCTACTGATGTGAGCCGAGTTCAACATGCGGCTAATCAACAGATTATTGCGCAGCAGCAGCATTGTGCTGAGAAAATCCAGCGATTATCTGATCGAAAGTTGAAACAAGTTCAAGAAATGCTGAAAAATGAAGGTGGCAAAGTTCAGAGGGAAGCAGACTCTAAGAATAAACATAGAGGCGCTTATGGAAATAGCCACGACATTCAGACTGATGAAAACTTAACTACAGACTCTGGAAAGGATCAGTCTACAATTAAAGACCATCTGAGGGGACAGGTTATCGATATAAGAACATAAACCATTCTGATTACTCAGAATATCGAGGTGTGAAATGTCAATAGCTATAAGCACTGCTTTATTAATAATTTTAGCTATTTTAATTATCATAACTAAACGTAAAGCACTATTTGAAATTTTTTCTACAAATATTTCAAACTCAACAAAAGAACTTCAAACTGAACTTGAAAATACAGCAGATTCTATTATTAGAAAAATGGAAAACCATATTACCCATCTCGAGTATTTATTGTCAGAAGCAGAAGAAAAAATAGCTGTTTTGGATAAAAAACTGGAATTGGCAAATGAACTAATAAACGCTTCTGAAGCAACAAACAAAAATACATTAAAGCACATTGATACAACCCAGGAAATTTATACTACTGATACTGTGAGGACGATAGAAAGCTTGGATTATGATAGTACTAATATAGATCAACAACCAGAATATATATCATCTTCTCCTAACAGTACACGAAAAGTTGTTAAAGAAATAATTAGCGATGATAAAAAAAGGCTAATTCTGGCTATGTATGAGCAAGGATATAACGCAACGGAGATTGCAAAAGCAACAATGATTGGCAAAGGCGAAATTATGTTAGTTCTTCAGTTGAATAAAAAATAAAATAAATTACATACTACCATTGAATTCTTAATAAATTGGCTTGTTATATAAAGGAAGTTATGGTATACTAATTTCCGGTGTAAAAAAAACACACGTATTCCAATTTTGTACTGTGCCAGTAGTTATATTGGTGAAAACAAAAAGTGCGGAATGCGGCGGTAAATTAACAGGAGGTGCACTATGTCAGTTATTTCAATGAAACAGCTTCTGGAAGCTGGTGTACACTTTGGTCACCAAACCAGAAGATGGAATCCTAAAATGGCTCCATATATCTTTACGGAGCGCAATGGTATTTATATTATTGACTTGCAAAAAACAGTTAAGAAGGTTGAAGATGCTTATAACTTCATTCGTGAAGTTGCAGCTCAAGGTCAAACTATTCTGTTTGTAGGAACTAAAAAGCAAGCTCAAGATGCAGTAAAAGAAGAAGCTATCAGATCTGACATGTATTATGTTAATGAAAGATGGCTAGGCGGAATGTTAACAAACTTCCAAACTATTCAAAAGCGTATTAATAGACTACGTGAACTTGAAAAGATGGAAGAAAACGGAACATTCGATGTATTACCTAAAAAAGAAGTTTTAGCATTGCGCCATGAAATGGATAGATTGCAAAAGTTCCTTGGTGGTATTAAAAACATGAATAAACTACCAGGTGCACTTTTCATTATTGATCCACGTAAAGAACGTATTGCGGTTGCAGAAGCTCGTAAACTTGGTCTTCCTATTGTAGCTATTGTAGATACAAACTGCGATCCTGATGAAGTGGATTATGTCATTCCTGGTAATGATGATGCTATTCGTGCTGTTAAACTTCTTACAGCTAAAATGGCAGATGCAGTTATGGAAGGTCGTCAAGGCGAACAATTAGCTGCTGCTGAGTAATTTTTATACAATAAAGGTAAGGGGCTAGGAGTGCTACCCCTTACCTTTAATAATAGATAGGAGGATTTAAATGATAACTTCTCAAATGGTTAAAGAATTGCGTGAACGTACTGGCGCAGGAATGATGGATTGTAAAAAGGCTCTGACTGAAACTAATGGTGATTTGGATAAAGCTGTAGACTTCTTGCGTGAAAAAGGACTAGCTGCTGCCGCTAAGAAAGCTGGTCGTGTTGCTGCAGAGGGTGTTGTTGAATCTTACATACATGGTGGCGGTAGAATAGGCGTATTGGTTGAAATAAACTGTGAGACCGACTTCGTAGCTAAGACTGACGATTTCAAAGGTTTAGCAAGAGATATTGCAATGCAAATCGCTGCTGCTAACCCAAGTTATGTTCGTCGTGAAGAAGTGCCAGCAGAAATAGTGGAACATGAGCGCGAAGTATTGCGTGCACAGGCGTTAAACGAAGGTAAACCAGCTAACATCGTTGAAAAGATGATTGTTGGGCGCGTAGAAAAATACTATAAAGAAGTATGCTTGTTAGAGCAAGGTTTCATTAAAGACCCTGATAAAACAATTAACCAACTAATTAATGAAACTATTGCTAAAATCGGTGAGAATATTTCAATTAGAAGATTTACAAGATATCAGCTTGGCGAGGGAATTGAGAAAAAATCAAATGATTTTGCTGCTGAAGTAATGGCTGCCGTACAAAGCTAAGAGAACACTAAGTGTTCTCTTATTTTTAAAGATATCCAAAAAAGAGGATTATTGATACATTTGTAGAATTTTACCGATGATGGGGGTTTTATTTTGGCAGCATCAAAATATAAACGCGTAATTTTAAAACTAAGCGGCGAAGCTTTGGCAGGCGGAAAAGGTTATGGAATTGATCCTATTGTTGTTGATTCCATAGCGCGTGAAATCAAGGAAATTAAAGCTACAAGCCTCGAAGTCGCAATTGTTGTAGGCGGAGGGAATATCTGGCGAGGACTTGCTGGAAGTGCCAAAGGAATGGATAGAGCAACTGCCGACTATATGGGCATGTTAGCCACTGTTATGAATTCCTTGGCATTACAAGATGCACTTGAACAATGTGATGTTGATACACGGGTTCAAACAGCAATTGAAATGCGGCAGATGGCTGAACCCTACATTCGCCGAAAGGCTATTCGTCATTTAGAAAAAGGACGAGTGGTTATTTTTGCTGCGGGAACGGGAAATCCTTATTTTTCTACAGATACAACTGCGGCACTTCGTGCAGCTGAGATTGAGGCTGACGTCATACTTATGGCTAAAAAGAATACAGATGGCGTTTATGATGCGGACCCTCGATATAACCCTGATGCAAAGAAATTTAAAGAGTTAGAATATATAGAAGTACTGCAAAGAGGTCTAGGGGTTATGGATTCTACGGCCACTAGTCTTTGTATGGATAATAAAATACCCATTATTGTGTTTAGTATCGACGAACCAGGCAACATATTAAAAGCGGCGCTTGGACATGATATAGGTACTCTTGTGGGGGGGAATAAAAGTGACAGTTAAAGATGTATTTAGTACACATGAAGAAAAAATGAAAAAAGCTATCGAAGCTCTCCGTCGTGAATTGGCATCGCTCAGAGCTGGTAGAGCAACTCCGGCACTGCTAGACAAAATCACTGTGGATTACTATGGCTCACCAACACCGGTTAATCAAGTTGCCAACATTTCGGTACCTGAACCGCGGATGATTACAGTTCAGCCATGGGAAAAGACTATGCTTTCTGCGATTGAAAAAGCTATTTTAAAGTCTGATTTAGGACTAACTCCCAGTAGTGATGGTGTGGTAATAAGACTTTCTATACCGCAATTGACTCAGCAGCGTCGAACTGAATTGGTGAAAGTTATTCATAAAAAGGCTGAAGAAGCTCGAGTAGCTATTCGCAATATTCGAAGAGATGCAAATGATGCTATTAAAAAGCTAGAAAAAGATAAAGCTATATCGGAAGATGAAACTAAAAAAGCGCAAGAAGATATGCAAAAGATAACAGATAAATTTATTAAAGAGACAGATGCAGTAATGACTGCAAAAGAGAAAGAGATAATGGAAGTGTAATTGTGGATATCTTAGCGCAACCTTTGCACTTAGTAACTGAAGCGATGGATAAACTTAGTTATCGGTATACTGTTAAGATTAGTCGACCTACCCGAGATTTCTTTAAAGTGGAAGGCGATGCTCTTTATGTTATACGACAACGGCTGGATGCTGATGGACAATATCAGATAGTAGCTGCTGCTAAAATGGGAAAGGAGGTGTTTTAATATTATGGCTTATACAATTAATGATGAGTGTATTTCTTGCGGTGCTTGTGCTGGTACTTGCCCAGTAGGTGCTATTTCTGAAGGAGATTCCAAATATGTGATTTCTGAAGAATGTGTTGAATGCGGTGCCTGTGCGGCGGTTTGCCCTGTTGGTGCTATTTTGGCTCCATGATTGGAACCCCCTCGCGAGAGGGGGTTTAGTTTCTTAAAGGTATATTGGAGGTCGCTATGTGGAAAAAGTGGTTTAGCAAATCTGGAGAAGTTACAAAAATTCCCGAAGTTGATTTAATAGATCCAACAAGAATCCCGCAGCACGTAGCAGTAATTATGGATGGTAATGGTCGGTGGGCTCAAAAACAGGGCTTAATACGTACTTTTGGACATCGTGCTGGGGTTGAGAGATTAAGGGATATAGTTAAGGCGGCATCACGCTTAGGAGTAAAGGCTCTCACGGCTTATGCTTTTTCCACCGAAAATTGGAAACGTCCTGATGAAGAAGTTAATTTCCTTATGAGTCTGTTTTCTGAGTATTTAGATACTGAGATAGAGGAATTACATCAGAATCAGGTTAAAATACGTTTTATTGGTAAAATTGACGAATTAGCTTTAAATTTACAGCATAAAATTGAAAATGCCCAGGCGCGTACTTCTGAGAATACAGGATTGATACTAAATTTGGCTGTTAATTATGGCGGCCGAGCTGAAATCACGCGTGCTGTTAAAATAATTGCCGAAAAGGTGCAAACGGGAGAATTAAAAATCGAAGATATATCGGATAATACAATTCAGAACAACTTATTTACAGGCGAATTACCAGATCCTGATCTACTTATAAGACCAAGCGGTGATTTGCGTATCAGTAATTTTTTACTATGGCAGTCTGCCTATTCGGAGTTATGGTTTACTGATATTAATTGGCCAGATTTTAAGCCAGAACATTTAGTTCAGGCGATTATTGATTTCCAAAAACGTGATCGTCGATTTGGCGGTATTAAAAAGTAATGCTTACATTTTAAGTGGGTGTTTAATTTATGTTAATTAAGCGAATATTAACCGCGATTATCGGTATAATGGCTACGGGATACATTATAAGTTATGGAGAGTGGCTTTTTGCAAGCTCAATCATTATTCTTGCTCTATTATCTTGGCACGAATTATGTAAAATGTTCAGTCATGCGAAAACACCTTTATGGTACAGTATGGGAGCAGTTAGCATACTGATGTTACTGGGATGCGCGTGGTTAGGTAATTCCCATGAATTAAATATGGTCATAGCTATCTTGACGATGTTAGTCCTAGTCAAAATCGTACTTTCTACCCCGAAATTTAATATAATTAATGCAGCATTAACGCTGTTTAGTGTTTTGTATATAGGGTTATCTTTTTCGCATCTCTTACTGTTAAGATTTATTAGCGGTGAGCCATATCATTCCGCTTTTTTTGGTGAGTTGTCAGCAGGTACAATGTTTATTTGGATTGCTTTTATAGGTACTTGGGCGAGTGATACATTTGCCTTTTTTGTAGGCTCAAAATTTGGAAAGAAAAAGCTTTGCCCATTAATAAGTCCAGGTAAAACAATCGAAGGAGCAATCGGAGGTATAGCAGGCAGTATTATAGTTATTGTAATTATGGGAATAATATTTAAATTATCAATTTTACACAGTGTAATTATCGGTCTGTTAGTTGGTATTTCTGCGCCTTTAGGTGATTTGGCTGAGTCTGCTATAAAACGATATACAGGTGTTAAAGATTCAGGTAGTCTGCTGCCTGGTCACGGTGGCGTATTAGATCGCTTTGATAGTATAATGTTTGCCGTTCCAACTGTTTACTATTATGTGCAAGCAACAATTTTAAAATAACTTTAATAAAAATGGGAGTACATAATGCAGAATATATCAATACTAGGAAGTACGGGGTCTATAGGGAAGCAGACACTTGAGGTCATCGCAGCTAACAGAGATCGCTTTTCTGTATGTGCTTTAGCGGCCCACCATAATGATGAATTATTAGAGGAACAAATTAATATATTTAAACCTGAAATTGCTGTTTTAACTGATGAACATGCTGCTTCACGTTTAATCAGAAGATATCGTGGTTCTACACAAATTCTAGCGGGCGAGGATGGTCTGTTAGAGGCAGCAGTGGTTCCTAAAGCTAACACGGTGGTTACTTCGCTTGTGGGCTTTGCTGGCCTGAAGCCGACAATGGCGGCTATTAATGCAGGGAAAAACATTGCCTTGGCTAATAAGGAAACTTTAGTAGCTGCAGGTGAAATAGTCACTAAAACTGCACAGATAAAAGGTGTTAAAATATTGCCTGTTGATAGCGAACACAGTGCAATACTGCAGTGTCTACAGGGTGAAAAAAAAGAAAATGTTAGTAGGTTAATCCTAACGGCATCGGGAGGACCATTTCGGGGCATGACACCAGATCAATTAAAGAATGTTGAGATAGCAGATTGTCTACGTCATCCTAATTGGTCGATGGGTAAAAAAATTACAATTGATTCAGCAACACTAGCTAATAAAGGATTAGAGGTAATTGAAGCTAGATGGCTCTACGATATTGGCTACGATAAAATTGATGTAGTAGTTCATCCTCAAAGTATCATCCATTCCATGGTAGAATTCATTGACGGCTCAGTTATGGCTCAATTGGGGATGCCTGATATGAGGTTGCCAATTCAATATGCATTAACCTATCCTGAACGCATTCAAGCCGATTTTGCAAAAGTGGATTTTACAAAAATATCATCGCTTAGTTTTGAATCTCCTAATGTAATATCTTTTCCAGCTCTTGAGTACGCATATATAGCAGGGAGAACTGGCGGGTCACTTCCATGTGTCTTTAATGCAGCTAATGAAGCTGCTGTGTATGCCTTTCTTGATGGTAAAATCTCATTTTTATCAATTAATGAATTGATAAAGGCTGCGATGACAAGCCATGATTCAATCGACTCTCCATCGATAGATGATTTAGTTTATTTTGACGCATGGGCTCGAAGATATGTAAGCGGATTAGTTAAATAAAAACTACTTAACGATAGGGGGAGTGTAGTTGTCTATTACGTTGATAGCGACAATATTTGTTTTTGGATTATTGATTTTTGTTCATGAACTAGGTCATTTTATAACTGCTAAACTTGTTGGGATGAGAGTTGAAGAATTTGCAATAGGATTCGGACCAAAACTTTTTAGCTATAGGCATGGGGAAACTCTCTACTCTTTAAGAATTATCCCACTTGGAGGATTTAACAAAATATCAGGCATGGATCCTGACGAAGAACAGGATGACAAATCGTTTAGCTCAAAACCTGTATGGGCAAGAATGTTAGTTATTGTTGCAGGATCAGCAATGAATTTCATTTTACCAATAATTCTATTTTTCTTTGTATTTATAGGAGCAGGGATAGATACACCCTCTAATCAGCCAATAATCGGAAATGTATTTCCTGATAGACCTGCAGCGCAAGCTGGTTTAGTGTCAGGTGATCGGATTATTTCTGTTAATAACACAGCTATTAACTCTTGGCAAGATTTTGTAGCTGTAGTACAAATAAGTGCTGGAAAACAGATAAATATTAAATATGAGAATAATGGCACTATCAAAAATACAGCAATCATCCCTGAATATGATAGTAAAGCTGATAGAGGGATAATTGGTGTTACACCCAAAATAGATAAATACCAGCCAGGAATTGTTGAAAGTATTGGGTTATCTTTTAAACAAACCTATACGGTTACGAGCAGTATGGTTGCTGGTATCTATCAAATGATAACAGGAAAGGTCTCTGCCGAGCTTGCTGGACCGATTGGTGTCGCTCAAATGGCAGGTGAAGTTGCTCAACTTGGTCTTATTCCGTTGCTTCAATTTGCCGCCTTTTTAAGCATAAATCTTGGTTTAATAAATTTATTGCCGGTACCGGTTCTCGACGGCGGCCATTTAGTTACGCTAGCAATTGAGGGCATTAGAGGAAGGTCTCTTAGTCGGAATAAAATGCAATTTATTCAAATGGTAGGGTTTGCCTTGTTAATGATTTTATTAATAATCACTACCTTTAAAGATGTCACCAGGCTTAGCATCTTTAAATAACGGCAATTTTGATTGCGAGGAATACAAATGAAGAGAAAAAAAACATGTCCTATATACATTGGAGCGGTGCGCATTGGTGGCAATGCGCCCGTTTCTATACAGTCGATGACTAATACAAAAACTGATGATATAGATGCTACTGTAAAACAAATAAATAAGCTCTCGGATGCTGGTTGTGATCTAGTAAGATTAGCAGTGCCAGATATGGCTGCCGCAAGAGCGTTTGAGAAGATAAAAGAAAATGTGACCATTCCTCTTATTGCAGATATACATTTCGATTATAGACTTGCGATTGCCGCCATGGAAAGTGGTGCAGATGCGCTTAGAATTAACCCTGGAAACATCGGTAACTCGGATCATGTTGCCGCAGTTGTCAAAGAAGCCAAAAGGCGCCGTCTACCGATTCGAATTGGCGTAAATGCAGGTTCGTTAGACAAAACCTTATTAGCGAAATATGGACATCCTACTCCAGAAGCAATGGTTCAAAGTGCCATGAATCATATTGCAATCCTAGAAAAACTAGGATTTTATGATATTAAGGTATCATTAAAGGCTCATGATGTTCCTTTAACACTCAAGGCATACCAATTAATGTCTGATACTGTCGACTATCCATTACATTTAGGGATAACGGAAGCAGGAACAGTTAAGTCTGGTGTGATTAAATCTGCTGTAGGAATTGGGGCGCTTTTAGCGCAGGGAATTGGGGATACCATTAGAGTTTCTTTGACTGGTGATCCTGTCGAAGAGATAAAAGTTGCAAATGAAATATTGAAGTCGTTAGGGTTACGAGAATACGGACCGACATTGGTATCGTGTCCGACCTGTGGAAGATGTAGTATAGATTTGGCAGCTATTGCTCAGCAAGTCGAAGATCGTCTAGCTAATTTAAAAAAACCTATTAAAGTTGCTGTAATGGGTTGTGTTGTAAATGGTCCAGGGGAAGCACGTGAAGCTGACATTGGTATTGCGGGCGGTAAAAAGGAAGGTCTAGTATTCCGTAAGGGAGAAATTATCCGTAAAGTACCTGAAAATCAGCTAATTCAAGCACTATTTACTGAAATTGATAGGCTAATTGAGGAGGAGAACAATATATGCGAATGACACAATTGTATGCACCAACTTTAAGAGAAACTCCTGCAGAAGCTGAAGTGATAAGTCATCAGCTTTTATTAAGGGCTGGAATGATCAGAAAAGCAGCCGGTGGCATTTATTCATATCTGCCTTTGGCTTGGCGTGTATTGCGAAAAATAGAAACTATAGTTCGTGAGGAAATGGACAACAAAGGTGGGCAAGAGCTATTAATGCCGATTATGCAGCCAGCGGAATTGTGGTTAGAGACTGGCCGCTGGAATGTCTATGGAGATGAAATGTTTCGTTTGAAGGACCGCCATAACCGCGATTTTTGTTTAGGACCGACACATGAAGAGATGATAACGACACTTGTGCGTTCAGATGTAAGGTCATATCGTCAGTTGCCACTTAGATTATATCAAATCCAAAACAAATATCGTGATGAGATTAGACCAAGATTTGGGCTGATGCGTGGAAGAGAATTTATAATGAAAGATTTATATTCTTTTGATCGAGATGAGATTGGCCTTGAGGAAAGTTATCGAAGTATGTATGATGCTTATACACGAGTATTTTCAAGGTGTGGATTAAAATTTCGTGCCGTTGAGGCAGACGCTGGCGCGATAGGTGGCAGTGGAACTCACGAATTTATGGTCATAGCTGATTCGGGAGAAGCTGGGATAGTTTATTGTAATGATTGCGATTATGCGGCAAATGTGGAAAAAGCAGAGCTGAAGCCAATCTACGCAGCTGAAGAAGAGTTGCTGCCAAAAGCTGTTAAGGATACGCCTGGCATTAAGACAATCAGTGAAATCGCTAAATTCTTAAATATCGAAACTGTTAAAACTATTAAAGCGCTTGCTTATAAAACAGACAAGGGCGTTGTATTAGCATTAGTGCGTGGTGATCATGAGGTAAATGAAATTAAGCTGCAAAATCAGTTGAATTGTTTGACTCTAGAATTGGCAGATGAACAAACTGTTACTGAAGAATTTGAGAGTACTCCAGGCTTTATTGGGCCGGTTGATCTTAAAGGCAAGGTTACAGTTGTAGCTGATTTGACAGTAATGAATATGTTTAATGCTGTTTGCGGTGCAAATAAACCGGATCAGCATATTCTTAATGTTAATCCAAAGCGAGATTTTGAACCTACCATTATTGCTGATATTCGTCTAATTCAAGAGAATGACCCTTGTCCACAATGTGGATCACAATTGAAAACGGCACGAGGTATTGAAGTAGGCCAAGTATTCAAACTATATACTAAATACAGTAAGGCGCTTAAGGCAACTTTCCTGGATGAGAACGGAAAGGAAAAGCCAATGGTAATGGGATGCTACGGTATCGGTGTGAGCCGAACAATGGCAGCGGCTATTGAGCAAAATTATGATGATAACGGAATTGTGTGGCCAGTTTCTATAGCGCCGTATTCAGTCGCTGTTATTCCTGTAAGTGCAAAGGATTCAGAGCAGCTTTCTTTAGCTGAGAAAATATACGCTGAGCTTAATAATAACGGAGTAGATACAGTGCTTGATGATCGGAATGAACGACCTGGCGTTAAATTTAAAGATGCAGATCTAATTGGATATCCAATCAAAATTACAGTAGGCCCGAAAACTGTTAGTGAGAAATTAATTGAAGTTAAAATCAGACGTACAGGCGAAGTGCACTACTTCAGTCTGCAAAGCTATATAGAAGATGTAAAAGCACTTCTTTCAAAGCTTTAATTATTAGCGTGATTTTTATCACGCTTTTTTATTAATATAATATTTTGGATACAAATATTTTTACTGTAACTGGAAAAAATATTATGTGTCATTCTGTCTAGGATGGTGTTTTATGATACATGCCGAATTTAAAGCTGTTGTTGTGTCAAATGAAATAAATTTGAATAAGATTGCCCAGCACTTTGGGATAAATCGTAACTTTAAGTGGGAAGAATCGCTTGCCCTAAATGATCAATTCTTAAAAGGAATAGTTCAACAAACTCGCAATAAAGTAGTTTATATATTTCCGTTTGGTAGTATGGTTTTTATCAATTTTCAACACCATGAACAAATGGATGTTCTTAATTATCTGAAAAGAGTTCAGCCGGATATTAACATAGTTGATGACTTCAAATATACAGATGATTATAATTTAGAAATTAAACCCGGCGCAGAACAAACGATCACCAATGATTTAATGATAACAGACCAAAATGCTGAATATCTTATGGAGATTATTGCAACTGTATTAGCTAAATCAGTTGCTTTAGAAAAGATAGAATTAGACATTGGATATTTACTGGATGAGATTGAATATATAGTTGCAAAGCTTCAACAAGGCGAATTAGCATTTTCCGAT
The DNA here is from genome assembly GCF_036763085.1 of Dendrosporobacter sp. 1207_IL3150. NCBI lineage: Bacteria > Bacillati > Bacillota > Negativicutes > Selenomonadales > Sporomusaceae > Dendrosporobacter > Dendrosporobacter sp. 1207_IL3150. Next base: position 187,965 of record NZ_JBAIYU010000017.1, read on the forward strand.
GAAAAATTAGCTAAGATTTCTGGTAGTATATTAGGCTTTAAGCTTAATACAATCTCATATCTTATGTTGTTAGACAAACCTGATATCACTTGGGTCAACGATGATGCAAGCAATATATTTATTAATTTCACTAATTTATTTGAATTAGATGACAGATATAGAACTATTCTTGATAAAACAGCAACCTTAATGGATATTACTGAGGTGTTTTCTGGACTTGCGAATGCAAACCGTGGCAATAAATTAGAATGGGCTATAATCATTTTAATAGCAATAGAGATTATTATTTCTTTAGTAGAGAAGTTTTTTGGTCACTAATATGAATTTTCCTAATATACTGTAGTGGTAACAAGGTGTATTAGGAATGTTCCTTATTGACCATGGTAATATATGACAATATAATTATTATGTAGGGGGAACAAATTTTGAACCATATTGAAGAAATGCTACAGTCAAAAACTTGGGCAGTTGTTGGAGCTACCGATAATACACAGAAATTTGGGTATAAAATTTTTAAATGCCTAGTGAATAACAAGATCCAGGTATTTGCAGTAAACCCAGGTGTTTCTGAAATTCTTGGTCATAAATGTTACCCAAGCCTAAAAGATTTACCACAAAGGCCAGATGCTGTAAACGTTGTTGTACCACCCCGTGTAGGTGAACAAATTATGCATGAATGTGCTGAACTAGGGATTATGAATATTTGGTTACAGCCTGGTGCTGATACAGCAGAATTGATAGAACTTGGCCAGCAGCTTGGGCTAAATGTGGTGAGCAATGCCTGTATTATGATCGAGCTTAAATAATTAAGGGGGAATCTAATATGGCAAATGTAATTAGTATCAACGAAGAAAACTTTAATGATGAAGTAATTGATTCTAGCCTACCAGTTTTAGTGGATTTTTGGGCACCTTGGTGCGGTTATTGCACAAAGTTATCGCCAGTTTTTGATGATTTAGCTCAAGAATTAGGGCAGAGTATTAAATTAGTAAAAATAAATGTAGACGACAACCGAAAACTAGCTGAGAAACATGGGGTAATGAGTTTGCCGACAATTTTATTATTCTCGGACGGAGAACAAGTAGAAAAAATCGTTGGATTTCTTCCTAAGGCAGCGATTGTTGCTAAAATTAAACCTTATATATAAATAAAAAATGCGTATCGGAAAACCGATACGCATTTTTTATTTATACACATATTTAGAACTTAGCTTGAATAGAAAGTAAAGTACAAATTCGAAATAGGCTAGGGGGAAACATATATGTCTTCTGTCATACTTGTTGGGACTCCTAATGTAGGTAAAAGCGCAATCTTTAATTATTTGACAGGAGCTTACACTACAGTATCTAATTATCCAGGGACAACAGTCGACATTCTACGTGGCCGTGCTAAAATTAATAAAAAGAGCTACGAAGTAATAGATACTCCAGGGTTATATTCTTTAATACCATTTACAGAGGAAGAAAGAGTAACACGTAGTTTGCTGGAGAAGGAAAAAGCCGATAGTGTAATACACGTAATTGATACTAAAAACATCAGACGTATGTTAGGGATGACGATCCAATTAATTGAGGCAGAATTGCCTGTAATACTTGATTTAAATGTTATAGATGAATCAAAACGGCTCGGAGTTGAAATAAACACTAGTCTTCTTTCGGAAATTTTGGGAGTACCCGTTGCGACTACTTCTGCAATCCGAAAAATTGGGTTAGACAATCTTAGAAATTTAATTAAGAACTATAAATATAATAAACCAGTTGTTTTTAATTTCTCAGATAATATAGAAGCTGCAATATCAAACATAATCACCATGATAAAACATTCCTACGGGTTTTCCTTACGCACTGCAGCAGTACTTCTAATATCGGGCGATCCTATAATGCACAAAAGGGTAGAAAAAGAAGAGCAGTACTTTGAAATTTTAAATGAAATTAAATTACTTCAGGAATGTTACCAGACATCTTTAAACGCAGTGTTAGCGTTGCAAAGGCAAGAAGTAGTGGATCGAATTTTGAACCATGTAATGACAAAGCAAAAGCAGTCAAATATATGCTTTAATGAAATTCTTGGACGTTATACTAGGGAACCACTTACTGGAATTCCAATTCTTTGTTTCGTGCTATACTTTGGTCTTTATCTGATCGTTGGGAAATTTGGGGCTGGTTTTTTGGTTGATTATCTGGACAAAAATATTTTTGAAGTTTTAATTTCACCAACAGTTGAATTCTATACAAATAGATATATCGAATGGGATTGGCTTAAATCATTGATAGTTGGTGAATATGGTATATTTTCACTAGGTATACGTTATGCGTTTGTTATTATTCTACCGATTGTTGGGACCTTTTTCCTTGTTTTTGCAATACTTGAAGATAGCGGATATTTGCCAAGGCTGGCAATGTTGGTTGATAGGGTTTTTAAAAAGTTTGGTTTAAATGGTCGGGCGATAATTCCAATTACCCTAGGTACTGGTTGCGGTACTATGGGGGTAATGGTTACGCGAACTTTAGAAAGTAAAAGAGAACGTATTCTAGCTACTTTTTTAATAGCCTTGACAGTACCATGCTCTGCTCAACTTGGAGTTATATTGTCACTCTTGTCCCACAACGATAAATCACTGTCCATTTGGGCAGCGTATATAGTATGTATTTTCGTATTAGTAGGATGGATTAGTGCACGAATATTACCAGGCAACATAAGCTGCTTTTATATGGAGTTACCGCCGTTAAGACTTCCTTTAATCGCTAATATTGTAAAAAAAGCATGGACTAGAATGTTTTGGTATTTTTTTGAGATTCTGCCAGTATTCATATTAACAAGTTTTGTCATGTGGACGCTTGACTATTTCGGCTTCTTAAAAAATATTATTATGAATATTGGGCCGATTATATCAATGTTAGGGTTACCTAGCGATACGGCAGAAGCTTTTTTACTAGGATTTTTCCGCCGTGATTATGGGGCTGCCGGATTATATGATCTATGCAGCCAAGGTATACTATCTGATAATCAACTTTTAGTCGCTGCAGTAACGTTGACACTTTTTGTCCCATGCGTTGCGCAGCTTGCAGTAATGGTTAAGGAACGAGGATTAGTTGCATCTGCAGTTATGGTTTTAATAATAGCAGGCATAGCGTTTCTTTCAGGATACTTTATTAATTGGTTATTAGTGGCGAACAGCATTATACTGTAAAGGCTAAGAGGAGCTGGATTTATGTCGGAAATATTGCCGGTAGTTTTATGCAGAGTTGGCCAAATAGCGAATGTAGTTGAAGTGAGAGCAGCAGATGAGGCTATAGTACGCAAATTAGCTGCGTTTGGTATATTACCGGGAACACAAATTACAATTATACAAAATAGTCCTGCCTATGTGATACGGGTAGAACATACAGAGCTAGCAGTTGATAGAATTATAGCAAGTACAATTTTCGTAAAAAAATTTCAATCGTGCACGGATTATAATAAATTATTTTACGGCTCATGGAACAAGTTTGTTACTTTAATAAAAAGAATGCTATGATTATAATTCGTTATTGTGGCAGAATGAGTAAACATCAAAGCTTCTTTATAATAAAAATAAGACTTGGCAAATCGCCAAGTCTTATTTTTATTATATCCGAATGAAATTTAGGTTATTTGTCGCAGCCACAACCGCAACCGCAGTGACTTTCGCCACCAACAGCTTTATTTAAATCAGCGATTAAAGCATCAATATTAATGCCATGTGCTGAAGCTCCTTGTTCGACGTTTTCGAAACGAGCAGCAGAGCAACCAAGACAACCCATGCCGTATTTGCGGAAAACTTCGACTGTTTGCGGGAAATTTTGTACAATTTCAATAATACTCATATCTTTAGTTATGCTCATGGAATTTATCCTCCCTTTGTAGTGGTATATATTGGACAAAATTATTATAGCACAGACCAATTTTATTGTCATATGCTTTTAAATAAGTATTACTAGTTAATTATATATTTTTATACCAATAACGATAAGTGTTTAGGCATTATAGTACATTTTAACCTATTTTGAAGACATATATACGAATTTGTACTAGTATTTTTAGCAGGTCCGATGTAAAATATTTTTTGACAATATTTTAGTTGGGAGCAGAAATGAATATAACGGCTTTTTCTATTGGCATATTGAGTTTTCATTGGTACGGCATAATAATAGCAATTGCAATTACTGTTGGGTTAGCAGCAAGTCTATGGCAGGCTAAATTACACAATGCCCCGTTAGAGCCTCTTTTCGATTTTTCCCTATGTGTTATTCCAGTATCTCTTATCTTTGCTAGAGTTTTTTATGTTGTTTCTAACTGGTCTTTATATCAGTTGAATTTATTAGAAAGCTTATATGTATGGCACGGTGGTTTATCAATTTATGGAGCAATTATAGGTTTTTTCTTTGCAGTTTATTTTTTTACACACTTAAACAATCTTTCGTTTCTGTATTGGGCCGATATTTTGTCCCCTGGTTTAGCGCTTGGTCAGGCTATTGGAATTTGGGCAAACTTTGTTAATCAAGAAGTGTTTGGCTTCCCGACAGATGTAAAATGGGGCATATACATTGACTATGCCTTTCGGCCAGCAGGCTTTGAACAGTATGATTATTTCCACCCAATATTTCTGTATGAGTCAGGCTGGTTATTAGCAACATTTCTATTGCTGACTATTTGTGGATTATCTTATCGCAAAAATTACTATAATACCCAGGGAAAACTCTTTCTTTGTTATATTATACTTTTCTTAATAGGTCATTTTTCTTTTTCTTATTTCACTCTTAGTAATTGAGTTTTTAAAAAGTTTCAACAATCGGATAAGTGCAGGAGGATCTAGAAGTGCCGATAAAGCGTGTGGAAAATTTCTTAAATCAATATCCTGACTTGAAAGTGATTTTATTTGATAGTAGCACTCATACTTCACAGATGGCTGCTGAAACGCTAGGTGTAGAAGTTGGGCAAATAGCTAAGACGTTAGTTTTTACTGCAGATGGACAGGGAGTAATTATTGTTACCTGTGGTGATAAAAAAGTTGACACAAAACGGTTGTCAAAAATATTAGGCGTTAGAAAAGTTAGATTTGCCGATGCTGAAACTGTAAGAGAATTGACAGGCTTTTTGCCTGGGGGCGTTTCGCCTATTGGGTTATTAAGTGATATTCCTCTATATCTTGATAAAAGTTTGTTTTGTTATGACTTAGTTTACGCGGCAGCAGGAACAGCAAATTCCTCGCTTCCTATTTCTCCACAGCGGCTGGCACTAATAACACATGGAAATGTTATTGATGTATGTTAGTAAATTTAACATGATGATTTACAACGGAAAGGAGCCTCCTAATTTTGATAAAAAGCCATAGGCGATTATTTGTTTGTAAAGCTGTAGCAATAGTTTTAATGTTGTTGCTTGTCGCTATAGGCTTAGTTGGTTCAAGAGCCAGTTCAATTAGTGTAAACAGCAATTTAACAAAAAATAGCCGCATAAATATTCCTATACTTAACTATCATAAGGTAGATGACCAGAATATTGCATTGTCAGTATCACCTCAAGAATTTGACGAACAAATGGGGTACTTAAAATCACAGGGTTATAATACTATTTCGCCTGATGTATTTTTATCATATATAAAAGGTGGCCAAAATCTTCCTCCAAAACCGATTATTATAACGTTCGATGATGGTTATTTAGATAATTATTCTAATGCATATCCAATTTTAAAAAAATACGGTTTTACAGCAACTATATTTTTAGTCACAAATTTAATAGGAAATGATAGTAGATTTATGAATTGGGACCAAGTTAGAGAGATGCAGCAAAGTGGCTTTATCTTTGGCTCGCATACTGTGAATCATACCCCTTTGACTAAAATAAGCACTAACAGCGTTAAAAATGAACTAATACAATCGCGTGCTAAAATTAAAAAAGAACTTGGATACGAACCATGCTTTTTTGCTTATCCTACTGGCGCATATGATTTAAATTCGATGAAATTAGTTCGCGAAGCTGGTTATGATGCAGCTTTTACTATCAGATATGGACAAGTCGGACCAGAGAGTAATCTATATGCATTAGAGAGAATTCCAATTTTCAAAGGCCAAAGAACCTTTCAAAGTTTTTTTGTTCGGTTAAAGTTTGCCGCAGTATTAGAGCGATTAGGTGCTATTAGAAACTAAACAGGACCAGTGACCTAGTAAAGTAGGTTTTATAACTTAATATACAGAAAAATAAAAATCCTTCATTAATTATGAAGGATTTTTATTTTTTTTCCAGAAGATACTATTTATGTGGTGTATAGTGGTGTATTGTGGTGAATAAAACGAACTTGGTGGTGTTGTTGCCGTGCTAATGGGAGAGTATTTGCATACTGTCGATAATAAAGGCCGGATAATATTGCCATCAAAGTTGCGTGATGAACTTGGAGACAGTTTTATCTTAACAAAGGGATTAGATAATTGCTTGTTCGTATATAGTAAAGAAGAATGGGCAATTCTAGAGAATAAATTAAAGCAGCTGCCACTAGCAAAACCAGAAGCTCGAGCCTTTGTTAGATTCTTTTTTGCTGGTGCCGCTGAATTAGAGTGTGATAAACAAGGGAGAGTCTTACTTCCTAATAATCTTAGGGAATATGCGAAGTTAGAAAAAGACGTTGCAGTAATTGGTGTTTCAAATAGAGTTGAAATATGGAGCAAAGAATTGTGGGATAAATATAACGAAGAGGTTGGCCCAACAGTTACCCAGATTGCCGAAGATTTAGCAGGTCTTGGAATATAGTCGTTTTAATAATTTATGTTAATAGTATGAGGTGAATATTTTATTGTGGAATTTCATCATATAAGTGTGCTAATGGAAGAAACTCTTTCCGCACTAATTACAAATCCTGACGGAATATATGTCGATTGTACGTTAGGTGGCAGTGGACATGCAAAACGAATAGTTGATAAACTGAGCAGCAAAGGTCGTTTTATCGGAATTGATCAAGATCCTGCTGCTATTGCTGTGGGAAAAGCTAGGTTAGCAGATGCTATTTGCCGAGTAGATATAGTTAACAATAACTTTAGTAATATCAGTAAGATTCTTGACGAACTTAATATAGATTATGTAGACGGTATATTGTTTGATTTAGGGGTATCTTCTCATCAGTTGGATGTAGCAGAAAGAGGATTTTCTTATATGCAAGATGCATCATTAGACATGAGGATGAATCCAAATCAAGATTTATCAGCTTTTGATATAGTTAATAAGTATAGTGAAGACGAGTTAACTCGCATTATTTTCGAATATGGCGAAGAAAGATGGGCTAAACGTATTGCCAAGCTTATTGTAGAGGCACGCCAGGTAACTACAATAAATACAACCGGTCAGCTTGTAGATGTTATTAAGAGAGCTATTCCAGCTGCAGCGAGGCGAGAAGGGCCACACCCAGCAAAACGCACTTTCCAGGCAATTCGTATCGAGGTAAATAACGAATTAGATATGCTCAAAGACGTGTTTACTGATGCTGTTACCAGACTTAGAAAGCATGGACGTTTATGTATAATAACATTTCATTCACTTGAGGACCGTATAGCTAAAAAGACATTGCAGAATCTCGCGAAAACGTGCGTTTGTCCTCCTCGGATTCCAATCTGCATTTGTAAGCAAGAGGCTCAGCTCAAATTAATAGGTAAGCCGATTGCACCTTCAGAAAACGAAACTAATGAAAACCCTAGAGCTCGTAGTGCAAAGTTACGCGTCGCAGAAAAATTATGATCTATTAGTATCTGTTCTAATTTTTTGGAGGGGGAAATACACATGTTAGTAAGCAAAAAGCAAGAATGGGAAATGTATCAACAAGAAACCGCCCCTGTACCCACAGTTGCTAAACCAAGTGTTAATAGAGCTTTACGTACGCGATGTCTAATTATTGCAGCATTGATAACAATGATTGCAATGTTTGTCACGGTACGGAGTGAAGCTATAATAAGAGCTGGATACGATTTAGTTCAGGTAAAGGCCATGCTGATAAAAGCTGAAAAGGAAAATGAACTTTTAAGGTTGGATATTGCTAAACTAAAATCCCCTCAGCGTATTCAGGAAATTGCCACAAGGGAATTAGGTATGGTAGTACCGACTAATGTTTATTGTGCGGCTAATGCTTCTGAAACAACAATGGCTAGTGCTGTTACAGTGAATGAAAACGGTCTGCTAGATAATTTGGTTAGTGCTATTAAGTCAGGAAAAGCGGAGGCTAGTAAAGTACGTTAAAATAAAAATATGGGGGAGATGTTATTGGCGTCAGCAACACATGTTACCATAAGGAAAAGAGTGACAGTATTTTTTCTTTTTGTGTCGGTAATAATGATTGGCCTTGGTTGCCGTTTAATGTATCTCCAATTTTATCGCAGTGGTTGGCTTACTGAAAACGCCATAGATCAGCGCATACGTGATATTCCGGTCGAGGCAAAAAGGGGTGTAATATACGACCGAAATGGCAAAGAACTGGCAGTAAGTCTGAGCACAGAATCAGTTTATGCTATACCTGCAGAAATACGCAACGCCGACGATACAGCAGCCAAATTGGCTGCTATTTTAGCGTTAGACAAAGATAAGCTTTCAGCTAAACTAAAGAAACGTCAAGCATTTACTTGGATAAAGCGAAAAGTAGATGACAACATTGCAAGAGAAATAAAAAAGCTTAATTTGCCGGGTATTGGTTTAACTCAAGAAGGACGCAGATATTACCCACATGATAATTTAGCTGCGCATATATTAGGATTTACCGGTATTGACAGTCAAGGTTTAGATGGTGTCGAAATGACTTTCGATAATTATTTGCGTGGACGTCCAGGCAGTATCGTTGTAGAATATGACGCCAGAGGCAGAGAGATTCCTTATGCAAATCATCGTTTTGCAGCACCGACAGAAGGAAATAATATTTACTTAACTATCGACTTAGTGATACAGCAAATTATTGAGCGCGAGCTCGAAAAAGTAATGAAGGAAACACAAGCTAAGGCTGCTACTATTATTGTTATGCAGCCAAAAACTGGTGAGATATTAGCTTTAGCAAATCGCCCTGACTATAATCCCAACAAGTTCGCAGAGTATCCATCAAAATTATGGCGTAATGTTGCGGTATCAAATGCTTATGAACCAGGTTCTACTTTTAAAATTTTAACTACTACGGCTGTTTTAGGCGAAAAGGTTGTAAAACTGGACGAACGTTTCTTTGATCCTGGTGGTATAGAAGTTCAGGGAAGAACAATTCATTGTTGGAAACATGGTGGTCATGGTAGTCAATCTTTTCAAGAGGTTGTCGAAAATTCGTGTAATACTGGATTTGTAACGGCGGGGTTGAGATTAGGCAGGGATCCCTTCTATCGATACTTGGAAGCGTTCGGTTTAGGTAAAACTACGGCTATCGATCTGCCTGGCGAGGCTAAAGGTATAATGATCGATCAAAACAAGGCCACACCGATAAATATAGCTACAATGTCTATGGGGCAGAGTATTGCTGTAACACCAATTCAGCTCATTTCCGCAGTGTCAGCGGTTGCCAATGATGGACAGAGAAATCGTCCGCAGATTGTGCGCGAGGTACGTGGAATTAATGGTGAACTTATTCGTGGTTTTCAGCCTGACACTTTAAATCAAGTAATAGATAAATCTACAGCTCAGCAAGTAAAAAGTGTTTTAGAGAGTGTCGTAGCAAATGGCACAGGTCGAAATGCTTATATAGACGGGTATCGCATTGCTGGGAAAACAGGAACCGCCCAGAAGGTTGGTGCAGGAGGATATGTTCCCGGTAAATATGTTGCGTCTTTTACTGGTTTTGCTCCAGCTGATGATCCTCAAGTTGCTATGCTTGTTGTGATTGATGAGCCAGTAGGGCTATATTATGGCGGACAGATAGCTGCACCTGTTTTTGGCGCTGTTATGAAGGATATTCTTCAATACCTAAAGGTCACTCCAATTATTACACAAAATGAAAAAGGTAGTATCATATTAGAGCATGTAACTGTACCTAGCTTAATTAATTTGTTAGTTCCAGATGCAGTCAAAGAGTTAAAGAAATTGAATTTAAATGCTAGGATAGAAGAAACCGGTGAACGTATAGCCGATCAAATTCCTAAACCAGGTAGTAGATTGCCTCAAGGATCTAATGTTCTTTTGTATACGCTAACGCCAAGATACGAATCTGGTGAAGTGACTTTACCTGATTTTACTGGCCGTTCGCAGAAAGAAATTTCAGAAATACTAGCCGAATTAGGACTTACAATAAATCCAACTGGCGATGGTCAATTGGCAACAAAGCAAGATCCTCGGGCTGGAAGCAAAGTTCTGCCAGGGACTATTGTAACGGTTTTCTTTGAGTAGCCTAAATTGGACTTTTTAAGTCACTTAAGATAAAATTGGTAATATTGGTAATAATAGTTTTATACTCACAGGGAGGCCTTGCTATGGAAAAAAGCTTAGAAAGTATTATATCTCTAATACCTGAAGCCGAAGTGGCTGGGGATAGAAATAGAATTATAAAGGCGATAGCCTACGACTCTAGGGAAGTAGTACCAGGCACGCTTTTTATATGTTTAGCAGGTGCAAAGGTAGATGGTCACGACTTCATTGATCAGGCCTATGCTTCTGGCGCAGTAGCAGTTTTGGTTGAAAAAAATGTTCAGACACCTGCTGGGGTGACTGTGATAAAAGTTAGAAGTACTAGGGATGCAATGAAAAATATTGCCCCATATTTTTACGACTATCCCGCCCGTAAGCTGCGCATGATCGGTATTACCGGTACGAACGGTAAAACAACAACAACATATCTTATTAGAAGTATTTTGAATAAAGCCGGATTTAAGGTTGGTGTTATTGGGACTATTCAGACTTTAATTGAAGAGCGGGTTTTACCTGCTAAAAATACTACGCCCGACGTAATAGAACTGCAAAAGTTGCTTTCGGAGATGGTAGAAAACCAAATTGACTATGTAGTTATGGAAGTCTCGTCACATGCTTTAGCTCTAGATAGAATTGCTGGTTGTGAATTTGATGTAGGGGTATTCACTAATATTAGTCGAGATCATCTTGATTTCCATGTTACTTTTGACAAATACATTGAGGCTAAGGCAATACTTTTCAAAAATCTTAATAATGATACTAATGTCAAACAGAATAAAGCTGCCGTTATTAATCTGGATGATGATGCGGGAAAAACCATGTTGGATAATACCACATGCCGTTCAATTACCTATAGTATAAATAGTGAGTCCGACATTAAAGCACACAACATTGATATTTTAGCATCGGGAGCTGTCTTTGATGTAAAGTATTGGCTTGGTGAGATTTCACTCAACTTAAAGATAACTGGTATATTTAATGTCTATAATGTTATGGGGGCAATAGGAGCAGCTTTAGCCGAAGGTGTAGAAGCTAATATCATTGAGCAAGCACTAATAAGCTTTGATAGTGTACCAGGACGGTTTGAACTAGTCGATGAAGGGCAGCCTTTTAGCGTAATTGTTGACTATGCTCATACTCCTGATGGATTAGAAAACATTTTGCAGACAGCAAAGCAATTTGCAAAGAAGCGTATTGTTGTTGTTTTTGGCTGTGGTGGCGACAGAGACCGCACGAAAAGACCTATTATGGGTAAAATAGCAGCAGAGTTATCAGATGTAGTAATCGCTACATCTGATAACCCACGCAGTGAAGATCCTGAATTTATTCTATCGGAAATAGAAGTGGGCATTAAGCAAGGGCTGTCTAATAATAAGCAGTATGAAAAAATTGTAGATAGAAGGCAGGCAATAACGCGAGCTTTAGCAGTTGCCGGTCGTGACGATATTGTAATTATTGCAGGTAAAGGACACGAAAACTACCAGATACTCAAAACTGAAACTATTTCGTTTGATGATAAAGAAGTAGCTCGGCAAATTCTCAGGGGGATGGTTTAATGGCTGAGTTTACGGTAAGTGATGTTTGTAATGCAACTGGCGGTAAATCGAAAAGTAATTTTAGGACTGAGTTTTCAGGTATTTCTACCGATACAAGGACGATAAAATCAGGTAATTTGTTTGTTGCATTAGTCGGGGAACAATTTGACGGTCATAATTTTATTGATAAAGCAATTGAAAAGGGTGCTGCAGGTATATTAATAAGTTCTTGCCTAAGCAATAGTTATGGCAACAATATAGCCATAATAGAAGTTGAAAATACCTTAAAAGCTTACCAAGATATTGCTGCATATCACCGTAATCGATTTAAAATACCTGTGATAGCAATTACAGGATCCAATGGTAAAACAACTACAAAGGATCTTACGGCAGCTGTTTTATCTAGCCGTTTCACGGTCTTAAAGACTCAGGCAAACTATAATAATGAAATCGGGCTTCCCTATACACTTCTAAATCTTAATAATGACCATGAGGTAGCTGTGGTTGAAATGGGAATGCGTGGTTTAGGAGAAATTCGAGAACTAGCTGAAATCGCCAGACCAACGATGGGGATTGTAACTAATGTTGGTGAGACTCATATCGAACTTCTTGGTTCGGTTCAGAATATCGCAAATGCCAAAGCGGAGCTAGTCGAGTCTCTTTCCCAAGACGGGGTAGCCATACTAAACGCCGATAATAGATTAGTTAGCGATATGCGTTCTAAAACCTGTGCTCGTATTCTTTTATATGGTATTGAAAGTCAGTGTGATGTAAAGGCCGATAATATAAGAACTAATGAACTCCAAACCAGATTTGAATGTAAAACTACCAAAGGTACATTCGAAGTTGTAGTTCCAGCCATAGGTAGGCATAATGTTTATAATGCACTTGCTGCAATTGCCGCTGGCTTAGAATTAGGCTTAACTTTTAATGAAATTAAAGATGGTTTAAAAAGCTTTTCACCTAGTGCTATGCGTCTTTCTATAGATAAGATTGGCCCTTATAAAGTTATTAACGATGCCTATAATGCCAGCCCGATGTCTATGAATGCCGCAATCGATACCTTGATTGAGGTAGCTGGGGCAAGAAGTATTGCCGTTCTTGGAGATATGTTAGAATTAGGCGAATTTGCGATTGAAGCACATCGGCAAATTGGAAAGAAGTTAGCCGAGTGCGGAGTTAATGTTGTAGTTACAGTTGGCGAGTGTGCAAAGCACATTTCTGAAACTGCGAAAAAGAGTGGAATCAATGCCGCCGTTTCCTGTGACAGTCATGATCAAGCCAAAGAATATCTACAAACTATACTAAAACCGGGTGATACCATTCTTATAAAAGGTTCACGCGGCATGAAAATGGAAAAAATACTAGAAAAGTTGATGTAATGTCCGGGGAGGCTTATCATGCATGAATTGTTTTATGCTGCGGTAATGGCATTTATCATTGCAATAATTAGCGGACCAATGATAATACCATTGCTGCGGCGTTTGAAGTTTGGTCAAAGTATTAGAGAAGAAGGTCCACAACGTCATTATGCTAAAGCAGGTACCCCAACTATGGGGGGGATAATAATTCTAACTTCATTGATTATACCTGCGATTTATTTTGCTGGACGCAGTTTGGAAGTATGGCTTGCGTTATTTATAACTTTTGGGCATGGTTTACTTGGATTTATTGATGATTTTATCAAAGTAGTATTAAAAAGATCATTAGGGCTAAAGGCTCGTCAAAAACTTTTTGGTCAAATAATAATGGCTTTGGCCTTATGCTATATCGCGATTAACTATATGGACCGTGGTACAGACCTATGGATACCTTTATTAGGCGTTAACGTTGATTTTGGACCGTTATATTATATTTTGATTTTTTTGGTACTGGTTGGAACCACCAATGCTGTAAATTTAACAGACGGGTTGGATGGCTTAGCAGCTGGAACTACTACTGTTGCAGCCCTAGCTTATGCAGTAATATGTATGAACTTTATGAAGCCTGACTTGGCGATATTCTGTGTAGCACTCGCTGGATCAACGTTAGGATTCTTGCGATATAATGCTCATCCGGCAAAAGTATTTATGGGAGATACCGGTTCATTAGCCCTAGGAGGGGCTTTAGCCGCAGTCTCAGTTATGACTAAGACTGAGTTGCTCCTAGTTATTGTCGGTGGAGTGTTTGTTATAGAGGCGCTTTCTGTTATCATCCAAGTAATATCATTTAAATCAACTGGTAAACGTGTCTTCTTGATGAGTCCAATACATCATCATTTTGAGCTTGCTGGTTGGTCTGAAAATAAGGTTGTCACTGTATTTTGGCTTGCCGGTGCAGTATTTAGCGCCATAGCTTTAGTAATATTGGCAGTAAGTCATTCAGGAGGCATGTAAAATGAATTTTAAAGGCTATAAGATATTGGTGTTAGGTGCGGGAATTAGTGGTGTTGCGGTAGCTGAGATACTTCAAAATAATGGTGCAGATGCTACACTAAATGATTCTAAGCCAATAGATAAAATTAAAATTGATTTTTCCCATCTAAAAAACCTTGGTGTTAAACTAATATTTGGAGAACAAAACGAAGACTTATTAAATGGGACTGACTGCATAGTCGTGTCACCAGGGATATCGATTAATTTGCCATTAATAAAGAATGCAAAAGAACTTGGTATTTTAGTAATGAGTGAAATTGAGGTAGCGTACCAGTTGTGTAAAGCGCCAATTATTGCGGTCACTGGTACTAATGGTAAAACTACGACAACTACTTTAGTTGGTGAAATGCTTGAAACTACAGGCAAAGAAGTTGTTGTTGGCGGCAACATAGGAACGGCTTTATCTAAAGAAGTAGAATCAGTAAATTCACAAGGACTTGTAGTCGCGGAAATTTCTAGTTTTCAATTAGAAGGTATAATTGATTTCAAACCAAAAGTTGCAGCAGTATTAAACTTAACGCCGGATCATCTTGACCGTCATTATACTATGCAAAACTATAAATTCACTAAAGAAGCTATCTTTAAAAATCAAACATCCGAAGATTATTTAGTGTTAAACTATGATGACCCCCAAATACGTGATATGTCTGAACGCGCCTCTTCGCAAATAATGTATTTTAGCAGAAATACTATTTTAGATAATGGCGTATATGTAAATAACGGAATAATTACTATTGCATGGAATAATCAAAAATACGAAGTATGTCCAGTAACTGCTTTAAAAATAAAGGGTGGACATAATGTTGAGAATGCATTAGCCGCTTGCGGTGTCGCTTTTTTAGCCGGGGCGCAAATCACTGATCTAGCTAATGTAATTAGTAAATTTAGGGGTGTAGAACATCGCATTGAAATGGTTTCTGCCATTAATGGTGTAGAATATTATAATGACTCTAAGGCAACAAATCCTGAGTCGTCGATTAAGGCGCTTGAAGCTTTCGACGAGGAGATTATTTTGATTGCTGGTGGCCGTGATAAAAATACCAATTTAGATGAATTTATGAATTTAATCAAGAAAAAAGCTGTGCATTTGATTGTATTAGGCGAAGCTAAAGAACGATTTAAAGAGGCTGCTAAAAAGAGTGGAGTATCTAGTATACATAGTGTAGAATCTCTCAACGAAGCTGTTACTCTTGCGCATAGTTTAGCAAAACCAAATCAAGTTGTGATATTATCACCTGCGTGTTCAAGCTATGATATGTTTAGTAACTACGAGGAGCGGGGTAGAGTATTTAAAAATCTAGTCCTTCAATTGAGTTAGGAGGGAATGTTTTGACCACTAGACCTAAGTTGCCCGATTTTATTATCTTTTTTTCAGTCTTAGCTTTACTAGGGATAGGCGTGGTGATGGTTTATAGTGCAAGCGCTGTTTCGGCCTATGTTAATTTTGATGATAGCTACTATTTTCTTAAACGGCAAATTATCTGGGCTACTTTAGGTCTATTAGCCATGGTATTTACAATGAACATAGATTATCATGTTTGGCGTAAATTATCTAAACCTATTATGATCGCTACCCTAGTTTTATTAGTATTGGTATTAGTACCTGGACTGGGTAAAGTTGTAAATGGTGCAAGGCGGTGGTTAGGCTTTGGCTCAATTTATATTCAGCCATCTGAAATCGCAAAACTTAGTATGGTGCTCTTCTCAGCAACAAGCTTAGCTAAGCATCAAGACAAAATTAGCAACTTTGTAAAGGGGGTTGTGCCCCAGTTGTTGATGTTGTTGGTAGTGTTTGGACTCATACTAAAAGAACCTGACTTAGGGACTGCATTATCAATAGGTGGAACGGTGTTTGTTCTTTTATTTATTTCAGGTGCTAAAATCAAGCATTTAGGATCTTTAGGAGCAGTTGGTGTAGTAGGAATTATTGCTGCCGTGCTGTTTGAACCTTATCGTATGAAAAGACTGCTGGCTTTTAGTGACCCTTGGGCAGATCCCTTAGATACTGGTTATCACATTATTCAGTCTCTTTATGCAATAGGTTCTGGCGGTTTGTTTGGGGTTGGGCTTGGGCGAAGTCGGGAAAAATTCCTTTACTTACCAGAGCCTCATACTGACTTTATCTTTGCTATATTGGGCGAGGAACTTGGTTTAATCGGCACCCTTGCTGTAATTTCACTATTTTTCTTATTTGCTTGGAGAGGGCTTAAAATTGCCATGTCTGCTCCAGACATTTTTGGCAGCATTTTGGCAGCAGGACTAACAACTATGATTATGGTTCAAGCCCTTATGAATATTGCAGTAGTGACTGCCTCAATGCCTGTAACTGGAATACCTCTTCCATTCCTGAGTTTCGGTGGTTCAGCTTTGATATTTACTCTGGCAGGTGTTGGTATCTTATTAAATATATCTAGGTACGTCAGTAAAAATAGTTTATAGATAAAGGGGAAACGTAGGAGGCGTCGTTTGAAGATGCGAATAATTGTTTCTGGCGGGGGAACAGGTGGGCACATCTACCCCGCTATTACTTTGATTAAGGCAATTAAAAGTCTAAGGAATTCTTGTGAAATATTATATATTGGCACAAATGAAGGCTTAGAAGCAGATATAATTCCCAAGGAAGGTCTTCCTTTTGCTACTATTGAGGTGCGTGGATTAGCTCGAGAAATTTCACTAAAAAATGTAGCTACTGTACTTAAAACGTTTGGCAGTTTATGGCAGTCCAGAAGGCTGATTAGTCAGTTTAAACCCGATGTTGTTATTGGGACAGGCGGTTACGTTTGTGGTCCAGTACTACTTGCTGCTAGCTTAATGGGAATTCCAACAATGATTCAAGAACAAAATGTTGTACCTGGTATAACTAATCGGATATTAGCTAAATTTGTCGATAAGATTGCTGTGGGCTATGCGGATGCAGCAAAACATTTTAATCGTAGTGCTAAAGTTGTTTTTACTGGCAATCCGATAAGGCCAGAGGTTCTTTCTGCTTTAAGAGAAGAAGGTATGAGTAAACTAGGGTTAGATCCTAAAAAGAAAACAATTTTAATATCTGGCGGAAGTCGGGGCGCACGAAGCATAAACACTGCCATGATTCAAGTTCATAAACATTATGCGGGAAATAAGAATATTCAGCTATTGCATGTTACAGGAAAAAATGAGTATAATGACATAGTTGGAAATTTAATGCAAATTGGTATAGATACTGCCACAGCTGGAAATATTATCATTAAACCGTATCTTTACGATATGCCTAATGCACTAGCTGCAACAGATCTAGCTATTTTTAGGGCAGGCGCTATTGGTTTAGCAGAACTTACCTCTTTAGGTATACCTTCTATACTAATACCCTATCCGTATGCAGCTGAAAACCATCAGGAATTCAATGCTAGAGTTATGGAGCATCAGGGTGCCGCCGTTGTTATAAAGGATAACGAACTAAACGGAGAAAAACTAACCAAAGTCGTCGATGGATTGATTTTTGATAATGAAAGACTTAAAGTTATGGCTAAGGCTAGTAAAAGTTTAGGTCGGCCAGACGCCGCTGAACAAATAGCAAGGATGGCAATACTTCTTAGTAATTCACGCTAATACGGATTGTAACAATCCGTATTATATTTGCATACAATAACAACACATTAAGAGGAATGTTGCGGCGCAAGAAAGGGGAGAAATTTTTTTGCTGAATAATATAAAACATACTCATTTTGTCGGCATTGGTGGTTCCGGCATGAGCGCAATTGCAAAAATATTATTAGAAAAAGGGTACACTGTCTCAGGGTCAGACTTGAATAAATCTGACACTACAAATAAGCTTGAAAAAATGGGTGCAAAAATTTACTTAGGCCATAGTGGAGACAATATTAGTAATATTGATGCTTTAATTGTATCTACAGCTATTCCACAAAACAATCCAGAAGTTATAAAGGCTAAAGAAAAAGGGATAAAAATTCTTCACAGGTCAGATGTTGTGGCTTACCTTATGAACGGGTCTGAAGGTATCGCAGTTGCTGGTGCTCACGGAAAAACTACTACTACATCTATGGTTGCAGTCATGCTAGAAAAGGCCGGTATAGATCCAACTATCATAATTGGTGGAGAATTAGATTATCTTGGAAGCAATGCAAAACTCGGAAATGGAAAATATTTAGTTGCCGAAGCTGACGAAAGTGACGGATCATTTTTGAAGCTTTCTCCTCAGATAGCAATAGTTACAAATATCGAAAATGATCATATGGATTACTATGGAACTATGGAAAATATACTTCAAACGTTTAACGAATTTCTACAAAGACTTCCTAAACGTGATGGATTAGCAGTTCTGTGCTTTGATAATTCTTATGTGCGGGATATTGCCCAGCATTTAGAATGTCCATTTATTTCTTATGCAGTAGATCAAACTGCGGATTACACAGCAAGAAATATAAAAACACAAGGTGCATTGACACTGTTTGATGTTTATAAATATGATGAATTACTTGGCACAATTAAACTAAATGTGCCAGGAAAACATAATATTGCAAATGCCCTTGCGACAATTGCGGTTGGTGAAAAAGTAGGTCTAAGTTTTAGTCAGATAGCTGACGGACTGTCTATTTTTAATGGTGCCAAACGTCGCTTTCAAACTAAAGCAAGAATAAATGGTGTTTGGATAGTTGACGATTATGCCCATCATCCAACCGAAATTACTACAACCTTGCAAGCCGCTCGACAAACTGATCCTAAAAGACTCATTTGCGTATTTCAGCCACATCGTTATTCGAGAACTAAGTTTTTAAGGACAGAATTTGGTGGTGCTTTTACTCCTGCCGACTTACTTGTTTTAACGGATGTCTATGCAGCCGGAGAAGAACAGATACCCGGTATAAATGGGGAGGTAATAAAGGAGGAGGTTGAGTACCAAACGAATAATAAGGTAGTTTATATTCAGGATAAAAATAAAATACCTCGTTATTTAAGTGAAATAGTTGAACCGGGAGATTTGGTTATTACTATGGGGGCAGGCGATATTTACCTTGCCGGAGAAAAACTTGTAGAAAGTCTAGTTGAGCAGTAAAAAATTTCCATGTAAGATATGATGTTTGGGTGATTGTGCTTTTCTTAGGAGGGGAGACGATGGAAAAATTAATCGTCACTGGAGAAGTACAACTAACTGGTAATATTCGGATTAGTGGGGCGAAAAATGCAACGCTGCCAATCATGGCTGCAACTCTACTATGCTCAGGGGTTAGTGTTCTCCATGATGTGCCACACTTGAGTGATATAAAAGCTATGCAGGATATTCTGGAATTGTTAGGTGCTAAGATTACTAGGGACGGATCAGCGGTCATAATTGATACGTCGGGTGTAAGCAAACAGGAGATACCAGAACACCTTATGCGCGAGATGCGTGCATCTGTATTTCTAATGGGACCCTTATTAGGAAAGTTCCGCAAAGTTAGAGTCTCATATCCGGGGGGGTGCGCGATTGGACCGCGCCCAATAGATTTACATATCAAAGCTCTTGAAAAACTTGGTGCAAAGATATGCGAGAGTTTTGGATATATTGAAGCCGAAGCAGGCCAATTAACTGGAGCTGAAATACATTTTGATTTTCCAAGTGTTGGAGCTACAGAGAATGCAATGATGGCTGCCGTTTTAGCTAAAGGTACTAGTGTAATACGGAATGCCGCTAGAGAACCAGAGATTATTGACTTGCAAGATTTTCTTAATAAAATGGGAGCAAAGATCAGAGGCGCTGGCACTGATACAATTCGTATCGATGGTGTTCAAAAACTATATCCTACAGAGCATATCATTATGCCAGACAGAATTCAGGCAGGCACGTTCTTAATTGCTGGTGCAATTACAAGAGGTGATATTGCTGTAGAAAATATTCAGCCTGAATACTTATTTTCGGTTACTAACAAACTGGAAGAACTTGGTGCAACTATTGCAACATCAACTGACAGCATAAGAATTAAAGCCGGGGAGCTTCGGGGTGGAGATATTAAAACTCTGCCGTTTCCGGGCTTTCCTACCGACTTACAAGCGCCAATATTATCTTTATTAACTGTTGCTAAAGGAACTAGTATTGTAACTGAAACTATTTTTGAGAATCGCTTCAAGCATGTGGATGAACTTACACGTATGGGAGCCAGAATAAAAGTAGAAGGTAGGACGGCTATAATTCGTGGTGTGCCAAGAATGACTGGGGCTGTTGTGGCAGCTCCGGACCTCAGAGCTGGTGGGGCTTTAGTATTAGCTGCTCTAGCTGCACAAGGCGTTTCGGAGATAGAACAGGTGTATCATATTGATAGAGGGTATGAGCAATTAGAGCTAAAGTTGCAGAGCCTCGGTGCCCGCATCATCCGCTCAAAATAGGGGGATGTATTTATGAAAAACAAAAAAATAGCAGTATTGATGGGTGGGCCATCTGCTGAGCGCGAAGTGTCGCTGAACACAGGAAGCGCTATTTTAAATGCTTTGTTAGATAAAGGTTATAATGCAATAGGATTGGACTTAGAGCCAAATCGGATTTTCGAGCAATTACTAGCAAATAATATTGAAGTTGTGTTTAATGCTATCCATGGCAAGTATGGTGAGGATGGTGTTCTTCAGGGAGTTTTTGAACTGTTGAATATACCTTATACTGGTTCGGGATTGCTAGCAAGTGCGATGGCTATGGATAAGGCAATATCAAAGCGGATGTTCTTAAGTGCTGATATACCAACTCCAAGATCGAGACTTTATGATAAGGATAAAAGTAAGCAAGATATAACTTTAGAAGTTTCAGCTGAGTTTGGAATTCCCGTTGTTGTTAAATCATCAGCCCAAGGATCGAGTATTGGTGTAACGATTGTGGAAAGCGAAAGCCAACTTCCTGAAGCAATTAATCAAGCTTTTGAATACAGTGATAGTATACTAGTTGAGGAATTTGTAGTAGGTAAAGAAGTTACTGTTGCTGTTTGGGGCGACCAAAACCCGCAGGCATTGCCAATAATTGAGATTGTTCCTTTTTCAGGCAAATATGACTATAAGTCAAAGTATACAAGAGGAGCTACCGAATACATAATACCTGCTAAAATAGATCAGGAAACAGTGAGCAGTGTTAATCAAGCTGCCAATGCGGCATATAAAATTTTAGGATGCAGAGGAATTGCCAGAGTAGATATCATTATAGATAAACAAAATAAACCGTACGTGTTAGAAGTTAATACAATACCTGGTATGACGGCGACAAGTTTGGTACCAAAGTCGGCTGCTGCCGCGGGAATTAGTTTTGCTGACTTATGTGAGCGATTATTATTATCAGCGACAGTTTAATAATATCAGGCAGCATATGGTTATGCTGTCTTTTTTTTTTAGTTTATCTTACGACTAAAGCTGGTGTATAATTACTTCTGTGGGTTGAGAAGGTTGGCAAGGATGGGTGATCCTAATATTGAAGATGGATAGACTAGAGTATAAGCCTCCAGATAAGCAAAAAGATTTAAAGAAAGTGTTTCCCAGTCTAATTTTGATATTAATAATTCTTATTGCCGGGTTTTTGTTTATGAACTCATCAAGTTTTAATATGAAATCTGTTATTGTTCAAGGAAATAAATATATGTCTGAAGAAGAGGTAATTCGCATTGCGGGGCTGCCTGACAATATAAATATTCTAAGATTAAATACCTCTGAAATCAAAACTAGGCTTTCACATGACCTTCGAATAGCTGAAGCGGAAGTTTCAAGACAATTTCCTGGAACAGTAGTTCTCAAAATTGCTGAGAGGAAACCTATAGCTTATGTCGCCAGCAGCTATGGTTTTATGGAGATTGATAAGCAAGGAATTATCCTAGCTGTGTACAAGAATTTAAAGAAAGTTAGTGTACCGATGATCACGGGTGTTAGGCTGGAATCTGGTTATGTTGGGGATCAGGTACAAAACCAAGCTATACAATATATATTAAATTATTTATCAAACCTAGATGAGCAAACAATTAATAACCTATCGGAAATTAACTTCAGCTCATCCGGATCTATGTTTGCATATACTAATAACTCAGTGCAGATTCGGATTGGAACTAACGAAAATTTGGCTGATAAAGCTAATTTAACGAAAGATATATTAAAAGAAATAACAGAAAAGAAACTAATCGTTGATTATATTGACTTGAGTTATTCTTCTCCATTTATTAAATTTAAAAATTAGGAAAGGGGGATGGCAAAATGTTCGCTGTGAGACAGGGACAAGCTGCAATTGCTTTAGTATGCGTTGTTTTAGGAATAATGCTTGCAGTTCAGTTCCGTACCACTCAAGATATTCGTTCAACTGTGCCTTTTCAGAGAATAGAGGATTTGTCACAGAGATTAAGCCAAACTGAAAAAGAACGAGATGCTTTGTTAAAGGAAGTGCACACACTAAGGCAGACCTCTGGCAGTGCAAATGGGCTTGAGTCTGAGCTTATCAAACTAGGTGCTGGAGTAGTTGCGTTGCAGGGGCCAGGCGTTGTTGTTACGATTGATGACAGCAAACGTCCTTCTAAGCCTGGTGACAATCCTAATCTGTATTTAATTCACGATGACGATATTTTGAAAGTAATAAATGAGTTAAGGGCTGCGGGGGCGGAGGCTATATCTATTAACGAACAGCGGCTTATAGCTACTTCCGAAATTAGATGTGCTGGACCGACATTATCGGTTAATAATACCCGATATTCTCCTCCGTATGATATTAGAGCAATTGGCGATCCACAAACCTTGGAAAACTCGCTTAAAATGAGGGGCGGAGTAGTGGAGACACTGCAGTTTTGGGGTATTCAAGTTACAATTAAAACAGCGGAAGATGTATTTATTCCTTCATACAAAGGAACCTTCCGATTTGAATTAGCCAAACCGGTAAAGGAGGTTGGTAAATAGTGGCTTTACCTATTGCCGGTCTGATTGTTGGCGTTATCATAGGACTCATTTTTCCTATTAGTATACCTGTGGAATACGCAAAGTTTATGTCCGTTGCTTTGCTAGCTTCTTTAGATTCAGTATTTGGAGGCTTACGTGCGGGCGCAGAAGAACGCTTTGACAATACAGTTTTTATAACAGGCTTTTTTACCAATGCTTTATTAGCGGCTGGTCTGGTTTATGTTGGTGAACGATTAGGGATTGATTTATATTTTGTTGCCTTATTAGCTTTCGGATTGCGCATATTTCAAAATTTAGCAATTATACGTAGGTATTTTTTAAAAAAATAGTTATATACACAAAAACAACCGTTAAATCTAACGGTTGTTTTTGTGTATATAACTATTAGCGGTGAAGAGCTGATATTACTAGGACTTTAGTACAAATTTACTAAAATACTTATATTTTCTTTGTAACAAAAAAAGGGAATATGCTACTTCTGTTGAAACATATGGAAAGAAACATAATGTTTGTGAGGGACAGGTTATGGGTAAGCCAGGTGTTTTAGCTATCGATATAGGGACATCTTTTATTAAAGTTTTCTCTGGGTCAAGTGATAGCAGTGGAAATGTATTAATTTACGGAAATGGAATCATCTCAACTAAGGGTTTTTCTAAAGGTGTGATAACTAATCAAAACGAAATGATTACTTCTATAAGTCAGGCGGTAGAATGTGCTTTTGCCGCAGATAATATAGTGACAAAACAGGCTTATATTGGCATTAGCGGTATGGGAGTAGAATTTCATGAGGCTATCGGAAGTATAGCTTTAAAAATCGATGAAACTATATCTAATAGTGATATAGATAAAGTTTATCGCGCTGCCGTACTTGCTTTAATACCAGATGAACTTGAGGTCCTTCATGTTTTGCCGAAAACCTTTAAAGTGGATGGTATTGCTTCACCTTCCCCTATAGGGAGTAAAGGTAAACATTTGGAGGCTGAAGTACAGATAATAACAATACCCAAAGCTATTCTTACTGAATTAGTACGAGGAGTTGAATCAGCTGGGGTTAATGTTTCTGGTGTTATCTCAAATACTTATGCTTTAGGAGAATCTATTGGGGATATTTCTCCGCCAAAACCATGTGTAGTTTTTGATATTGGGGCGGGGCACACTGATGTTATTCTAGCAAATAACGGGCAGATTCACGCTGCTTACTCATTACCGCTCGGTGGAGATTATATAACATGGGACCTAATGCATGGACTTGATATAAATAATGAACATGCGGAAGCAATTAAACGCTATTATAGTAAATTAGACAAAGAACTGTTTGGTAATGAGGTTATTTTAGATTGTAATGATTTTGGAACAACTGATAAAAATATTCCATATGATTTTTTGAATAAGATTATCGAGAGCAGAGTGGACGAAATAGTTAATTTAATCTGTGAGTACATCAAACCCAAAATAACTGGATTTGATTGCGAAGAGATTTATATTACTGGTGGCTGTTCTGCTATGAATAGTTTTGCTGAGCGTCTTGAAGTTAATTTCGGAATACCTGTGAAAAGGTTTGTACCTGCCGGAATGCCTCAAGAATATTCAAACCCGGTTAATACTGCGTGTTACGGTATTACACGCTATGCAGTAAGGAATATACCCGTTTATGAAGATGATTCGAATTCTTGGAGTTCTATTATAAAAAAAGTTAGGAAATTTTTAAAAAACTAATACGCTGCAGTAATATTTAAGGAGGACATTTAAAATGCTTGAGTTTGATATGGATTTTAATCAATTTGCGAATATTAAAGTAATAGGTGTTGGAGGCGGCGGTAATAACGCAGTAAATAGAATGATTAGTGCTGGATTGCAAGGTGTTGAATTTCTTTCTGTTAATACTGATGCACAAGCACTAATTCACGCTCTTGCCCCTCATCGCATTCAAATAGGTGAAAAACTTACTAAAGGGTTAGGTGCTGGAGCCAATCCAGAAGTAGGTGAGAAGGCTGCCCAGGAAAGTAAAGAAGAGATTATTAAAGCGCTTAGAGGTGCTGATTTGGTTTTCGTAACTGCTGGTATGGGTGGCGGAACAGGAACAGGGGCTGCTCCTGTTGTGGCCGAATGTGCTAGAGAGGTAGGCGCATTAACTGTTGGTGTTGTTACTAAACCCTTCTCTTTTGAGGGTCGTAGACGCCAAAGCCAAGCAGAAAGAGGAACTGCTAAACTAAAAGAAAAAGTTGATACTTTGATTACTATACCTAATGACCGTTTAATGCAAGTTGTGGATAAACGGACTTCCATAATGGATGCTTTTCGAATTGCTGATGATGTTCTACGTCAAGGCGTTCAAGGGATATCGGATTTAATTGCTGTCCCTGGTTTAATCAATCTGGATTTCGCCGATGTTAAAACAATAATGACCGAAACTGGATCGGCTTTGATGGGCATTGGGATCGGTACTGGGGATAATCGTGCAGTTGCAGCGGCAGAAGCAGCGATAAAAAGTCCACTCCTGGAAACCTCTATTGAGGGTGCAAGAGGTGTACTGCTTAATATTACTGGTGGCAGCAGTTTAGGTTTATTCGAAGTAAATGAGGCAGCTGAAATTATTGCTAATGCTGCAGATCCTGAAGCAAATATTATTTTTGGTGCAGTTATAGATGAAAAATTCCAGGACGAGGTCAGAGTAACCGTTATAGCGACTGGCTTTGATGCAAAACCAGCAAAACAGATATCCGGCAAGGTGGATTCACCAGCCATTGAAACCTTTAAAATGCGCGATTTAGATATTCCTGCATGGATGAGACGCTAGTCTAGTATATAAAATTGACAAAAAAAGAATGCTGTCCAGCTTTATGCTAGACAGCATTCTTTTTTTGTCTTTTGTTAAGAATTAATTAGTTGTTATATCCAAAATTTTACAAAATACTAATACCTATTTTGATATAATTGGAATTAATCATAATGTGAAGCCATATAGTATTATGAATAGCATGTTTGAATGGAAGGTTATTCCAATGAGTGTATATGTTGATGTTCTACTTGTAATTAACGTTTTCATGAATTGTATTATATTATGGCTTACTGCAGTAGGAATGGCAATTAGCTATAAATTCTGGCGAATTTTAGCAGCTTCAGCTATCGGCGCTATGCAGGTTTTAACAGGATTCTGGACACAATTGGCATTTCTTCATACAGCACCTTTTAAAATTTTGATCTCTTTTCTATTAGTTCTAGTAGCTTTTGGTTTTAAGTCAATACGCAGTCTGTTAATGCTTGTTGGTGTTTTCTACGTTATATCCTTTTTCTTAGGTGGAGCCGTAATTGGCTGGTTTTATTTTTGGCAAAATAGCAGCTATTTCCAAACAACATACTTAACATTAAGCAGTATCAGTCTGCAAAATTTACTTGGAGGTACATTCATAGGAATCATATTAATTACTTTAGTAATCAGAAGAATAATCGGCAGGCTATCCAGGAAGCGCAGCTTGTATCAAATAAATGTGGGCTATGAAGGACGTCATGTTGAGTTAACTTCTATGTTGGATACTGGAAATGGTTTGTATACGTTGATAGGGCGTAAGCCCGTAATTGTGATAGAACGATCTAAAATTGAAATGGTTTTGAGTGAGGAGGTTATAAAATACTTTAATAATACTGAGAGTACTTTATGGTTGGCGGAGTTAGAAAACTGCAAGGATAATGATTGGCTTAGCCGAGTGCAGGTCATCCCATATACTGCAGTTGGCAGCAGCAGTATGTTACTTGCGTTTCGCCCTGACAATATCAAAGTAATTACGAGAGAGGGTTTAATAACTAAAAATGATGTAGTGATTGCAATATATAACGGTAAACTCTCTAGTGATGGGACTTATAACGCTTTATTGCATCCAGCATTATTTAATAATGAGGAGGTAAGTATATGCGCATAAACTGGGCAATAGTTAAATTATTCTTTAGACTAAAGTTAATCGCGATATTACAATTCTTAAGATTACAGAAACCTGACGAAGTATTCTATGTGGGAAGTACCGAAATTTTGCCGCCTCCTTTAAGTAATGATGAGGAAATATATTTATTAAATTGTCTCCAAAAAGGTGATAAAGCTGTCAAGACTGTTTTTATTGAAAGAAATCTACGCCTTGTTGTTTATATTGCACGTAAATTTGAAAATACAGGAGTAGGAATTGAAGATTTAGTCAGTATTGGCACCATCGGTTTAATCAAGGCAGTTAATACGTTTGATCCAATAAAAAAAATCAAACTCGCCACATATGCGTCAAGATGCATTGAGAATGAGATTTTGATGTATTTAAGGCGTAATAGTAAGACTCGTGCAGAAGTTTCTTTTGATGAACCTTTAAACATTGATTGGGATGGCAATGAGTTATTGTTATCAGACGTGCTAGGAACGGACAATGATATAATTTATAAATCTGTTGAAGAAGAAGTAGATAAAACACTGTTATATACTGCTATGAATAAGTTATCTGGTAGAGAACGCAGAATAATGGAATTGCGCTTTGGCTTAAATGATGAAGGGGTAGAGAGAACACAAAAAGAAGTTGCTGACATGTTGGGAATATCTCAATCCTATATATCACGTCTAGAAAAAAGAATAATCAAACGGTTACGTAAAGAGATAAGCCGTATGGAGTGAATTCACGAGAGTTGATATGTATTGTAACATACATATATTATAAATTGTAAAGCCACTAATTAAGCTTAATTAAGCTGGATTAGTGGCTTTTTTATTTTGTGTAAATGCAATTTTTTCTAAAAATTAAAGAAAATCCAGCAGAGTTATACTGACTATTATTATATAACCAGTGAATAAAACTTATCAGGCATGGCAATAATTCTCTTGTAGCGTTTTAATCATGGAAACTTATGGGAGGTTATATTAATGATTATAAATAAAGTTGAAATTTGTGGTGTAAATACGGCAAAACTCCCGGTGCTTTCCTCTAGTAAGATGCGTGAATTATTCGAAGTGCTGCAAGGTGGAGAACTTACTGCGCGTGAACAGTTGATTTATGGAAATCTTAGATTGGTGCTTAGCGTAATTCAGAGATTCAATAATCGCGGTGAGTATGTGGATGATTTATTTCAGGTTGGCTGCATTGGCCTAATGAAAGCAATTGATAATTTTGATTTATCTCAAAACGTTAAGTTTTCAACATATGCCGTTCCGATGATAATAGGTGAAATACGTCGCTATTTACGCGATAATAATCCGATTAGAGTAAGCCGTTCGATGCGTGATATTGCATATAAAGCATTACAGGTGCGAGATTCTCTAGTTAGTAAATATTCGCGTGAACCTTCTATTAATGAAATTGCCGACGAGTTGAAAATACAGCGAGAAGAGATAATATTTGCGCTTGATGCTATTCAGGAACCAATATCGCTATTTGAACCGATCTATCATGATGGTGGTGATCCTATATTTGTAATGGATCAAATAAGTGATGATAAAAATCTAGATATGAACTGGCTGGAAGGAGTAGCAATCAAAGAAGCGCTCCGTAGGTTAAGTGATCGGGAGAAGCATATACTCACACTTAGGTTCTTTGAAGGAAAAACTCAAATGGAAGTCGCTGAAGAAATAGGAATATCCCAAGCCCAGGTATCAAGATTAGAAAAGGCTGCTCTCAGTCATATGAGAAAGCATATATAAATAGGGGGACGTTTTCTTGAGGAGAAATTTATTACATATTACTGCGGTTGTACTAGTTTTTGGGCTTGTGAGCATCGGATGGGCTTTTTTCCTTGAACAAATCAAACAAAATTCTCCAGCTACTGTAGGACAAGAAGGGCTAATCAGGCTACATGTGTTAGCAAATAGTGATAAGCCCGAAGATCAGCAGCTTAAGCTAAAAGTACGGGATGCAGTTATTGCTTATTTAGCACCACGTCTTGAACATTTGAATGATCCTGAAGCAGCGCGCCTTGTTGTATTAGAGAATCAAAGCAAACTTAATGATATTGCACAACGTGTTGTCAAGGAAAATGGTGATAATTATCCAGTAAGTACTGAATTTGGGCTTTTTGATTTTCCAGTAAAATCTTATGGTAACTTTGTACTTCCCGCAGGCAAGTATGAAGCAGTACGAATTTTGATAGGTAATGCTGAAGGAAAAAATTGGTGGTGCGTATTATTTCCACCGCTTTGTTTTATCGATATTACGAATGCAGCCGCAACGCCAATTGCTGAAGTAAATAAGGACTCTAACAACAAGGAAAATTCTAGCAAGATTGAAATGAAATGGAAGGTAGCCGAATTATTTAAATAAACTAACTGGATGTAAGCGCACATTTATTCTTTGTCCCTCATATAATGTAGCAAAACGGTGGGGGGCAGGAATATGTTAAAAACATCTGACCTTAAGATGAAGGAAGTAATTAATATTATTGATGGAAAAAGGCTAGGGACGATAACTGATATTGAAATTGATGTCGAAACTGGTAGGTTAACTGCAATCGTTGTTCCGGGCGTAGGAAAATTTCTTGGATTTTTTGGTCGTAATGAAGATGTGGTTATACCATGGGAAAAAATCAATAAAATTGGCTCAGATGTTATTTTAGTTGAATCAGCAGCATTTACTGATATTAATCCGATAGGTAAATAAAAGAAATCTCTAACTCTCTTGCAGGGTTAGAGATTTTTCCATTCTAACAGAAAGTGGTTTCGGTTAGGATGTTTAAAACGACCTACGCCGTCAACTAATGCTCGGTGAAAGCCTTTTTTCATCATAACGAAAGAGTAAACAAGTTAGTCCTTAGGTTGCTGGGTGGTTGGCGCCCTCGGTATGTCTGTTGCCTATAGTGTTATCGTTTTGTAGTTTTTTGTTTTGCTGTTTAGCTTTTTTTTGTGCTGGAGAATCATTTGTTTGTTTCTTGGCCACAGCAATCACCTCCGAATATATTGTTCGCAAAATACCTAGTTTAATGCGTTATAACAATTGCGCTAAATAAATGTAAAAACAACAATCTCAAGATCTTGAGATTGTTGTTTTTACATTATGTTGTATTTTCTATTTATCAAGTATTAATAAACTCGTTCTCTCAAAGTTTGATATTTGAAAACTACTAATGTAGCTTTAGCGAGGGTTGCAATTGCGAGGGAAGCAATTTTGACGAGGATAGCAGTTCTGACGAGGGAAGCAGTTCTGACGAGGGAAGCAATTTTGACGAGGGAAGCAATTTTGACGAGGGAAGCAATTTTGACGAGGGAAGCAATTTTGACGAGGGAAGCAGTTCTGACGAGGGAAGCAATTTTGACGAGGGAAGCAGTTCTGACGAGGGAAGCAATTTTGACGAGGGAAGCAATTTTGACGAGGGAAGCAATTTTGACGAGGATAGCAATTATATGGGTAACAGCTAGTGGTGGCGACTACTCTTTCATCATAGTCATCTTCCCGCATGTCTTCATCCCAATCGATATATTCAGGTACTTCGTCTTCCCAACCAAACCTTTTATAATCTGACACATTATCACCTCCAAAAGAAATCTCAGTGCTTTATTACATAATATTCAGTAGGTGAACTAAGTGTGATTATTCTCTGTTGTGGACAAATCATAAAAAGTACCTGGTGATAATTACATCACTTTAATAAACATATTGTGGTAAGTAGCAAAAGGGCTGAATTTAACATAGGATGTATTAGGTAACTCCCAACTAAGATATAAGGAGGATTTTTTATGGGTTTTGGCGGTTTTGGCGGTTGTGGCAATGGTAATGGTAGCTGGTGGGTAATTGTCATTATAATTATTCTCCTGCTATTTTTCTTTGATGACAACGGATCACCAAACGGTTTATAACAATAAAAACTTCTTTGAACACCGCTATTTTATTAGTGGTGTTTCTGTTTTTAAGTCTCATCTTTGAATCTTGATAGAGGAAGATAAACGTTATTATTCAGTACTAATGCTCAGATGCTTGTCATATACTTGTAATGAGGTGAAAACTATGAAATTTAGAAGTAATAATTTGGACTATAATATAAGCTGTATTTCTGACTTGAAGATGAAAGAAGTTATAAACATCGCGGACGGCAAAAGATTAGGCACTATAACAGATGTAGAAATAGATATTGATACAGGAAGGCTTACGGCAATTGTAGTGCCTGGTACGGAGAAATTTCTTGGAATATTTGGACGCCGGGAAGATTTAGTCATACCGTGGGGGAAAATTAGTAGAATTGGATCTGATGTTATCTTAGTAGAATCGACAATATATTCGGATATAAAACCAATAGATAAATAAAACTCTAATCTTTACTGATTGGAGTTTTTTTTGTTGAAATGGCAGGAATTATACAATATATGGCGTAATGATATTAAAGCAATACAATATATAGATGTACAAGTTTTGGTTTTCATTGAAATATTAGTACTTGCCTATTGTATAAGGGGTGAGGAGATGCGTTGTCCATTTTGCGGTTGGGCGGAGAGTAAAGTAATTGATTCCCGCGCAGCAGAGGAAGGTAACTCGATACGAAGAAGGCGCGAATGTTTAACATGTGTGCGGCGATTTACAACTTATGAAGTCGTCGAGCAAGTTCCGCTAATGGTTATTAAGAAAGATGGAAGACGGGTAGTATTTGAACGAAACAAACTGCTAACCGGACTAATTAAAGCGTTTGAAAAGCGTCCGATATCGATTGATACAATTGAATCGATTGCAGATCGGATCGAGAAGGAAATTAGGAATTCATTGGAGCGCGAAATACCTACGCAGACGATTGGTGAGTTAGTGATGCGCAATTTACGAGAGTGTGATCAAGTTGCGTATGTTCGTTTTGCTTCAGTTTATCGCCAATTTGCCGATATTAATAACTTTATGCAAGAGTTGGAAAGTCTAATGAAGTTAACAAAAAAAGAGACAACAAAAAGTGAGGAATCATAATGTTTACGAAGATTAGAAAACGTGATGGACGAGAAGTTGAATTTGATGAAGGAAATATTACTGAAGCAATATTTAAAGCAGCTAAGGCTGTTGGTGGTGCGGACAAACAGCTTGCCATAGAGTTGACATTAGATGTATTAAAATATTTGAAACAAAAACACAGTGGAAAGTTATTTAGTGTTGAAGATGTACAAGATACTGTTGAGAAAATTCTTATTGAAAAAGGACATGCAAAAACTGCTAAAGCGTATATTTTGCATCGTGATAAGAGAACCCGGATTCGTGATGCTAAGTCAGACTTAATGGATGCAGTTGCGGATATTCTAATTGAGACAAACCGGGAAAATGCGAATGTATCTAACTCTCCATCTGCAAAAATGCTTCAAATTGCCAGCGCCGCAAGTAAGGCTTATTATCTAAACCGACTTATTCCTGAAAATATGTCGACTGCTCATGTACGTGGAGATATACATATTCATGATCTGGATTTTTACGGTAAAACTCTAACCTGCGTGCAAATACCATTGGGAAAACTATTGAAATCAGGCTTTAATAACGGTCATGGCTATATTCGTGCTCCTAAACGTCCTGCTTCGGCTACTGCCCTAGCCGCTATTATTTTGCAAAGTTCTCAAAATGATATGCATGGAGGTCAGTCGTTTGCTTTCTTCGATCGCGATATGGCTCCTTTTATGACCAAAGCCAGCGACGAAGAAGTTTACCAGGCGATGGAAGCTTTAATTTATAATTTAAATAGTATGCACAGTCGTGCCGGTGCGCAGGTGCCATTTTCTAGTTTGAATATTGGTACAGAAACATCAGCTGCAGGTCGTTTAATAACGAAGAATGTTTTATTGGCGTATGAGAGGGGCTTAGGCCGTGGGGAAAACCCTATTTTCCCAAATATTATTTTCAGAATTAAAGAGGGTATTAACTTAAATCCTGGCGATCTGAATTACGATCTGTTCAAATTGGCTATTAGAGTTGCTTCGCAAAGATTAAACCCGACTTTTAGTTTTATGGATTCTTCTTTTAACAAGCCATATGGAGATCAAGTATCATACATGGGCTGTCGTACACGCGTTATGTCTAATATATGTGGTCCAGAGGTAACTGATGGCAGAGGAAACCTTAGCTTTACTACGATAAATTTACCACGTCTGGCTATTAAGGCTGAACGGGATCTAATGAAATTCTATCAAAGTTTATCTGATCTTATTGATTTAACATGCGATCAGCTTCTTCACCGATACCAAGTGCAAGCGATGCTGCGAGTTAAGGATATGCCGTTCTTAATGGGACAAGGTTTGTATATGGGGTCTGAAAATTTAAGCTTTAATGATACAATTGCGGATATAATAAAAAACGGTACACTATCTGTTGGATTTATTGGGTTAGCGGAAACTCTTCTTGCTTTAACTGGCAATCATCATGGTGAAAATGAAGAATCACAGGCTTTGGGTGAGGAAATAGTTGCTTTTATGCGTAATAAACTAGATAAGGCAGCTGAGAGGCATGGCTTGAACTTTACTTTACTGGCGACTCCTGCTGAGGGGCTATCAGGTCGCTTCGTGAAGATGGATCGTCGCGAGTACGGTATTATACCTGGTGTAACTGATAAGGATTACTATACGAACTCATTCCATGTACCTGTAAACTATCCTATAGGAGCTTATGACAAAATCCGCTTAGAAGGTATCTATCACAAGTATACGAATGCTGGACATATTAGCTATGTTGAGTTTGATGCTCCACCAGTAAATAATCTTACAGCAGTTGA
Source organism: Dendrosporobacter sp. 1207_IL3150 (assembly GCF_036763085.1). Classification (NCBI taxonomy): domain Bacteria; kingdom Bacillati; phylum Bacillota; class Negativicutes; order Selenomonadales; family Sporomusaceae; genus Dendrosporobacter; species Dendrosporobacter sp. 1207_IL3150. The sequence goes on from NZ_JBAIYU010000017.1 coordinate 221,839, forward strand.
AGATATTTTGAGGTACATGAGCAAATGTGATATTGGTTATGCTGGTGTAAACTTCCCTGTCGACTTTTGTGAAAGCTGTGGTTATCTAGGGGTTATTGATGCCGAAAGTTGCCCATCTTGCAACACTTCAAGTATAAGGCGCGTACGAAGGATTACTGGGTACCTAAGTACGCTTGAAAGATTTAATGATGCTAAATGTACTGAACTAAAAGAACGGGTAGCTCATTCTTAGTTTTTAGGTGATATATATGGAATTGCGAATTGCCGGATTTGTTAAAGATAGTGTAGTAGATGGTCCTGGGTTAAGACTTGTAATTTTTACCCAGGGCTGCCCCCATAATTGTTTAGGTTGTCATAATCCTGAAACACATGACCCTATGGGTGGTAAGATTATTAATGCTGGCGAATTAATGGAGATTATTAGTAAAGCTAGATTAATAAGAGGTGTCACTTTTTCGGGAGGCGAGCCGTTTTTACAGGCAAAGGCATTGGCTTATCTTGCTGATAAGATCAGGGCTCGAGGGCTCAATATTGTGACCTATAGTGGATATACTTTTGAACAATTAATGAATAGGTCAATAAGTGACAATGATGTAAAAGAACTTCTTTATAAAACAGATATTTTAGTTGATGGTCCTTTTCAACTAGAAAAGCGTGATCTAAGACTAGCCTTTCGCGGCTCTGCTAATCAACGCTTAATTAATGTTGTTGATTCACTGAAAAACGAGAGAGTTGTTTTGTGGGACGATTTCCAGCCTGTTTGTATAAATGCCTAAAATATTTTGTCATATTTCTGCTTTTTTTGCATATGCTGTAAGGTAGTGCAAAAATAGGGGGAATGTATATGACTATTTTTGAAGTTTTGCTTGCTTTGGCATTGCTTATAGTGTTAGTTCAGGTAATTATTTTACAACGTTATTATAATGACAAACTGTCTGAACAGGCGGATGTGCTTAATTGCCTAATGAATTATTTAGTGAAAGAAAGTGTTACAATGACTAACATTGATAAAATTAAAGTTAAGGCAAAAATATTTGAAAGCTCACAGTAGGTGTGAGCTATTTTTATTATTAAGTTATTATAAGGAAAGACTATAAATACAGAAGTAGACAAAATGATGGAGTGATTTGATTGTCGTGGAATTTAAAAGATAAGCTGCAAAAAACAATTGCGCAGGAGCAAGGAACTGTTATATTTGCACCAGGATCGCGTGAAAGTTTCGCTTTAATTTATCCTAATACATACCATGTTGGTATGTCTAATTTAGGAATGCATATTATCTATCAAAAAATTAATAGCCGAGGAGATACTGCGTGTGAAAGGGTGTTTTTGCCTGATAAAAAAACAGAGCAGGAATATATTAGGACGAATACACCGCTAATGACACTCGAAACTCAGAGGCCGATTTACGAATTTTCGCTCCTAGGATTCGCTGTTTCGTTTGAGATGGATTATTTCAATATACTAAAAATACTTTCCTTAGGGAAAATCCCCCTATTATGTAGTGAACGAAAGGAAAATGACCCGATTATAATAGCTGGCGGTCCTTGTGCAACTTTTAACCCAGAGCCGCTTGCGGATTTTATTGATGTATTTATTATTGGCGAAGGTGAGGAAGTAATTAATCAATTACTGGATCAGTACTATTCGTGTCAGGGTGAGAACTTAACAAAAGATGAAGTTTTGTTGAGACTTTCAAAAGTTGAAGGAGTATATGTACCTAGATTTTATGTACACTCATATAACGAAGATGGCACTATTAGTAAAATTGAAACTGTAAACGGTGTACCGGAAAGAGTAAATAGGCGGTGGGTGAGAGATTTAGACAGTCATTTGGCCAATACTGTTATTGTTACATCAGATACGGAATTCAAAGAAATGTATTTGATTGAAGTAGCTCGAGGTTGTGGTCGGCATTGCCGCTTTTGTATGGCTGGATATTGTTTCCGAAGACCGAGGGTTAGATCTTTAAATAAAATTCTTGATGCCGTTAGACAGGCCAAGAACTTGAAAGCAAAAGTTGGTTTAATGGGGGCGGCAATATCGGATTATCCGTATATTGATGAACTTTGCGAAACCATTATCAATTTAGGGATGGGATTATCTGTTGCATCACTTCGTGCCGATTCTTTAACAAATAAGTTAGTTGCTGCTCTGGCAGAAAGTGGTCAGAAAACGATAACTTTGGCGCCGGAGGCCGCAAGTGATCGTATGCGTAAGATTATAAATAAAGGTATCAGTGATGAACACATATATCAGTCGATTTCGCAAGCTGTTAAAGCGGGCATATTAAATGTTAGATTATATATTATGGTCGGATTGCCTTACGAACAAGATAGTGATATTACCGAGATAATACATATGGCAGAAAATATAAAAAAGTATATGGAAAAGCTAGGTAGCAAGGGTAAACTAACACTTAGTATAAATCCTTTTATACCTAAGCCATCCACTCCATTTCAATGGCTTCCTATGGATGATATGAAAAAAGTGGAGCATAAGCTTAAAATAATTCAAACAGGATTGAAAAACAAAAAAGGTATTGAAGTACTTGTCGAATCGCCAAAAGAGGCTTACATACAAGGTGTGCTATCTAGAGGTGATCGCCGATTAGGATCAGTACTAATGCAATCACATAAACTTGGTGGAAGCAAACACTTTAAAAAAGTGCTTAAGGAGCATAACTTACAAGAGGAGTTTTACCTATATAGAACACGCACAAGGGAAGAAAAATTTCCATGGCAGACCATGAACATTGGTTTTGATGATAATTATTTATACCAAGAATTACAAAAGGCTGAATTAGAAAAGTTTACCGATCCTTGTGTCCAAGGGTGTGTACGATGCGGGATATGTAAAAAGGAGTGACATAAATGGGGTTTTGCTTGAAACACGCAAATAACGGTGTGTGGTATGGATGTTTTTCGCATTTCGATAAAACATTGATTACACATGCTGTTTCGACGAGAATTGGCGGTATTAGTAAGGCACCTTTTTCCACTTTGAATTTAGGTTTGCATACTGGTGATGATATCGAAAGCGTTTGTAATAATAGAAGAATCTTCTGTGAAGCTTTAGGTATAGACTTCGATAGTATCGTCACTGCTGAACAAATCCATGGTTCTGATGTGGCTCAAGTATTTACCACAGAATTAGGAAAAGGTGCGAAGGATTATAGTGAAGCTCTTAAAGGAGTTGACGCACTGATAACGAACATTTCTAATCTTCCGTTGATGCTGTTTTTTGCTGACTGTGTACCTGTCTTGCTTTTTGATCCGATAAACAAAGCTATAGGTGTAGTGCATGCGGGGTGGAAGGGAACAGTAGCTAAAATCTCTCAAAAGACTGTCTTGTCAATGCGGGAGAAATTTGGCACCAATCCCGGTGATTGCATAGTTGGAATAGCGCCTTCAATAGGACCGTGCTGTTATGAGGTTGATGAATATGTTGCTAATCAGTTCAAAATACAATTTGACAGAGGGGATGAAATCTTAACTCCTCACAACTCAAAATGGAAGCTAAATTTGTGGGCAGCGAACCTCATGCAGTTAGAAGAAGTTGGTGTTCTTAAAGAAAACATTAAAATCAGTGGTGTCTGTACTTCTTGTAATAAAGAGTTGTTTTTTTCATATCGAGCTGAAAATGGTCGGACTGGTAGGATGGGTGCAGTTATTAGTTTGAAATAAAAAACACTTGTATTTTTACAATATACAAATTATAATGTTACTATAATTTAATAATTAAAATGCGATGAAGCTTTCAGAAGAGTGTAATACTACGCTCTTTTGGAAGCTTTTTTTGTAAACTAAAGCTGATGATGTTCAGATTATTTGGAGGTGAATTATCAATATAGTCTTAGTAGATTAAGTTTAAACAAATTTTTTATTAAATAAGGGGGAGAAAGCACTTATGAAGAAACGCATTAAATTATTTAGTTTATTTCTAGTTTTCAGTATGATTGTCGGATTGGTAACTGGTTGCGGTGGTGGTGCGAGTTCAGATAATATAAAAATTGGGGTAGTATATGAGTTGACTGGGGGTACAGCAACCTTTGGTGCATCCGCTACAAATGGTGCAAAATTAGCATTTAAAGAAATTAATGCTAAAGGTGGGGTGCTTGGCAAGCAGATTCAGGCAGTTGTTGCGGATAATAAAGGTGAGCCGTCTGAATCATCAAATGCTATGACAAAAGTGCTTACTCAAGATAAAGTAGTTGCAGTAACTGGCTTTACTACAAGTTCAAACGCAATTGCAGCCTCAACTGTTGCTGAAGCAAATAAAGTTCCTTTTATAACAGCAGCAGCAACGAATCCTAAAGTTACAGTAGATGAAAAGACTAATAAAGTTAAGGAAAACACATTTCGTGTTTGTTTTATAGATCCATTTCAAGGTACAGTTGGTGCAAATTTTGCACTTAATAGTTTAAAAATTAAGAATGCTGCTGTTATGATTGATAATTCAAGTGATTATAGCAAAGGATTAGCTCAGTTTTTTAAAGAAGCTTTTACTAAAGGCGGCGGAGCAATTATAGCTGAAGAAGCTTATCTACAAAAGGATCAAGATTTTAAAACGGTACTAACTAAAATTAAGGCACAAAACCCAGAAATGATTTATGTTCCAGGATATTATGAAGAAGTTGGAAAAATTGCAAAGCAAGCTAGAGAATTAGGTGTAAATATTCCTATCATTGGCGGCGATGGCTGGGATTCGCCTAAGTTAGTTGAAATTGCAGGCGCTTCTGCACTGAATAATACTTACTTCACAAACCATTATTCAGTAGAAGATAAAAGTCCTGCATCTAAAGCGTTTGTAGATGCTTATACAAAAGAATATGGTCAAGTTCCTGATGCTATGGCTGTACTAGGCTATGATGCGGCTTATGTTTTGGTTGATGCGATAAAGCGGGCTAATAGTTCTGAACCTGCAAAAATTCGTGATGCATTGGCTGCGACTAAAGACTACCAGGCTGTTACTGGTCTTCTGACTTTAAACGATAAGCATGATGCAGTAAAAAGTGCAGTTATAATAGAAATGAAGGAAGGTAAACAAGTTTATAAAGAAACTGTAAAACCATAATAATAGAATAACCGCCAGATGAATCTGGCGGTTATTTTATTATTATAAGATAAATAGGGCCCTTTTTACTAATTAATTAGTACATTTGGTAGATGCTTAGTATTATAAAAATAGGCTACCATATATAATGGGTCTCCAATATTTTTTTATGTTAAGGGAACACTATGAGAGGAAAATTATGTTTATTCGCGAATAATCCTATCATGGAGGGGTTATATGTCTATAGCTCAAAATCTAACCCAAATTTTAAGTGATATAAATTTGGCTATTGAACGTGTGAAGGTACCGCGAATTGGCGACGAAGTAAAATTAGTGGCAGTAACCAAAAATCATGACGTTCATGCTATGCGAGAAGCTATTGATAACGGTGTATATGCTATTGGCGAAAATCGGGTACAAGAAGTGCTCGAAAAGTGTGTAATATTGGATCGCAAAGTAGAGTGGCATTTAATTGGGCATTTGCAGACTAATAAAGTAAAGCAAATTGTACCAACAGCTGATCTAATCCAATCGGTTGATAGTGAGCGTATTGCATTAGAAATCAATCGAATTGCTGAGAAGTTGGGAAAACGCCAGGATGTTCTAATTCAAGTAAACGTTTCGGGGGAAGAAAGTAAATTTGGGATAAATCCTAAATTTGTTATCGATTTTGCGAAACAAGTAAGTAATTTAAATAATATTCGTTTATGTGGATTGATGACTATAGCTCCTAATCACGAAGATATAGAATTAACAAGGCCAGTATTCCGTGAATTATACAGTTTATTTACAGAGTTGCGCTCAGTTAATATTAACAACACAAATATTGAATGGTTATCTATGGGGATGACAAATGATTTTACTATAGCAATTGAAGAGGGATCTAATCTAGTGCGGGTTGGTACTGGAATATTTGGGGCACGCCAATATTAGTGGGGAGGAAGAACAATGAAATTCATGGAAAAGGTTTGGGGAAGCCTTGGGCTATTTGAGCAGGTAGAGGTAGAAGAAGAACAAAAACCCAAAATGGAAGAGAATGAACAAAAGAGCAGTAAAAAAACAAACAATTTGGTAAATTTACCGACAGCTTCTGCTCCAAAGCAGATTAAAGTAATGGTAGTAGAGCCGTTTACTTTTGATGATGCACAGCATGTAGCCGACCATCTTAAAAATCGTAAACCAGTTGTAGTCAATTTTGAAAACACTGATAAAGAAGTCGCAAAACGGATGATTGATTTTATAAGTGGAACTACATACGCATTAGGAGGATCAATACAAAAGGTTGGCAATAATATATTTTTATGCGCTCCTAATAATGTTGATATTTCTTATAGCCCGCAAGAAGAAGGTATAGATAAAGCCTTTATGCCGTGGGCTAATAAGTAATGGTTCAGGAGGAATCATGCTAAAGTCAAAAAAAATTGGATTTATTGGTGGCGGTGCGATAGCTGAGGCGATAATAGGTGGTATTATTAAATCGGGTTTACTTAGTGCCCAGCAAATTTATGTAACTGATATAGTATCAGGTCGTCTTGATTATTTAAACAAGACTTATTCTGTTTTAACTGTTAGGGACTATGATAGTTTAATAAATGAGGTAGACATTCTTTTTCTGACAGTCAAACCCCAAGTGATTAATGCAGTTATTGACCAGCTAAGTGGACGTATATCTTCTAAAATCATTATTGTATCGGTTGTAGCAGGTTTGACTTTGCAAAAAATTCAAGAAAGTTTTTCAAAGAATGCTATAATTAGAGTTATGCCAAACACACCAGTTGCAGTTGGTGCTGGTATATCAGCCATAGCACTCGGGAAATTTGCAACTGATTACGATAGTGAAATTGTTTCAAAAATCTTCTCGTCAGTTGGTAATGTCGTAACTGTTGCGGAGGAAATGATGGATGGCGTTACTGGTTTGTCGGGTAGCGGACCGGGATATGCCTTTGTTATAATAGATGCTTTGGCTGATGCGGGGGTTAGAGTTGGACTACCTCGTCAGACAGCTTTGGTTTTAGCAGCTCAGACGCTATTAGGTGCAGCTAAGATGGTTCTTGAAACAGGAGAGCATCCAGCAAAATTAAGGGACATGGTTACATCTCCTGGCGGAACGACTATTACAGGCATACACGTGCTTGAACAAAAAGGATTGCGAAATGCTTTGATCGATGCAGTGGTGGCAGCGACAAACCGCTCACAAGAGATGGGGAAATAAAATGAGTGATCGGGAAAAGATACTGAGATATTATCGGACAAGTGGTGAAGATCAGCTAGCAGTCAAACTTTTGGATGCAGCTGACGCTGTATTACGTAATCGTAAGTATAAGGTGGTTGAATTTTTAGATCCATTTGGTTACACAATTGCCGAAACTATTATTGCTCATTATGACCGGCTGCAGTTGATAACTAATGGCGGATACCTAGGAGCAGAAAGGCAAAAGGCAGCTTTTGTACACAAAGATTTTTTAGGCAAAGAAGAATTTATGATCAGCGCTTTGCTTGTTTCATGGGATTCGCGCTATTACCATATCTCGCATCGCGATATTCTTGGCGCCTTTATGGGACTTGGTATTAAGCGTGAAACTATCGGAGACATAATAATGCTAGGTGATAGTAGTCAAATTGTCGTAGATAGTTCTATGGCTTCCTATATAATGCAAAACCTTACGAGTGTAGGAAGCGCAACTGTAACGATAAAAGAAATTTCACTTGACGAGATAAGACCGCGAGAAGAAAAAATAAAAGAGATCAGAACAACTGTTGCATCATTAAGAGTTGACGTTATTGCTGCAGCTGGATTTGGTGTTTCACGCAGTAAAATGGCTGATGAAATTGTAGCTGACAAAGTTAAGATTAACTGGCAGCAAGCTAAGAGTAGTTCTCATCTTATTAAGGAAGGCGATGTTATTTCGATGCGTGGACGCGGTCGAATCGAAGTTTCTGAAATTTTTGGACAGACCAAAAAGGGTAGGATCAGTATTTTACTTAAACGTGTTATATAATTTAAAATGTGGGGGTGCTGTAATTGCTTACACCGTTAGATATCCATAATAAAGAGTTTAAGCGAGGTTTCCGTGGGTATAATGAAGATGAAGTAGACGAATTTCTTGATAGAGTCGTGAAAGATTATGAGCAGCTTTATCGAGAAAACCTGGACTTAAAAGAAACAATCGATCGTATTAATAGTAAGTTAGAGCATTATCAGCACATGGAAAATACTCTTCACAATACTTTAGTGATAGCACAAGAAACTGCAGAAGAGGTTAAACTTAACGCTAAAAAAGAAACTGAGTTAATTGTTAAAGAGGCTGAGGTCAGGGCTCAGAGAATTGTCGACGAAGCTATGTCTAAAGTTCGCAAGATGACGGCTGAATATGAAGAGCTTCAAAAGCAAGCTCAAATTTATCGTACAAGGATGAGAACGTTAGTTCAAGCTCAGTTGGAAATGTTAAAATCCTCTGATGAGGACGAGCAGTAATATTGGAGACAACAGGGTTAGATATTAAGTCGCTGCCAGATGGAGTATCTTTGAAAGTGAGGGTTCAGCCTAGGGCAAGTCGTAATATGATTGCCGGGTTATTTGGTGACTGCCTTAAGATTCACTTATCGACTCCGCCTGTCGATGGAGCGGCAAATCAAGCATGTATTGAATTTATCGCTGCTGTATTTGATGTTCCGAGAAGTCGGGTTACTATCAGTTCTGGACATAAAAATCGGATTAAGAATATAAAAATTATGGGAATTGATAAAGCGTCATTAATAGACAAACTTGAAACTTTATAGATTATAATTTGACTTAGTTTTGTGAATTTTGTATAATGTTCTTTAGTAAATTGAAAATATCTTAAGTAATGATGGAGACAGTAGTCAGGTTGTATTTGGCAGCGAGCTAGGGGGTGGTGTGAGCCTAGCGAAGTAATCCTGATGAAAATCACTCCTGAACTGCGGAGTCGAAAATGAAGTAGATTTCGCCGTACAACGAGCGTTATTCGTTGGTTGAGTGGCTAACAGTCATTAGGGTGGTACCACGGGAAATAACCTCTCGTCCCTTTGGGATAGGAGGTTTTTTATTTTTTTGGAGGTGTATTTATTTTGGATTATAGTAAGACGCTAAATTTACCAAATACCGATTTTCCAATGCGCGGCAATCTTCCAGAACGCGAACCGCAAACACTGGAATATTGGCAGAATAACGAAATTTATCAAAAACGAGTTGAACAGGCTAAAGGTAAGGAGAAGTTCATTTTACATGATGGCCCTCCTTATGCAAATGGTAATATACATATAGGGACCTCCCTAAACAAAATTTTAAAAGACATCGTAGTTAAATATAAATCTCTTTGTGGGTATGATGCACCTTATGTACCCGGCTGGGATACTCATGGTTTACCTATTGAACATGCAGCTATTAAAATTTTAGGGCTTAATAGACACGAACTCGATCCATTAGAACTGCGTCGAGAATGCAAGCAATATGCTCTAAAATGTTTAGATATGCAACGTGAAGATTTCAAGCGATTAGGAGTAAATGGAGACTGGGATAACCCGTATATCACCCTAAATCCCCAATATGAAGCAAAACAAATTGAAGTTTTCGGCGAAATGGCGAAAAAGGGTCATATTTATAAAGGGTTAAAAACAGTATATTGGTGTACATCATGCGAGACTGCTCTTGCCGAAGCGGAAATTGAGTATGCGGAGAAAAAGTCTCATGCTATCTTTGTTAAGTTTCCTTTAATTGATGATAAAGGAAACCTCCCGGTAGGTGTTAGCCAAGAAGGGGTTTTCGCAGTAATTTGGACTACTACACCTTGGACTTTGCCAGCGAACGTAGCAATTGCCGTAAATCCTGATTTGGATTATGTATGGGTAGAGTCGAATGGTGAAGTGTATCTAATTGCCGAAGGGTTAGTGGCTTCGGTTGCTAAAGAAACAAAATTAGAGGAATATAATATTCTATCTACTGTAAAAGGTTTTGATTTAGCGGGAATGGTATTTGCACATCCTTTTATGGATAGGGAATCAACTGTTGTATTAGCAGACTATGTTACACTAGAGCAAGGTACAGGGTGTGTTCATACTGCACCTGGACATGGACAGGAAGACTTTGAAACAGGGATGAAATATCAATTGCCGATTATTAATCCAGTTGATGGGGCAGGAAAGTTTACTAAAGACGGCGGGAAATTTCATGGATTATCAGTTCAGGATGCTAATGTACCAATCATTAAAGAATTAGCAGAACGTACAATGCTTTTAGGAAAGAGTTCAATAAAACATCAATATGCACATTGCTGGCGTTGCAAGAGCCCGATTATTTATCGAGCCACTGAACAGTGGTTTGCATCAATAGATGGGTTTAGACAAGATGCTCTAAAAGCTATTGCAGATTCAAATTGGGTTCCTACGTGGGGTGAGGATCGCATACGGAATATGGTTGCAGATCGTCACGATTGGTGTATCTCTCGCCAAAGAGTATGGGGTGTTCCAATCCCGATCTTTTATTGTAATAGCTGCAATGAACATATAATTGACGATGTTACCATTGGAGCTGTAACGAAGCTATTTGCTGAGTATGGGTCAGATTCATGGTGGGCTAAAAGTGCGAATGAGATTCTTCCAGAAGGCTTTGACTGTCCTCATTGCGGACATAAAGAGTTTCGAAAAGAAACTGATATTATGGATGTATGGTTTGACAGCGGATCCAGCCATGCTTCAGTTCTTGAGCAGCGTAAAGAACTGCAATGGCCTGCAGATTTATATTTAGAGGGAAGCGATCAGCATAGAGGCTGGTTCCAATCTTCTCTTTTAACATCGGTTGCAACTCGCGGCAGGGCCCCTTATAAAACAGTATTAACTCATGGTTTTGTCGTTGATGGAGAAGGACGCAAAATGTCCAAATCTATTGGTAATGTAATATATCCGCAAGATGTTATTAAGAAATACGGTGCCGATATTCTAAGATTATGGGTTGCGTCAGCAGACTATCAGGCAGACATTCGTATATCAAATGATATATTAAAGCAGCTATCAGAGGTATACAGAAAGATTCGGAATACATTCCGTTATATTTTAGGAAATATCCACGACTATAACCCGGATACTGACAGGGTTGAATATTCTAAGCTACTAGAGATTGACAGATGGGCGTTGCTCCGCTTGGAACAAGTTAGAGAACGTGTATCTAAAGCTTATGAAAACTATGAATTTCATTTGCTTTATCATACCATCCATAATTTCTGCGCAATTGATTTAAGCTCCATCTATCTTGATATATTAAAAGACAGACTTTACACGTCTCTGCCAGAGTCTGTAGAACGTCGTGCTGCTCAAACTGTTATGTATGAAATACTTACGACTTTAGTTGCTATGGTGTCTCCTGTTTTAACTTTTTCTGCAGAAGAGGTTTGGCAGTATATGCCAAAGAGAGCAGGAATGCCGGAAAGTGTTCAACTAACGGAATGGCCTGCAGCTCACAAAGAATATCTTGATGCTGATCTTGAAGCAAAATGGGATAAAATACTAGCTGTTCGAAGTGAAATTACAAAGGCTTTAGAAACTGCAAGACGTGATAAAGTAATTGGACATTCATTAGATGCGGCTGTTGAGCTTTATGCTGACCCAACTGAGTATGCACTCCTCAATAGTATTAAACAAGATTTAGCTACAATTCTAATAGTATCGAATGTAAATTTACATGAGGGAATGAGTATAGCTCCTCAAGGGGCTTATAAAGCTGATGAAATTAATTTGATGGTAGCGGTTTCACCTGCAACTGGTGTAAAATGTGAACGCTGCTGGATTTACAGCAATACTGTAGGCGAAAACAGTGAACATGATAAATTGTGTTCTCGTTGTGCTGATGTTGTAATAAAGTTATAACTTTAAAAACCGGGGATATTCCCCCGGTTTTTTTTATTTTAAGTGGAGATAATAGCAAATGGAGGAATGTCCATGGAAAAAGAATCAAAAAACGATTTTACTGCAACAAATATTAAACGATTGGCGAATCAACTAGAAGCTATGCGTATAGCTGAATACGTTGAACTATCACAGCGTCCGGCAAGACTAATATTTATGAACTTCGTAGCAGGACTTGCTCGTGGCCTAGGTATTGCTGTTGGTGCTACATTAATTTTTGCATTAATGGTTGAATTTTTACGCAGATTAATAATGCTGCATATTCCCGGTATTGGTAGTTTCATTGCCGAGATAGTTCAAATTGTTGAGATGAAAAATGGCAAGTTTTAGGCTGTTATAGCCTGTAAAAAATCAATAAAGGAGCTGTTTTTATGACAAAAGATATTTTTGATTGTATGCGAGAAAGTCATTCTACACGAATTTTTAAACAGGAAGAAATAGCCGAACCAACATTAACAAGAATTCTAGAAGCTGGCTGCTGGGCCCCTAGTGCGGGAAATTTACAGCCTTGGTATTTTTATGTAGTTAAAAATCAACAAGTAAAGAGCAAAATAACTGAAGCTTGTTTTGATCAGCATCAAATAACTGAGGCGCCGATAAGTATTGTCATTATGGCTGATCCTTCTCGCTCAAATGATCAATATGGAGAAAGAGGTGCGCAACTGTACTGTCTGCAAGACACAGCTGCTGCAGCCGAAAATATGATATTAGCAGCAGATGCTCTAGGGATAGGCAGCTGCTGGGTTGGAGCATTTGATGAAAGAAGAGTTCAGCAGGCAGTTGAAGCTCCTCCTAGATTGAGAGCAGTAGCCATAATATGTTTAGGATATAGTAATGAGCAAAATGCTAGATCAAAAGAGCGATATAGAGTAGCTGATGTAGCAAAGATTATACACTAGGAGTGGCAAATTTGAATTCAAAACAGTTAGAGCAATTTAAAAATGATCTGGAACAAGAGAAAAAACGACTGATTTCTCAAATATCTCGTCTAGAGGAGACTGGAATTGGAGATAGCATGTCTGATTCGCTTGGAGAGTTATCCGTCTATGATAATCACCCGGCAGATATCGGGGACGAACTTTTTGAACGTAGTAAAGATACTGCACTTAGAGATAACGAACATATTATACTTGAAAACGTTGAAAGAGCGCTTGAAAAAATTGATGATGAAAGCTACGGCCATTGCGATAAATGTGGAAAAGAGATTTCCGTTGAGAGGTTAGAGGCAATACCTTGGGCTAATACATGCATGAGTTGTCAACAGGATATGGAAAGAGCAGATACAACACCCAGACCAATTGAAGAAGTAGTTCTCGAGCCAGCATTTCATCGTACTTTTTTGGATAGCTCTAGATCTGATTTTGTAGGTTTTGATGGCGAAGATTCGCTACAAGCTGTATTGCGTTATGGGAGCTCGGATTCACCTCAGGATATTCCGGGGTCATATAATTATAAGGCGCTATTTCCAAATAGTAATGAGCATGCTGGCATTGTTGATTGGACAGATGCAATACCTGCTGAATCAGGTCATCAAAGTACTAAAAAGTCAAAAAAAGCCGAGCGCTAGGCGGCTCGGTTTTTTTTTGCAGCAGGTATTCCTTTTAGAATACAACAAAATACAATACAACAGATATTTCAATAGGGTTTCGTTTAGGAGGTGGCTTAATGAATCATTCGGAGGCCAAGAGCACTCTTCTTTTAAAGATTGGGGTGTTGGTTTTGATTATAGCCGCCTATATGTTCCTGCCAGGAATAGAAGAGTTTGTTGTAACCGGAATTGGTTTTTTGAAAAGTCGCGATTTTTATGGTCTAAGACTTTTTGTTCTTTCTTATGGAATTTGGGCACCCGTGACTAGTATTGTTTTAATGGCAATACAGTCACTAGTGCCATTTGTGCCAGGCGTAGTTATTACAATAGCTAATGCTTGGATATTTGGCTGGCAGTATGGAGCTATATATTCATGGATAGGCGCGCTTATTGGTGCTGTATTAGACTTTGGCATAGCACGGTGGTATGGAAGGCCGGTTGTTGAAAACATAATTAATAATAAGTATCTACAAATTGTTGATAAATATCTTACAAGACATGGTATCTTAGCTGTATTAATTACAAGGATAATACCAATTCTGCCGTTTAAGGTAATAAGTTACAGTGCGGGTCTAACTCTTATTCCAAGTCGCCAATTTATTATCGCTACAGGAATAGGGCAAATGCCTGGTATTATTCTTTATTCTATTATTGGCCAAAATTTGAATCATAGCCTTGATACAGCGCTACTTATAACCATATTATTAATTTTTGTGGCAATATTGGTTTATCATAATCGAGTATCTATAGAAAGATATTTTTTGGGAAATAGTAAGCCATAGAAAATCGTTAATAGTGATTTTCCTCACAGTGCTATATAGGACAGTAATTTATAATAAAGATAAAGGAGTGTGATAGTATGTATGTAATTAATAGTGAATGTATTAAGTGTGGTGCGTGTGCTTCAGTATGCCCGGTGGGCGCAATTTCCGAAGGAGATACTCAGTATGTAATTGATGAGCAATGTATTGATTGTGGTTCATGTGCTGCAGTATGTCCTGTTGGTGCTATTAGCCCAGGCGAATAAGGAGTTGGCCCGGTGCTGCCGGGCTAATGTCTTATCTAGAACCGTATTTTATTTGGAGGCCTCTATGAATAACATTGATCCGATGGAATTAAGGAAAGCTTTTAAAGAACAATTTGGATTTTATCCTCCTTGCAATGTTGGTGCAGCTGAGTTGGGGGAGGATATGGAAAGGATTATTGGTGAATATCATCATCTAATTTGGGGAGAAGGTGCAATACCGCTAAAGTATCGCTATCTAATTGCCTTAGCTACGGCCGTTTATAGTGAAGATGATACAAGAGCTAAATTAGAATTGATCAAGGCTGTCAAGTCTGGAGCTACTAGAGAAGAGATCGTCGAGGTACTCAGACAACAAGTGTGGATGCGTGGTGCACCGCTAATAGTTAAAATTATACCGCTCCTAAAGTTTTTGGAGCGGATTGATAACGTAATAGAAAAAGAAGCGTAGTGAATATTGCTGCGCTTCTTTACGTTTTAGCATTTTTTAGGTATTATATATATTAATAATTATATCTACCTGGAAGTTTACCAAGATTGAATAGGGGAGAATTTTAGTGCCTATATTATTACTGTCTATGCTTGTAGTTTTAGTTGATCAGTTATCCAAATATTATATTCAATCTCACATGTTTCCGGGATTATCTTGGCCGATAATAAATAATGTTTTTCATATTACATATGTCCTAAATCCTGGGGCGGCCTTTGGGATATTAGAGCACCAGACAATGTTTTTTATTGTCATTGCTGCTCTTATGATTGGTTCGGTCATATACTTTTATTCTCATTTACCTAAAGACAATTGTATATTAAAATTTGGACTTGGGCTAATGGTGGGCGGCGCAATAGGGAATGTTATCGACAGAATAAAAACAGGCTTTGTTGTAGATTTTTTTGACTTTCGGGTATGGCCAGTTTTTAATGTGGCTGATATCGCTATTGTAGTCGGTGTTGGATTAATAATATACTCAATACTATATTTATCTAATACAGAGGATGAATCACATGAACAGCAGTAATTGCGTATATAACATTGATGAGTGTACTGGGGAGCGAATTGATACTTATTTAGCCAGGATAATGCCCGGAGTGTCGCGCTCGCATGTTCAGAAGCTAATTGCAGAAGGAAACATACAGGTTTCTGATCGTATAATAAAAGCTAACTATAAGTTGCAAAAAGGTGATTGTATCCGGGTTACAATACCTGAGGCAAAAAATGTTGAAATTAATGCAGAGGCGATACCTTTAGAAATTCTATATGAAGATACCGATGTTATTGTAATAAATAAATCGCGCGGTATGGTTGTCCATCCTGCGGCTGGAAATTTTAGCGGTACTCTTGTTAATGCTTTGTTGGATCACTGCGATGATTTATCAGGAATTAATGGTGAGATTCGCCCTGGAATAGTACACCGATTGGATAAAGATACATCTGGAGTTATGGTAGTCGCGAAAAACGACTCAGCTCATATTGATTTGGCTAAGCAAATAAAGGAACGAACTGCTAGTCGGCTTTATTTAGCGATTGTTCATGGTAATCTAAAAGAGGACAATGGTATTATTAATGCCCCTATAGGGCGACATCCAGCAGATCGAAAAAAGATGGCTGTAGTTTTTTCGAATAGTAAAGAAGCTGTAACGTATTTTAAAGTTATTGAACGATTTGGCAATTATACGCTTGTTGAATGTAAGTTAATGACTGGTAGGACTCATCAGATTAGAGTTCATATGAATTATATTGGGCATCCGGTTGTTGGAGATCCTAAATATGGTCCAGAGAAAAAACATTTTAGTATTAAGGGACAGGCTTTGCATTCAAAGCAGTTGAAATTTAGGCATCCATCAAAAATGCAAGAAATGGTCTTTTCCGCGCCTTTGCCGGCTGATATGGAGAAAATATTAACCCAAATAAGACATATAAAAAAGTAGGGGGTTTTTATGTCAATATTAGTTGAAAAAACAATAATAATGGACTCACAAGCTATTAAGAGAGCGTTAACGAGAATTGCACATGAAATTATCGAAAAAAACAAGGGAATAAATGAGGTTGTATTAGTTGGCATTAGAACTCGCGGCGTCCCTCTAGCGGAGCAGCTGGCAAGAGAGATAGAAAAAATTGAGGGTATAGTCCTGCCAGTAGGAATTCTTGATATAACTTTATATCGTGACGACCTATCAACTCTAGGTTATCAGCCGATTGTACATGAGACTGATATTCCAGTAGATATCAACGGGAAGAAAGTAATATTAGTAGATGACGTACTCTATACTGGAAGGACTGTCCGTGCTGCACTAGATGCATTGATCGATATAGGGCGTCCTAAAACGATACAACTTGCAGTATTGGTTGATAGAGGGCACCGTGAGCTGCCAATAAGAGCTGACTATGTTGGCAAAAATGTTCCGACTTCTGGAAGAGAAGTGGTTAGTGTTCAACTGCTGGCAATCGATAAGATTGATAAGGTTATTATAAAAGAATTCAAAGAGTAAGAAAAAGGTTGAGATTTTGAACTGCACCCCTTATGTTAGACAAGATAGTATAATGTCTAACATAAGGGGTGTTTATTATGCCAAAAGGAAAACCAAATGCAAGGTACACAGGTGAATTCAAACAAGCAGTTGTTGAAGATATGAGAAACAATGGCCTTAGTCAGAATGCTACGGCAGACAAGTATGCTGTAGCGCTATCCGTAGTACAAAGATGGGAACGAATCTATTTGGAAGATGGACCAGGAGGTCTGTATATTGAACGTCGAGGCCGTGCTAATGCCGCAATAGGTATTAACAAAGGCCGACCACCAAAACTAGATAAAAAAGTTGAAGGAGACCTCATAGCAGAAAATCAAAGGCTTAGGATGGAAATAGACTATTTAAAAAAATTACATGCCTTAGTACGGAAGGAAGAGCAAGCGATAAGCAAAAAGCTCAGGTGATCTACGAACTGAGGCATAAATATAAGGTCACCGAATTAATTCAAGTGGCAGGGATAGCCCGCAGTACTTACTACTACCAGATTAAAAGAATGGATGGACCTGATAAATATGCTAAGATAAAAGAAATAATTTTCACTATCTTTGAGGATCACAAACATCGTTATGGCTACAGACGCATCACACTGGAACTGCATAACCAAGGGTATTGTATCAATCACAAGACAGTGCAGCGACTAATGCGAGAGCTAGGATTGTTTTGTCTCGTAAGAATGAAGAAGTACAAGTCTTATAAAGGCACGATTGGGAAGATATCTCCTAACCGATTAGAACGGAATTTTAAGGCGGAAAAACCTAATCATAAATGGGTTACTGATGTCACGGAGTTCGCTCTTTTGGGTCAGAAACTTTATCTGTCGCCTATTCTCGATCTGTATAATGGCGAGATCGTTGCCTATAATATCAGAGAACGTCCAAATTTTGCACAGACTATGGACATGTTGAACAAGGCTTTTAGTAAAAGACCAAACTTGAAAGGTCTGATTTTTCATTCGGATCAGGGCTGGCAATATCAGATGAAAAAATACCAACATAGGCTTAAAGCGAAAGGTATTCTGCAAAGTATGAGCCGAAAAGGAAACTGTTTAGATAATGCTGTCATGGAAAACTTCTTTGGACATTTAAAAAGCGAATTGCTCTACTTGAAGGATTTCTCCTCTATAGAACAGTTTAAATTCGAGCTAATAGATTATCTTGATTATTACAATAACCGGCGAATCAAAAGTAAACTTGGCGGTCGATCGCCTGTTCAATACAGACTGCTAGCAGCATAAAAAACAAGGCAGCCGGCTTGACCGACTACCTTGGTAAAAACGATTCTCTTTTTGTCTAACTTTTTGGGGTCACTTCATTTTTAAAGTCTCAACCTTTTTCTTGCTCTTTTATCAATTTTTCAATGTATGTTTGGTCGGGAGTAACATAAATGGTCTTTTGGTTACTATATATTACAAAACCAGGACGAGACCCGAATGGCTTTTTTACGTATTTTTTTTGTGTGTAGTCAACTGGTATTTTGGATGAAAACCTTGCTTTACTGAAATAAGCAGCAAATTGTGCTGCCAATAGTAGAGAGGCATCGGGTGGCGGCTGTTGTTTCACTCTAAGAATAATATGCGATCCAGGAAAATCTTTAGTATGAAACCAGAAATCATTCGGCCGGGCATGTTTAAAGGTTAGTTGATCATTTTGGTAATTGTTTTTTCCTATTAGTACTTCTGAGTTATCTGAGATTACTATTTTTAGTGGCTTTGCTTGCTTAGGTAGACGACGTTTTTTTATATCTTTTAGGTAACCCGCAGAAGATAACTCATGGCTTACTTCGAGTAAGTCAGCGGAGTTTACTGCATTATCCAACGAGCTTTCTATACTTTCGAGATATGCTAACTCCTGCCTAGATTGTTCGACCTGTATTGTTAATGACGCTTGAGCTCTTTTGAGTTTATTATATTTGACGTAGTATTGCTGAGCGTTCTCTAGTATTGAATAATCAGTATCTAGTTCGATGTCTATTGTAGCATCGGGCGATTCGCTATAAAAGTCAGGCAGGGTGATTTTGCTTGACGCAAAGCAATCGATATGTAGATTAGCCATTAATATATCGCCGCATTTGCGATAGAAATCTGCATTCTTTGCTGAATCGAACTCTGTACTTATTGTTACAAGCTTCTTTCCTAGTCTGGTAATTTCACCAGTTACTAATTTGCGCAATACGTCCTTTTCGGGTGAAGTATATTTAGTAAAGCTTCTTCCTGAAAGTTTTCCGGCAAATTCTACAGCTTCACTCAAGGTGCTAAATTCATTGCTGTGAAAGTCCGCGAGATGTTCCAATCGAAAAGCAGCTATACCCAACAGGGAATCTTCCGTGTCCAATACTACTGTAGGTGTTATATTACCTTCCCTAATCGGAATAGTTACACTTGCAATAGCTTGAGATAAAGAGTCAATATCTGCGGCATCTAGAGTTTCGGTATTAATATTTAATGGTAATCCAGACCGCCAAGCTATCTCCTTTGCGGTTAATGGTCCGACACCTTGGGCGGTTTTGATGATAGCTTTAAAAAGCGGCCCTGATTGAGCGGCAACGTTATTAGCAATGACTTCTGGCTCTATACGCAGGATGTTCAGCTTAGTTTGACCAGGTGGAAAGAAATAATGTTTACCCGGTAAAACTTGGCGAACTCGGCTGATATTAAAACCAACCCGTTTTATTGAATCAATGATTGTATCGCTCTCGGTAAGAATAGCATTACTATGTTTTCCCATTATTTCAATAACTAGAGTTTTACTGATAATAATGCCACCGGGCCCTCGAACGTCAATGTTTAATAGCACAATTCGATCGATATTGTGCTGAGTTATACTTGCTATCCGTCCATCCTCTATGTGTTTGCGCAAGACCATACAAAATACTGGGGGGGTGGCTGGATTTTCTATTTTGTGATTGCTAAGAATAACATGTGGGTTTTCGGCGTTAACGGCTATGTGTAAACGATAATTCTCGCCTGGTTGACGAATCAAAATGACGATTGTGTTTTTATCTGGTTGGAAAATATTATCAATACGTCCCCCGGCAAGCTTTTGATCTAATTCGGCTATAAGGGGCGACATGGAAAAACCATCGAGACTCATTTTTCTCCTCCGGTTTACGTGCTGTTATTTTTTCTCAGTATACCATTATGGTTATAAACGGTCAAACGAAGGTCTAATTGTAAATGATTCGGAATAAAGTGGATAAAGAGAAGCACACTTAGTGAGGTGGCATAAATGGAGATTGATAAGTGGTACACTCGTACGGCGGAAGAGGCTTTAGAATTTTGGGATACAAATATAAATGACGGTCTATCGTCTAGTGAAGTAAAAAACAGATTAAATAAATTTGGTTATAATGAGATGGTTGAAAAAGAAAAAACACCTTGGTGGAAAAGATTATTAGCACAGTTCCAAGATTTTATGGTACTGATACTCTTAGGAGCTACACTAATATCAGCCTTTCTCGGGGAATATGCTGATGCAATAACAATATTAGCTATAGTTATAGTTAATGCTGCTTTAGGATTTGTACAGGAATATCGGGCAGAACAGTCGATGCAAGCTTTAAAAAAGCTTTCTGCGCCTACTGCTAATGTTATTCGAAATGGGATGCAGCAGCAGATAGCGGCAAATGAGCTGGTGCCGGGAGATATTATCGTTGTAGAATCAGGGGATAAGCTATCTGCAGACGGACGGCTTGTATCAGCGCAAGGAGTAGAAGTTGAAGAAGCTGCACTGACAGGAGAATCTCTGCCAGTTAGAAAAGTAGCAGATAAAATATTTAATGAAAACAGTCCTCTTGGCGATAGGAAAAACATGATTTATGCAGGAACAGTAGTAACGAGAGGGCGGGGAAAAGCAGTAGTATGCGGAACTGGAATGGCAACAGAAGTTGGACGTATTGCCGGTATGATTCAGGATACTGGTCATGAGCCGACACCATTGGAAAAAAGGCTAGACAATTTGGGGCGTTGGCTTGTATGGGGATGCTTAGCTATTTGCTTAGTTGTTGTAGTAACTGGAGTAGCAAGAGGCGAGTCGCTTTTCTTAATGTGTATGGCTGGGATTAGTTTAGCGGTTGCCGCTATACCAGAAGGATTGCCAGCAATTGTCACGGTTGCGTTAGCGTTAGGTGTTCAAAGGATGATAAAACGAAATGCAATCGTACGCAAGCTTCCTGCGGTTGAAACTCTTGGGTGCACAACTGTAATATGTTCGGATAAAACAGGTACATTGACACAAAATGCAATGACTGTAAAGAAAGTTTTTACTGGTTTGAATAATTACGATTTAACTGGAAGTGGATATGACATCAAAGGTGACTTTCTGCTTAATAACAAGATTTTTCAGCCGAGTAGCGACAAACTGTTGCATAACTGCTTAGAGCTTGGAGCTTTATGTAATAATAGCTATCTTAAACGAAATGATGTAAATATTTCAGGTATATGGAGACATGGTAAAGATAGCGAGTGGAGTATTGAGGGTGATCCAACTGAAGGCGCATTGATTGTTGCTGCAGCAAAAGCTGGTATATGGAGAGAAAATTTAGAAAAAGAACAGCAACGTGTTGGAGAACTTCCGTTTGAATCAGATCGTCGTAGAATGTCAGTTATCTATAAATATAAAGATGAATATTACCTCTACACTAAAGGCGCTCCTGACACTATTTTAGATTTATGTAAATTCTATCATAATGGTAGTATCGAAAAACCAATTAATTCCGACTACTTGGCAAAGTTAGCTGAGGCAAATAATGAAATGACCTCTCAGGCACTGCGTGTGCTAGCTGTAGCATATCGAAGAGTTACGAAAGCAGAAGGCGACTTCCCCAGTGAAAACATAGAAAAAGACCTTGTTTTTGTGGGTTTGATTGGAATGATCGACCCACCAAGGGATGAAGCAAAGCAAGCTATTGTAGTATGTAAGCAAGCTGGAATAAAAACAGTCATGATTACTGGGGATCATAAAAATACAGCGACTGCTATAGCCAGGGAACTTCAAATGTTTGATGAAAACAAAAACAAGGTGCTGACAGGTCTGGAATTAGATAGTTTAAGTGATTCAGAACTATCAAAGTTAGTTAATACAGTAACTGTGTATGCAAGAGTCTCACCAGCACACAAACTGAGAATTGTAAAAGCATTAAAAAAACAAGGACACATCGTAGCAATGACAGGTGATGGTGTTAATGATGCTCCTGCTATAAAGGAAGCAGATATAGGTATAGCGATGGGACGTTCTGGGACAGATGTTACTAAAGAAGCATCGGCGATGATTCTTGCTGATGATAACTTCGCTACCATTGTTGCGGCTGTCGAGGAAGGGCGGGGCATTTATGATAATATAAGAAAGTTTATTAGGTATTTGCTTGCTTGTAACACGGGCGAAGTTCTCACTATGTTTATTGCTGCCTTAGCAGGTCTACCTATGCCTCTATTACCTGTGCAAATACTTTGGGTTAATTTAGTTACAGATGGATTACCAGCTATGGCATTAGGAGTTGATCCGAATGACCGTGACATTATGTGTCGTCCGCCAAGACATCCAAGAGAAAGTGTATTTTCTAGGGGGTTAAGCCGTAAAATAATTGGGCGCGGAATTCAAATCGGTGTCAGTACAATACTAGTGTTTTCAATAGTTTATTATTTAAAAAATGATTTAGCGTTGGCGAGGACGATGGCTTTTACAACGTTAGTTTTCTCGCAAATGTTTCATGTATTTGATTGCCGATCAGAAATATATAATGTATTTGAGGCTGGAATATTTAGAAATAAGTTTCTTATATTAGCCGCGTTTTGCTCAATTTCTATGCACGTTACAGTTATATATAATCCATTTTTAAGCAGTGTTTTTGCTACAGTTCCAATGGGCTTTTACGATTGGCTTTTAGTTTTGGGAATTTCAGGCTGGACATTTATGCTAAATGGACTAAAGGCGTTATTTTTCCGGCGACAAGTTGCACGTGCTGTATTTAACAGGTAAAATAAAAGGTAAGATGTTGCAATGGAGGAATTTCTATGCAGTTTAGATTTACTAAATGGCACGGCTTAGGTAATGATTTTATTATTGTAAATGGTTTCACTGAAAAGATTGATGATTACAGTGCGGCCGCTGAAAAAGTCTGTGATCGTCATCTAGGTATCGGTGCAGATGGGTTGGTAATAGTACTGCCTTCTCAAACAGCAGATTTTGAAATGCGTATTTTTAACTCTGATGGCAGTGAAGCGGAAATGTGCGGTAATGTTGTTCGATGTGTAGCTAAATATGTATATGAGAACGGAATGACCGCCAAGAGTAAAATAAATATTCAAACAAAAGCAGGCATAATAATACCAGAATTAATTATTGAAAACGGCAAAATTAAAACAATTAAAGTTGATATGGGTGAACCAAGATTAAGACGAAGCGAAATTCCTATGGAAGGCAATAATAATGAACAAGCAATTAATTACCCATTAGAAGTTTCTAACAACGTTTATAACATTACCTGCGTATCAATGGGCAATCCGCATTGCGTAATTTTTGTTGAGGATATTAATGCTGTTGATCTAAGCGCGATTGGTCCTCAAATAGAGAAGCATGAGATATTTCCAAGGAAAACCAATGTTGAATTTGCTCAGGTGTTAAATGATCAGGCTATTCGCATGAGAGTCTGGGAACGAGGAGCGGGTGTTACGATGGCCTGTGGCACGGGTGCCTGCGCAACGTTAGTTGCTTCAGTTCTTAATAATAAGACACATAGACAAGCGACGATTGAGCTTGATGGCGGTAATCTGATCATTGAGTGGAAAGAAGATAATCATGTATATATGTCAGGTCCAGCTACCGAGGTGTTTCGAGGTGAATATATTTCTCAATAAAAAAATCGGCTCATTATGAGCCGTTTTTTATTATTGAAGGAATTTTTGTAATCTTTGGATAATATATACTTAAGAAAATTTAGTGAGGTGCTTTTAGTGAAAGTTCTCTGCTGGATTTTAATTTTATTCTCTTTGTTCAGCAATAATGCCTATGCGATAGCTCCAATTAATAGTGGGATAATTAAGCAAGCACAAGAATATGGGGTAAGTCATGTTAATGACTCATTAATCACATTTCTACAGCCTTGGATTTCGTATGAAGAAAGAGCGACTAAGCTAAATGAGACCTCAGAACGTGCGTATTTGTATACCACATTCTTGCTGTTAGCAACTGATGCGCGAGAAAAAAAAGCAAATGGTAAAGTTGTAAGTATTTCTGATAGTGAACAAATCATCACAGATTATAGCGGGACTCTTAGTTTTAGTGTAACACTATTTGGAAAAGACTCGTCCTTTTCTCGTAATACCACTGCAGTATTAAGACAGGGTAAAAGTAAAATAAAAGCATATCAAATAACTGCTCCTAACGAAGCTGAGAAATGTGATTGGTTAAACAGCAAGCTATATACAGCACAGTGCTATTTCTATTTTGATGAACGAGAAATTGATATATCTAAACCTGTTGTTTTATCCGTGTTGGCTCATGATAAACAGGAACGTAAGTTTTATTTTGATTTGGGGAATATAAAATAAAAACTATTTAGGGCTAAGCCCTATTTTATTTTGGTATGAGAAATAAATAAGGACCTAACTGGTGAAAACTAAAGGTTTTGTAACTTCACAAGGAATTTTTTGATAAAAGGAGAAGTATTAAAAAAATACGATTAAATCTAAATTTTAAGGTTAATAATAACATACGCAAAGGAAGGTGCTTTTTAGTGCTAAAAAGCATGACTGGCTTTGGACGCGGTGAATTTATCGATAGCGGCCATCGCTTTATTGTAGAAATTAAAGCAGTAAACCACAGATATAACGATATAGTTATCCGTATGCCCAAAAATTTGGGTTCGCTTGAAGATAAGATTAGGCGTCGTGTAGCTAACACATTATTGCGTGGGCGTATTGATATCTTTATAACTATGGATGAGTATAGTAAGAGTAAACGCACTGTAAGGGTTGACAAAGAATTGGCAATCGCTTACCATAATGCTTTGAGAGATTTAGCTGATTTATTTTCCACTTCATTAAATGATAATATTTATCAAATTGCAAAATATCCTGATGTAGTCAAGATCGAGGATGATGCAGAAGATGTTAATGAATTATGGCCTAAGCTGGTTAGTGCGATTGAAGTAGCAATAGAAAACCTTCTCAGTATGCGACTAGCTGAAGGGGAAAATATTTCGGAAGATTTGATCATTCGTATTAATAAACTTGAAGATTGTATTAGTCAAATAGAAGAACGTGCCCCTAAAATATTAACTGAATATCGTGAAAGACTATTAGGTCGCATGCGCGATTTATTAGTTTCAGTTGGTTCTGAGCCTGATGAAACTAGGCTTTTTCAGGAAACTGCAATATTTGCTGACCGAAGTAATTTTACTGAAGAATTAGTGCGCTTACGAAGTCATTTATCCCAATTTCGTTCTACAATTCAGTCTGATGAAGCGGTAGGGCGAAAGTTGGATTTTATTGTTCAAGAAATTAATCGGGAAACAAATACGATTGCTTCCAAAGCAAATGATTATACAGTAGCAAATATAGTGGTAGAAATTAAAAGTGAAATTGAGAAGGTCAGAGAGCAAATCCAAAACATAGAGTAATATAGAGAGTTTTGATAAAAATAGATTAAATGGCCGGCTACACAAAAAAATAGGGGGAATTTGTTTATGGAGATTAAACTTATTAATATTGGTTTTGGCAACATTGTATCTGCTAACCGTATTATTTCTATTGTAAGTCCAGAATCAGCTCCAATAAAACGTATAATACAAGAAGCTCGTGATAGAGGTATGCTTATTGATGCTACTTATGGAAGACGTACAAGAGCTGTGATTATTGCGGACAGTGACCATGTTATCTTATCAGCAGTGCAGCCCGAAACTGTAGCACATCGTCTTGCAAGCAAAGAAAATAATGATGATACTGCGGAATAATATTTAACTAAGTGAAAGGAGACGTAATAATGGCGCAGCAAGGAATACTCATTGTTCTATCCGGTCCTTCTGGTACAGGGAAAGGAACGATATGCCGCGAACTGCTGCGTAACTATCCCAATTTACATTACTCGATATCTGCAACTACCCGTTCACCGCGATTAGGTGAAACTAATGGCGTTAATTATTGGTTTACCTCGAAAGATGATTTTCAAAATATGATTAGTAGGGACGAATTATTAGAATGGGCCGAAGTTTACGGAAATTACTATGGAACTCCTTGTCGTTACGTAAGTGAGTTATTAGATAGTGGTAAAGATGTAGTGTTGGAGATTGATACGCAGGGTGCAATGCAAGTAAAGAAAAAGTTTCCTCAAGGAGTTTTTATCTATATAGTACCACCGTCAATGGAAGAATTGGCTGATCGAATACATAAGAGAGGCACAGACTCTCTTGAAAGTATAAAAAGAAGATTAAGTTGTGCTAGTGCTGAGATGAATAAGATTAATAGTTATAATTATGTTGTCGTAAATGATGAAGTTCCGGTTGCGGTTAGCAAAATAGGAGCAATTATCGTTGCCGAAAAATGCAATGTATCTAGAAGCAGCGAATTATTAAAGCAAATTTGCAAATAAACTATTTAGAATAGAGGGGGACATTAATGATACATCCATCATTAGACGTTCTTGTTGACAAAGTTGACAGTAAATATACTTTAGTTGTTCTTGCAGCAAAACGTGCTCGCGAGTTGATGAGCGGGGAGAATCCAACGGTTGAAAGTAAATCTAATAAACAAGTAACAATTGCATTAGAAGAAGTTGCTAGAGGTAAAGTAACTTATGAAAGAACGAAGACCGGAATTAAGTAGGGGGCAGTTCATGTTAAAGGGAAAGAATATTGTTGTAGGGGTGTCTGGTGGTATCGCTGCCTATAAAGCTGTGGATATCGTCAGTCGTCTGCGAAAGCAAGGTGCCGAAGTTTATGTGATTATGACATCTTCAGCAACTAATTTTGTTACCCCTACAACCTTTCGTGAGATCAGTGCAAATCCGGTTGTAACGGATATGTGGGATGAACCTAAAAATTGGAATGTAGAGCATATTGCCCTAGCAACAAAAGCTGATTTATTTTTAATAGCACCTGCTACTGCGAATATTATTGGTAAAGTCGCTAACGGTATTGCTGACGATATGTTATCTACAACTATTATGGCAACAAAGGCTCCAGTGATTTTTGCTCCTGCCATGAATAGCAATATGTATTTAAATCCAATTGTTCAAAGTAATATTAAATCATTAACAGCGATTGGGTATACATTTATGGATCCAGATGTGGGAATGTTGGCTTGCGGTGTTGAAGGACCAGGCCGATTGCCAGAACCATCTGCAATTGTGGAGAGAGTCGTTTCCATGTTCGTAAGGTCAAATGACCTTTGTGGAAAAAAAATCCTTATAACTGCAGGCGGTACAATTGAGCCTATCGATCCAGTAAGATATATAGGAAACCGTTCTAGTGGTAAAATGGGATATGCTTTAGCAAAAGCTGCATTATCACGCGGTGCACAGGTAACATTGATTTCCGGTCCTACTAGCCTTCAACCTCCAACTGGAATTGACGTTAGATACATTGAAACTGCAGCTGAAATGCAAAATGCCGTCCTCGAAGAATTTAACGATTCAGATATTATAATTAAGGCTGCAGCGGTTGCAGATTATCGCCCTCAAGAGGTTGCCGTACAAAAAATTAAAAAAACTGGGGAGTCAATAACACTGACGTTGGTGAAGAACCCGGATATACTCTATGAATTAGGTAAAATAAAAAAAGAACGTCAACTTTTAGTTGGTTTTGCTGCCGAGACACAAGATTTAATTGAAAATGCCATGTCAAAAATGACCAGAAAGAATTTGGACATGATTGTAGCTAATGATGTAACTATGCCAGGCGCCGGTTTTAATTCAAATACTAATATTGTAAAACTAATATTTAAAGATGGCAGGATTGAAGAAATACCAAAAATGTCTAAAGATGCAATTGCAAGTATTATTTTGGAAAATATATTAAAATTGGGTTGATTTTTCAACATCTATAACTTAAAATTGCAATTAGTGGAAAAATACAATATTTATTTACTCATCAAGAGTTGGTGGAGGGAATGGCCCTATGAAACCGCGGCAACCATTTTGCAATGTCAAAAACGGTGCCAATTCCTGCAGTAAAAAACTGCTAGATGGGAGTGCGACTTACTCTCCCGTACGGGAGTTTTTTTCTTGATTATTGTAAACAGGGGGTATAATTGTGGAGAATAAACGTGTGTTATTCACATCAGAATCTGTTACGGAGGGTCATCCGGATAAAATTGCTGACCAAATTTCTGATAGTGTATTAGACGCCATTTTGGCAAAAGATCCTATGGGTCGAGTCGCTTGTGAAACTCTTGTAACTACTGGATTAGTCCATGTAGTAGGCGAAATTACAACAAAATGTTATGTTGATATTCCTAAAATTGTCCGCGAAACTATAAGAAATATTGGTTATACTAGGGCGAAATTTGGTTTTGATTCTGATACTTGCGGTGTTATGACATCAATAGGCGAACAATCGGCAGATATCGCAATGGGGGTCGATAAAGCACTTGAGGCTAAACAAGGTGAAATGGAAGATATCGAAGCAATTGGTGCCGGTGACCAAGGTATGATGTTTGGCTACGCCACCAATGAAACCCCAGAATATATGCCTTTACCTATTTCGCTAGCACACAAATTGGCAAAACGCTTATCTGATGTCCGTAAAAATGAGGAAGTGACATATCTACGTCCTGATGGAAAGACTCAAGTTACTGTTGAATATTTAAACGGAAAACCTGAACGTGTTGATACAATTGTTATATCGACTCAGCATAGCCCCGAGGTTGATTTAGCAACAATAAAAAAAGATATGCTGGAAAAAGTTATTAAACCGATTGTGCCGGCAGAATTACTAGATGATAACACTAAATATTATATTAATCCAACAGGTCGGTTTGTTGTAGGTGGGCCTCAAGGAGATGCTGGACTGACTGGCCGTAAGATTATTGTTGATACTTATGGCGGTATGGCTCGCCATGGAGGAGGCGCTTTCTCTGGCAAAGATCCAACAAAGGTTGACCGCTCAGCTGCTTATGCCGCTCGATATGTGGCTAAAAATGTTGTAGCGGCGGGCTTGGCAGATAAATGTGAAATCCAACTTGCTTATGCTATTGGAGTAGCTCATCCTGTCTCAATAATGATAGAAACTTTTGGAACTGCTAAAATAGATGAAAAATTAATAGTTAAACTAATTGAAAAACATTTTGATTTAAGACCTGCTGGGATTATCAAATCCTTAGATTTAAGACGTCCTATATATCGTCAGGCTGCAGCTTACGGACATTTTGGCCGAACTGATATTGATTTGCCATGGGAAAGACTTGATAAGGCAGAAATATTACGTAAAGAAGCGAAAAATTAATTTTAAAAATTATATTGGTAATACTAACTTTGCTAGACTCAATTATTGTCAAGGAGGTTAGTGTTACATGGCTAGTAAAAAGACAGTATATACAGTCGGAGGTTTAAAGGGCAATCATTGTCGAGACCGGATTGAGCATACGCTGTCGCATCTGCCTGGTGTTACTAATGTTGATGTTAATGTTGGATCTAAAAAAGTTAATGTCGCTTATGACCCAGATGTTATTGCCAGTGGATATATTGAAGAGACTTTACAAACTTTAGGCTATTCAATACAGGGTTAGGTGTAGAATATGAAATTGCACTTTGCACCTTTTGCTCGGTCTCGCGTTAAACGTTACTTTAAGCGTTTGCCTATGGATTCAGGTGTTTATTGGGATAATTTTGACGTCTGTTAATAATTAATCCTTAGTGTAAAACTAAAATAATTTTTAATTAGGGGACTCAAATTGAGCCCCCTTTGTTTTCATAAATAAATAGTTTTTAATACTCGGCACATGCCGAGTTTTCTAATATAATAATGGATATACAAGTCATTAAAGGCGAAAAATCGTAATCTAGAAATTAGGATGATTCGAAGGTTAGATTAGTGGTGATGAAGATGAGTAAGATAGTTCAAGTAATGGTAAATATTCCAACGAAAACAATCACTAAGCCCTTTTCATACTCTTTACCAGAACAGCTAGGATACGTGGTTGCAGGATGGCGTGTTTTAGTACCATTTGGTAATCGAAAACTTGAAGGATTTGTAATTGGAATGGAAGATGGACCAATAGAAGGATTGAAAGAAGTAATAGAGGTTTTGGATGATCATCCTTGGTTTGATAAAAATATGTTTCAGACAGCTCATTGGATTAGTGGTTATTATCTATGTAGTTTAGCCGAAGCTTTACGGCTGTTTATACCTGGTAAAACAGGTATAAAAACTTTTGTTGAGTATAGAGCGGGCTCTGATAATAATTATGATTATGTAGCATCTTTGCTAGCAAAAAAATCAGAACATTATTTGGCACTATTTAAATATATAGCTGATTATGGTCCTTTAAGTATTCAACAAATTTTAAGGAAGTTTTCAACTGATAATACTAAAGAACTAAGCTACCTAGTTAGTAAAAATATAATTATAAAAGAATATAGGGCGAATAAACAAGGCAGAGCAAAATATGAAACAATATTTAGCTTAGGCATGCCTCATGAAGAGGCTCAAAAGTTTATACAGAAATCGGGCAAAGCAGCTCAGCAACGAATAGTAGCTGCTTTATTGTGTAAGAGTGAATTAACAGGTGATGATTTAAAAGAGTTGAAGATTAGCCCCGATACAATAAAACGAGCAGTTGCATCGGGATTAATAGTCGCCGAAAAAAAGAGAGTCATTCGGGATAGTTATGCTTGCATTGATGTCAAGAACGCTAATATTGACTTAAATGATCTGCAAAAGAATGTATTAGCTAAGATACTGCCTTTCACCCAAAAAAGACAGTACCAATCTTTCTTACTTCGTGGCATCACCGGTAGTGGTAAAACACAAGTATATTTAGAGACTGTAGCGCAAATAAGAAGATTAGGACGACAGGCAATAGTTTTAGTTCCGGAAATAGCACTGACAAGCCAAATAGTTGCTCGATTCAAAGCTCGCTTTGGTAATGATGTTGTAGTTATGCATAGCAAACTTACATTAAACGAGCGAAATGATGCAATCGTAAGATTAAAAACTGGCCAAGCTGGAATAGTAATCGGGGCTCGTTCAGCAATTTTTGCGCCTATCGATGATCTAGGAGCAATCATTATTGATGAAGAACATGAGTTTACCTATAAACAAGAGGAAAGCCCGAGATACCACGCTAGAGAAGTTGCTTTTAGGCGTGCTGAGCTAGCTAACGCTGTTGTAGTACTCGGAAGTGCAACACCATCAATCGAAACATACTTCGGGGCAATTCAAGGGAAACACACTTTGCTTGAGATGCTTGACCGGGTTGATGGGGCGAAATTACCTACAATAGATTTAGTCGATATGCGTGAAGAACTACGAATAGGAAGAAGGAATGTCATATCGTTGCCACTACAAAATCTAATAAGAGGTACTATTGAACGTGGTGAGCAGGTAATAATATTATTAAATCGTCGAGGGCATTCTACTTTTGTTATGTGCAGAGAATGCGGTCATGTTATGTGTTGTGAGCAATGCGCAGTATCGCTTGTTTACCATAAAAGTGGGATGCTTCGCTGTCATTATTGTCAGTCGAGTGCAAGTTCACCTGATGTTTGTCCTTGCTGTTCTAGCAGATATATTCGCTATTTTGGTACTGGAACCCAAAAACTAGAGGAAGAGTTGTTAAAGATATACCCGGATGCAAGGATTATTCGAATGGACCAGGACACTACAGGGGGAAAACTATCACATGATCGCATTCTAGAAGCGTTTTCGCGTGGTGAATATGATATTTTACTTGGCACCCAAATGGTAGCAAAAGGACACGATATAAAAAATGTAACTGCGGTTGGTATTATAACTGCTGACTCAATTTTAAACTTACCTGATTTTAGAGCGGCTGAAAGAGCATTTTCATTAATTACTCAGGCTGCGGGTAGAGCGGGGCGGGGCGATATTGGCGGGAGGGCTATTATACAGACTTATAGTCCGGAGCATTATGCTATAGAAGAAGGGGCAAAGCAAAGTTATATAGGTTTTTATGAAAAAGAAATTAGTTTCCGTAAAGCCTTGTTTTATCCTCCTTTCAGTAAAATATTAAAGATTACTGTAACAGCAACTAATGAGACAGATGTTCATAGAAAGGCTGAATCAGTAACTTCAGAAATACGCTCCGCATTGAAAGGTGAAGACAATTTACAAATATTAGGTCCCTTCGTAGCACCGATAGCCAAAATTAATAATATTTTTAGAATGAATATACTTATTAAGGCATTAGGTACTGACAATATAAAAAAACAGCTTATTAGTTTAGAACTTCATACACGCGCTGATATTTCAATTGATATTGATCCGTTAAATGTTATGTAGAGACTGATGGTTTATAACTAATGGCTTTTTACTGGTTTATATGATAAAATTTGGGCAATGATTGAACAATATGGTAATGGGGAGGTATATTTATGGCTGTATTAGAAATAAAGAAGGCAGGGGATAAAGTCTTAAAAGAACAGTGCTCTGCAGTCGCTAGAATAGATCGTAAAATCAAGCAGTTACTTGATGATATGGCAGAGACGATGTATGATGCGGATGGGGTTGGCCTTGCTGCTCCGCAGGTTGGCGTATCACTTAAAATAATTGTTATTGATGTGGGAAATGGAATAATTGAGCTTATCAATCCAATTATTGTGGAAAAAGAGGGGGAAGAAAAGGGAACCGAAGGTTGTCTTAGTATCCCTGGGATTTATGGTGAAGTTGAGCGTTCGAGTAAAGTAGTAGTTGAGGGGCTTAATCGTAATGGAAAGAAAGAACGAATTATTGGTACTGGATTGCTAGCACGAGCTCTTCAACATGAAATGGACCATCTAGATGGGGTGCTATTTATAGACCGAGCTCAAACAATTTGTAAGAGGTAAGAGACATGAATAACTTACGTGTAGTTTTTATGGGAACGCCAGACTTTGCAGTCCCATGCTTAGAAATGCTTGTTAAAGAAAAATACGAAGTTGTAGCTGTAGTGACTCAGCCAGACCGACCCAAAGGGCGTGGGCAAAAGCTAATGCCATCGCCAGTAAAAGAGTTCGCTCTGAATAATGGACTTCAGGTTATACAGCCTGCAAAAATTAAAACACCAGAATTTGAACATAAGTTGTCCGAGCTAAACCCGGATATAATTATAGTAGTTGCTTTTGGACAAATTTTATCAAAACGAATTTTAGAAATACCACCTTTAGGCTGTATAAATGTTCATGCGTCGCTATTGCCGCGCTATCGCGGAGCTGCCCCGATACATTGGGCGGTTATTAACGGCGAAACCTCAACCGGTGTTACGACAATGTTTATGGATGTAGGTTTAGATACGGGTGATATGATATTAAAAGCTGAAATAGCTATAAGTGATAGCGATAATACAGGAGATATTCATGATAAGCTGAAAGAGTTGGGTGCAATTACTTTGAGAGACACCATGACATTAGTTCAGCAGCAAAAAGTTAAGCGTGTTCCACAAAACGTTGATGAAGCTACTTATGCACCTTTACTAAATAAAGATATTGAAAAAATTGATTGGAATCTTTCAGCTACCCAAATACATAACTTAGTTCGTGGATTAAATCCTTGGCCTGGTGCCTATTGTCTTTATCAGAATAAAATTCTAAAGATATGGCGTACCCGAGTTCACGAAGCCGATGTATCTACGAGTAGACCAGGCAGGGTGATGATGGTTACAAACGAGGGAATTTTAATTGAGGCTGGTAGAGGGGTAATAGAAATTTTAGAACTTCAGCCTGAAAGTAAAAAACGAATGCTAGCACGTGATTGTGCCTGCGGTTATTGTATAAACGTTGGTGAGATTTTTGGTTAAGAAGGTGAAGTCATGACAGAAGTTGTGCCTAGACCCAAAAAACGTTTATTTATAGTGCTAATTATATTAAGTCTGCTGGTTGCCTGTATATCTACATATGCTGTGTGGATGGTAAGCTCTGCAGGATTAGCTAGCATAAGTAGATATTTGCCGACAATCTTGGGCACTATATTAGTGGTGACACTGGTAGCAGTAGCGAGCGGTATTATTGGTGTAATTTTTGCGATTTTAGGATTCGCTACTCCTAGTGTTTTTCAGGGGCTTGCATGGTCTGCGATAAATCTATTATTTCCTCTCGCAATAAGAATAGGTAAGTTAATAGATCTAGATAAAGAGCGAGTAGAGCGATCTTTTATCGAAGTTAGCAACCATCTGATACGTAGTAAAAATGTAAAGGTTAAACCAGAAAAATTACTTATTCTCACACCTCATTGTATACAGCAAGATAGTTGCCCCTATAAGATTACGCGCGATGTAAATAACTGCAAAGCTTGCGGAAACTGCCAAGTAGGTGAACTATTGAAATTATCACAAACGCTAGGGTTTCATTTTGCGGTAGTTACAGGCGGTACGTTAGCACGCAAGGTTATTAAGACGTTGAGGCCACATGCTGTGTTGGCTATAGCTTGCGAGCGTGATCTTACAAGTGGAATTCAGGACGTGTATCCTCTTCCGGTAATTGGGGTTATAAATGAAAGACCATTTGGTCCTTGTTGTAATACAAAGGTGGACATGCATAATGTTGAAAGTGTTATTAAGGAATTTTTGCGGTAATTAGTAGGTGATAATATGGATGCAAGACAAGTTGCATTGAAAGTAATTAATGACGTTAATACAAATGGGGCATACGCCAATATTGCATTAGCTAGAGAAATAAACAAACATAGCTTATCTGACCAAGATAGGCGGTTTTTGACAGAATTAGTATATGGTACCGTAAAAGCGGGCAATACACTAGATTGGATAATTAGTCATTACATCAATCGGCCACTTAATAAAATATCGCCGATTGTCCGGGATATATTGCGTTTGGGAATATATCAAATTTTCTTTTTGACGAAGGTACCAGCCTCTGCTGCTTGCAACCAGGCCGTGGAACTAACTAAGAAGTATGGACATGTAGGTACAGTCAAATTTGTTAATGCTGTTTTAAGAAATGCTGCCCGAGCACCCGAAAAAGCTGCATATCCAGATAAAGAGAAGGATCCAATTAAGTATTTAGCCTTAAAGTACTTTCACCCGGAATGGCTGGTTACACGCTGGGTTAATAGATTAGGATTTGCTGAGGCTGAATTACTGTGTTCTGCTAACAATACTACACCTATGTTATCTGTAAGAACAAATACAATAAAAACTAATCGTGATGAACTTTGCAAAGTTCTGCGGAGTGAAGGTGTTGTGTTTGAACTATCAACAAAAACTCCGGAAGGCATTATTTGCAGTGAGTATCCTGCATTAGGGTCTTTAAGATCTTTGCAGACAGGGTTATTTCAAGTGCAGGATGAAAGTTCCATGTTGGTTTCTCATGTACTGGATCCACAGCCTGGTGAGTTCGTGATTGATGCTTGCGGAGCGCCAGGTGGAAAATCTACACATATAGCCGCGCTAATGAATAACAAAGGGCTGGTGCTGTCGACAGATATTCATGAACATAAATTGGCAATTACTCGTGATAACGCCACGCGGCTAGGAGTTAGTATTATCGAAACCAAGGCATTAGACGCTGTAGAATTAGGAGATTTATATCCTGACCAAGCTGATAGAGTGCTTGTTGATGCTCCTTGTTCGGGCCTTGGTGTATTACGTCGAAAGCCGGATTCTCGCTGGCGCAAGAGTAATGATATACTTCGTGATTTACCCCAGCTTCAAATAGCTATACTACGTAGTGCGGCTAAATGTGTCAAACCAGGCGGAGTATTAGTTTATAGCACATGTACTACAGAACCAGAAGAAAACCAAGAAATCATTAAACGTTTTTTAGCGGATCATACTAATTTTATGCTTGATATTACTGGCGATTATCTGCCTATAAAAAATGCGCAGGAAATGATTCAGTTATGGCCGCATATTGATGGAAGTGATGGCTTTTTTATTGCACGCCTTAAACGTAGCGAACAGGTGAAATAGATGAAAACTAACATATACGGTCTATTGTTAGAGGAAATGGAAGAACTTATTGTTTCTATTGGAATTGAGAAGTACCGAACAAAGCAAATTGTTGAGTGGTTGTATCAACGTGATGTAGATAGCTTTATGGAAATGACAAATTTGCCCCTGGCCAAAAGATCATTGCTTGCCAATGCTTTTGAAATACAAAAAGTTTCCCTAAAGAGACAGCTTAATTCAAAAGATGGCAAGACTATAAAATACTTGCTAGGGTTTAGCGATGGTGAAGCAGTAGAGACTGTTTTAATGCGCCAGCCTTATGGCAATAGTGTTTGCGTATCTAGTCAGGTTGGGTGCGGTATGGGATGTGTTTTTTGCGCATCAACCTTAAATGGCTTAGTGCGAAATTTAAGCGCTGGGGAAATGTTATCTCAAGTATTATTTATAAATCAGATTTTGAAGCAAGAAGGAAAAGCGGTTAATAATATAGTTATAATGGGATCGGGCGAACCACTTGCCAACTATGATAATGTAATAAAATTTATTAGGTTATGTCACGAAGCATATTGTTTGAACCTTAGTTATCGTAATGTTACTCTTTCCACCTCTGGGATTGTACCAGTTATTGATAAGCTTTCAAATGAAGGATTACCTATCACGCTCTCAATATCCCTCCACGCACCAGATAATTCTATTAGGTCAAGTATTATGCCAATAAATATTCATTATAAGATAGAAGAAATTATAGCTGCGGCAGACCGTTATACTAAAAACACAGGACGAAGGGTCACTTACGAATATACGCTGATTGCTGGCATAAATGATGATACCGAACATGCAAAACAGCTAGTGAAGTTATTAAAAGGTAAAATTATTAATGTTAATTTGATACCAGTAAATGATGTAATCGAACGTGGTTTACATAGACCAAAGCAAGATAAGATAAAAAATTTTGAATCAGTTCTCCGCTTAAACCATATTAATGTCACAGTAAGAAAAGAAATGGGAGCCGATATTCAAGCCGCGTGCGGTCAATTAAGAAATGAATCACTGAATAAATAAACTATACTTTTAGTACAGCAAGGATAACTCCTTGCTGTTTACTATAATGTATGGTTTTTTTATTTGATGGCAATAATGGAAATATTGAAAAGTGGTGAATTTTGACTATATTGGGAAGATAGCTTATAATATCTATATGATTCCAGTGAGGTGTATGATAATATGACTTTTGTCCGTAACTTGGAAAACATATTTGAAAAATATATAGAAGGTTTTTTTAATAAAAAATTTTCGAGTGGTCTTCAACCTGTCGAATTAGCTAAGCAGTTAGTAAAGGAAATGAATAATCAGAGATCTGTAGGTATTTCCCAAATTTATGTACCAAACTCGTATATGCTGTATCTAAATAAGGATGATTTTGAACGTATTGCGCCTTATGGAGCCGTAATTCGAGATGAATTGTCGAAATATTTAGTTGATGAAGCAGCAAGGAAAAAATATATAATTGTAGGTCCACCGATAGTAGATATTTTTAGGGATGAAGATTTAGGCAGAGGTCGTTTTCGTATTGCTAGCCATTTTACTGAACCTTTACCTAATGAAAATCATACGGCTGAAAATGATCTAGTTGAATATAAAGAGTCGGATACTAGGGTCTTTGAGAAGTGTGATTTTGAAGTATTAAAAAACTATCCGGAGAATCGAATTTCAGCTAAACTAACTGTAGCAGAAGGGCTTGACGAAGGTATGACTGTAAAGGTTGGATTGAAGCGGATCAATATAGGACGACGCGAAAGTAATGAGATGCCATTAACAGATATGAATACTTCACGGTTGCATGCGTATATCATATATGATGATAAGAGTCATATTTTATATGATGCTAAGAGTTTAAATGGTACTTATATTAATGGTCATCGAATTACAAGAAAAACTTTGCACCATGATGATCAGATAAAGGTAGGAAACACAATCATTCGATATGAGGTGAGCTAGCTTGCCGATGAAGACAATTGTTCCAACCGTGTTGAGCATTATATTGCAATATAGCTTAGTTATTCTTATATACTATTTTCTATTTAGAATAATTAAGATTGTGTATTTAGACTTACATAAAACAGATATCCAAACGACCACAAATAATCATCATCCTGGCAATGTTGCTACTGGTATTGAAACAGCAAAACTGGTGGTAATTGAGAGTCTTAATCCTAAACTGAGAAATTCTGTATTTCCATTAGGAGATGCAATTTCTATTGGAAGAAATTATAATAATGATATAGTAATTGAAGATAATTTTGTATCATACGATCATGCCTGTATTACTAAATACAAGCACGACTACTGGCTTACAGATTTAAAAAGTACTAATAATACATATGTTAACGGAAAATTAGTAGATGATGAGGTTGCTTTAAGCAAAGGTGACACAATAAAGATTGGTGCGGTTACTTTTAGATTTGAGAGGTGACGGGTATTGCTGGTTTTTGCTAAATCAGATATTGGTCTAGTCCGCCAAACTAACGAGGATAGTTATGCCTGTATTCCACCTGACCTTTTCTTAGTGGCTGACGGGATGGGCGGGCATGTAGCTGGTGAAATTGCTAGCTCTATGGCAGTTAAAGCTATCAGCGAGTATGTGCAAGCAAATAAAGGTACTAATGTGACTATGCTTTTAGAACAAGCACTTATCAGAGCAAATGAATTGATTTTTGATTTATCCCAATCTAGAGATGAATGTGCGGGCATGGGGACTACAGTAAGTGTTGTTCATGTAGATCAGACTTGTATTCACTGGGGGCATGTAGGAGACAGTAGAATTTATGTAGTTCGAGATTCAGATTTAGTTCAAGTAACAAATGATCATTCGTTAGTTTGGGAGTTGGTCAAAAGCGGTAATATAACTAAAGCCGAAGCTCATACCCATCCTCAGCGTAACATGCTGACGCGTGCGGTAGGTACCAGCAAGAATATAAAAGTAGATACTGGTATAACTAACTGGAAACAGGGCGATTTTATGCTTTTGTGTACAGATGGACTTACTAACATGTTAAGTGAACAAGAAATATACCAAGTATTAATTGAGAATATGAATGACGGAGAGAAAGTGGTAAATAAGCTGATCGATAGTGCTAAGAGGGCTGGCGGAAATGATAATATAACAGTTATCCTGTTGAAGAACGAGGGATTGTAAGATGACTGAACACCTTCGTAATGAACGCTTGCTACTTCTAATTGTGAGCCTTGTTGCACTAACAGGT
Organism: Dendrosporobacter sp. 1207_IL3150; assembly: GCF_036763085.1. NCBI lineage: Bacteria > Bacillati > Bacillota > Negativicutes > Selenomonadales > Sporomusaceae > Dendrosporobacter > Dendrosporobacter sp. 1207_IL3150. Next base: position 261,264 of record NZ_JBAIYU010000017.1, read on the forward strand.
GTATTTTCAATAAATCTCGCGATAGAATCAGCTAACTATTTTTCCGTAGCTGTTATAGCAATGCTTTGTGTATGTTGGTTCATAGTACATGCCATAGTAAGAGGTAAAGGCCACAAAGGTGATCCGCTTTTATTTCCATTAGCTGCGTTGCTAGTGGCGGTCGGTTTAATAATGATTTTCAGACTTAAGCCGAATTTATTAATTTACCAAGCACTTTGGGTGTTTATAGGTCTTGCAGCTTTTGTATTTTCTGCTTTTTTTTTCCGGAAAATCGAAAGATTAGCGGATTATAAATATATATTTGGAGTACTTGGTGTCTGTTTGTTATTGACAGCAATAATCTTTGGTGTTGATATTGGAGGAAACCGAAACTGGGTGATACTTGGGCCCGTTAGATTTCAGCCTTCAGAATTCGCTAAACTATTCATAGTTATTTTTTTGGCTGCATATCTAAATGATCGAAGAGAAGTATTAGCCTTGGCTGGCAATAGATATGGTCCGATTACTATCCCGCCGCTAAGGTTTATAGCTCCACTGCTCGCTGTCTGGGGATTAACCATGGTTATGTTTATTTTGCAACGGGACTTAGGTTCTGCACTACTGTTTTTTGGTATCGCACTATTAATGACCTATATGGCTAGCGGAAGGCTAAATTACGTGATTATTGGAAGTTTCTTGTTTTTATTGGGTTCTTTAGTCTGTTATAAGTTATACTCTCACGTCCAAGTTCGAGTAGATATATGGTTAAATCCATGGGGTGATCCCAATGGAAAGGCATATCAGATTATACAATCTTTATTTGCTTTTGGAGCTGGTGGGATTTTAGGAAGCGGACTAACGTTTGGTTTCCCTAATTTAATTCCTGAGGTTCATACTGATTTTGTTTTTTCGGCAATAGGTGAAGAAATGGGATTAGTTGGATCATCCGCTATTATTATGATATATATAATACTGATTTACCGTGCCTTTAAAGCCGCAATATCGTCTGGAGAAAATTTTAATGCCCTTGTTGCTGGTGGTCTTGCCGCAGCTACGGCGTTGCAAATTTTTATAATTATTGGAGGAGTTACAAAATTTTTGCCGCTAACAGGTATTACTTTACCTTTTATTAGCTATGGCGGAAGCTCTATGGTAGCGAATTTCATTTTTTTGGGTATGTTATTTGCGATCTCGGAAAAGAGGCCTAATGATGCGAAATGACTTGAGTGGGAATATACGAAGAGTAAGTTATGTTTTAATTAGTCTAATCATAGTGCTTTTTCTTCACATATCTTATATTCAAGTTATAGAAAGTAATTTTCTAATTTCTCATCCGCTTAACAGACGAAGCGTTGAATATGAGAAAAAAAACGCACGTGGAGCAGTACTTGATAGAAATGGGGAAAAACTAGCTTATAGCGAGAAGGATGACAGTAATGGTTATAGGAGAGTTTACCCATATGGGGCCATTATGGCTCATCTAATAGGCTATAACAGTATTAAACTAGGGAAAAATGGTATCGAAAGTTCTTATAATGGATATCTATCTGGATTAAGCAATCCGGATAGAGGATTGGGGCCAGTTAGTCAGCTATTCGTTAATAATCAAGCATATGATGTAACCCTAACTATTGATGCTAGCCTGCAGAGTGCGGCTTATAAAGCACTAGGTAATAATCGAGGGGCAATCGTAGTTATAGAGCCTCGTAGTGGGGCAGTACTAGCAATGGTTAGTAAGCCTAGTTTTGATCCTAATAATATTGAAAAAAACTGGGATGATATTTCCAATTCGATAGTTAGTCCTTTGCTCAACCGTGCTACTAATGGATTGTATCCACCAGGGTCAATTATCAAACCTATGATTGCAGAAGCTGCATTAGCAGAGAAAGTAGTCAGTTTGAAAGAAACAATTAATTGCCGAGGAACACTTAAAATAGGACCAGATTATGTTTTGTCCGAAAATAATAACAAAGCTCACGGTGTAGTTGATCTTAGTAAAGCAATTGCTGTTTCTTGTAATGTAACTTTTGGCAGTTTAGCCTTAGAGTTAGGAAGTAGTAGAATAGCAAGAACTTTTGATCGTTATGGATTTAATAAAAGTAATAGTAGAGAGTTTAATGAAAGTGCGAGTAGGCTGCCTGATTTTGCTAAATTAGGTGACGGTGATTTAGCTCAAGTTGGCATAGGACAAGGAAGTTTGCTGGTAACTCCGTTTAGGATGGCAATGTTGGCAAGCACATTCGCCAATAGTGGAACGACAATGAAGCCCCATATTATTAGTCGTATAGCTAGAACTGACGGGAATGTAATACAGAATCATGTACCAGAAGAATGGCTAAAACCGTTAGATAAAAAATCATCGGATATTATTACTGATATGTTGGTTGATGTTGTTGAAAGTGGTACAGGCATATCAGCACAAATCAAGAATATTACTGTTGCGGGAAAGACGGGAACAGCAGAAAACCCTCATGGTGCATCCCACGCGTGGTTTATTGGCTTTGCACCAGCTGATAATCCTGAAGTAGCGATTGCCGTGATAGTTGAAAATGGTGGATCTGGCGGTGGAGTTGCCGCTCCAATAGCTCGCCAAGTTTTATTACAAGCATTACGTTAGGGAGGTGACTGGATGATAAATCGTACATTAGATGATCGCTACACAATATTGGAACACATAGGTGGAGGCGGAATGGCTGATGTTTATCGTGCTCATGATAAATTGCTGGATCGTTCTGTTGCCGTTAAGGTTTTGCGCTCACAATTTACTAATGACGATGAATTTGTAACTCGATTTCGCAGAGAGGCTCAAGCTGCCGCCAGATTATCTCATCCGAATATTGTCAATATGTATGATGTTGGTCTTGATGAGGATACTTATTACATAGTTATGGAGTATATTTCTGGGGAAACGCTGAAGGAAAAAATACAAAACGCTGGACCGCTTCCTGTTGAATTAGCTATAAAAATTGCATTAGAGATTGCCGAAGCGTTAGAACACGCACACCAAAATAATCTTATTCACTGTGATATCAAGCCGCATAATATACTTGTTACCAAATCTGGTCGAATTAAAGTGACTGACTTTGGTATTGCTAGGGCAGTGACATCCGCTACGATGACACATACGGGAACTATAATTGGGTCAGTCCATTATTTCTCACCCGAACAAGCAAAAGGAAGTGTGATCGGTGCGAAATCCGATATTTACTCATTAGGTGTCGTTCTTTACGAAATGCTTACAGGTGTTGTGCCTTTTACTGGGGAAACACCTGTAGGAATTGCTCTGAAGCATTTACAAGAAGATCCAAAACCTTTACGTGATATAAATAATACTATACCTCCATTAACAGAGGCTGTCGTTCTTAAAGCGATGGCAAAAGAGCCTGAAGCTCGCTTTTCAAATATTACAGAAATGATTGCTGATCTTAAATTAGCGCAAGTTTATATGCGAGACGATCAAACAAGGAGGATCTCCAGAGAAGATTTTCCTACACAGATATTACCTCGTATTACCACGAATGATAACGATCGCAATAATAATAATATTGATGTAATACAGGAAAAGGTTGCTGGAAATCAGCCTAAAAAGTGGATTTGGGGATTGTTGGCCCTACTCTTGTTAGGATTTTCGATTGGCGCTTTTCTGGCATTCGGAAAGTTCTGGAGTACTAATGAAGTTGCTGTTCCTAATGTTGTAGGTAAACAAGTTGATGTAGCAAAAACAATTCTAGCTGGACAAAACCTGCGTGTTACTGCATCAGAAACTTTTAATGACAAGGTTCCCGCCGGTCAGGTAGTTTCTCAATACCCAGAAGCGGGTTCAACGGTAAAGGAACAGCGCACAATCACCATTTTTGTCAGTAAAGGCGGGGAAGTGACTGTCGTTCCAGATCTTAGGGGTCTAAACCGTAGGGACGCAGAATTGCAGATCAAAAATGCGGGTTTGCAGATTGGAAGAATTGATGAACAATATGCAGATTCACCTACAGATACTGTGGTTAGTCAAAATCCTCGCCCACCAGCTCAAGTAAATAAAAATACGCCAATTGATCTTGTTATAAGTAAAGGCACCGGACCTAAGAAAATTTCATTACCAGATTTTCGCGGTACTCCTTTAACTACTGTCAATACTCAACTGGAAAGCTTGAAACTTAAGTTGGGGACTGTAACGGAAGTGCCGAGTGATAAGTATCCACCGGGTACTATAACTGCTCAGAATCCAGCAGCCGCAACAGAGGTAGTTGAGGGAGCATCAGTAGACCTTACTGTTGCAAAAGGCGTCGCAGGAAACATTAAACGAGCAGTTGTGCAGATAACAGTTCCTGAGGGTGCCTCGAAACAAGCTGTACAAATTGTTGTTACTGATACTAATGGGCGACGTGTTATTTACGAAAATGTACACAAGCCTGGTGATAAAGTGGAAAAAACTATCGAAGGTGTAGATCAAGTAAGAGTTCAAGTTTATATTAATGGTGTTCTATTACAAGAACAAACCATTTAGCAGGAGGGGCCGTATTATGCTACAAGGAGTAATAGTAAAGTCATACAATAGTTATTATTACGTACAGACATCTAATAAAGTAACTATGTGTACTTTGCGGGGAAGGTTTAAAAAAGAACGCTTCTCTCTCCTAGTAGGTGATGAAGTGAAGTTCACGATGTTAGGGGAAGACAAAGGTGTAATTGAAGAAATTATGCCCCGCCAAAGTATGTTAAGACGACCAATGGTTGCTAATGTTGACCAAGTAATTTTAACTTTCGCGGCGGTTAATCCTGATATAAACACCGTTTTAGTAGACAGATTTCTCGTATTAGCTGAGCTATCCAGATTGAAGATAATAATTGGTATTAATAAGCTTGATTTAGCTAATACCGATGAACTATCTAGCTTAATAAGTTTATACAGAAATATCGGATACCAAGTTATTACGCTATCAGCAAAGCATAATGTAGGAATTAACGAGCTAAAAGGATTGCTAAGTGATCATATATCAGTATTTTCTGGGCCATCAGGAGCTGGTAAGTCTACTATTTTGAATGCTATAGAGCCTGGTCTCAAACTTAATACTGGCGAAGTGAGTGAGAAAATTGGCCGTGGCAAACATACAACACGTTTTGCAGAACTTCTACCGTTGTCCGGAGGCGGTTTCGTAGTTGATACACCTGGATTTAGTTTTACTGAGTTTAATGATGTTTCCGAGATGGAATTAATAGAGTGCTTTCCGGAAATAGCCAAAATTTCACCGGCATGCAAATTTAGTACCTGCTTACACCTAAAGGAGCCTCAGTGTGCCGTTAAACAGGCTGTTCATGATGGTGTTATTACACAGCAGCGTTACGATTCTTATATCGAAATATTAACTGCAATTAAGGAAGCCAAGAAAGGGTTTTAAAATTATGATTAAAATAGCACCCTCAATATTATCAGCAGACTTTTCGAAACTAGGCGAAGAAATTAGAAAGGTGGAAGCAGCTGGTGCTGATATGATCCATATTGATGTTATGGATGGTCATTTCGTGCCGAACCTTACCTTTGGTCCACCAGTAGTTGCCGCTTTACGAAAAGTAACAAAGTTGACTTTTGATGTACATCTTATGGTCGAAAATCCGCAAGACTTAGTAATTCCATTTGCTAAAGCTGGTGCGGACATTATTACAGTGCATGCTGAAACGACCCATCACTTGAATAGACTGATACAAAGTATTAAGGAGGAGGGAGTTAAAGCAGCTGTAGCTCTTAATCCTTCAACACCACTTAGTATGGTTGAAGAAGTGCTTGAGGATTTAGATATGATATTATTAATGAGTGTAAATCCAGGATTCGGCGGGCAAAAATTCATTTATTCGGTATTAGATAAAATTGCTAGACTACGTGATATGCTTCGCAAACGTAATATGAATATCGAAATTCAAGTTGATGGTGGGATTAATAGCGAAACTGCACCTAAAGTTATTGATGCCGGAGCTAGTATCTTGGTTGCTGGATCTGCTGTATATAACTCAGCTGATATAGATAAGGCAATTTTTGAACTAAGAGCAGGAAACTAGAAAACATAATAAACACTTGATTAAACTAAATTTCGATGATAAAATTTATATATCGACAATTTTATAGTTAGCAGCCTTTGGGGCAAGGTGAAAAAGATTTTCTTTTAATTCCTGACCGGCGGTATAACCCGCGAGCCGTATGGCAGATCCGGCGTAATTCCGGAGTCGACAGTAAAGTCTGGATGGAAAAAGGCTAGTATTATGCATTTACTGCGTAGTATCTATTTGTTATGTCTATGTTTCTTTTTTCATAACTATTTTCCATGCTTTTTTAGGCTGTTAAAAAGTTTTAAACTTTTTAACAGCTTTTATTTTATCCTTGGAGGTCACAAATGGATGAACAATATATGCGCCAAGCCTTACATATTTCCCAATATGCCATAGGTCGCACTAGTCCTAATCCGTTAGTTGGTGCCGTTATCGTAAAAGACGGCAGAGTGGTTGGGCAAGGTTGGCACAAGCAGGCAGGAACTCCTCATGCGGAGATTCATGCTTTAGCACAAGCTGGTGAATTGTCAAAAGGATCGACAATCTATGTGACATTAGAACCTTGCTCACATCATGGAAGAACTGGCCCTTGTACAGATGCTCTCATCAACGCTGGAATTGCAAGAGCAGTTATAGCAATGACTGATCCAAATCCACTAGTCGCAGGAAAAGGTATCGAAAAATTACGTGACGCTGGAATAAGAATTTCAGAAGGTGTTTTAGCTGCAGATGCGGCTAAAATAAATGAAGTTTTTTTAAAATGGATATCTTGTAAAATTCCATTCGTGGCTTTAAAAACTGCAATGACTTTAGATGGAAAGATTGCAACACATACGGGGAACTCTAAATGGATTACTGGTGCTAAGTCAAGACAGCGTGTGCATGAGTATCGAGATACATACGATGCTATAATGACTGGTGTTGGTACAGTAATTGAAGATAATCCGGAATTAACTACCCGGTTGGAAACTAAAGGGAAAAATCCTACTAGAATAATAGTAGATAGCAAAGGGCGCATTCCTTTAAATTCTAAGATTATTACTGACAAGTCAGCGCCAACTATAATCGCAGTTACAGCACAAGCCGCTGCTGATAAAATTAAAAGCTTAGAAGCTGAAGGTATAGAGGTAATTATAGTTTCTGAGAAAAATGGCAGAGTTGATTTGAGTAGACTACTTCGTGAACTGGGTAATAGGAGGCTTACAAGCATATTGCTTGAAGGAGGAGCCGAATTAAACGCTTCTATGTTAAATGAGAATTTAGTTGATAAAATTCACTGTTTTATCGCTCCTAAAATAATTGGAGGAAGCAGTGCCCCAGGACCAGTTGGAGGGCAAGGAGTCGCGACTTTAGACTATGCATATTTACTTGAAGATATAAATAGTGAAGTTATCGATGACGATATATTGATTACTGCTTATTTACGAAATAGGGAGGGACGAGATGTTTACCGGACTTGTGGAAGAATTGGGTAAGGTTAAATCTATTTCTCGAGGTCAAAAATCTGTTCGTCTCACAATTAATGCACTGAAGATTTTAACTGATGTTAAATTAGGTGATAGTATTGCTGTAAATGGGACATGCCTAACAGTAGTTGATTATAGCGATAAATTTTTTACTGCTGACGTCATGCCTGAAACTGTTGATAAGACAGTTTTAGCAAAGCTAAAACCGGGTGATACTGTTAATCTTGAGCGAACAATGCGTTTAGGTGATAGGTTTGGCGGTCATATTGTTAGCGGTCATATTGACGGAATGGGTGTTATAAGTGGTATGACTAAGGATGATAACGCCGTTATTATTCGGATAGAAGCAGGACAGGAAGTTATGCGTTATATAATAAAAAAAGGTTCGGTCGCTATCGATGGTATCAGTTTGACTGTTGTTGAATGTACTGAAGAATGGTTTACCGTTTCGCTCATTCCTCACACTGCTTCAATGACTACTTTGGGAATAAAAAAAACAGGTGATCCCGTTAACCTTGAGACTGATGTAATCGGTAAGTACGTTGAAAAACTATTGGGATTTAACTATCAGGACAACGTAGATAAAACTAAGTCTGGTATAACATTAGATTTCTTAGGTAAACATGGATTTTCTATATAAAAAGCGTTACAGCATTCGAAAATATTAGGAGGTACATAAAAATGAAGTTTGATAAAATAGAAGATGCGATTGAAGATATAAAAAATGGTAAGATAATAGTTGTTATAGATGACGAGGATCGTGAAAACGAAGGCGATCTATTAATGGCTGCTGATAAAGTAACGCCAGAAGCGATTAATTTTATGGCTACATATGGACGTGGTCTTATATGTATGCCTGTTGTTGGTGAACGTCTTGATCAACTTGGTATTGGTGCGATGGTCACCCAGAACACAGACTCACTTTCAACTGCATTTACCGTATCGATAGATGCATACGATGTAACGACAGGAATTTCAGCAGCTGAAAGATCTTTAACTATTAAAACAGTATTAGATGAGAAAGCAACTCCTGATAGCTTAAGACGTCCAGGGCATATATTCCCTCTAAGATATTGTGAAGGAGGTGTCCTACGACGTGCTGGGCATACTGAAGCAGCCGTAGACTTTGCTAAATTAGCCGGTTTATATCCTGCTGGTGTAATTTGTGAAATAATGAATGACGATGGCACTATGGCAAGGGTTCCGCAACTAATGGAATTTGTTGAAAAACATGGCTTGAAACTAGTAACAATTGCCGATTTAATTAAGTATCGCAAAACTCATGAAAACTTTGTATTACGTGCAGCTGAAACAAAGCTGCCGACTAAATACGGTGAATTTAAGCTTATTGCTTACGAGAGTGAGTTAGACAAGCAGTGTCATGTAGCCTTAGTCAAGGGGGATGTTACTGGACAGGAGAATGTTCTAGTACGTGTGCATTCCGAATGCCTAACAGGCGATGTGTTAGGTTCGCTGCGTTGTGATTGCGGAGATCAGCTTTCTTCCGCATTAAAGAGGATCGAAGAAGAAGGTAAGGGCGTACTTTTATATATGCGTCAAGAAGGACGCGGTATTGGGTTAGCTAATAAGATTCGTGCATATGCACTTCAAGATAAAGGCAAAGATACGGTAGAGGCTAATGAGGCTCTTGGTTTTGCAGCAGATTTACGTGATTACGGAATAGGTGCGCAGATATTGGCTGATTTAGGGCTTACAAGCATACGTCTTTTAACTAATAATCCTAAAAAACGTGCAGGTCTAGAAGGTTATGGTTTGACTATTGTCGACAGAGTTCCTTTGGAGATAAAAGCAAATCGTTTCAATAAAAAATATTTATCAGCAAAAAAAGTAAAATTAGGGCATATGCTCAAACAATACGAGGAGGCATAAAATATGGCAAAGGTTTTTGAAGGACAATTAGTAGCAGAAGGGTTAAAGGTTGGTATTGTAGTTGCAAGGTTTAATGAATTTATTACTAATAAATTATTAGGCGGTGCTATTGACGCTCTTAAAAGACATGGAGTGAGTGAAGACGATATTGAAATAGCTTGGGTTCCAGGAGCTTTCGAAATACCGCTGGTTGCACAGAAAATGGCTTTCAGCAAAAAATATCAAGCTGTTATTTGCTTAGGAACTGTTATTCGCGGTAGTACTCCTCACTTTGACTATGTATGTGCTGAGGTAACAAAAGGTGTAGCACAAGTTGGAATGGCTTCTGGAGTGCCAACAATATTTGGTGTTCTGACAACTGAAACCATTGAACAAGCAGTTGAGAGAGCTGGCACAAAAGCTGGAAACAAAGGTTTCGATGCAGCTATGTCGGCTATTGAAATGGCTAATCTTATTAAAGATATGTAAAATATTTCCTGGAAATATATGGGGGTACTATGAAGATAGGCATTATAAGTGATACCCATGGGTGTGCAGAAACATGGGTCAAGGTTTTTGATAAGTTTTTCTATGATGCTGACTTTATCATACATGCAGGAGATGTGTTATATCATGGGCCTCGTAATGACATTCCTGCAGAATATAATCCTAAACAATTAGCAGAATTGATAAATAGTAGTACTATACCAATAATTGTTTCGTGTGGCAACTGTGATGCTGAGGTTGATAGTATGGTGCTGGATATTCCTATCCAGTCACCATACTGCCATATTATGGCTAATAACTTTAGAATAATAGCTACTCATGGACACAAACTAAGTATAGACGAACAGCAAATGATAGCTTCTAAGTATAAAGCGTCTTTATTTATTACTGGTCACACTCACATAGCAAATCTTGCAAAAATAAACGGCATTATATTTTTGAACCCCGGTTCTCCAAGTATGTCCAAACGTGCTGATGGTAGAGGCACAATAGCTATTTTGGATGATGGCAGTGTAAGTTTAATTGACATTGAAAATGGAGAAGTACTACAAACAGAGTTATTATAACCTTAGGAGGGCTCAAATGCAGGATCACTTGGTAAAAGCAACCGTTCCTGGATTACGTGCGTTTGCAGCGGTGACTACAAATTTAGTAGAAGATGCTCGAGAACGCCACGATTGTTATCCAATTGCTGCTGCGGCTTTAGGGCGTACTATGACTGCAACTTTGTTATTGGCTGCTAACTTGAAAAACCAGGAGAGTGTTACTGTAAGAATAGCTGGTAATGGCATTCTTGGTGAAATAATAGCTGATGCCGATGAGAATGGCAATGTTCGTGGATATGTCAAAAACCCACATGTAGATTTGCCGCTTCGCGAAGGTAAATTGGATGTCGGAGGTGCAGTCGGTTCTGGATCTATTTATGTAACTCGTTTTACTGGGCTTAAACATCCTTTTACGGGTAGTTCGGCTTTAGTAAGCGGCGAAATAGCTGAAGATGTTACAAACTATCTCTTAGTCTCGGAACAAACTCCTTCTAGTGTTGGACTTGGTGTACTTGTTGGACAAAAGCTAAATGTTTTAGCTTCAGGAGGCTTTTTCATTCAAGCTTTGCCAGACGCAGATGATAGTGCAATTTCCCAATTAGAAAAAAATCTCGCAACAATTCCTTCTGTATCACAAATGATTTCATCAGGTTTGGACGCAGAAGGAATAATAAAGGAGATTTTTGCTGGGATGACAATCAACTTTAACGATAAATATCCAGTTAATTTTAATTGTCAGTGTTCATCAGACAAAATTGAGAAGGTGCTAATAAGCTTAGGTGAGGACGAATTAACTGGTTTGATTAATGAGGGACATGCGGAAGTAGTGTGTCATTTTTGCAGCGAGAAATACCAGTTTGATGCTGAATACCTTCGTCAATTATTAGAAAGAATAAAGCAAAAAAAATAAAGGATCTGGTTTAAAACCAGTCCTTTTATTTTTATATAGGATAATTATTAAATTGCGCGTTGAATTTTACCGGAACGCAGGCAACGAGTACAAACGTTAACTCTTTTTACTTCTCCATTTACGAGTGCTCGAACACGTTGAATATTTGGTTTCCATGTGCGCTTGGTTTTTAAATTGGAGTGGCTGACGTTGAAGCCGCTGGATTCACCTTTAGCGCAGATTTCGCAAATATTTGCCATCTATTCCACCTCCTTTAACGAAGGACAAGACATCCTTATACATAACATCAATATTTTAGCATAATCTGCTTCTATATGCAATCTTTTTGAAAACTTTTGTTAAATCATTTATATAAAAATTGAGCAGGATTTTAAATCAAATAAATTGAAGTAGTCTTTGACTCTATAAATAGAGGAGGTACTTAAGTGATTACGAAAAACACATCTATAATTGAAGTATTACGTTCAATCCCTCAATCTCGCGAAGTATTTATAAAACATGGTATGAGTTGTGTCGGGTGTATGGGAGCGGTTATGGAAACCATCGAGAATGGAGCTCGACTGCACGGAATTAATGTTGAAGTATTAGTAAAAGAATTAAATGATACTATATTAAAAAAGTAATTTTTATGAATATAGTTGCCTTTGGGGTGAGTTTGCTTGAAGCGGCAATTCAATAGAAGCATACAATATTTAAAAGGTGTTGGACCTGCTAAAGCCTCTAATCTAGCAAAGTTGGGTATTTTGACAATTAATGATTTGTTAGAGCATTATCCGAAGAGATATGAAGATAGAAGTTTATATAAAAAAATTGCCGAATTAGTTGATGGGTCAATCGAAACTCTATCAGGCAGTGTTACTTGTATACAGGACACGAAACCTAGGAGAGGTTTGACTATTACTAAAGTGACTATTAATGATGAAACTGGAATTGCTAATTTAGTTTGGTTTAATCAGCCTTTTGTTAAGAAAAAACTGGCCGTGGGGCTAAAGTTGATTGTTTCTGGAAAAATAAAACGTCAATTTAACAAGATTGAAATCTCTAATCCTGAATTTGAAATTTTGGAAAATAATGACGATTTTATAAATACTGGAAGAATAGTTCCGATATATCCGTCAAACGAATCTATAAGCCAGAACTTATTAAAAGGCCTAATCAGGCAAGTTTTAAGCGAGGAAGAATTGTGGAGAGGCGAAACCTTACCACCGGAATTTATAGGTGAATTTGGACTAGTATCTCGTGAGTTAGCAATCCCTAATATTCACTTTCCAGACTGTTATCCTGCTTTAATTGATGCTCGACGTAGGCTTGTATTCGAGGAACTATTTATTATTCAGTGTGGGTTAGCGTTCTTAAAGGCAAAGAATAAAAAAACTGGTGGTAGTATAAAGCATTCTGCTGATGGCTTTCTCCTTAAAAAAATGAAAAATATTCTTCCTTTTAAATTAACCGAAGATCAAATAAATGCCTGGCAGGAAATAAGAGCGGATATGGAAGATTTAACTTCTATGCAACGCCTGTTACAAGGTGATGTTGGTTCAGGTAAAACAATAATTGCAGTGCTAGCTCTCTTGAAAACAGTAGAAAATGGTTACCAGGGCGCAATGATGGCTCCTACGGAAATACTTGCGGAACAGCATTATGATACATTGAAACAGTTACTTAGTCCGTTAGAATTAAAAATCGGCATTTTAAATGGAAGTATGAATCGAAGCGCTAAGGAAAAAGTGTTATCGGAAATTAGAGATGGAGTAATTGATATTACTATTGGCACGCATGCAATCATTCAAGATAGTGTTGTTTTTAAAAATTTAGGCATAGTAATTACCGACGAGCAGCATCGTTTTGGCGTAAAACAGCGGGCTAAACTGCTAGAAAAGGGGAAAAGCCCTGATGTATTAGTAATGACTGCTACCCCGATACCTAGGACTATGGCTCTGACAGTTTATGGTGATCTGGACGTTTCAATTATTCGCCAAATGCCGCCTGGGCGTAAACCGATAAGGACATTCTTGAGGACAAATGATAGTCGTCAGAAAGTTTATGAATTTCTAATTAAAGAGGTTGAAAAAGGAAGGCAGGCTTATATAGTTTGTCCTTTAATTGATGAATCAGAAAAAATTAATTCACAATCAGCCGTAGAACTTTTTGAGCTACTAACGTCGACGGTATTTAAGAATATTCGCTGCGGTTTAGTTCATGGTAAGATCAAGGTACAAGATAAAGATGAGATTATGTCATCTTTTTATAGTGGTGATATTAAAATACTAATTGCAACAACTGTTATAGAGGTTGGAGTAAATGTTCCTAATGCCACTGTAATGGTAGTTGAGGGAGCCGACAGATTTGGATTAGCGCAGCTTCACCAGTTAAGGGGAAGAATAGGACGAGGAGAACATCAGTCTTATTGCATTTTACTTACTGAGAACAAAAGCAATGAAACTAAGCAGCGACTGGAATTAATGGAAACTACAACAGATGGATTTGCATTAGCCGAAGAAGATTTAAAATTACGTGGACCAGGGCAGCTTTTTGGGAACAGACAACATGGTCTGCCTGACCTGAAAATAGCGGATATTGTTAATGACATTGATATTTTGCTTTTAGCTAAAAAAGCGGCTCAAAAAACTGTTAACAATTCTATATATAATAGTTACGTTGAGCAATTAATCAATACACATTTTCCCGCCGAATTTACGGAAATATTGCGCAACTAAAAAAAAGAGGCGGCACATGCCGCCAAATTATGGGAGAGGAGAAAATTTACATTCCTATTATTGACGTTAATAAGCAATTTTATACTTATATAAAATAAATTTTTATAATTATTTTTAATGGGTAACGTGCACACTACTAAAAAAAGTGGTGGGGGTTTATAGATATGAAAAATCGATATTGCGATAAACAATTGCGCGGAATTGCGGGTGAATGCCAGGAATTTGAACATATTATCTCTGCCATGGGGTATGGGTATTCATTGTTAAATGTGTCTCCAAGCGAATTTGTTCGCAGGTGTACAGATTGTGTTCACTGGCTTGGTGGAAGTTGTGAGATTTTTAAGCACGAAATAACCCAATGAAGCTATTAGTAAATAGCACTGTGAATACAGTGCTATTTTATTGTAAGGTAAGAAGATAATGTCTTCTTAAGCACTTGAAGGAGTGAGAATGGTATATTATGAAAAAGTTGTGGGGTTGGGGAGCTATAATTTTACTGTGTGGACTTGCATATTTATGGCAGCCAGAATTTTTTCAACATGCTTATTCGATTATCAGAAACGGTGATATAGTTGCTTTAGCCGATTATTTGAGGTCTTTCGGTACCTGGGGGATAATTGTAACAATAATCTTATTTATTATGATGACATTTACTATAGTATTTCCTTTTATGATTCTATCGGGAGCGGCAGGTATTGTATATGGATTATTTTGGGGAGTAATTATCTCTTGGCTCGGAGAAGTTGTTGGTGCAATATGTATGTTTATATTTGCACGATACTTGTTTCGTCAATTATTTGAATGTTGGATATCAAAGAGTGAATACTTGAAACAAGTTGATGAATATAGTGCAACAAACGGATTTAAAGCATTGCTCATCGCACGGCTTTTGCCTTTAGCTCCATCTGGTATAATAACTGCCGTGGCAGCTATAAGTAAGATTTCTGTAAAAGATTTTATACTAGCAACATTTATTGGAAAACTTCCGCCTGTGATAATAAAAGTTCTTTTAGGTCATGATATCGTGTTTGCTTCTGAAAACAAGCTGCGTCTCTCAGTTATAATATTTAGTGTTATAATTATTTACCTATCGTTATGGTGGCATAAAAAGAGAAAGAAAACGATAAAATCTACTGAAGTTAAGTCAAATGACGAATAGGAAAAGCAGCAAGGTATTAATATCCTTGCTGCTTTGTTATTAAGGTAGTATGACTTGAGTTAAAGCTTTTAAGTTGCTCCATACCCTGAAGGTTCCAAAAAGTACAATTAAACCACCGGGGAATGCGGGGCCAAGTACTGTTACCGCCCCGATAAAGAATAACGGTGGAAATGCAGTAGTCGATGAGCTGATTAAGGATACACAGTCATCTACTTCGCCTAATACACCAAGTATAGACCATCCGCCTACAGTGGTAATGCCAATATTTTGAGCCTCAAGATCTTCAAGTTCGTCAAGTAATTCACATTGAGGGCGAGTAGCCACAGGAGCGCTCGCGTTTCTTGTGTGATGAGCACCAGCTGCGGTAACTGCTGCATCGGCGCATAGAGTCAAAGGCGAAGTTATAAACGGTCCTTCAACAACATGAGCTACATCGCAGAGATCTACTAATATCTGACTAACTAGGATAGGAATAGCAAGAGTTGGATTAGGTGGACGAAGTTGTACAAGATTTAATGCAGTTACGCCTATCGGTGGGACCATACTAATTACGCAATCTTCGATCCGGCCGATGCGACCAAAAATTGCAGATCCGTCAATTAAGAGCAGGAGTACATTGCGTTCTCTCAAATCTTCAATCTCGCATACAAATTCCTTATTGCAAAAATGATGTAAAGGTGTATTACTCATAATAATATTTAACCTCCCTTAAACTTTAAGTATGAAGTAGTTTGCATCTACTATAGGTTATGAGTAGAAGAGGCGATATGTTACTAATCATAATTAGATTAAAAGCATATAGTGATTTACTATTTATAGTTTAAAAAACAAAAAATTCTTTTTTAATGCAGAGGAAAATACTGGTTGATAGTCGAAAATACTTACATAATATTTAAATAGGAGGGGTATTCAATGCCGATTGTACAAATTGATATGCTTGAAGGTCGTACTGTTGAACAGAAACGAGAATTAGTCAAAAAGGTAACAGCAGCTATTTCCGAAACTGCTAATTGCCCAGAGAGCGCGGTAACTATTATTATCAGGGATATGACTAAAGAACACCTAGGTCAAGGCGGGAAATTACGCGCTGATATCTAATTTTAGATAATAAATTAAATTAAATAAACCCATTTCGTTGACACGAAATGGGTTTATTTAATAGAGGAGCCTGGTAGTATGCTTGCATTAGATACAGCCTTAAGTGTTGAAATTAGCATAAGAAAACAATTAGAGTGTATGATAAAATCGGATGTCAATTCGGAAATAGCTGATATTTTACATTATTTAATAAAGTTAAATAGTGAATTAGAATTAATATTAGCTGATGCTAAAAAAGTTGATCCCAATACAAGTAGTTACCCGAATGTTGATATTGCACCTTTAGTCGGAAACGATGAAGATTGGCGCAGATATAATGAACTTGTTGAAAAAGTTGGTACTAACTATAATAGCCTTGTTATTCTTTGGTCTTTAGAGGCTATGATTGAAAAATCAGCCCAATTCTATCAGCAGGCATCTCAAAATAGCGCATACTCATCAACTAAAATGTTTCTAAGTTCTTTATATCAGGTAAAAACTATGAAGCGGCGTAAGATAAGTGCTTTATCCAGAATTGTTAACAATAATATATGGTCGGTTATAGGATTTTCACCTTTCTAATTTGCTTGTGTATAAAAATAGTGTGAATATTTTAAACAAATTGGTACTCGTAGGAAAAAAGTATATCTTGGAATTTTTATCAAGTTGACATAATGCTATACATCCAGTAACATATATGGCACGCCTAATTTCAACTGAAAGCGGAGGAACCGTTTTATTGGGGTGAAACTACCATTTAGGTAGTGGGGATTATCCTTTGTCCCTAATCCGTCAGCTAACTTCGCCGGCGTAAAGAAAGGAGTGCTGTAAAAATGAAAAAGATAATAGTAGCCTTTTATATTGCTACGACGCTTATACTTGGTGTAAACACTCAGATTGTTTCAGCTGAAACTAAAACTTCTGCAACATCTACTTTGGACATAGTGGCAACGGCATACGCACCAGGACCACATGATAATGGGAAATGGGGAAATCTTACGTATATGGGTACCAAAGTGCGTCCAGGTATTATAGCTGTTGATCCAAAAATAATTCCGTTAGGGTCTAAAGTGCGTATTGATTTTGCTGACGGACGTACTGTGGAGGCTATTGCGGAAGATACAGGTGGTGCAATAAAAGGAAATCGGATTGACATTGCTATGCAAACGGTATCTGAAGCATATAAATTTGGCATGCAAAAAGTAAAGGTAACTGTTCTCGAGTAAAAGGGCTTGGCAATGCCAAGTCCTTTTATTAATATAAGTATATGATGGTTAATTATCGGAATAATATATTATGGTTTATGATATTTTTATAGTTAAATTAGGTCGCTTTTATGTAAAATTTACTAAAAAATTATAAAAATGCTAGATTCGATAAGTTTATATATGTTATTATATTTGAAATATCTCTTTGTACTTAAGTGAAAGGAGCTACCTAAATGTTCGAATCTAAGTTTGAGAAACAAGGGTTAACATTTGATGATGTATTATTAATTCCTTCTAAATCAGAAGTTTTGCCAAGAGAAGTAGAGGTTAGTAGTTACTTAACTCAAAATATTAAGTTAAATATTCCGATTATTAGCTCAGGAATGGATACTGTAACAGAGGCTCGCATGGCAATAGCGATGGCTAGAGAAGGTGGGCTAGGAGTAATACATAAAAATATGTCAATTGAGCGACAAGCCAACGAAATTGATAAAGTTAAACGATCTGAGCATGGTATTATTGTTGATCCAATATATTTATCGCCTGAAAACATTTTACAAGATGCTCATGATCTTATGGAAAAATACCATATATCTGGTGTTCCTGTTACTGAAAATCAGAAACTAGTTGGTATTATTACCAATAGAGACCTGCGATTTGAAACTGATTTATCCAGAAAAATTCGGGATTGTATGACTCGGGAACACTTAATAACTGCACCTGTCGGCACATCTCTTGAAGATGCTAAAGAACTGTTACGCAAACATCGCATTGAAAAGTTACCTTTGCTTGATGATAAAGGTCGCTTAAAAGGCCTTATTACTATTAAAGATATTGAAAAAGCTTTAAAGTATCCTAATTCTGCTAAAGACTCTAAAGGTCGACTTCTTGTTGCTGCTGCAGTGGGAGTGGGGGCAGATATGATGGAGCGTGTCGAGGCTATCGTCGCAGCGAAGGTAGACGTAATTGTAGTTGATACTGCACACGGTCATTCAAGAGGGGTTTTAGAAGCTGTAAGGCATATTAAGAAAAATTATCCAGATGTAGATTTAATTGCCGGAAATGTTGCGACGGCTGAAGCAACTCGTGATCTTATTGAGGCAGGCGTTGATGCAGTTAAGGTAGGTATTGGACCTGGCTCGATCTGTACTACGCGTGTTATTGCAGGTATCGGTGTTCCTCAGATAACGGCGGTTTATGATTGTGCCGCAGTTGCTCGACAATATAATATACCTATAATTGCAGATGGTGGTATTAAATACTCAGGGGATGTAGCTAAGGCTATTGCCGCTGGAGCAAATATAGTTATGATTGGAAATTTATTTGCCGGGACAGAGGAAAGCCCGGGCGAGACGATAATTTATCAAGGACGGAGTTATAAAGTTTATCGGGGAATGGGATCACTTGGTGCTATGGCCGAGGGAAGTAAAGATCGTTATTTCCAAGAAAATATGGACAAGCTTGTTCCGGAAGGAATTGAAGGGCGAGTTCCTTATAAAGGTACATTAGCTGACACCGTCTTCCAGCTTGTAGGCGGTTTGCGAGCTGGAATGGGATATTGCGGAGTTCGGAATATTGGGGAGCTTATAAGCGACACAAAATTTATAAGAATTACTAGTGCAGGATTAAAAGAAAGTCATCCACATGATATTAGTATTACAAAAGAATCGCCGAATTACAGTTTATAAGAAATAAATTGGTCGTAAGAAGAAACACCGCCTGCTTGGTATTACCAGGCTGGCGGTGTTTCTATGCTTACGACCCGAAATTCAAATCCCTTATCTTTGTATAGCTTAATTATGTTAGGTAAAGCAGAAACCGTTTCATTATGTCCGCGTCCGTCATGCATAAGGACTATGGAATGACTCCATAAATGCTGTTGCTCTAACTGACGAGCAATATTAGCAGTAATTTGACTGGCTTTTGCGGAGGAAGCGTCGCCAGAACTAATATTCCATCCAACTTCAACGTATCCATTATGTTCAAGTGCGTTCCAATATTCCTTAGTGAAACTACCCGCTGATCCTCCAGGTGCTCGAGAAATTCTTGGGCGGAAGCCTATAATGTTTTTAATTTTATCGTCAGTTTGATAAAGCTGATTTAAGTAGGTCATAGAAGATTTATATAAGTCTCTATAGATATGATTATAACTATGATTTCCTATTGCATGGCCTTCACTAAATATACGTTTAAGTATCTCTGGATATTTTTCAACTTGTGTACCAACTACAAAAAAAGTTGCTTTAATATTGTATTCTTTGAGAATATCAAGAATTGCCGGTGTGTTTTCTGGCTCAGGTCCGTCATCAAATGTAAGATAGACAGTTCTTTCGCCATAATAAGGTTTGACCGGAGGTAGATTTTGGTCTAGGTTAAGGCTTTTCCGCTCTGGAACTGTGTACTTATCATAAAGTGGTAAATTACTAGAATTAATAGTAATCTTTTCATCGCTTAAAAGAATAAAGTTTGCGCTGCTATCTGAAGCAGTACTGTTTTTACTGACTTCGGTCTTGTTAAGAGATGCATAGGTTGAATATTGCGAGATAACTGTTGGCAAACAAGCAATAAGGACTAGTATAATTATAGATGCACCACAGATAGATTTCAGAAATAGATAATTTTTATTCATATTAACCCCAATATTCGTCAAAGTATGATGCATAAATTATTTATTCGCTATACAACTTGGTATTCCTGCGCGTAAAGTATGTCAAGCTTTGGAATACTAAATATAAGGGAGTGTGGAATAAATGAGAAGATTCTTTCTTTGCATATTAATAATTATTTTTTTAAGTGCTAGTTTCTCAAATGTTAGCTACGCTTTTTTAGGGTTACCACAGACCAGTAACCTAGAAAGCTTACAGTTAGTTGCAGCAACACAGGTTTACGACGTTAATGGTCAATTAATCTCTAAATTATTTGAACAAAATAGAATAGTAGTCACTATGAATAATATGTCCCGATATATACCACAAGCTATAATAGCAAACGAAGATACAAGGTTTTATAATCACATTGGTGTTGACCCTATTGGAATTTTAAGAGCACTGTGGGTTAATATTCGTTCTGGCGGAATAGCAGAAGGCGGGAGTACCGTTACTCAACAACTGGCTAGAGAGATGTTTCTTACTCAAGAAAGGACGATAGTACGTAAGTTGAAAGAAGCTCTTTTAGCAATGATTATTGAGAGCAAGTTTTCGAAGCAGGAAATTCTACAAGCATATCTTAATCAAGTTTACTTTGGAGAGGGTGCTTATGGCGTTGAGGCAGCAGCACAAGTATATTTTGGAAAACATGCCAGTGAGCTGAGTTTAGGGCAAAGTGCGATGATTGCTGGTTTGGCTAGAGGTCCGAATCTTTACTCCCCTTACGCAGATATGAAAGCAGCTATCAATAGGAGGGCTGTCGTACTTTCTGGAATGGTAAAGGAGGGGTATATTACTCAGGCTGAAGCTGATGAGGCGCAAGCAGAACCATTAGTTCTTGCTGGAAAAAAGAAGCGAACAGTACAGGCGTCATATTTTATTGACTATATTGCTAATGACTTGGTCGGGAAATATGGTGCAAATCGAGTATATAAAGGCGGTTTGAAGGTATATACAACAATGGATACAAAAATTCAGCAGGCTGCCGAGGCGGCATTGGGCCAGTATCAGGGTGCAGTACTTGTGATGGATTCGCGTAATGGACATATAAAAGCTATGGTTGGCGGCCGTAATTATCAAGAAAGTCAGATTAATAGAGCTATTGCTGATATACGTCAGCCAGGTTCTGCGTTTAAGCCGTTCGTATATGCAACTGCTTTAAACAAAGGGTTGACTCCAAATGCCATAATTTATGATGAACCTATAAATATTAGTGGATATTCTCCACAAAACTATGATAATAAATTTCGTGGACCAGTAACTATGAAAAAGGCCCTTAGGTGGTCGGTTAATACGGCTTCAGTAAAGTTAGCTCAGCAAACTGGTATGACGGATGTTCTTAACTTAGCAAAATCTATGGGTATAACAACACTGACTGCAGATGATGACAATCTATCTGCAGCATTAGGTGGGCTTACGCAAGGAGTTAATTTATTGGAGTTAACAACAGCATATACGGCTTTTGCAAACAATGGCGTATTGTCCCAGCCGATTGGTATAATAAAAGTGCTTGATGAAAATAATCAAGTACTTGAAGAAAACCGAATTAATCAGCAGTTTGTCTTGCAGCCGGAAATTTCGTATATCATGACCAACATGATGATGGGTGTTCTTGAAGCAGGAACAGGTACTGCAGCAAATATTGGCAGACCAGCAGCAGGCAAGACTGGGACTACCGATAACTATGAAACGGCATGGTTTATTGGTTATACTCCAGAATTAGTTGCAGGTATTTATGTTGGAAATGATGATCGTACAAGTGTAGGCATTTCTGGAAGCCAAGTTGCGGCTTTCTGGGGCAAAATGATGAGTACGGCCCTGAGCAATAATCCTCCACAAACTTTTAGTGTACCACCGAATATTATAACAGGAGTTGCTATCTGTGCAGATACAGGTCTTTTAGCTGGACCCGCATGTCCTGATACTGAGTATAGCTCCTTTATTCGCGGAACTGAGCCTACCTTGGTTGACAATAGGTTGCACACAAATTTACAACCTTCTCAACCAGGAAAACAAAATGAGAAGCGGCCACGCTGGAAGCTAAATATACCCCGATTGCCCAGTTTTTAAGATTATGATACAATGTACCTAGCCTATTGTTATAATTTGGATAGTGTTAAGGAGCAATAAAAATTGGGTAGAAAAAGAATTTCTGTACTAAACGTCTTGATAGATGCTGTGACTATGGCTAAAGCTGTCAAAATTGTAGAAGAATTTATCGCTGCACGAAAGCCTCGCCTAATCGCAACTGCAAACGCTGAGATGGTAATGATGGCTCAAAATGATTGTGAATTGAAAAAGATTTTGAATAATGCGGACTTAGTGGTTCCTGATGGTGCTGGCGTCGTTTGGGCAGCTAAATATAGTGGAGAACTTATACCAGAGCGAGTAGCTGGTTTTGATTTAGTTCAGCAAATACTAAGGAAAGCCGCTAAAAATAATTATCGGATTTATTTTTTTGGTGGAGCACCTGGAATAGCTGAGCAGGCAAAAACATGGGCAGAGACAAATTACGCCGGAGTTAAAATAGTCGGGGTTAGAAACGGATTTTTTGCTTCCGATGATGAACCTAGGATTATTAATGAAATAAAGTCATCTAATCCAGATGTTTTACTTGTTGCTTTAGGTGTTCCAAAGCAGGAAAAATGGCTTGCTCAAAATATAGCTCAGTTAGGTGTGCCAATAGCTATTGGAGTTGGCGGCACTTTTGATGTTATGGCGGGAGTAGTAAATCGTGCCCCGATATGGATGCAGCGTGCGAATCTCGAATGGTTATATCGCCTATTATCTCAACCTCAGCGTGCTTTACGCATGTTAGCCTTGCCGCGGTTTGTTTTAAAGGTTATGTCATTTAAAAAACATTAGACAAAGTAAACTTTGTTATATTATAATGATTTGGGAAAAATAATGGATTATTATTGTACTATATTAAACAAATTAAGTATTTTATGATCTAAATAGGCTTGCTCGGAGGAGGTGGTCAAATGGTTAAAACGCCTATAGTAAAAGAAGGGTATATATACATTTTTTTGCTTGCAATTATCACTATCATAGTCGCTTTGGCCGTTCACCCGTACTGGAGTATAATTCCGGGTGTTCTTACGCTTTTTGTCAGTTTCTTTTTTCGCAATCCTAAGAGGACAATTCCTTCCGATGAGTGCTTAGTTGTATCACCCGCGGATGGAAAAGTAATGAGTGTTACTGAATTTCATGATGATCAGTTTGTAAATGAGCCTTGTAATAAAGTAACTATATTCTTATCTGTGTTTGATGTACATGTTAATCGCAGCCCGATTGCCGGAGAAATAAAGTATCAGCAGTATACTTGCGGGAGATTTAAGCCAGCATATAAGGAATCAGCTGGATGTGAGAATGAACGTCATTCAATAGGTATTGAAAATGAACGAATGAGAATTGTTGTGACTCAAATAGCTGGGCTTATTGCTCGGCGCATAGTTTCCTGGGTAACGCTAGGTAGTATGCTGCAACGAGGAGAAAGATATGGTCTTATTAAATTTGGTTCTTGCACTGAAATCATAATGCCGAAAGATGTTGAAGTTCTTGTTAAAAAAGGTGATCGTGTAAAAGGTGGAGAGACAGTCATAGGGAGGTTAAATAAGTGAGAAGTTTAATTCCTAATTTATTAACAGCCCTGAATCTCGTTTTGGGTATGTTCTCGATAATTAGCACATTTAATGGAGATTTCTACAATGCAGCATTGTTTATTGTTGCTGCGATGGTGGCAGATGGTCTAGACGGAAGAGCTGCAAGGTATTTAAATGTGAGCAGCGATTTTGGGAAGGAATTAGATTCATTATGTGATTTAGTTTCTTTTGGTGTAGCACCAGCTATTTTAGCGTATGCATTTTTGCTAAAAGATTTTGATAAGATGGGTTATGTAATAGCTGCTGCGTTTGCAACCTGCGGTGCTCTGCGTTTAGCTCGCTTTAATGTTAGTACAACAATGGTAAAGGGTTATTTTATGGGTCTTCCGATACCTGCCGCAGGGTGTGTGGTAGCAACTTTTGTAATGTTGGGAATTAAGCCGACAGGTTGGTTGTTTCCAATCTTAGTAAGTATTTTTGCATATCTAATGGTAAGTACTGTGAAATACCCTGATTTCAAGGGTAAAGGAGAAAAAATACGAATAATTCCTAGTATCATTGCGTTAGCTATTGGCTGTTATATAATGTTAATTAGGAATGATGCGATTCTTTTTGCACCGTTCTTTACATATGCTGTTTTTGGATTACTGAATACTGTGTTTGGTATGTTTGAATCGAAATCTTCAGTTTAAAGAAGGTGATATTTACCCGACTCGCGAAGAATCATAATATTAGAATTATAATTCAAGCAATATAATTAATACCTTTATTGCTGTTTTATTAAAAAATACTAAATTTTAGATAGCTCTGTTTAGGTTGTGGGTACCAAAACAGGATTTTAAAGGAGCACAATCCATGAACTATGTTTTTGACTACATAATGATTCCAATGCAGCTAATTATCATATTCTTTACATTATATTATTTTATAATAGCTTTTTTCGGAATCTGGCGTAGAAAAGAAACGAAAATACTTACGCCAAAAAATCATTTTGCAGTAATAGTAGCTGCTCATAACGAGGAACAGGTAATTGGGCAGTTAGTAGAAAACCTACAGGTTTTAAGATATCCTCGTGAAATGTATGATATATTTGTTATTGCTGATAACTGCAAAGACAGCACAGTACAAGTCGCAAAGAATGCTGGTGCGACAGTTTTCGAACGTTTTAACCTTGAGAAACGCGGTAAAGGTTATGCCATGGAATGGATGTTTGCAAAACTGTTTCAACTTAAACGAAAATATGATGCAGTAGTTGTTTTTGATGCTGATAATCTTGTACATCCTAACTTTTTATTGGAAATGAATAATCGTTTATGTAAAGGTGAAAAAGTAATCCAAGGTTATCTTGATGCTAAAAATCCCAATGATACCTGGATTTCGGGAACATTTGCAATTTCGTTTTGGGTTACGAATCATATTTGGCATTTAGCTAAATCGAATATAGGCTTATCAAGTGTTCTCGGTGGTACTGGGATGTGTATATCAACCGACATTTTGAGGAAGTTTGGCTGGGGTGCTACATGTCTCACAGAGGATATGGAATTCACTATGAAGGTGTTACTAAGAGGTATTAGAACAACATGGGCACACGATGCTATAGTATATGATGAGAAGCCTCTAACATTTATGCAATCATGGAAACAGAGAAAACGGTGGGCTCAAGGACATTTTGACATTGCCGCTCGCTATATTCCACGTATGATTACTGAGGGGATTAGACAGCGCGATATTAGAATTTTAGATGGGGTATTACATTTACTTCAACCTCACTTTCTGATACTATCTACATCATTTGTTATAGCTAGCTACTTATATCATATTGTACCGTTTTATACTAATATCTTTTATAAGGTTTTGCCTATACAAGTATGGACTATAATTGCAATTGGGCAATACGTCTTACCGGTGATTGTGTTGTTCCTAATTCGTGCTAATTGGAAGTCATGGTTCTACCTCGTTTTATATCCACTGTTTGTTTATAGCTGGATACCTATAACTTTCCTTGGTTTCCTGCATCGTAATGAGCGTGAATGGAGCCATACCCAGCATACAAGAAGTATTAGTTATCAAGAAATTCTTATTAACCAATCAGGCGAATTTCCAAAGGAAAGTTTATTAAGTAAGCAAGCTATTAAGTAATGTCAAACATTATAAATAGATATAAAAAGATGAGTGTTAATGATGCTCATCTTTTTTTACACTCTTAGAAAGTTATCATTTTATTGAAAAAGGTGCGTCATACAAAAAATGACGTTATGCTGTGTTCGAATTGTGGAAAGTACTACTAGTCCACGAGTATATTCTTTATATTCTTGATTAAACATAACTATGGGGTGAGTTGAATATGTATGAAATAACTGTGATTGTTGAATTTGAAGCTGCCCATCGGATAGTTGACTATCCCGGCAAATGTAATCGCTTGCATGGACATAACTGGAGTGTTGAAGTTACTGTTGCAGGAGAGACACTTAATGAATTGGGTATGCTGATCGATTTCCGCGATTTAAAAGTAGAAGTTAATCAAATAATAGATAAGCTTGATCATCTATATCTAAACGAGTTAGATCAATTTAAGGTACAAAATCCTACTGCTGAGAACATTGCGCGTTATATTTATGACGAACTAAAACAAAGACCTGCTCTCTCAGATAATGTGTGTATTCGTTCTATTAAGGTATGGGAATCTCCAAAGTCGGCAGTAACTTATTATGCGAGGAATTAAAATGGTCGATTTTATTAATATGGTTGAAGTTTTTTCCTCTATTCAAGGAGAGGGACAATATGTTGGTTGTAGACAAGTATTTGTTCGTTTAGCAGGTTGTAATTTGCAATGTATTTACTGTGATACCCCAACATCACGTGCAATCTCAGATTCATGCAGAATAGAGCAAACTCCAGGTAAAAGAGATTTTTTTATTTTTGATAATCCATTTATGTTATCAGAATTAGTCAATAAGATAAATAACTTGCTTGTTCATCCTCATCATTCGGTAAGTTTTACTGGCGGAGAACCTCTATGCCAAGCTGATGCATTAAATCAAGTTATATCAGGCATTAAGGGGAAAATATATATAGAAACAAACGGTACTTTGCCAAAAGAGCTTAAAAAGATAATAAATAATATTGATATTGTAAGTATGGATATTAAGATGCCAGATGTTACTGGCAGTGAGTTATGGGATGTGCATAAGGAATTTCTGAAAATTGCCGCCGATAAAGAAGTCTTTGTTAAGTTAGTTGTCACTGGGACTACACAGAAGCAGTTTTTTGAAAAAGCAGTTGAACTAGTAACTAGCGTAAACCGTAAAATCCCACTTATCCTCCAACCAGTAACGCCTATAAACGGATGCATACCAATCTTACCTGAAGAAGTACTTGAACTTCAGAGTTTAGCCCTCAAATCATTGGATATAGTTAAAGTAATACCCCAAACGCATAAGTTTATTGACCAATTATAAAAAATAGCGGAGGGATGAATTTTGCGAATTTTACTAACAAATGATGATGGAATAGGAGCTCCTGGCATTAAGGCACTTTGGGAGTCTCTATCTAAAGTAGCTGAGGTTATAGTTGTTGCACCTGATGTTGAGCGTAGTGCAACAAGTCAGGCTATAACTGTTCATCATCCAATAAGAGTAGATAAGTATTGTATAGATCAGCCTCCATTATGTGCTTGGCGTGTTGGGGGAACACCAACTGATTGTGTAAAGATTGCTGTAGAAGCTTTACTGCCTGATAAACCTGACATTGTAGTTTCTGGTATTAACTTAGGGTCAAACATGGGGACTGACGTCCTTTATTCAGGTACAGTAAGTGCAGCTATCGAAGGAGCACTTCATGGCATTCCATCAGTTGCGGTTTCGTTAGACAGCTGGAAACTTTCAGATTTTAGTGTTGCAGCTAATTATACTGCAAAATTAGTTCAGACATTGGCACAAAAAAGCTTGCCGCCAAATACGTTGCTAAATGTTAACGTGCCAGCAGTTAGGCTAGAAGAAATAGAAGAAGTTACAATTACAAAGTTAGGTGTAAGGCAGTATGCTAACACCTTCGAACGGCGTGAAGATCCTCGCGGCAGACTTTATTATTGGATGGGTGGCGAGATTGTAGATAATGATAACGATCCAGATAGTGATATTGTTGCTGTTAAAAACAATAAGATTTCTGTAACGCCGATACATTTTGATTTAACGAACTATGGCTTGATTAATATGTTAACAGAATGGAAACTAACTAAATAAAATGTTCTTAATAGGTATATTTGGCCGAATTTTGCATAAATTTTCAGTAAAACTCCGGGGAGGGAATTTATGTGGCCAAAGTTACTGGGCGTAGACGCTATAACTCGCAGCCGCAAAAGGTATCGGGGGTAGCAGTATCTATATTTAGGGGCCTAATTGTTAGTTTAGTTGTCTCTTTCATTAGCATTATAATTCTATCTTTCATTACATTAACTACAGAAAGTACAGTTTTAGAGAGATATATGAATTATGTTATGGTTGCGGTAACGATGCTAAGTATTTTTATTGGTAGTGCTTATGCAACTAGTAAGACAGAATCGAAAGCTTTAATAATTGGTATGGCTATTGGGTGTGTTTATGTTCTTATATCTGTCGGGTTAGGTATGGAAATTGCTAATGAGTCGATTACATTGCTAACCATGGTAAATAAGTTTGCTGCAGGTATAGCAGCAGGTGCTTTAGGTGGCATTATTGGCATAAACTTATAAAGCTAAAATAAGAGAGTTTAGACTTGGCTACTGCCAAGTCTGTTTGCTTTTAGTAGTATATCAGGTATATAATATATATGGTTTTTATTGGACTTTAGATATTATTGATAAGGGTGATGATTAAATGATTAAAATAGCGATAATTGGCGGAACAGGTGTATACGACCCTAAAATTCTAAGTAACGTTCGTAGTGAAGAAACTATGACTCCATACGGTAAGGTTGAATATAAGGTGGGAGAGTACGCTGGTAAAGACGTCGCTTTCTTACCACGCCATGGCAGTAATCATTCGATTGCACCACATCTAATTAATTATCGCGCAAATATATGGGCAATGAAGAAGATCGGTGTTGAAAATATCATTGCAACTACAGCTGTTGGCTCTTTAAACATTGAGATGAAGCCAGGCGATTTTGTGATAGTAGACCAGTTTCTCGATTTTACTAAATCAAGAATAGGCACTTTCTATGAGGGTGGAGAAAGAGGAGTCGTGCATGTTGATGTAACTGAGCCTTATTGCCCCATACTTAGATCAATTATAAGCGACGCAGGAAAAGCTTTAGATATATCAATCCATAAAAATGGAGTATATGTATGTACTGAGGGGCCACGGTTTGAGACACCTGCCGAAATAAATATGTTCGCAAAGCTTGGCGGAGATCTAGTTGGCATGACTAACGTACCCGAAGCAGTGCTAGCAAGAGAAGCTGAGATGTGTTATTCGACAGTGTCTATGGTTACCAATTATGCAGCGGGTATTTCGCCGCAGCCATTGACTCATGCTGAGGTTGTTGAAACTATGTCAGCTAATTCTGAAAATATAAAGAGATTAATAATGAAATCAATAGAACTTATTGAGATAGGAAAAAACGCTTGTAAATGCAAAATGGCGTTAGCTGAGTATGGTGGCTTTAAATTATAATAGAAGGTGATTTCTTGAATACAATGTTATGGAATGAAACCTGTTTTCAGCTTTTAAATCAAACTAAATTGCCAGGAAAGTTAGAATATATTAGTTGTTCAGACTATAAAGTAGTGGCAGACGCAATTAAGCGTTTAGAAGTTCGCGGTGCTCCCGCAATTGGGGCTGCCGCCGCATTTGCTTTGGTTCTAGGAGCGCGGCAAATACAGGATAAACAGGGAGATTTTCTTAGTAATTTGTTAATTATTGCACAAGAACTAAGAGAGACACGACCAACTGCTGTTAATTTGTTTTGGGCTATTGATAGAATGCTTTCAGTTGCAAGCCGTTACAAAACTGGTGATAATATTTCGCACATTATCGATGACCTAGAAAAAGAAGCAATTGCTATTGCAAATGAAGACAAAGACGTTAATAGACGCATGTCAGAACATGGAGCCACCCTTTTTAATACACCTTGTGCAGTATTAACTCACTGTAATGCTGGTGCGTTAGCTACAGTAGCATTTGGTACGGCGTTGGGCGTTATTCGCGAAGCTTGGTCTCAGAAAAAGATAACAAGAGTATATGCTGATGAAACAAGGCCTTTATTACAAGGTGCTCGGTTAACAGCTTGGGAGCTAAAGCAAGAGGATATCCCAGTCACACTAATTACAGATAATATGGCTGGATGGGTAATGAAACAAGGAATGGTCCAAGCTGTAATAGTCGGAGCAGACCGTATTGCTTTAAATGGGGATGTAGCTAATAAAATCGGAACTTATAGTGTAGCAGTCCTAGCAAAAGAGCATGGTATTCCGTTTTATGTTGCTGCCCCAATATCAACGTTTGATTTCAATATAAAAAGCGGCGAAGATATTCCAATAGAAGAGCGTGATGCCGATGAGGTAACGAGTTTGGCTGGAGTTAGAATTGCTCCTGAAGGAGTGGATGTATTTAATCCAGCATTTGATGTAACTCCAAACGAATTAGTTTCTGCAATAATTACAGAATATGGAGTGCTCAGAGCGCCTTATTTCGATCAAATCGTAAATTTAAAAAACAGAATGAAGGGTGAGTAAAATGGAATCTATTATTAGAGATATAACTCTTGCACAAGAAGGTTTGGCCAAAATAAATTGGGTTAAACAATTTATGCCTGTTTTAAATACACTTAACGACGAGGTTATTAGGACAAAACCTCTAGCCGGAAAGAATCTTGTTGTAACCATGCATCTTGAGGCTAAAACGGCGTATTTAGGACTTGTTCTAAAAAACGCAGGTGCAAATGTTGTTGTAACTGGAAGTAATCCTCTTTCTACACAAGATGATGTAGCTGCTGCATTAGTAGAACAGGGTGTTACCGTGTTTGCCTGGTATAATTGCACGGAAGAAGAGTATGAACATTTTTTACATAAGGCTTTAGATACTGAACCAGATATAATTATTGATGACGGTGGAGATCTAGTTTCATTACTTCACGGAGAAAGAAATGCTTTAGCCGGTAAAATATTGGGAGGGTCAGAAGAGACAACTACTGGTGTCATTAGATTACGGGCGCTTGAAGCAGAGCACAAGTTAAAGTTTCCGATGGTAGCTGTAAATGATGCCTATTGTAAATATCTATTTGATAACCGTTATGGTACTGGACAATCGACATGGGATGGAATAATGCGTACAACAAACCTTACTGTTGTTGGTAAGACTGTGGTAATTGCAGGTTATGGCTGGTGCGGAAAAGGCGTTGCAATGCGAGCAAAGGGCTTAGGTGCAAATGTAATAGTTACCGAAATCGATCCTATTAAGGCTATTGAGGCTGTTTTCGATGGATTTAGAGTTATGCCAATGGAAGAAGCTGCAGCATTTGGGGATATTTTTGTTACTTTAACCGGTTGTAAGGATGTTATCAGAAGCGAGCATATCAAATTAATGAAGAATGGTGCAATATTAGCTAATGCTGGTCATTTCGATGTAGAGATTAATAAAAAGGATCTGGCAGAGTTATCAGTTTCGAAAAAGACAGTCCGCAAAAATATTGAAGAATTCGCCCTAGAAGATGGTAGAAAAGTATATTTATTGGCCGAAGGGCGTTTAGTAAACCTGGCAGCAGGTGACGGACATCCTACGGAAATTATGGATTTATCTTTTGCTCTTCAAGCGTTGGCTGCAATTTATATCTCTGAACACCATAAAGATTTAACAAATAAAGTTTATCCTATAACTGAAGAAATGAATGCGCGTGTAGCGACACTCAAGCTTCAAGCTATGGGGATAAATATTGATAAGTTGACTGTCGATCAGGAACAATACTTAAACCAAGCGTAGCTTTCTTAGGAGTTGAATTTTGTGGATTACGAGGCTAATATTAAAGAAAAAATAATTAGCTGCGGCTGTGAACTACTTGATAGTGGTCTTATAGTTGGAACCTGGGGCAATCTTAGCGCTCGGGTTCCGAATACTCCTTTTATAGCAATTACACCTTCAGGTCGCAATTATAAGACCTTATCAATAAACGATATAGTTCTTGTAGACATTGACGGCAATGTTTTTAATGGAGATCTTAAACCATCCTCTGAGCTATCGTTGCATCTTGCAATATACAAGAAGAGGAAAGATGTTGCAGCAATAATACATACCCATAGTGTTTTTGCTAGTGCCTGTGCAGTATCACGTCATGCTATACCACCAATAGTGGAAGATGTTGTACAGTGCGTTGGGGGCAGCGTCGAAGTTGCTGATTACGCTTTAAATGGTACTCCTGAATTAGCAGAGAATGCTGTAAAAGCATTGGGAATTAAAAATGCTGTGTTATTAGCAAATCACGGCCTTGTATGTTGTGCAGGGACACTTGATGAGGCTATGACAGCCTGTGCCTTGGTAGAAAAAGCGGCACAAATATTTATATATGCTAAGCAAATTGGTGATGTTAAGATTTTAAGTATTGCCGATACTAAAGTTATGCATGAGTTTTATCTAAATGAGTACCGCAAACGTCAAGGAGGACAGGGCAATGTCTAAAATATTATTGAAAAATACCGAGTATTTGACAAGTGATGGCATGATTAGTGTTTCAGATATTGCCATTGAAGGCTCTCAGATTATTCAGATAGGAAATATTTCGGTCGAATGGAAAGCAGATAAAATTATTGATTGCACTAACAAGCTGGCAGTACCAGGATTCGTTAATACACATAACCATGCAGCAATGACATTGTTTCGCAGCTACGCTGACGACATGCTGCTTATGGATTGGCTGCAAAATAAAATATGGCCAGCTGAGGCCGGCTTAACTGGTGAAGATGTTTATTGGGGGACGCAATTAGCAATAGCAGAAATGATAAAATCCGGCACAACTACTTTTTCTGATATGTATTTTTTTATGCCTGACGTTGCAAAAGCGGTATCAGAAAGCGGTATTAGAGCAGTACTAGCTCGAGGAATGGCGGGAGTAGCTCCGACTGCAGAACAAGCATTGTGCGAAAGCGAAGAGCTCTTCCATCAATTTAATAACTCCGCGGAAGGACGTATTACCGTTATGCTTGGTCCGCATGCACCATATACATGTCCTCCTGAGTATCTAAAAAAGGTTGTTGCTTTGTCGCGTAAGTTGGGTGCTGAAATACATATTCATTTGTCTGAAACATTAGGTGAAGTTGAAGAGTGCAAACAAAAGTATGGTAAGTCCCCAATTGCCTTAATGGATGAAGTAGGAATACTTGATTGTGGTGTGCTTGCTGCTCATTGTGTTCACTTATCACCTGAAGATATAGAAATTATGAGGGATAAAAAGGTTAGAGTTGCCCATAATCCTGGCAGCAACATGAAACTTGCAAGTGGCATAGCACCAGTACAAGAGATGTTAAAGGCTGGAATTTGTGTAGGATTAGGCACAGATGGTGCTGCTAGCAATAATAATATGGACATGTTAGAAGAACTGCGTTTAGCAGCCTTATTACATAAGGTTAGGAATAATGATCCATTAGCTGTTCCTGCTAAAACCGCAATCTCTATGGCTACCGAATATGGAGCCAAGGCCTTAGGCTTATCAGGAATTACTGGAAAAATTAAAGAAGGATTCAAAGCCGATATTACTTTGTTCGATACAAGTGGACTTCATTGGCAACCTAAACATGATCTGCTATCATTATTAACATATTCAGCTGCTTCAAGTGATGTTGATACTGTTATTATCAATGGCAGCGTAGTTCTTGAAAATAAGCAGTTAACAACAATTGATACTGAGCGTTTAGTATATGAGGTTAATGTACGCGGAATGAGACTAACCCGATGATTTAAGGCTTAATTACATTAGCGCGAAAGGAAACGCGGCATACATCTCGAATACATAATTTATAGGTATAGTAGGAGGGATGGTATGGTTGAACAGGCCTTACGAATGAAGGGGCTAACATCAGCTATTTTTTCTCAGGTTGATGAGATGCGTAAAGCTGAACTAGCTAAGGGTAAAGATGTAATTACGCTTAGTATTGGAAGCCCTGATATGGCACCTGCCCAACATATCGTGAAAGCACTAGTAGAAGCGGCTAACGATATCGGTAAATACGGGTATACGTTATCCAAAGGCGTTCCTGATTTTTTGACTGCAGTTGCAAACTGGTATGGGCAAAAATTTGGTGTTAAGTTAGACCCCGAAAAAGAGGTGCACTCATTAATTGGTTCACAGGAAGGATTAGCTCATATTAGTCTATGCTTGACAAATCCGGGTGACATTGTTTTGATACCTGACCCTGGCTATCCTATTTATAGTGCTGGACCGTTAATGGCTGGCGCAGAATTGTATTATATGCCGCTCAAACGTGAAAACGATTTTCTGCCTGATTTGGAAGCAATTCCTGAATCAGTTCTAAAAAAAGCTAAAATTATGATCTTGAACTACCCTAATAACCCCTTAGCGGCTGTTGCATCCAAAGATTTTTTTACGAAAGTTATAGAATACGCCCAAAAGTATTCGTTTATTGTGTGTCACGATTTTGCTTATAGTGATTTAGTGTTTGATGGATATCGACCAGAGAGCTTTTTGTCGATACCTGGTGCAAAAGATGTTGGTATTGAGTTCAACTCATTATCAAAAACATACAATATGGCTGGATGCCGTGTAGGATATATAGTAGGTAATGCTAAAGTTATCGAACTATTAGGACGTCTTAAGTCTAATTTTGACTATGGTATTTTTTATCCGCTACAGAAAGCTGCAATTGCTGCACTCACTGGTCCTCAGCAATGTGTTATAGATACCTCGATGAAGTATCAGATTAGACGTGATATAATAGTAGAAGGTCTTAATGATATTGGCTGGAATATAGACAGGCCAAAGGCAAGCATGTATATATGGGCACCTGTGCCTACTGATCAATCATCAGTTAAATTTGCGGCTGATTTGCTGTATAATACGGGAGTTGCATCAATTCCTGGTGTAGCATTTGGTACATTTGGTGAGGGATACATTAGATTTGCTCTTGTACAACCAGAGAATAGACTGAATGAGGCAGTGAGAAGAATAAAGCAATGGATTGGATAATTGATTGAAGGAGGATAAAACCATGCGGGCCTTAAACTTTTATTCGTCTAACTATCATAATCAATTAGTTTGCAGGCGTAAGACTTGTACGATTCGACGAGGAGATAAAAGCACTAAATACCAAGATGGAGATATAGTCTGGGTTACTGTAGGCAAGCGATTTGCGCCAAAGAAAAAAATATATACTGCCGTAATAGATCGAGTTCTTGTTAAGCCTATTTCTGAACTAACCATTCAGGATTTGCAAGGTGAAAACCCTGATATTACTAGTATCGATGATATTATTGAATTTTTGGAGTCTATTTACGATAGAACGCTTGCACCAAGTGATATCGTAACCGTTGTTTATTTTTCAGAAATCATCGAATAACTAGTCAAAATATAGACACCTGGAGTTTAACCAGGGAATTTTAATTACTAGAGGAGTGTTTTTTTTATGTCAGCAAAACAAATTACTGCCGGTGTGTCGGCCCGCCACGTACACATATCACGTGAGCACCTTGATATTCTTTTTGGTGAAGGATATGAGCTTACTGTAATGAAGGATCTTTCTCAGCCAGGGCAGTTTGCTTCCAATGAGAAAGTTGATATTGTTTCTGAAAAAGGTACCTTTAAAGGTGTTAGAATTCTAGGACCTGAACGTAAACAAACCCAAGTTGAAGTTTCGCTTTCTGATGCAATGAAGCTTGGTTTAAAAGCTCCTGTTCGTGATTCTGGAGATGTTCAAAATTCACCTGGTGTAACTATAGTCGGACCTAAAGGTTCTGTTCAGCTAAATCAAGGTGTAATTGTCGCAATGAGACACATTCATATGACTCCTACAGATGCTGCGGAATTTGGTGTTAGCGACAAGGAAATCGTTCAAGTACGATGTGGCGGCGAACGTGGATTATTATTTGACAATGTATTGATACGAGTAAATGACGCATTTGCACTTGAAATGCATCTTGATACTGATGAAGCCAACGCTGCGATGTGTAAAACTGGCGACACAATGGAATTAATTAAAAAATAGCAATAAAAAATCTTGCAGTTCATTATCTGCAAGATTTTTTATTGCTATTTTTGTTAAAAAGTCGTAATGGTCATTTGATAAATTATCAAATGACTTTCATTATGAATACAGTATGTTTTTGCTAAAAATCTGCGAAGGTTATCTTGAGTCCGCATACAATTAAGTATAGCTAAATAATTATACTATTGTGCTTAAGGAATGGGAGGGGAAACTAATGCCTAAACCCTTGTTTAATTCGGAAAGATGCAAAGGATGTGCGTTATGTACAGTTGCTTGTCCAAAAAAGATATTAGAAATATCAAATCAATTTAATAGTAAAGGCTACTATCCAGCTAATTGTGTAGATGTGTCGAAATGTATTGGGTGTTGCTTGTGTGCTAAAGCATGTCCTGATATTGCGATCGAAATCTATAAATAAGGAAGTGAAGATAGTGTCGGAAAAAGTTCTAATGAAAGGCAATGAGGCTATAGGTGAAGCCGCAATTGCTGCAGGTTGTAGATATTATTTTGGCTATCCAATAACACCTCAGACCGAATTAGCTGAATATATGGCAAAACGTATGGCTGAGGTAAACGGTGTATTTTTGCAAGCAGAGAGTGAAGTAGCTGCGATTAACATGGTTTACGGTGCGGCTGGTGCAGGCGCAAGAACTATGACTTCATCCTCAAGTCCTGGTATTAGTCTAAAACAAGAGGGAATATCTTACATAGCTGGCGCAGAATTACCTTGCGTAATTGTCAATATATCTCGCGGCGGTCCAGGACTTGGTAGTATACAGCCTTCACAAGCTGATTACTTTCAAGCAACAAAAGGCGGAGGACATGGAGATTACCGAAATATAGTAATTGCTCCAAATTCGGTACAAGAATTAGTAAACCACACCATAAAAGCATTTGATCTTGCCGACAAATATAGAAATCCTGTCATGGTATTAGGTGATGGAGCACTTGGGCAAATGATGGAACCTGTGCTACTTCCTGAAAGAATATTAGCTAGCACCCCAAAACCATGGGCAGCTACTGGATTAAGAGGGCGCAGTAAGCCAAATATAATAAATTCCTTATATTTGATACCCAACCAGTTAGAAGAGCATAACTTAAGATTACAAAAAAAATACTATGATATTAGCAAAGCAGAAGTAATGTATGAGGAATATAATACCGATGAAGCAGAGCTTATAATTGTTGCTTATGGTATAACTTCGAGGATAGCTCGATCTGCGATTGATAAGGCAAGAAAAGATGGTTACAAAGTGGGATTACTTAGGCCGATAACATTATGGCCATTTCCAGTGGATATATTCACAAAACTTGCGAATACTGCGAAAGCGTTTTTAACTTTAGAGTTAAGTGCTGGACAAATGGTAGAAGATGTTAGGCTGTCTGTTAATGGATGCAAGCCTGTGTATTTTTATGGAAGAATGGGTGGTATGATTCCAAGCACCAAAGAAATCTATGGACAGATTGTAAAATATTATAGTAATGGAGGGGAACAATAACGTGGTTGAAAAAATTTTTACTAGACCCAAATCATTAACAGATGTTCCTACACATTACTGCCCAGGTTGCCATCATGGATTAGTTCATCGTCTCATTGCAGAGATAATAGACGAAACTCACCTGCAAGCTACGACAATTGGTATTGCCCCAGTCGGCTGTTCCGTATTGGCTTATGATTATTTTAATTTCGATATGGTTGGAGCTGCACATGGAAGGGCGCCTGCGGTAGCAACAGGAGTAAAGCGTGTTCACCCTGAAAACCTAGTTTTTACTTATCAGGGAGATGGTGACATCGCTGCTATCGGTTGTGCCGAAATTGTCCACGCAGCAGTGCGTGGCGAAAAGATAAGTACTATATTTATTAATAATGCGATTTATGGAATGACCGGGGGGCAGATGGCACCAACAACGTTAATTTCGCAGGTTACTAATACTACACCTTATGGGCGCTGTGCGGAAGGAACTGGCAAACCGCTTCGGTTATCTGAAATGATAGCTACTATAGATGGAGCAGTTTACGTTGCACGAGTTGCAGTTCATGACTCAATTCATATGACAAAGGCTAAGCAATGTATTAAAAAGGCTTTTGATATTCAGATGAAAGGATTGGGTTTTGCAATGGTAGAAGTTTTATCCACTTGCCCGACAAATTGGGGAATGAGTCCATTGAAAGCTGTAGATTGGATGAAGGAAAACATGTTCCCGCAATTTCCCTTAGGAGTACTTAAGGCTTCAGAGGAGGTGCTGAAGTGACGCATGAAATTATTATTGCAGGTTTTGGGGGACAAGGAATAATGCTTATGGGTCAATTGCTTGCATACGCAGGAATGCTTGAAAAAAAACATGTTTCATGGATTCCTTCATATGGGCCAGAGATGCGTGGAGGCACAGCGAATTGCTCGGTAATTGTTTCGGATCAAGTGATTGGCGCACCCATTGTATCAGAGCCAACTATATTAATTGCAATGAACAATCCTTCTTTATTTAAATTTGAGCAGTCAGTTCAAGCGGGTGGCACAATAATAGTCAATAGTTCTCTCGTTTCACGAGATCCATTACGTGATGATGTTACAACAATAAAAATACCAGCCAATGACATTGCAGATCAGTTAGGAATCAAACGAGTTGCAAATATAGTTACATTAGGTGCAATGCTAAAAAAAATAGATATAGTTGAAAAAGATTCTATAATAAAATCCTTGAATAAAGTCTTTAATAGTAAACCAGATATTGTTACTCTTAATACAGTTGCTTTTGAACGTGGACAATTGGATGTTATAGGTAAATAAATTCCGTACTGGTATATAGATTAAATGCAGGAATATTCATTTAAATATAGAATAATTATATGTACTGTATACTGAGGTGGTTGATTTACTTTGACCGATCTACTAATTTATAAATCAATGATGAATTTAGTTACTAATACGATTCCTTCAGCAATGCTTGCGATTAACTATTCAGGTGTTATTAAACATGCTCATTACGCTAAGCATTCGAGTTCCAAGCTAAAATATATAATAGGAAAAGATTTTTACAGAATATTAAAAATAGTATTGGGCGTACAAACGGCCAATACTATTTTTGCGTCTTATATCAAGTGTGCAAATAGCGGTTCGCAAATGGCAATACAAAAGATAGAACATAATAGTTATAAAGGCCTCTCTGAGTATTTTAACTTCTACTTCGAAGACTTAAAATCGTCTAATTGCGTTTTAGTGCTAATTCAGAATGTGACAGAGAATATGTTGCTAGAAGAAGAATTTACATGTATGGCTGAACAATACGAAACTGTTAATCGTGAGCTTTGTGTATCTATGTCGAGTCTAGATTTTCACCTGATGGATATTGAGCAGGCGCACAAAAAAATTGCCGCTTTATTTCGCATAACTTCTATTGTGCAGAAAACCGTAAATGAACAGGAAGTATTAGCAGAAATTCTAGATGGAATTACTCGAGAGTTTGGATATAATGATGTATCAATATTATTGTTAGATGAAGAAAGTAATGAGCTTCGAGTAAGAGCGTCACGCGGGAATACTAACAATAATATGCGGATACCGATAGGTAAAGGCATTACTGGCTATGCTGCTATGACTAGGGAATTGGTATACGTTGATGATGTCCTAAAAGATCACAGATATATTGATGCGAATACTAATGCTTATCGCGAAGTTGCTTTGCCACTTATTGTAGATGACAAGGTACTAGGCGTTCTTAATATTGAAGTAAGTAAAGATAGTGTAGTACAACCATATGATTTAGATCTACTTAAATCAATTTCTAGTCAAATTGCAATGACAATCGCTCACGCCAAGCATGTAGCAAATGTTGAGCTTCAGGCTATTACAGATGGATTAACTGGGTTATATAATTATCGTTATTTTCGAACAATAGTACAACAAGAGATTAAAAGAGCGTATCGATATAAACGGCCCCTGGCTGTGTTTATGATTGATATAGACTATTTTAAACATTATAATGACAGTAATGGACATTTAATGGGTGATAGGGTGTTGTTTACTGTAGCAGCTCTAATTAAAAGAGTGTGTCGTGATACTGATCATGTATTTCGCTATGGTGGTGAAGAATTTGCCGTGCTTTTGCCAGAAACAACATTAGATGAGGCACACGAAATAGCTGAAAGAATTCGTAAGGCCATTGAGGGACATTGTTTTCCAAATTGCGTGAATCAGCCTAAAGGTATACTTACCGTAAGTGTTGGTGTTGCCGGTTACCCTAAATATGCTGATACAGATATTGAACTGATAAATAATGCTGATTCAGCATTATACTTAGCAAAAAAGACAAGAAATCGAACATGTCTTTATAAGAATGATAAATCTAATTAACGGATCTATTTATGTTAGTTAATCGAGGTGTCAAGAGATGACGCAAGAATTATTTGGCGACTTAAAGAGTTATTCATTAGCAGGAACAGAGCAAGAGGTACGCTTTATCACCAGTGTTCTTAATTTGCCACGTAGATCAAATATTCTAGATTTATATTGTGGGTATGGTCGTCATGCTATCGAATTAGCTAAAGCTGGCTATAACGTTGTTGGCGTAGACGCAACCCAATCATTTCTAGACATAGCTTATCAGAAGGCGATAGAAGAAAAAGTTGAAATTACCTTTCAACTTAGTGATATGCGTGAATTAAATTATATTAATCAATTTGATGCTGTTATTAATATGTTCGCTGCCTTTGGATATTTTACGGATGAAGAAAACATTAAAGTATTAGAACTGATATCAAAAGCTTTACGGCCCGGAGGTCTGTTTTTAATTGACTTACTTAATCGTGATTGGATGGTCCACAATAATTTAAATAGGTATTGGCGACACCCTAGCGGTGAATATGTTCTATCGTATAAGGTTGAATTAAAGCAAGGAATGGCTACTCTAAAAAGACAATTAAATAACCAGGTCACAGGCGAAAAAAAACAATACGAATTTGCTTTAAGAGCATATTCGTTATCAGAAATGGTTTCTAATCTTAACCATTGCGGATTTAAAATTATAACAACGTATGGTGCATTCGATCAACGACCTTATGGAATGGAAACTCCGCGTATGATTATATTAGCACAAAAGGAATAATAGCTGTTGAAAGAGACAATGGTTTCTTTCAACAGCTATTTTTACTATGTAGTATATCTAATATGTATATTCCGAATATTAAGTGGAACAGTCTTAGTTAGTCATCTCATAGCATAATACAGAGGCGTGTGTGAGGTGATAATTATGTTAGCTAAAATTAATGATAAAATATACTCAAGACGAAGGCCTAAAATAGGAGTAGCTCTTAGCGGCGGTGGGATAAGAGGACTAACGCACATAGGGGTACTTAAGGCATTAATAGCTAATGGCATACCTATTGATTTTATAGCAGGAACAAGCGCTGGAGCTATTATTGCAACACTTTATGCATGCGGTTATACTCCTTTGCAGATGGAATCATTAGCTAAGAAAATTAAGACATCTGAACTTGTTGATTTAAAAATAACTGTTTCAGATCTTGTAAAACATGGTATGAAATGGTTATTCAGTGGTATGTCACGCTTTTGGTCTGTACTACCAAATGGCTTGGTAAAAGGTGATAAAATAGAGAAATATTTTTATAGTCTATGGCAGG
Source organism: Dendrosporobacter sp. 1207_IL3150 (assembly GCF_036763085.1). Classification (NCBI taxonomy): domain Bacteria; kingdom Bacillati; phylum Bacillota; class Negativicutes; order Selenomonadales; family Sporomusaceae; genus Dendrosporobacter; species Dendrosporobacter sp. 1207_IL3150. The sequence continues at coordinate 302,809 of NZ_JBAIYU010000017.1, forward strand.
AACGTACTTTAAGAGATACAGTTATTCCCCTAGCAATTACAGCCGTTGATATCAACTCTGCCGATACAGTATTCTTTACGACACCTTTACCTGGTAACCGTGGTATTTTAAATGCAAGATATTATCATAACTCTTTGCTGACCGATGCTGTACGTGCGAGCATATCCATACCTGGAGTGTTTTTTCCTAAAAAATATCGGGGAATGACCTTGGTAGATGGGGCTGTTAAGAATAATTTACCAACTGATATTTTAAATCATATGGGAGCAGATATTATTATTGCTGTAGATCTAGGTTATGCAGGTCAACCTAATTATGATATTCACTCAGTGGGAGAAATTTTAATACAATGTATAGATATTATGAATCGTGAAGTAACTTTGCTAAAAGCGGAACAATATGCCAATGTAATAATTAGGCCCAATATTTTTGATATAAACTTTAAAGAAATGAAAAATGTGTCACTTTCTATTTTGAGGGGAGAACAAGCAACAAAAGAGAAAATACTAGAAATAAAAAAAATAATTACCTAACGTTACATGCAATTATTTACCTTCATATCATAAAGTAGACTTTTCTACTTCTTGCTGACATGGAGGTATATCATGAGTAGAGGTATTTTTAATCAGCATTTTTACCATTTCAGAGAAATGGATAATGTAGTTGGAATAGGACGTGGTAACAAAATTGTTAGAGGGTCAGATACTAAGCAGGAGGCTCTTATTATTTTAGTTAGAAAAAAAATAAAAAGAAATGACTTGCAACGCAGCTCGGTTATCCCGCCTAAAATGGACGGAATGATTACAGACGTAATTGAAGTAGGTGACATTTGTTTTCATTCGGACCGCAAGAAAATTATGCGTCCAGCTCAGCCAGGTATTAGTATCGGGCATTATAAAGTTTCTGCTGGCACCTTTGGGGCAGTCGTTTATGATCGAGACACTGGGGCACCTCTTATCCTTTCCAATAACCATGTTCTTGCTAATTTGACGGATGGCAAGGATAACAGATCCTTGATTGGTGATTCCGTTATACAACCAGGGTTTTTTGATAATAGTGAAGGCGGTAATAATGTAATAGGGACTTTAAGCAAATATATACCAATATACCGAGAATTAAATTCGCCGCAATGCAAGTATGCTAAATTGTTCGAAGATGTGCTAAATAAGCTGATTGGTATGATTAAACCACAGTATAGAGTACAGGTATTGCGAAATAATGAGCAAGCAAATATAGTAGATTGTGCTGTTGCAGTTCCAAATGATCCTAATGGTATTATTTCAGAAGTTCTTGAAATAGGAGATATCCTTGGAACAAAAGATCCTAAAATTGGTATGACAATTAAGAAAAGCGGGAGAAGTTCTGGAGTAACTCAGAGCATTATTTTAGCTACTGATGTTACAATTAGAGTAAATGTAAATAAATACGAGTCGGCATTATTTGCCGACCAGATACTTGCTGGTCCTATGAGTATGCCAGGGGATAGTGGATCCGTTATTCTGTCTGAAGATAATTATGCAGTTGGTTTACTATTCGCCGGGTCTGAAAGTGCAACTATGTTTAATCGCATCGACAATGTACTAGATACCCTAAATGTGAGATTTTAATTTGTTAGAACAAAACCTAAAAAGAGGTGGGCTGGAATTTGAGAGAATATCCTGCCTACCTCTTTATTCTTAAACAAATGAATTATTAGTAACTCTCCGGTTACTGCCACGCGAAAGCCTTGATCCGAATTGCTCAGATCCGCTAGTGACTGCATAATCGCTTGTAGCTGCATTTCGATTTGAGCGACCAGCATTGATGTAATTCGATTTTGGCATTCTTACATCTGTAGTGCTATTATACCAGCCTCGTTCCTGCATAGACTTAAAGATAAGATGACCATTTTCATGTTCATCATGTTGGAATTCCTCAAAAGCGTAACGGACATTTTCATTAGAAGATTCCATGATAGCATGATCATACATGTGAGACATGCTTTTTTCAGTATTTAGAAGATCAAGAAGCATATCGCGATCAGAAAGTCTATTTTGACTCGATCTCATATTTCTCATTTAAAATCACCTCATTTTCTTTGCTTACTGATAAGTATTAACTGATTTGCCGAGTAACTGCTTAATTCTGTTGGCATGCTGGCGCTTATTTTTAGAGATACTGAACATAATATCTTTTAAATCAGGATCTTGGCATTGATCTGCGTAAACATTATATTTGCTTATGCAGAAGTTTTCCATTTCTAGTGCGTCTTCCAAATAGGATCTTTCCTTTTGTGTTAACATGGTATTAGTCATCGCAGTTCACCTCCACTTATAACTTACCCTTAATTTGTGTATTATGGTAATTTTTTATGCGAAGGTTAAGTAAAAGAAATATTATAAGTTAAGATCGATAATTAGATTATAGAGGAAAAACTAATGGTTATTGTCGAACTAAGGTTAATATGAGCTAGTATTAATTATCGGAAGTAATCTAAGGAGGAAATTTATTCTTATATGGCAGCTGTAAAGAAAATTTATTGCGTAAAGGTTGGACGCGTACCTGGACTATATCAAACCTGGGAAGATTGTAAAAAACATGTACATGGATACCCTGGGGCATTATATAAAAGTTTTACTAATACCCAAGACGCAGAAAGTTATATGTCAGATAATCCAATGAGCTCTGAGGTAATTGACGAAACGGGCAGCTGTTTAGGTTATGATATATACGTTGACGGCAGTTATTCAGATAAGCAGTACAGTTGGGCTTTTGTGGTTTACAAAGATCAAAAGTTAATACATACTGAAAGTGGTTTAGGTAAAGATTCTGAAGCTGCATCTATTCATAATGTCGCTGGCGAGTTAGAAGCTGCAGTACAAGCAATTAAATGGGCAGATAAGCAAGGACTCGATCTAGTTACGATTCATCACGATTATATTGGTATTTCTGAATGGGCTACTGGTCGATGGAAAACTAACAATAAATTCACTCAAGCTTATGCCGAGTTTTCGCGTAACTACTTGAAGATGATTAAGTTCAATAAAGTGGCTGGACATACTGGCGTCGAAGGAAATGAGTTAGCAGACAAACTAGCAAAAGAAGCAATAAAGAATAGAAATTGAAGTCAAAACGAGGATATTTTGCCTGTGGTTTATTTTCCAAATCATTACTTCCGATAATTTATAGTTATCGGAAGTTGAGGCAAGAATATGAGGTGTATTTATTTTGTGGTTATAGACAATAAAGATTTCGTATTACGCAAAAGCAACTTGATTGAAAATAATGATAAACTTTCTGAAAAAAGTAAAAAACGTATGAGAAAATCTAAAGCCGAAAATACTTTGCGTGCTTATGAATCGGATTGGCTTGATTTTTATGATTGGTGTTCGCATACTGGCTTACAGGCTTTACCAGCTGAGCCTGAAACGATTGTAAATTATATTAATGATCTAGCTGATAATGCCAAAGCTAATACGGTATCAAGGAGAATTAGTGCTATTTCTGAAAACCATAAAGCTGGTGGTTTTTTAGACAATAACCCATGTCGCGGTGGATTAGTGAGAAATGCTTTAGATGCCATAAAACGCGAAAAAGGGACTATTCAAAGAGGCAAGTCCCCTCTCCTACTTGAAGATTTAGAAGATATAGTCCCTTATTTTGATACTGATGATATTGCTGGAATTAGGGATAAGGCTCTAATTTTAACAGGATTTATGGGTGCTTTCCGCCGATCAGAGCTTGTTAAAACTGATGCCGAAGACTTAACTTTTACACGTGACGGCGTAATAATTCTAATTCATCAATCTAAAGGAGACCAAGAAGGTCAAGGTGAATATATAGCTATTCCTTACAATACTAAAGTTGATGCTTGTGCAGTTACTGCTCTCAAAAATTGGCTTAATATAGCTCAGATTAAGAAAGGTCCCCTGTTTCGTCCGCTAAATAAATATAAGCAAATCCGAGAAAGACGTTTAAGTGATAAATCCGTTGCTATAATTGTTAAAAAATATGCTGGATTGGCTGGCCTTAACGCCGACGATTTCGCGGGGCATAGTTTAAGACGAGGATTTGCAACAAGTGCTGCTCAACATGACGTAGATGAGAGATCAATTATGCAGCAAACCCGCCATAAATCGGAAAAGATGGTTAGAAGATATATAGAGCAAGGCAATTTGTTTAAAAGTAACGCGTTAAATAAGATGTTTTAAATTCAGTGTCCTAACGTTCTTGCACAGGAATTCATATACAACGTATCGCCGAACGAATGTTTGCAAGATAAACTTTTTTTGCTATAATATAATTGGAAGATACTAACTAGGAGCTGATGCTGTGAATAAGGAATCTCTTTTAAATAATAGACAAAAACAAATACTCTCTTATATAAAAGATACTTTAAGGGCAAAGGGTTATCCACCATCCGTACGTGAAATTGGCGAAGCTGTAGGTCTAAGCTCAAGTTCGACTGTACATAGTCACTTATCAAAACTTGAAGAATTTGGGCTTATTAGACGTGATCCAGATAAACCAAGAGCAATTGAAATATTAGACGATGCGCCTTGGCGTCAGAAACAAATGACTGCGGTTCCATTAATCGGTCGTGTTACAGCTGGCCAACCAATACTAGCTGTTGAGAATGTTGAAGAAGTTTACCCGTTCCCTACTGAATTGGTTGGGAAAGATCAGCAGATATTTATGCTTACCGTTCAGGGGGATAGTATGATCAATGCCGGAATATTTGATGGTGATTATGTAATAGTCCGTGAACAAAATAGTGCCTATAATAATGATATAGTCGTTGCTTTGCTTAATGGTGAGGAAGCTACGGTTAAACGGTTTTTTAGAGAAAAAGAAACTGTTCGTTTACAGCCTGAAAACGATTCAATGAAACCTATATATTCAAAAGAAGTTTCTATACTAGGGAAGGTTATTGGTGTTTATCGTAGAGTCTAGCAATAAAAGAAAAGCAAACTGTCCTTTCAAATTGGTGGACAGTTTGCTTTTCTATTTATTGCTAGATGTTGTTTTAGTTCCTACTACTATTACTTTATCTACCGGCTTGAATTCATCATAAGCAAGGAATTCTCTACTTATCTCCACCCCGTTCACTTTTCTAATGCGGTGTGTAGTAATATTAATACCCTTTTGCCCTTCTGTTTCTATAACCCGTTTTCCAAATGCTAGATTTCGATCTTGCTTTATTATAGTGCTTGGCTCAATAGATTTACTATCAGTTGTTATGATCTCAATTTCGGGAGCTGTATTAATCTGTTTGCCTATGATGTAAACTGTTAATTTCGATCCAGTAGTTTTTGTTAATATATAGATAGCGTTTTCTAATGAATTTTTAAACTTGAAATCAATTAAGTTATCTGCGACTGTAGCATCCCGGCCTACAGGTACATATGCAGGAGGCCTGAAGTGCGACGTTCTCTCGATTATTTCTAAGTCGGCAAGAACAGCGGCATTATATAGAGTGCTACTCACCTGACAGACACCGCCACCCCAATCCGGAACAATTTTACCTTCTATAAATACTGGCGCTTCTTTGAAGCCAGATTCCTCAACCCTTGGACCCACTAATTCATTAAAAGATATAATTTCGCCCGATTTGACCAATAACCCATCCAGACTCTTAGCTGCTAAATATATGTTTTGCGCACGGTTGTTATGAGATTGGTCGAATTCAGTTGTATAACTTGCAATAACGCTGTCGATTTGAACTAGGTCTTGATTTGTAATTTGTGGCTTAATAACTTCAAATTGCAGATTAATTTCGGCATTGATGGATGTACGCATTTGCTCATCACATATCTCTAATAATTTAGAAATATCAATCATGTGACCATTAGTTTCCGGTATAATATCAACAGAAGATCCTTGTATTGCTACTGTTGCGTTTTTAGGTTCTTTATTAATAGGCGCAACTATCCTGTTTAAAATTGAAGATAATTTAGCCTTATCGTAGCTAAGGCTGTATGGTACATTAATACCGCTATTTAAAGAATAGTATCTTTCAGTTAGGTTTTCAATAAGAGTACCAGAGCGACCAACATTATATGCATTTAAAGCCGTTTCAGTCGTGTTAATATTGAGATCAATGTCTTCAGGCGAAATGGTCCATGTTTGAGATTGATATTTAAGAATCAAAAGTGGCTTATTTTTGGTTTTAGATTGATAAGAATTTGAAACTCTTTCAGCAGCTTTATCAATCGATAACCCACCTAGAGGTAGTTGGTCTACAAATACTCCTTGGTATATTTTATCGGTAAACATAAATGCAAAGTTTGCGCTGACTAATCCTATACTGCTAAACAAAACAATTAGAGTAGAAAAAGCAATGAAGTTTGTAACCCGCTTTGGCATAACGCTTTTCACACCAAGCATCCTTCCGATTAATCTATAATTTATTAAAAATCTAAACTTAACTATGATACCTGCACGGTGAAATTTGCGACAAGCCAATGATATCTTGTAATTAATAATCCCCGCGTAGCGGGGATTATTAATTATTGTATATTCATGGATAGCTCAACAAATTTCCCAGCTAATTTTGCTTTTTGGAGAACTTCTTCAGTAATTTCAGAACCTTGTTCTACAATGAGTACACCGTTATCGGTTTCAATTCGACGGCTAGCTTTCTTTCCTAGAAGGTATTTACGGTGCCTTTCGTCAAACTTTTTTGAAGAGGTATCTTCCTCATTTTCAGCCTTATCTGCTGGAGCCACTGGGGCTGGAGGTACAACTTCTTGCGCTATAACTGGCTCTTCTTGAACCGCGACTGGTTTAATTACTGGTGCTGTTTCTGCCGATTTTAATGCATCTGTCTTCGATGAAGCTGGCTTTGCTTCTTTGATTTCACCATCTGAAATAATTGTAACTTCTTTACCAAAGGTGAATACACGTTGAGCAGGAATTTCTGAGATTTGTCCAGTAGTATCTTCTAATTCACAAACTGAAATGGTTCCTGTTTCATCAACTACTATTTCAGTAATTTTCCCCTGAATTCTACCTGCTTTTGTTATGACTCTAGTACCAATTATTTGAATATTGGATTCCAGAAGCTTTTCTAGATCTGCTGCGTCTGCTATTGGCAAAATATCTGCACTACTATTAATTGTTATTGCATATTCACCTATTGCGGTAACGGCAGAAAAAGGAAGTAACTTAGCCCCCTGGTACCATTTATCATCCTCGATTGCAAGTGCAGCCACGACCCCTTGTTCTGGATTAATAACTAAAAAACGGCTTCTTCCTAGTTCTCTACCCTCACTAATGCTAATAATAGGTAAACCAAGAATTTCTACACTTTTTTTCATTATATTCCTCCTAAGAAATATTATTTAGTAATAACGCGCCATTCGCGAAATTCAGAATCTATCTCGGCATGGATGTCGCTTGGAATATTTTCATATTTCACAAAACCAAGACCACGCGTAATTAGTATGTTTTTTAGAATTCGTAGATAGGCAATAGTATTTATAAAATCCTGACGCAATTGATAATCTTTCTTTATTGCCGGTAATGCAAGACCTTGAGAATAAATTTCAATGACATCGTCATAGGCCCCTGCGCTTCTTAAGATATTTCCGATTTCGATTAATATAAAAGGTGCATAATCGTTATTAGAATATAGTTTAATTGCAGTGCTTAATACCTTGAGGGCTTCAGTGGAATTATTATTCTGCTTGTGCAGCAAAGCGCGATCAAGAAGGCTATCAAGCTCAGCCTGTTCTGACATAACTGTCTGCTCTGAGACAATGGCTTGTTCTGAGTTGAGTGACTGCTCTGAGACAACGTCTTGTTCTGAGTCGAGTGACTGCTCTGAGACAACGTCTTGTTCTGAGTCGAGTGACTGCTCTGAGACAACGTCTTGTTCTGAGTCGAGTGACTGCTCTGAGACAACGTCTTGTTCTGAGACGAGTGACTGCTCTGAGACAAAGGCTTGTTCTGAGTCGAGTGACTGCTCTGAGACAACGTCTTGTTCTGAGTTGAGTGACTGCTCTGAGACAATGGGTTGTTCTGAGACGAGTGACTGTTCTGAGACAATGGGTTGTTCTGAGCCGAGTGACTGTTCTGAGACAACGTCTTGTTCTGAGTTGAGTGACTGCTCTGAGACAACGTCTTGTTCTGAGTCGAGTGACTGCTCTGAGACAACGTCTTGTTCAAAGTTAACTGTCTGCTCCGGAGCAACGGCTTGACCCAAACTGCATGTAGTTTGGAATTCCTCTGACTGTTCTTTTTTGCTTATGTTAATATTTGCTGAAACAGCTGTGGTTGTGAACTTAGCACTTTTAGTATGGTAAGTAATCAAATAAGCGAAGAATAATGACGGTAGTAGAAAGTATAGTAAACTCAGCTTCACACCTGAAAAATGGCTTGATACTATCATAAATAATAAATTTATCATAAAGGCACTTGCCGCGCATGAAGCAATAGCAAAAGTATGTAATTGAAAACCCCAAACTCTATTAGAGATTTTATTAAATAAAAGCGTACTAAATGAGATTGTCAATAAGTTAATAACTATATATTCCATATACGTCACCATAAATCTACTTTACTTTCATTTCAATATCCGACACACATCACTATTCGACATACAACTACTATTTCCTGTCGTAAAAAACAAATAAGTATAGTATTCTACAAATTATCTATTTCTTGAGCAGCTCCCATTACGCCTATTACAGCATGCTCAAAAGTTAGGCCGCCTTGTAAATATACTGCATATGGGGGGCGAAGTGGTCCATCTGCACTTAATTCAATTGAAGATCCCTGTATAAATGTACCAGCTGCCATAATTACTGCATCTGTGTACCCTGGCATAGAACTAGGTTCTGGACGAACATGTGCATCAATAGGTGAATACTTCTGTAGACCTTGACAGAAAGCAATCATCTTTTGTGGTGTCTCCAATTCGATTGCCTGGATAATGTCACTACGGTCTTCAGTTAATAATGGTAATGTTTTATATCCTAATTGTGAAAAAAATGCAGAAGCAAAAATTGCACCTTTTATCGCCTGTGCAGTAACATGTGGAGCGAGAAATAAGCCTTGGAATAGTAGTCGGTTATCAACAAGTGAGGCTCCAACTTCACTGCCTATACCCGGTGCCGTTAGACGATATGCCGCTAATTCGACTAAATCTTCTCGACCTGCTATATAACCTCCTGTTGGTGCTATTCCTCCCCCTGGGTTTTTTATAAGTGACCCGGCCATGATATCAGCCCCTACTGCTGTTGGTTCCATAGTATCAACAAACTCTCCGTAGCAATTATCAACAAAACAAATACAATCTGGTTTAATTCTTTTAATCGTTGAACACAATTCGGTTATTTCATCGATTGTAATTGGCGATCGCATACTATAACCACGTGAACGCTGTATTAATACCATCTTAGTATTTGAGTTTATTGCAGATCTAATTGTATCCCAATCGAGCTTATCGTGTTTCATTGGTATTTCTGAATAAGTTATACCAAATTCTTTTAGCGAACCAGGAGTATCATAATGATGACCAATTACACTTTGCATAGTGTCATAAGGTGTGCCAGTAACTGATAATAACTCATCCCCGGGGCGTAGAATTCCAAAAAGAACTGTAGCTAAGGCATGCGTACCTGAAACGAATTGCGTTCTTATAAGCGCTTTTTCAGCACCGCATATTTCTGCCCATACCTCTTCTAATTTTTCTCTTCCGGCATCATTATAAGCATATCCTGAAGTTGTCCGAAAATGATAGTCGGAAACCCGGTTTTTACGAAAACACTCCAGTACTCGAAGAGTATTTATTTCGGAGACTTCATCAACTCTGCTAAATAATTTGCGCGATTCATTTAGAGCTATATCACGTGTTTCTAAAATCTTTTTGGAAAACGGGTACATTATTCCTCATCTCCTATTTCATAACTAGAATAATATTGGCTTAGTGCCCCAGGTATTGAAGCTTTCACGAAAGTACCATTTTCTCTATATTCCTTAAATGTAACAACAGATGTATCAAATAGCCGCGATAGAGCGCTGCTATCAGAATAAGGGATAAGCAGACTCATTTCGATAGATTGGTACTGAATAAAATCTTCTATAAAGTTTAGAAGTTTTTCTAAACCTTTTCCTTTTAGTGCTGAAATTGCTACACTATTTTGTATTGCTAATAACCTGGATAGAATAGTATCCTCCAGCTTATCACTTTTATTAAATACAATGACCGTTGGTTTAATATCAGCATGTAGTTCTTTAAGAACTTTAGAAACAGCTTCCATTTGAAGATCATAATTAGAATGACTTGAATCAACTACATGAAGCAATAAATCAGCCTGGACAACTTCTTCTAATGTTGCCCGAAAAGCCGTTACTAGATGATGGGGAAGTTTTTGAATAAAACCAACAGTATCGGTTAGTAAGATTTCACGTCCATTTGGAAGAGTAACCTTTCGTGTAGTAGGATCAAGGGTGGCGAATAATTTATCTTCGGCTAATACGCCTGCAGCTGTAAGCCTGTTTAACAATGTAGATTTTCCGGCATTAGTATAACCAACCAAAGCAATAGTTGGAATGTTGGACGAAATTCGATTCTCACGATGTAGTTGGCGATGATTTTTCACCTTTTCAATCTGTTGTTCTATTTCACTAATTCTAGAACGGATACGACGCTTATCAACCTCGAGTTTGGTCTCCCCAGGACCGCGGGTACCAATACCTCCGCCTAAACGAGATAAAATTAAGCCTTGTCCACCTATACGCGGCATATTATATCTGAGTTGAGCAAGTTCTACTTGCAGCTTACCCTCATGAGAACGTGCACGCTGAGCAAATATATCAAGGATTAAGGACGTGCGATCAATAATTTTAATTCCTAGTACTTGTTCAAGGTTGCGTTGCTGCGAAGGTGAAAGTTCATCATCAAAGATAACTACATTAGCATTGTGTTCTTGAATTAGCTGGGATATTTCCTGGACTTTGCCCTTTCCAATAAATAAAGCGGAATCAGGACGATCCTTCTTTTGCCAAAGTTGACCAACTACTTCAACGCCTGCAGTTTCAGACAACTGTTCGAGCTCCGCTAAAGAATCTTTTATTTCCCAGTTACCTGGTCTATCTAGCCCGACCAATATTGCTCGTTCAATTTGAATTAAATTCTTAGATTTTTTACTTGCCTCTAATATCCGATCAACTTGAGAAATCAAGTTATTAAATTCTAATTTAATAAAACTATCAAGAGACATCGGCTCAAAAGTATGTACTGCTAATGTGTCATCTTTTTCAGTGCCGCTTATTACGGCAAAGCTTACTTGATTGAGACCATTAGGGTTCAAACCTATTGCAGCCATAAGATCAAATCTCATTCTTTTGAGAGCTGAAATATCCAAACTGCTTAACCGACTGTCACCACCCGGATGCGTATGTATACAGCGTATCCCGCTTAAACGATGCTCTGACCGTCTACTCTCAGTATCCGGTAAGGTAACTGTTTTAATGTCACCAATTGCAACATGAGTTACTTTACCCCGCCTATTAATATAGACCGCGATTTCACGATTTATTATCTGACTTAACTCTATAATAGACGTTGCTAAATCCTCACTTATTACTTGTCCAACAGATAAGCTGAAATTATAAAGTTGCTCTAATTTTTCAAGGATGTTTTTTCGTATTCCCGAAATATCGCCATGAAGTATCATCAAATCTCACTCCTTTATATTTTTTAATAAAAATAGAGGCTTGTTTAGCCTCGAATTACTATTGAAACGAATTAACATTTTGCCCTGCATGGCTTATAAGAGCGATTACAGCAAGTAAGTATATTAACGATGAAATGCACCGAATTAATATACTAGGTGAGTTAATACCAGGCAAGTATTTCTTGCATTCCATAGGCTTAAGACAAATCGTACCAAAAAAAATAATAACGGCTATAAATGTAAATGTCAATTTATAATTTAAATACCATGCAGTGAATAGGCAGCTTGCAGTTAGCAAAATTAATACGACTAGCTTACTTTTTTTGCTAAACTCCTGACTTGATTTTTGTTTACGTGCAATTCTGGAATTTTCCACCACTATTCCTCCTTCTTATGGCTATTATTACTTGAGGAATCATGGTTTATACATGACGGGCTTGCGCATAGAACACAATAGCCTTCTTCGAGTGATTGCTGGCGCAAAGTTAAAGGCATTTCGGACTTACCTTGTTCTTTGCCAATAATAAAGCCCTTGTTTTTTCCGTAGACATATCCTATAAGGAGGCCGACCAACAACATCAATAAATAGAGTATCATTGATTAGCCTCCTTATAGAGCAATCCTATGTAAAAAATAATAGTACCACTTATAACAGGAGTAAATATAGTCTCATTTATCCACCACGAAGTAATGATACCAATTGCAGCGATTAACATAGTTTCAATAACGCCAAACCGGTGAGCAAAATTTCTATAGCCTGCTAATGTATCGATATTATAATCAATACAATCATCAATTAACTGTATTGATGAAACAAAGAGCAGAGAAAATAACATATAATCCCATTTAAATAAGAGTACTCCGATTACAAGCACAACTAACGATTCTTGAAAGCCAGTTAACTTACTAGGGAATACTTGTTTTAGGTCATTAAACATCCCAATTATATAACTGCTCAGAAACAGTGACAGGCTTAAAGAAGAGTTTAGACCGGCAGCTATAATTAAAAGCATCATGGAATATAACGTAGTGCTGTTTCCTAGCTTATGAGCCCAATTTGTTCGACCTATACGATTATCTAGATCTCGATCAAGATAATCATCAACAAGCTTTATTGAAGCAGCGCATAATAATACTGCTAAAATTGTACTGGCAAATTCATATATTCCTGGCCACATAGGATCGAACCTCCTTAAAGCCGTTACTATGTAAAGCCGAAATAGGTATAACGTTTGCCTGGGGAAAAGCTGAAGTAAGTCGTGGTAGATTATCTCGCGAAATCTGTAAGTCAAATTTATTTGCAAGAAGTAGATAATTATTACGAGCAACACCGTAATTATAAATATCGCGGTCAATATTATGCGGGTTATTTAGATAATCTTTTGTTAACAATGAAAGGTCTACAATGTGAAATATAAAATCGGCGCTTCGTATGAAATTAATAGTTTGAGCCATGCCTTTTCGAATGCCGTCATCATGATTTATTTGCGGTGTTAGTCCGCACGTATCTGTTAATTTAAAATTAATAGTCGTTTTACCAACAGCTATTTTTAGAATTACTGATTGTAAAGATCTGGTTTTATGAAAAGCGGAACTACAGAGTTCACGCTTGGCTTCATCTATAGTGAAATGTCGGCAGGATATCAGTCCGTCATATGTACGAAAAGTAACGTCAATATTTTTTGTTCCGGAATACTGGGCAAAGTTTAGAGTGAACATTGTTTTTCCGGAGTTAGGCAGGCCTACGATAATAAATTCTCTCATAGTCGCACCTCCGTTAGATCTCCTGGTTCAAGTGATATTAAGTCTTGCCTTGTGGTATTTGACTTTGCGATAAGACGCACTGCTTGTTGTCTTATGGCTTTTTCAATAATATTCCTAATTGTTCGGGCATTTCCGAAGGCTTCGTCTCTTAGTCCCTTTTGTTTAGTTATTACTAGCATAAGTGAGTTTAAAGCTTCGTCTGACATAGTGTATTGACGTTTTGCGCACATTTGCTCGGCAATTTGAATTAATTCATTTTGATTGTAGTCTGGGAAATCAATATGTATGGGGAACCGTGATCTTAGACCAGGATTGGTTTGTAGGAAACTTTCCATTTCTTTTTGATAACCGGCAAGTATTAAGATTAGATCATTTTTATGATCCTCCATAGATTTCACGATACTCAGTATACAAATGGGCATAAATAAAGCACTCATTTGGCGGTATTCACGCTAATGGCTATTAGTAATAGACTCTGTTAAATAAGTATGATCAACTTCATGATAGTAATCATCCGGTGAATAAGCATTCATTTTTCTAGGATTCCAGTCATATATGCATCCCTTGTTTTACGCTCAGACTAATACCAAGACTTACTGCGCGATTAGCGTAAATTCCGCCACATTTGTATATTTTTTTACCGATCGTAACGAACCCACCGGGCGCATACTCGCTGAGAGCTATAGCGAGATCTCTTTCTGGAGCATATTCTATCTCACGAGGAGCATTTTTGCCTCGTTCAGATTCTTTCTCCAAGAAAAACCTTACAACGTTCTTGGGAGAATGAATATGATGGTATAAAGCCTTCACGATAGAAGACGTCAGAAGCCGATGTCTCTTTATCATTGTTAATAAACTCATTACGCCTACCTTCAGCTAAAACGCTTTGGCTTATTTCCGGAATTTAGAAATCGTAATATCAGTTGACAAGTCCATGTAATCAGCGTAAGCTACAAAATTTTAACGCCGAATTTTTCGCAGAACTATATTATTCCTATATCAACAATACCGTCGAATTGGGTCTTCATACCTGGAGTCGACATGAAGCTGTTCAGAGCCAACATATTTATATGCCGCTACCTGATTTTGGGATTGTTCCGGTCTACCCAAGGTTTAGGCGGAGAACCGGAGATCATTTCATCGGGATGCAAGAAGTAGTGACTATCGTGTGTTTCTCCAGAAGCATATGTAACTATAGTAGAGATGCCGGCATTTTTACGCCCCGCCCTGACGTTGTTGATAGTTTTCTCTCATTGGTGGTATGTTACGAAGGCCAACAGCGGTTAGCGAGCCAATATCAATACCAACCTCCACAGTTGTCGTGCAATTCAATACATCAATTGATTCCTCGGCATTTTCTCCTGCGTTAATATCTTGGAAACGTATTTCATATTTTTCTGTACGGCTCCACGTGTCGCTTCTGGTTTCTTTATGTGATAGTTTGGCTGTTTGTTACTCGGTATCAATAGTGTGATTAGTAACGAGTTTTTTTAAGCGTTAAGTACCGGTGTCCGCCAAAAGTCAAAGCGCGACAAATCCGATTCGCCAATAGTTACTAAATCCGTTGAATCAAAGCAAACACCGCAATAGCCCCCAATTTTATAAGGAGATAATTTTCCGCATTTAACGCAGTTGATACCACGTGAAATCTTTATCAGCGAACTCGAGTTTCACTGCGGCTAACTTAATATAGTAACGGTTGTTTGATATGCAAAAAACAAATCGGCACGTTATTTGCAATTTTGCTGTAAAAACATCATCAAGGTTCAATAGTTCCTGAAGAATAAAAACTGCCTTACCGATAAACGGAGGCAGTATAAAAATGTCCATCTGGTTTTTTGTTAATTTAGTAATTCGTCAATTTGTTGATACAGTGATTTTCCGCACTCATCTTTCTTCTTTGCCATTAGGAATAAACATTTGCCATTACTACGGCGCGCCCATAGCTGGCCTATGTTATCCTTCTCTTTTGAGTCGTCATTCGTTTCATACGGCTTACCTTTGTATTCAATGGCGGCAATGCGGCCATCTGTCAATTGTACAACAAAGTCAGGGTAAAATAAGTCAGTAGCGGTTGGTAGCCAGAATGAGAATTCACGATATCTTTCAATGTTGCGCACCCACATCTTAACATTTTTATGGCTATCAATAATTTGGGCACAGTCTACCTCTTCTTTATTCATATCCCCTACTAACGGGTAAAAATGTTTATTAAACAGAACTCGTCCATGGTAGCAACTCTTAGCTGGATACCTTCCGGGCAAAAATGTCATTGCCTCATCAGGAGCAACTATTGCCACATGTTCCGTTTCTATTAATACATGCTGTATGCCGGCATCATAAGCTTTTTTACGGTTGGCGGCAATCTTCTCGCGTAACAACTTTTCCAGCACAAACCGCAGCTTCACTAGATCAGGTAATTTCACTTGCTTTTGTACCTGAAGGTGTTCCAGCACTCTGCGAATGTATTCAACCAGCGCTTCATAGGGCACATCCGGCTGGCGAAGCTTCCTATCCAGCCAATGAACTAATTGCACTTGTGTCCAGTGTGTGGCCGAGCCAAAAGCCAACGCTTCCGGCGTGCCAACAGCACGTTCTGACAACTTGGTTCCCTGTATGTCGATTTCATAGACATGGGTCTCATGGTTCACTTGGAAAGCCTCAAGCGTAGCTGGAAAAGAAAGTAAATCCCAACTGTTCGGCAGGAAGGTTTCTTTCTCCGCTAACTCTGGTCCATCACCAAAATCGAGGCAAAGCTGTGGAACAGAAAATACTTCTCCTATTTCAGATAGCGTGAGTGGCCGAGTATATGCTTTGGCCGAAACCACTTTCTTGACCAATTGCACCCGGTCATTCGCATCGGTAAACACTTCTGTCGCTTTTGAGACTAACTCCTGTAA
Source organism: Dendrosporobacter sp. 1207_IL3150 (assembly GCF_036763085.1). Taxonomy (NCBI): domain Bacteria; kingdom Bacillati; phylum Bacillota; class Negativicutes; order Selenomonadales; family Sporomusaceae; genus Dendrosporobacter; species Dendrosporobacter sp. 1207_IL3150. The sequence goes on from NZ_JBAIYU010000017.1 coordinate 319,136, forward strand.
ATCCGTTTTCCCTGCATCTCGAATAGTTACTTCGTATCCACCTGACGGCTTTTCTATAATAGCTATATTTCCTTGCAAGGCTAGGTTCAGTGTTTCCACTTTAGGTACTGTTTCAACATGAAACACAAGCGTTTCTGTTTCTTCTTGTGGCGGAATGTCAAATAAAGGCGGCATATAATCAATGTTGGCATTTGCTTCCACGTCTTCAAAGCCCATGCCAATAAGATTATCTCTAATCTTACCGACCGCTTCATGCCAGCTGGCAACAGCCACATGGGCATAAGCACGATTTAAATCATCATGTTTGCGCCGCTTGGCATAAGGCATGCGTAGAACACGCCCTAATAGCTGTTCAGCATCTTTGGAAGATTGGACTTTAGCTAATGAACAAAATACATAGGCAAACGAACAATCCCAACCTTCTTTTAGTGCCTGCACCGTAATGACATATCTCACAGGGCACTGCGGGTCAAATAAGTTTATACCGTCCAGTTCACGTTGTTCACCAGTCGCAATAGCAATTTGTTCGCGGGGAATTTCTTCTTGCTCAACAAGATGGTTAAGAATCACATCGACGGTTACTTCTTTATCTTTATTCTCGGCTTGAAATAAAACAATAGGTCTTATGTATGCAGGTTCTGCTTGAGCCACTTCTTCCAGCCGTTGTCTGGTCTGAATGGCATTAGTTACGGCATCCTCCCATGATTTATGTTCAATTAGCCGTACCGGAAGCTTTATCATATCCTCTGCTTTTAATTCAGAAGCACTAACCTTATATAACACATTGGAATTTGTGGCTGGCGTCGCGGTAAACTCTATAATAGCCGATGGACGAAGTCGCTGCAAAACCTCTACACTAAGTTTGCTGGCATGGTTATGGGCTTCATCAATAACAACCAACGGGCGTGAATAAGCCAAAAGATTAGCAAAAGAAAACTTTAGAGTACCGTTTTCGTCCCGTTCCAAATAATCAACAGAAGGAATATGGCTAAAATGGGGTTCGAGGTTTTCGTTATGGGCATACACTTTGCGTCCGTCCGTAGAATTAACCCGAAAAGCGGCAAATGTAGCCACAAAAACATTTGTCTTTTCAACCAAATTATGGGGGCGCAGTTGGGTAAACTCGCTAATATCATAAACGGCTACATGTCCGTCAAACTGCTTGTCCAAAGCTTCCCGATTGGGGTGTAGCGGGTTCTTCAGCACTTCAAGGGTCTGCTTGCGAATAATATCGGTCGGTACAAGCCAAAGCACTATCGGATATTCCTGCTCCAAATAGCTGTTTGCAGCAGTAGAAATTGAATAGGATGATAACAAGGTTTTGCCTCCACCCGTAGGTAGACGCAGGCAGACGTATGGCACATCTTCGAGCTCTTTTAGTGTATCATATTTTGTAGAGTAACCTTTAGCATCCTGTAGCTTCTCAAAAGATGGTTGAATACCGATCAGTCTTGCCTGCTCCAAAAATGCAGTCAACTTGTTGAGTGTATTTTTTTGATATGTTTTTAACTCCATAGCAGAACACCTCCTACCTCATTTTTATGTCATACGGTGTTTGTTTAAATGTAATATCTAGTTGGTTCAGGCGCGCTTCTCCAAGGCGACTGGCTTCGCCGTAAATTACTTTCGGGCCATCGTAGAGCGGAAGAGCATTCAGCATCTTAGTTGTCAGCACATTGCCACTGTCAGGCCGTTTATCGCCTAAGATACCGTTATACAGTAAATAGTAAGCCGTGCCTTCATGAATGCCTATTAGCGGAGAATCAGCTTCTCCGGTATAAGGTGTTTTCGTTTCCGTAAACCAGATGTGGGCAGCAAGTGCTGGAAACTTTACTTGCGAATTTAGGTGACCGAACTCATCAATCACGGCTTCACCAAGTTTGTAAAAACGGAAACCGCCGCCGCCTTGCCAGTTAACTGTTTTAGATATACCACCTTCTTCACCGTCAACTACTTTTTTCATACGAGGTACAACATGGGTTACGGCGTGATCGCCCATCTCTATACCTATATAGCGGCGACCCATTTTGTGGGCAACAGCTGCAGTAGTTCCCGACCCAAGGAACGAATCCATAATCAGATCGCCTGAATCGGAACATAGTTGCAGTATCCGCTGGAGTAAACGTTCTGGTTTAGGCGTAGCAAAAGCATTATCTGCCCCAAATAGTTGGTTAATTTCTTTTTTTCCTTCTTGGTTATGACCAACTTCTGTATTAGTCCACCAAGTCCACGCATTGATACCAGGCGCTTCACTTAAAAAGGTCTTTTTCCTAGGTACACCTTTACCGTCTTTGCCAAACCAAATACGTCCTGCTTCAATTTCCTCTTGCATTCTCTTTTGTGTAAATCTCCAGCACAAACTTGCCGGCAGTTCAATTATTCTACCTGCCGGGGTGGTAAGTTTGTAAAATTGGTCCTTTGTTCCATGGCCAGCTTGGGCCGTACAATCTGTCGAAACCCATGGACCACGATGATCGTTATCCGGATTTTTGTAAGCTTTTATTTGTTCTGGGGTTTTAGGTAGCTTATGAAAAACATTCTTGAGTCTTTCATAGTCCTGGGCATAAACAATAATATGATCATGCCCTGCCCCGAGTGTTGATCGCATATCTGGCGATGTTCTTTTTTGCCAAACCACATTAGCGACAAAATTACTTCTTCCGAAAATTTCATCCATAATAACTTTTAGATAGTGCACTTCATTATCGTCAATGGACACCCAAATGCTTCCGTCCTCGCGCAGAAATTCCTGCAGCAATTCCAACCGCGGATACATCATATTTAACCATTGACTATGTTCTAAGTTATCATCATAGTGTTCAAACGCCGACTTTGTATTGTACGGCGGATCTATGTAAATGCATTTAACCTGACCTTTGTAATAGGGCAATAATGCTTTCAGTGCTTCCAAGTTATCGCCCTGGATAATCATATTGTCGGATTGTTCGCCATAGCTTAATGTATCGTCGGCTTCAAGCAAGCGGAACGGTACTTTATTTGCTACTTTAATCGTTTCATCTCTATCAAGCCAGTTTAGTATAGGCATGTCGTTCCTCCCAGATTTAGCAATGACTATCTTTAATTTTACCACATTTAATCAATTTTCTTTTAATTACTTTATATTAATTACATAATCTTACATCAATGCAGGATATTTTCCTTTTCGTAAGAAAGTTAAAGTACTACAATAACACCAGATTTTGGAGGTAATTATATGAGTCAACCGCGTCGTCATCATTATATACCTCAAATGTATTTAGCTGGTTTTACTTCTGATGGAACAAAAGACGGTCAATTATACACTATAGATTTAAAGCAAAGCAAAAGGTGGAAATGTAGGCCAAATGGCATTGCAAACATACGCGATTTTTATCGTATTGATATTTCAGACCAAGATCCATTTGTCATTGAACATGGGTTTGCTGAAATCGAAGGCGCAATCGCTACTGTTCTTAAGGACATTTTTAAAACAAGAAAGCTTCCTTCCGGTGATAATCTTATAACGCTTCTTCATTTGGTAGCATTATCTTCAAGTAAAGTCCCGGCTATGCGAGAACAGCTTGGCAAGCCTATCGTTGAAGTGACTAAACGATTTTTAGATTTAACATTAGCTAATCCAGAACGTTATTACTCAATACTTAAAGATGTGAAAAATGTTGGAATTGGTGTTAGTAAATATCCTAGTTATGAGAAAGTAAGAGAAGCTTATGATAACGACGGTTTTGCAATTTCTCCTAGCCAAAATTGGAATATGCAATCTTGTTTAATGATGGCCGATATTCTCCTTCCACTCTTAAAAGACAGATACTGGGGCTTAGTCATTCCAAAAAATCCATCAGATATATTTATATGCAGCGATAATCCAGTATCATTGATGTGGACGAAGGAAAGCATGTTGAAATATCCACCTGGATTCGGTTTTAAAAGAACAATGGTGTTTATGCCCTTATGTAGCAATATTGGACTGATAGGATTATTTACTCCTACTTCTCCAATCATGGAGTTTAATAGTTTAGGAATTGCTTCCCTCAATACTGAAACATTATCACATGCACATGAACAGGTTTACAGCCGGGATATGTCTTTCAAGATACTTGGAAAAAATGATTCACTACAGGATTTTCCTCCTGAAGACATTCTTTTAAAGAAATGAAGTAACACGTCATGTCCCTAGTGTCAATATACCATTAGCCCCATATGAGTATTGAGTTATATATTTCGGTTTAATATTAGCAAACCGGGCCTATGCCTCTAATAAGCATGGCCCGGTTTTTGTATGGCCAATGTAAACTTTATTTTGGCCCAGATCTTCTTTACAGCTTCTTCTGCCGCTTCCTGTGGCGCTTCAATAATGATAGCTGTGCGAAGAGTTCCTCCAGCGGAATAATGTAAACGTACCTGACAATTGTTGTCAAAGTTTATAATAACTCTTTTTAAAGCCAAAAGTATAACTCGTCCAATAAAATTAGCACTTTCAACCTGCTCCCAAGAAGATTTAGGGAATTTCTCTAGAAAAACCTTTCCCTGTTCATCTAAAAGTTCGGGAGTATGTTCTTTTTATATATTGTATAACTTCTGATCTTTTTGCAGCCCCTCCCTTGCCAGCCGTTAGTGTACCATCATGAAAATAAGTATTCGTGTCCGGCATCGCTTAGATATTTATCGATATTTAATTGCAAAGAGTTATGCCTTTTATCAAAATCATCTATGGCAACAACAAGAGTGGTATTGCCCTTTCTATTACCAAATACGGGGTCATTTATGTATTGCACTAGCTAAAATTGATATACTAACAATTTGGTGATTTCCACGGTAATCCTCTAAAACGAAATATCGGTAGTGACCATCCCATGATCCTCCCGTTGCATTACCATTTGGCCTAATAAATTCCCTAGTTTTTTGAAAAATACTGGTCATTTTATTTATTTCGTCAATTGTATTACCCCTTCTCCTAACGCAAAAAATCCCAGACATAAGTCTGGGCTAACGTAAACAGATATATCAAATTGCCGTTAAACTCGCTAAGCGCTTTATATTACTGAGGAAAGGAATTTCGCGTATTGGTTTCGCCACCCCATTTCAGAAGAGGCACTACACCTCATTGAGATATACAGGGTTCTGTAGAACGAACACTAGTATGTTATAGGCAGTTTTGGTCATCATTCCCAATCACATCAACATTCAGCTTTCTGCTTCGATTCACCTTCTTCGAATGCAGTGAAACGCTCATGTTAATTGAAGTTGTTTTGCCCATAACTTAGCTTGTACTTACACTTGGGATAGTTTGAACAACCATAAAACCTACCATATTGCCCATCTCTAACGACTAATTTCCCACTGCACCGGGGACAAACTAATGATTTTTCCTTTTGTTTACGTTCAAGGGCAACATTTTGAACATGACGAGAATGTGCTTTTTTTAACTCCTTACATTGGAGTTTCACTTTGTTTAGTTTATCTGCGATAGTATTCACTTGTCCAATTGATAAATTGGGAATGCCCCTATTGTTCATAATGGTCTGAAAGAGTTGATGATCATAAACGACTGGTATTTTCGAACTTATTTTTTTTAATTTTGCACTACCTGCAAAAACAATTATGGGATAGTACTTTACTTGTTCAAAATCCGATAGTGCTTCCTTTAAAGCATATATATGCGCCCAGTTTTGTCTTATCGGGTTCCTAAATTTCGTTTTAACATTATAGTGAGATTGAGTCCAATATTCTGAATGCTCGTTCCCGTGAATCCAACCACTGTAGTTTTTAGTTTCAATAACAAAGATACCATATATTGAGATGACGATATGGTCAACTTGGCTACTTCCCCTACCCGTCTTTATCAAAACATCATTAAAAACTTTATATTCTTCATCATTGAGCTTGCCCAATTGCCTTGCTACTCTTGATTCACCTATGTATCCCTTGATTTTAGGCGCGTATAACATGTAAAGAACAACTAAGATAATTAGTGGGATAACAAACAAAATTTCGTTCAAATCTTTTCCCTTTCTCTAAGCAATGCTTTACGCTAATTTCATCTAACCATTAACTATGGTATTCCGTCACTTAATTCTGATTCATATCCATTTAAACCTTCTCTTGTTCAATAGTTCCTAATCGAATCTCTTGACAGCCCTATAGCCTTTGCTCTTTTTCCATACCCGAGCAACACCTTGGTACCGCAGCATTTGATCTGTTATTCTTATTTGCTTGTAATGGCCATCTCCTCCTTGATAACCACTCCAAGATTCTATGTTTGTCGATGAGATCAAACCCGAGCAATTATCTTTTAAACAGTTCCGATAATCTAAAAATGGATATTCCTCTCTAACCGCTAGGTTTCATCACTCCATTGATAGGGTGCAATTATAAACTTCTCACCATCATAATCAAGAGCCTGACCTTTGTATCCAATTATTCTAAGTATAAGTCTATACATCATTGATATGAGATAATTTCGATACTGCCCAAATTCCTCTTCTCTGCTGTAATCTATAATGTTGCCATGAGCAAGAAAATGTCTGGTCTCATTCCAGCTCTTTTTATGAGCTGGACTTATAACCGACTGTCTAATTAGGATGTTCAGTCTTCCAGATATTGCGGGTTTATTGAGCATTGCTAGAATACTCTTGGCACGCGATCTAATACCATCATCGCACTCCCACGTTCCAACAAATTCAATAAGCTTTTGCACCTTTTCTTTATGTTCATCAGTAGATTTTTCTGAAGAAAAAATTTGATCTATGCAAAACTCTATATAAACAGACAAAGACGTAAGAAAGCCCTGTAGAGTTCCCTTGCTAGCTAAACACAACTCATAAAAACCTCTTGTTATATCAAGAAGTTCAAAGCGTTGTTCTACTTTGCACTTTGATAAATAAGCGGTAAAAAGTGACCAGAAAGCTTCAGTATCATTAGAAACTAAAGATAATACTGATGGAATTTGGCTTCGAGTATCTTTGGGCGTCGCCCTTATAAATACTAACGCATCATCACTAAAATGTCTTATCACCATGCGGGGTTGAATTACCCGCGCAGTAACAAAAATTAACGCCTCGGTTATCCAGTTTTCAATAAAAGGAGGCGTAAACTTTTCACCATGCTCTGCTATCACATGGAGTCGAGTTTCATTAAAGCTCTTCTGAAAAATCATCGGAATGCCTTCAAAATTAATATTTTGATGATCCCCTTTCCAACTTGTTCGAATCACCTCTTCATTGTGTAAATGGTGGATTTTTACCGTACCCGAAAGAGGTAATTGAATGTTATCAGCAAAAACTAATTCTGTTGAGTCTTTTGTTTGATCTCCATGCAATTTTTTTACCCGTGTAGAAAGACTATCAATTTCACCATGAAGCAATATATATGGTTGGCTAGAGAAATCATCAAAATTGGGTATCGACCATCCACCAGCCCATTCGATTCCATCATAAGCTTTTGCGAACAACCTGAGATTCACCTTTTTAGGATCTTTACTTTCCCTAACGGCTTTTAAATAGTTAAAAATTTCTTTGTTTACTGGAGTTTGATTATATATTTTATATGAAAACCGACCTGCTTGATCTCCTCGTATTACTCCAGGACCTTTAAATATTGGAGGTTGGTGATCATCAAAACCATGAATTTCAACATCAACGCAATCTATTTCAAATGATTTCCCAACATATTTTTCCGGAAAATTACTTAAAAACATCATAAAATTACCTTCTTTTATCAAATATAGACTCCGCCTGTGCATTTTAAGAGTAGTATCAACATTTTGAGTGATGCTCTTCTGTTTTATCTATTCAATTCCGCAATAGTATTCCAACTGCTTCCCCAATCAGCGCACAAGTAATTACAGTCTCCTAGACCTAAAATCTGTATTCCGTTTACCGGTTTACGTTGTGATCCGCAATTCGGACACGGCCTTAAGTGATTTGAGGGACAATGGTTATTTCTGCACTTTATTAAACTTTGTCCACCGATAGAAGGAATTCCCAACAAAGGGCCACCACATGTTGAACATTACATTTTATTAACTCACTTAATCTAAATAGGAATATTTGTTTAAGGAAGTCTATTCATCCATCTCTTTAAGTATTTTTAGTACTTCTTTACATGCGTCTACGAGCCGGACTGCATATTCTTGCCGCAAAAAAAGTACTTTCGTGTTTCTATACTTCTCCGCATATTGAATTACCTCCCAACGATCCCCTAATAACTCCTGCGGCGTTTTCTTAGCCTTTCTACATATGACTTGTTCAATAATTTGTGTTGCCGTTTTGTATGCGACTTGCGCGTACGCTACATCTAATACATTTCCTATTTTAATTAAATAACTATTGCTAATGCTCGCGCAACGCCCTCTAAGGCGGATACATAATTACACTGTTTTTGCTAACATAAAAGTTGACCACCTAAGTGCCAAATGATAACAAAAAAGTTGACCACCTTCACAACATTTCCTGTAAGCTAGAATTGACGAGAAACTGGCTTACGGGAGGAAAGGCGTTGTT
>NZ_JBAIYU010000018.1:0-1105 GCF_036763085.1 Dendrosporobacter sp. 1207_IL3150
GCGACCCTCGCCTTGGCAAGGCGATGCTCTACCACTGAGCTATTTCCGCACACATGTTTTGTGCTCATTGAGCACCGCACATCTGGCATTTTTCTTCTTACATTGTTTAGTTTTCAAGGAACACATTACGCCGTTCTTACTGGCGGAATTATATATTACCATAATAAAATATTCTTGTCAACTTTTTATTAAAGATAACATTTTCCGACTAGCAATACTTCTTATATAATTATTGTCATAATTTACCGTACTGCTTTTGGCGACTTTTATATATTATCACATACAACTTGTTATGTCAAATTCCAAATTAATGTATTGTTGCTTATAATATTTTATCCTACTAGGACAATCATTATATATGAATTATCCAGTTGTAAACAATACGTATCTGGTAAAATAAGAACTGTTCTGAGATAACGGTTATGGCACTTTAAATAGTTGTTCGCTAATACTAACTGCTTATTCTAACTTTAACAAATAGGACCGTTAGATATTCTAATCACAGGTACTTATTATAATTCTGTTAGTAAAGCAAAAAAACTTCCAAAGTATTGGAAGTTTGTCTTAGTAATTTTTGGTGCGGTTGGTGGGATTTGAACCCACACGCCTCTCAGCGCCACCCCCTCAAGATGGTGTGTCTGCCGTTCCACCACAACCGCATTAGCATTATTAAATTCAAGTGGTGCGGTCGAGTGGATTTGAACCACCACGAGGTTGCCCTCACTAGCTCCTGAGGCTAGCGCGTCTGCCGTTCCGCCACGACCGCGAAGAATATATATGGTGCCGAGGACCGGAATCGAACCGGTACGGAGCTCACGCCCCGACGGATTTTAAGTCCGTTGCGTCTGCCAGTTCCGCCACCCCGGCATGTTAACAATTATGGAGCGGGTGATGGGAATCGAACCCACGTGGCTAGCTTGGAAGGCTAGAGCTCTACCATTGAGCTACACCCGCATATTATGGAGCTGGCGAGAGGAATTGAACCCCCAACCTGCTGATTACAAGTCAGCTGCTCTACCAGTTGAGCTACGCCAGCAAATGGTGCCTCAGGGCAGAATCGAACTGCCGACACGAGGATTTTCAGTCCTCTGCTCTACCGACTGAG
>NZ_JBAIYU010000019.1:0-72566 GCF_036763085.1 Dendrosporobacter sp. 1207_IL3150
CTTGCCCAACGTTCATAGAAGCAAGCAAAGCTTCAATATCATCAGGTGACATCATAGCGTCAGGGGCTGCAACAATAGAAGGGGTCTGTTCTTCTTGCCCAGCGTTCATAGAAGTAAGGAGAGCTTCTATATCATCAGGTGACATCATAGCGTCAGGTGATGATTGCGGTTTAGGGTCAGTCTGCTCAGGGGCGGCAGCAGCTGGAGCCTGTTCTTCTTGCCCAACGTTCATAGAAGCAAGCAGAGCTTCAATATCATCAGGTGACATCATAGCGTCAGGTGATGATTGCGGCTGAGGATTAGGCGACTCAGGTGCAACAGCTGGAGCCTGTTCTTCTTGCCCAACGTTCATAGAAGCAAGGAGAGCTTCAATATCATCAGGTGACATCATAGCGTCAGGTGATGCTTGCGGCTGAGGGTTAACCTGCTCAGGGGCGGCAGCAGCTGGAGCTTCTTGCCCAACGTTCATAGAAGCAAGGAGAGCTTCAATATCATCAGGTGACATCATAGCGTCAGGTGATGATTGCGGCTGAGGGTTAACCTGCTCAGGGGCGGCAGCAGCTGGAGCTTCTTGCCCAACGTTCATAGAAGCAAGGAGAGCTTCTATATCATCAGGTGACATCATAGCGTCAGGTGAAGTTTGCGGCTGAGGATTAGGCGGCTCAGGTGCAACAGCTGGAACCTGTTCTTCTTGGCCAGCGTTCATAGAAGCAAGGAGAGCTTCAATATCATCAGGTGACATCATAGCGTCAGGTGATGCTTGCGGCTGAGTATTAGTCTGCTCAGGGGCGGCAGCAGCTGGAACTTGTTCTTCTTGCCCAACGTTCATAGAAGCAAGCAAAGCTTCAATATCATCAGGTGACATCATAGCGTCAGGTGATGCTTGCGGCTGAGTATTAGTCTGCTCAGGGGCGGCAGCAGCTGGAGCCTGTTCTTCTTGCCCAACGTTCATAGAAGCAAGCAAAGCTTCAATATCATCAGGTGACATCATAGCGTCAGGTGATGCTTGCGGCTGAGTATTAGTCTGCTCATGGGCAGCAGCAGCTGGAGCCTGTTCTTCTTGCCCAGCGTTCATTGAGGCTATTAGAGCTTCAATATCATCAGGCGACATCATAGCGTCAGGTGATGCTTGCGGCTGAGGGTTAACCTGCTCAGGGGCTGTTGAAGCAGCAGGAGACTGTTCTTCTTGCCCAACGTTCATAGAAGCGATTAAAGCTTCAATATCATCAGGTGACATCATTGCGTCGGGTGATGCTTGATTCTGAGGTTTAGGCTGCTCAAGGGGGGTGGCAACAGGTGGAGTTAGGTTCTCCTGCCCGGTATTCATTGAAGCCAGCAAAGCTTCAATCTCATCTGGTGTCATCATGTGATTAGAAGAAGACATAAAGTATCTCTCCGTTAATTAATTGATGAGATAGTAATTCTATGCAAGTACAGTAATTTCCTTTTCTCGACAATATTGTACTACTTTATTCTTATTTAAATTTAAGCAAACAAAAGAAGCTAGACTCTAATTTTAGAATTTAGCTTCTTTTGTTTGCTTAAAACTATAGAATCTTTATTGTACTGTTACCCAAAAATCAACAGCTCTTTCTACTTCAGTTGTGTTTGGTATTATTTGAAGCTTACCTTTACCTGCTTTAATGGCAGTGAATACCGCTTTACCGCTATTATTATCTGATACTTCCTGCTTCATAACATCTCCGAAAAAATTCTCTCCCGATGATGTAAAACGGGTATTCTTGGTAAGTCCTTGAGCAGGCTGCAAGATAAGTTTTTGACCTACTTTAAGTACAACATTATTTGCAGATAGTTGAACTTTGTCAGTATCTCCGTAATTATAAGTTACAACAACATCATTACCCTGTGGGGGTTGGTTAGCTGGCGGCGTAGTTGAATATGGAGGCTGCGGGTCAACTGGATTAACGTTTGAACATCCTCCTAAAAATACACTTAGCATCAGCATAAAAATTATCGCGACATGAAAAGTTTGTTTGTTAATCATTCTTATCATAACCTCCTTACTATTGTTTATAGTATTAGCCAGTTGGTTAGTTAATTATTAGTACTGAATCGTTAAAAATTGATACTGTACAAGTGCGAAAACTGTTGTTGTCTAGCAAATAATTATATAAACTATTTAAGATATGATTGTACATGTAAGTCCAGTTTGCTAAATAGGTGTTTTGCTAGTAGGAGTGATGATTAATGGATAGGGTCGATAGCATTATTATTGGCGGAGGTGTAATAGGTTTAGCTATAGCTTATGAGTTATCACAACGCTGGCCAGATAAAAGCATATTGCTATTAGAGAAAGAAGCTACGTTTGGCAAAGGATTGTCAAGTCGTACGAGTGAAGTCATTCATTCGGGAGTATATTATCCGACAGATAGTTTAAAGGCTAAACTATGTGTCTCAGGCAACCGTCTTTTATATGAATTCTGTAATAAATGGAAAGTACCATATAACAAAATTGGCAAGCTAATAATCGCCCAAGATGATAAGGATATAGAAACGCTTGAGTTCTTATTTAGACAGGCAGTTGCTAATGAAGTTCCCTCAACCAGACTATTAAACTCAGATGACATTACGAAAATAGAACCAAATATAAAAGCCCAAGCAGCCTTATGTTGTCCTACAAGCGGTATAGTTGATTCACATAAACTTATGGCAAGCCTAGCTCAAGGAGCAAAGCAAAATGGTGCTATGCTTGTATATAAACAAGAAGTTTTCGGAATAAGGATGCAAAGCAGTGAATATATTATAGACTTTATTGACGAAAATGGAGATAAATCTTCTGTGGCATGCCGGGCATTAGTAAATGCGGCAGGTCTGACAGCCGACCGAATCGCATCTATGGCTGGAATAAATGTGGATGAAGCGGGATATCGTATCTATCGCTGTAAAGGCGAATACTTTGCTATAACTAATCGAAAGGCAGCCATGGTGAATAATTTGATTTTTCCAGTTTCCATTAGGGAATTAAAGGGTCCTGGTATTCCGCTTATTAAAGACCTTAAGGGTAGGCTAAGGCTTGGGCCGGATGCTCATTATGCTTCATCAACTTCCACTGATTATAGTGTGCAACCCGGAAATGCAGCCTACTTTTATAAAACTGTTAGTTCTTACTTAACGTTTTTAGAGCTAGCTGACTTACAGCCTGACATTGCTGGATTGAGACCAAGACTGCTTGTGCCTTGCGGAAGTCCGCCGCGTGATTTTATAATTTGCCATGAAATTGAACGAAATTTACCAGGCTTCGTAAATTTAATCGGTATTGAATCACCGGGAATTACCTGCTGTTTAAGTCTTGCCAGATATGTTAGTGAGATGCTGGAAGCTATATTACTACCTAAGCAGGAGTGTTTTTAATGAATATTTGTGTATGTGTAAAACAAGTGCCTGATACGCTGGATATAAGGCTTGATCCAACTACTAATACACTAATACGCCAAGGTGTCGCAAGTATTATAAATCCGCATGACAAACACGCACTAGAGGCGGCACTTCAGCTTAAAGAACAATACGGCGGTAATATCACAGTAATATCTATGGGGCCACTGCAGGCAAAAGAAATACTCAAAGATTGTTTAGCAATGGGCGCAGATAAGGCTATTCTCGTTAGTGATACAGCTTTTGTTGGATCTGATACTTTAGCAACTAGCTATACTTTGGCTTATGCTATTAAAAAGGCAGGAAATTTCGATATAATTATATGCGGTAGTCAATCAAGCGATGGTGATACTGCGCAAGTCGGACCTCAACTGGCAGAACAACTAGGAATAGCTCAGATTACCTGGGCTTGTTCAATAAAATACGATGGAGCAGCTTTCAAGGTAACGCGGGAGACCGAGATGGGCTTTGAGGTGATTGAAGCTAAATTGCCCCTGCTTGTATCGGTACTAAAAAACATGAATATACCTCGCTATCCTAGTGTTAGTAATACTATAAAAGCCCATCGTGCCAATATAACTGTTTGGACGGCAGACGATATAAATATTTCATGTAAAAAGGTTGGTATTAAGGGCTCTCCAACTAGGGTGACTAGAATTTTTACCCCAGAACGCAAAGGGAAAAATTTAATTATTCAAAAAGAATCTGCCCAAGAGGCTGTCGAGCTATTACTTCGAAAGCTTACAGAAGAAAGAATTTTTTAGGGAGTATTTAAATGGCTTTTACTTCACGAGAAACAAGAGAGAATAATATATCCCAGGAAATTTGGGTTTATTGCGAAGTTATTGAAACAGAATTGCTAGAAGTTAGTCTAGAACTGCTCGGGCAAGGCAGAAAGCTTGCCGAAACAGCCAATCGAAAACTAGCAGCTGTTTTGATCGGTGAAAAAGTTGAAAGTCTTGCAAAGATAATATTTGCGGCTGGTGCTGAAAAAGTTTATCTAATAGCAGGGGAAAAATTCGCCCATTACAATACAGATGTTTATACAACAGCTATTAGTAATCTTCTAGAAGCATACAAGCCAGATACTTTTATAATTGGGGCTACTAAAAACGGGCGGGATTTAGCCCCACGAGTTGCAGCCCGCTTAGGAACAGGGCTAACTGCTGATTGTACAGAACTTAGTATTGATAAGGAGACCGGGCTTGTTTCGTGGACTCGTCCAGCCTTAGGCGGCAACATTATGGCAACTATTCATTGTCACGAGCGCAGACCGCAGATGGGGACTGTCCGGCCAAGTGCATTTAAAAGGCTAACTAATGTTTATCGTGATAATGGCGAAATAATCTATGTACCAAATAATATTTTGACGACTCTAGAGAGCCGAACGACGCTTTTGGAGATTATAAAAACTGATAGGCACTCTGTTAAGTTGGAGGAAGCAGATATTATTGTCGCCGCAGGTCGGGGTATCGGTAAACGCGAAAATCTCAAATTGATAGAGCAATTGGCTGAGGTGTTAGTTGCGGCCATGGGAGCTTCTAGGGCTTTAGTTGATTATGGCTGGCAGCCTGCTTTTAATCAAATTGGGCAAAGTGGAAAAACGGTCTCACCAAAAGTTTATTTCGCTTGCGGAATATCCGGTACTGTTCATCATCTTTCGGGCGTGGCGCCCGGCGGAATAATAATTGCGATAAATAATGATCCTGATGCACCAATTTTTCAAGCGGCAGACTATGGTATTGTCGGTTATGTTGAAGAGATATTACCTATTCTTATAGACGAAATAAAAAGAATAAAACTTGGTGAGTAAAATATCACTTTTAATTCTAAATAGAAACACTGTAATCTTCAAAAGATTACAGTGTTTCTATTTAGATATGTAAGTTAGTAAAATCAGCTACTATCTGATCAATGTGCCTATACATCGTTAAGCTTATCATGTTGAGAAGCGGTTTTGCTGCTCTTTGCGAGATATAGACCTGCAAAAATTGTTGATGCCCCTATAAATTGCAGAATGCCAAAACTTTCACTAAGAAAGATATAGCCAGTAATAACTGCGAAGACAGGCGGAAGATTGTTATATAAAGATGCCTTTGTGCTGCCTAATATTCCTGTACCCCAAATCCAAAGACAGTTTCCTAGGCAAAGCGGAAATAGTCCAGAATAAAGGATGCTTGCCCAACCAGGCCAAGGTATAGTAGACCAATCAACATTCATAATTGAAGGAATTGATATTAGAATAAATAGTCCCGTAGAAATCAGCAAAATGTAAGCAGTTACTTGATAAGCTGAATATGTGCTAGTTAGGTGGCGCGAAAAAACAGTGTAGTATCCGTAACTCATCTGAGCTATAAGTAGCATCAGTGCACCAAAAACGTGCGTTCCAGAAAAACTAAATTCCTTATCTGTCCCGGCAATCATGATTACAACACCAAAAAGTGATATACAGATGCTCACCAGCATTTTCCTATTAATACTTTCTAGACCGTGGTAGTGATTAATAATGGCAACGCTGATTGGGAGACAGCCTAGAATAAGTGAGGAGTTTCCGGCGGTAGTATTTTGAACTCCAAGAGTAAAGAAAATCTGAAAAAGGAAAAATCCAAGACTAGATACTATGAGGGGTTTCCAAAATTCTCGTATAACTGGCTGCCAGCAGCCTAAGCGCCTCAATACAATCCAGCCTGCTGTTAAAGCCAAAACCATACGTATGGCATTATAGGGCATTGGTTCTATATATAGCAGGCCGATTTTCATAATGGGAGGGTTTATTCCCCATAAAAAAGCAACAAAGGCTAATATAATATGGACAGACAATCGAAACACCTCGCAATAGATAATTACTACAAAACGGACTTCTAACTATCTGCCTAATTACGTGTTACAAGTTAACTTATGATCTTAACAATTGTAAAAATATTTATGACGCATAATGTCGAAAAAGGGCTTATAAAGCAGGTTAAAATATGATTTGGCACGAATTTAACAATAGGAGTTTTTCATGAAAGGAGAGATATATTTGAAGTGGAATATTTACCGAAAAATGTTTTTGTTTGCCATAGCTATGATTATTCTTCCAGTATTACTTTTAGGCTTTTTATCATTTTCTGAATCTAAAAGTATGCTGGAGAAGCGCATTAAAAATTCATCGATGGTAACTATGGAAAATGCATCTAATCACTTTATAAAATATTATATCGGAGATATAGAAAAAACTCTAGATTTATTGGCTAAAGATGCCGCATTGAACGAGAATGCGACAGAACGGAGTCCAAGGCGTATAACTAATAAGCTAGACCAACACCGGAGTAATTCCGATAATATATGGTCTATCGTATATATTTCTGCCGAAGATGAAATATATACTGCTCCGCCATGGAATCCCTCAGCCAAGAATGAATTGAGAAGTATACCTTGGTATAAGTCATCAATTCAGGCTGTAGAGGTAGAGTGGGGTGAACCACACATTGAGCCGATTACTGGAAACACCGTGGTTACCGCTGCGAAAGCCATCTATGAAGATGGAACTTTCAAAGGCGTTGTTGCCATAAACACTTCACTTTATAAACTATCTGACATTATTAGGAATATTAATATTGGGGCTGGAGGTTACCTAATCTTAATTGATTCAAAAGGCAACATCCTAGCGCATAGCGATTTATCATTAATCGGGACAAATGTCAGCAATTCTGTTTGGTTTAATAAGCTTATGCGTACAGATTTAAAATCTGTTCATGTAGAACTCGACGATAGCAGTACTTACGTTAGTGCCATAACAATACCAGATACAGGCTGGACTCTAGTCGGTTTTTTGCCTGAGGAAACCTTTAACAATGAAGCTGGACCTATCAAAGCGACAACTATAATTGTTGCATTACTAGGAATAATTTTGGCATCCTTGGTTAGTGCGGCAGTTTCAAGAGGATTTGTAGCCAGAATTGAACGACTGGTAGCAAATGTATCAGAGATTGAAAAAGGAGAATATGAAATAAGTGCCTCGGATTCTTCAACTGATGAAATTGGTGAGCTCAATCGTAAGTTCGTCATAATGGCAAAAAAACTAAAAAATCTCATGATTCAGCGAGATTTAACAGAAACTGAGATTCAAAGGCAAAAGGTGTATTTTGCCCAACTTTTCGAAAACTCACCTGAAAGTATTGCAATACTTGATCAAGACAATAAGATTGTTTTAGTAAACAAGCACTTTACAGAGTTGTTTAACTATAAAAAGAATGAAATTGAAGGATGCTTTATTGATGAAGTTGTAGTGCCCGAAAATCTTAGGGCAGAAGGGGTTCGTTTAGAAGAAATTGCCAGGAGGGAGTACGTACAGGCTGAAACTGTGCGTATGAGAAAAGACGGAAGTTTGGTTGATGTTCAAGTCATTGCTTATCCGATTATTGTTGATGGAAGTGTTGTTGGAACCTATGCTATTTACCGTGATATTTCCGAACGTAAGGCAGCTGAGAGGCAGCTTGAATATTTGACATATCATGATTCGTTAACGGGAGTTCATAACCGAAGATATTTTGACCGTTATATTGAGCAAGTTTCGGGAAATGGATCTGGGTCTTATGGCGTTTTGGTTTTTGATGTAGATGGTTTAAAGCTAGTTAATGATAGTTTCGGACATGCGAGAGGCGATGAGCTTCTTAAAAAAGCGGTTGAGCTGATAAGGTGCTGTACTCCGCAAGCAGGGGTTATAGCTAGAATGGGTGGGGATGAATTTAGTATGGTACTGCCGTATGCTGATGAAATTATCCTCGAAAACATGGTAAAAGACTTGCAGACAAAAATTAGTGAGTTTAATTCTTCATGTAATGAGTTCACGGTAAGTCTTTCGATCGGTTATGCTATCGCCGAGAACGGGCAGAGAATTTCTGATGCCTTACAGGAGGCAGATAGTAGAATGTATAAAGAAAAACTTCATCGCAGTCAAAGCACGCGAAGTGCAATTGTACGAACTCTGGTGCAAGCACTGCATGTTCGGGACTTTATTACTGAAGGACATGCTGACCGCATGCAGAATATGATTGAGCAACTAGCGAGAAAAATGGGCATTCCGGAGTTTAAAATACATGATCTCAGATTATTAGCTCAGTTTCACGATTTAGGTAAAGTAGGTATACCTGATAGTATCTTATTTAAAACCGAAAGTCTTGACCCGAAGGAGCAGGAAATTATGCAAAGGCATAGCGAAATTGGCTATCGAATTGCGATCGCTTCTCCTGAGCTAAACCATATTGCGGATTGGATTTTAAAGCATCATGAATGGTGGAATGGCAATGGGTATCCCATTGGGCTAAGTGGTATGGAGATACCTATAGAGTGCAGAATATTAGCCATTTGCGATGCATATGACGCTATGACCAGTGAACGTCCATATAGAAAGGCAAGATTGCCAGCGGAGGCGCTCGCGGAAATAGAAGCGTGCAGTGGAACTATGTTTGACCCTATGATTACAAAAATATTTATTTCGATGATAAAGGATAAATTGGATTAAATAGTAATAAAGAGAATCATTTTAAATTATATGAATGAAAAGTAGGATGATACAGAAGTTCCCTGTATCATCCTACTTTAATTACTCTAAGGATAATATTGATCTAAGATTGCAAGGGTTAAGTTGGAAAAAGAGTATTAATATGGTTGACAGTGATAATCAATATCAGATATACTTAGGTATGTACATATTTATTTCGCTGCGGGCTGCTCGTATGATAAGGAAACGTGGACACTTATCGCAAATATTAGTCAGCTTTGTAGCAGAAGATTTTCTACTAACAAGGGGGACAAAACAAATGAAAAAAAGATTGCTTGCCGCAGCTGTTGCTGCATCTATGACGTTATCGATTGGAGTAGCTATGGCCGCACCGGTTGAGTTTGATGGCTCAGCAGAAGTTCACTACCAGTGGGACGACTCAGATAATGATGGTAAATCCGAGGGCGCCAGAAATACTGTTATCCTGAATGCTAAAACAGCCTTAGATGATAACACTGATTTTTATGCCAGACTGGCAGCTCAGAGATATCATGGTGATGATATTACTGCCGACTTTAACACGGATAACGGTCGTAAATCTATTATGACAATTGACCGTTTTGGCTTTATTATAAAGGGAACTGATGTTACATACACCTTAGGACGCCAAGGCGGTACTATTGGTTCAACAGCTTTGTTATATAGTACTGATGGCAATATCGGCAGCAGCAGTAACCTGCTTGATGGTCTTAGTGCAACAGCAGCGGTGGGAGTTACAGAGCTAAGCTTCTTAGCTGGTAAAGAAACTGTAGACGATAACAAGGTATACAGCGTGCGTGCTGCATATCAACCGGCTGCAGATTGGACAGTGGGTGCAACACTTGCTAAGTATAGTGCCGGCGGTGCGGCTTCTACCAATCACTGGGCAGTAGATACCGCCTATACCAAAGGCAATACTACATATTTTGGCGAATATACAAAGTCGGATGCAGATACTGATAATAAAGCATTTGTTGTTGGTGTAAGCTATGACTTAAACGATAAAAATTCGTTTTCAGTAAATTACAGCAAAGTAGAAGTAATGAGTGATATAAACGAAAGTACTGATTTCGATAATGGCTATAAGGGAGTATCCTTTGGATATGACTACAAGTTCAGACCTAATACTACCTTAAGTCTAGCCTACAAGGATATGAAAGCCATAGACGGAAGTGATAAATTCAATTCCCTTGAAACCACTCTTAATTACGCATTCTAAGAAAAAAGGCAGTACGTCCGGCTAAAACCGGCGTACTGCTTTTTTTCTTAGTTTATATATTACAATGATTTGCCGCGTCCCGATGATTTGCGACGAACTCCGGAATGCTTTTTTGCATCTGCCGACTCTTCTATTTTTGGTTTGCGGCGGCTGCGGAGATTTGCTCCGCCATGGGCACTGGCCCTTTTGGTTTTGCTTTTTTTCGGGTCGTATGGGGTCGAAATCGCTTTCTTTTCAGTTGACTTGCCAGTAGACTTCTTTAGAGAAGTTTTGTCATTTGCTTCTTTAGCTTTGTAGCTCTTTTGCCGCTTAATTGACGCGTTGATACCTTGTTCAATAAGACGTAGGAATAGCTGCTCACCTGGTACGACAAAAGTAACGGCTGTCCCGGTCTGGCCAGCACGGCCAGTCCTTCCAATACGGTGAATATATGTATCAGCATCGCGCGGAATATCGTAATTGAATACATGTGTGATACCTTCGATATCCAATCCTCTTGCTGCGATATCAGTAGCGACTAGGATTTGTAATTTTGCATCACGAAACTTGCGCATTACTTGTTCGCGTTTCGATTGAGATAAATCGCCATGCAGCTCATCAACCTGATATCCGCGTTGCGCTAAGGCGAGGCCGAGAGAAATCGCACGCTGTTTAGTGTGGCAAAAAACCATAGCTAAATAAGGGCGGTATTCATCAATCATTTCACAAAGCTTATCAAGCTTATTATCGAGAGTAGTTTCAAGTATAATCTGGTTAATTGCATCAAGCGTAATATTTTGACTTTGTATACGAATATCAATTGGGCGACGCATGTACTTATCAGCTAAGGAACGAATTTTGGCCGGGATTGTTGCTGAAAACAACATAGTTTGTCTGTTGCTGGAAGTGCGTCGAATCACATCTTCAATTTCTTCTAGAAATCCCATATGCAGCATTTGATCAGCTTCATCGAGAACGAGTTTTGTAACACCGCCGAGATTGAGTGTTTCCCGTCTTACGTGGTCCAGAATCCTGCCCGGGGTGCCAACTACAATATGAGCATTTTCTCTCAATTGGTTAATCTGCTTATCTAGGGTATGACCGCCGTAAACAGCGGCAACTTTTATATCAAATTTTTCAGCTAATTTTTTGGCTTCTTTAGATATCTGCAGTGCCAATTCTCTCGTAGGTGTAATAATCAGGGCTTGAGTATATGATTTGTTCAAATCAATACTTTCCAGGATCGGCAGGAGAAAAGCCAAAGTTTTGCCAGTTCCTGTCTGAGACTGGGCAACAAGATCCTTGCCACTGCGTAATACAGGAATGGCCTTTACTTGAATTTGAGTAGGTTCGACAATACCAATATCTTTTAAGCATGCGTTTACTTCAGGTCTAATACCTAGTGAAATAAAATCAGTCGACATTTTAAAATACCTCATTTTAGATAACTGTTATGTTAAAGTTTGTACAGACTTGTGTTTACTTATACTTTGAGTAATTAAGCTATTATAAGAAACTTAAAACAAAATTACGTCATAAAATATAAATCTCCCCTGCATAAGCAGGGGAGTTTTGTTTTTAGTAGCGTTTGTTGCTTTGGAAGCAATCGCGACAGTAGATTGGACGATCGTTGCTTGGACGGAAAGGAACTTGAGTTTGAATTCCGCAAGCTGCGCAAGTTGCATCATGCATTTCGCGTTGTTGGAAGCTGTTGTTGCTACGGCCACCACCGAAACCACCACGGTTGTTTTGTTGTTTGCGAGCTGCACGGCAATCAGGGCAACGACCTGGTTCGTTAGTGAAACCTTTTTCCGCAAAGAAATCTTGTTCTGAAGCAGTGAAAACGAAGTCTGTACCGCAATCGCGGCATGTTAAATTTTTGTCTTGAGCCATTATAATATAGCCTCCCCAAAGTAGTTAATTACCCTAAATAGGTATTGGAATTGATCATAGGGCTTTCTCATACAAAGATTGAGAAGGACTAATGAAAATTTCGCTGAGTCTATTACTGGGCTCCTTTATTATATGATACTTTTAAATAAAAGTAAAGGCCGAAAAATAATTTTTTTAAAATAATGCTTTTCGTCATAAAAATTTGTGTTAATGCGTACGTTTATCAATGAGCCAAAGCAGGTTAAAACTAGCTATTTGGATCTGGCGACACCAATAAACTTTGGCGGCTGTTATAGACATACAAGAATGCCGCCAAAGCAAGAGGGATAAGATTAAGTTGGAACATTAGTTGATAGCCCCAAGTTTCAGCAATAATACCCCAGACTATTGAACCAACTGCTACACCTATGTCAAATGCCGTCCAATATGTAGCATTTGCAGCACCTCTACGGGTTGAAGGTACTCTATTAAGGCAGAGAGCAAGCATTGATGGTTGGATAAAACCAAAGCCTACACCATAAAGCAGCCCGCTTAAAATAAGAATTGTTGCACTTGAGATATTGACTGCGGCTATCATTGCAGCTGCAATGGCGGCGATGCCCGAAAGTACTATAAGATTATAACCGTATTGACCTTTAGTATCGATCAGACGGCCCGCTAAAGGGCGGGATGCAAGGGTTGTTAAAGCCATTGCCGTAAAGAATAGCCCTGTTGAGGGAATACCTTTTTGTTTCATATATAAGGCCAGAAAGGACAAAAGAGAACTATATGTAAGTGTAACTAAGAGCATAATTAAAGAAGGTTTGAGAGCAGCTCTTTCAATAAGAACAATTTTGGAAGGCGGGTTCTTAACTTCTACTTTAGGATATTTAATTGCGAGGCTAAACATAAGAGCAGCTAATGTAAAGATAGTACACAGTATAAATAAAGTTTTAAATGGCAGTATTTCAATTAGCCATAACGAAATTGCCGGAGACAATGCCAGAGAAATACTAGCAGTAGAGCCGAAAAAACCTAAGCCTTCACCTAATCGGCTTTTAGGTATAACATCTGATGCGACAGTGCCTATTGAGGTACTGCATATTCCCCAGCCAAAGCCTTGAACAAGCCGAAGAAAGAGTAAGGTAGTGATGGGCACTATCGTAATGAAAGAAGCCATCGGGATTACAAATATTATAAGACCTATAATAAGGATGCCTTTTCGCCCAAGCCTGTCGATAGAAAGCCCTGTTAATGGACGGATTATTACAGCAGCGATGGTTAGATAGGCTAATGCTAAACCAACTGTTTCTTTTGAACCCCCTAAAGCCGAGATATATATAGGCAGTGTGGCTAATAAACTGTGAAAAGGAATACTTACGGCGAGATTTAATAAGCATATTAGGATAAAATTATTAGTCCACAATGTCGAATTAGAATCGCACGAAGCAGATTGATTATACTTTCCTAATTCCATAAAACCATCCTCGATTAAGTTATTTTTAAAAATAGATATAAAACAATTGAGAAATTTTGCAGCAAGTGCAGTTGATTAGAGAATATCATCAAAAATCCATAATCAAGAAGTTAAGCTAAAAGTTTGAAGGAAATAAAGAATAAAAGATAGAAATAATAAAAGGTAAAATATGGGTTTGACCTACGGAGGTATCTATATGACGATTCATGCCTTAGCTGGCCATAAAGCGCCGCAGTCAATTTTAGTAAATGTTCCACGCCTTGTAAGCTGTTACTATGCAAATCATCCGGATGCTAATGATCCTGCTCAGCAAGTGGTCTTCGGTACTTCGGGACATAGGGGCAGTTCTTTTAAATGCAGTTTTAATGAAGATCATATATATGCAATTACTCAAGCAATCTGCTGCTACCGCCAAATGAATGGAATAACTGGGCCACTTTTCTTGGGCTTTGATACACACGCTCTTTCTGAGCCAGCGTTTATATCGACATTAGAGGTATTAGCGGCTAATGGCGTTGAAACAATGATTGCTAAAGAAATGAACTATACCCCAACCCCAAGTATATCACACGCTATATTAAATTATAACAGAGGTCGCAAGGATGGGCTTGCTGATGGAATAGTTATAACTCCATCTCATAATCCCCCTGACAATGGCGGCATTAAATACAATCCCCCTAATGGCGGACCTGCTGATACTAACATAACAAAATGGATAGCTGACTACGCAAATAAATTAATGATGAATGGCTTAAAAGAGATAAAGCGTACTAGTTATGAGAAAGCGCTAAAAGCAGATAATGTTCACGAATATGATTATATTGGAACTTATGTAAATGACTTGCAGAATATTATCGACTTAGAAGCAATCAAGACGTCTGGTCTTAAAATAGGTGCAGATGCTCTTGGTGGTTCTGGACTTGGCTATTGGCTTCCGATAGCTGATAAATACGGGATTAATATTGACCTGCTAAATGGTCACGCAGATCCTACTTTTAGTTTTATGAATGTTGACAGTGATGGAAAGATTCGCATGGATTGTTCTTCACCCTACGCCATGGCGGGCCTAATAGAATTAAAAGATAAATATGATTTAGCTTTTGGTAACGATCCCGATTTTGACCGACATGGGATAGTTACCCGCAGTTCAGGATTGATGAACCCTAATCATTATTTAGCGGTTGCCATTTCCTATTTATTTCAAGATCGTGTAGGCTGGCGAAAGGATGCCGCGGTTGGCAAAACTTTAGTAAGCTCTTCAATAATTGACCGTGTAGCGTCAGGTATTGGCAGAAGACTTGCTGAGGTACCAGTGGGATTCAAATGGTTTGTGGACGGTTTGGTGGGCGGTTCTTATGGTTTCGGCGGTGAAGAAAGTGCGGGAGCTTCCTTTTTACGCAAAGATGGCACTGTGTGGACGACCGATAAAGATGGCATTATAATGTGCCTACTTGCGGCAGAGATTACCGCCAAGACCGGGCGGGACCCTAGCCAGCATTATTCTGATATGACAGCTAGGTATGGTACGCCTGTGTATGAGCGCATAGATGCAGCAGCAACTTCTCCGCAAAAGGCTGTGCTGGCTAAGTTATCCCCAGAACAAGTAAAGGTAGATAGCTTGGCAGGCGAAGCTATCACAGCGAAGTTAACAAAAGCTCCAGGGAATAATGCCGAGATTGGCGGACTAAAGGTGTGTACAGAAAATGGATGGTTTGCAGCTAGACCATCAGGAACAGAGGACGTATATAAAATTTATGCTGAAAGTTTTAAAGGGCAATTACATTTAAAGCAAATTCAAGAAGAGGCAAAGCAAATTGTAAATGATACTTTTTCGGCTGCAGGAGTATGAATTAATTTTTAATTATAAATGATTATGGCCTAATATCGTGAAGATATTAGGCCATAATCATTTATCTGATGCCCAAGCCTTGCTTAAGATGGACTTAAAACTCCACCTGAATCAAGGCTTACTTTATGAAAGTCTTTGTTAAAACGTGGTTATAATAATTGTGCAATAGGTTTTAAAAATAAGATCCATTTCGGAGGTATGCTTTGACTCAAAATAGACTTGCTAAGAGGGCAATAGATGCGTTATTCTTGGCAGCTCAAATTTTAATAATCATGTTAGTGGCTGAAAGAGGCAATTATAATTATATTCGTGGTATAGCGGCAACGTCTTCCTTTTGGTTGGTTTATATATATCTGGAGTCCAAAATCCGCTTTGAAATGAGTAACTACATAAGGACTGCCATGGTTATTACATTACTGAGCGATGGCTTCTTCGGATACTATTTGGAATATTATTTAACATCAACTTTATTTGATAAGGCACAGCATTTATTTGGTTCCTATTCTTTTGCGTTATTTACCTATGTTTTAGTTGCGCAATTATTAAATAACCCAGTGAAACCATTGTTTAAATTTATTTTAATTGTAGGTCTGGGTATAAGTTTAGGCGCAACATATGAAGTATTGGAATTTATTGTTGACAGTACTACACATCCTTATCCTCCCGGTCAGCCTAGCCTGATTGATACTGACTTAGATTTAATTGCAGACATTATTGGTTCGGTAATTGCAGCATATCACGCAGTATCTGTAAATTTTATTAATCGAAACTTTTAGCCTAAAGCATGCTTTTATGAAAAATCAATCAAAATCTTTTTAATGACAGCGTTGTAGCGGCTGCCACTGCAGCCCCAATACCAGAACCATGTTGACTTAGTTCGCACGTTATTTTAGAAGCACGAGTTCCCAGCAGTTCAGAAAGAGTCTCTTTGATAGTATTAGCATAGCCAGGAATTTTTTCATAAAGTGAGCCATCTATTGCAATAACGTGAGGTTGCTTTAGTTCAGGGTCAATATGCAATAGCGTTGCAGCATAAGTAGAAGCGGCAAGACGGGCTGAACGACGGGTAATTAATGCGGCGATTTTCTGAAGGCAGGTGCGGTCACTCAAGCTGCTGTTTTTATAACCCAATTGGTTTAGCCATTGAGCAATACTTTCTAAGTGCGGTGTTGTATCAGTTAATAAAGTATTAAGATCTTTTCCCGTTAAGGAGTATGCATCAAGATAAGCAGTAGAATTACTAAGTAAGGCTTTATTTGCTATTAAATCGAGCATAACTAGCCGCAGTAGTTCACCTATGTAGCGACCAGAGCACATTTTTTCTAGGCGATAGGCCCCAGGCCTGTCGCTTTTTTCGTCTAGAAGCCTATCGTAGATATTTTCAGGCACTTTGTTGAAATTTCCAGATTCCATATTTATATACATTGAGCGTCCGGAAGACCATGGAGGATTTGGTTCAAGATAACAGGTGTTATGGCCAGTCCCACAGATAGAACCAATGTCTGTTCGATTGTCTTGATAAGCTGCAGCCATAAGCGCACTGACTGAGTCGTTTAAAATAGCGGAAGATTTAATATTACTTATGCCTTTTCTGGCAAAAGCGTCATTTAGCAAATTAACTATGTTGTTCCCGACAACATCAGCTGTTGCAATTTCTTTAGTCCAGTATAAAAGCACAGCATTGTTTTGATCCGTCATTCGAAATGGAAAAGAAAATGCGTGGCCCAAAGGGTACTCTTGAGTTGGTTGTGTCAATTGTGAAAGTTTATCAGCGAGAAAATCGAATAACTCGCAGGCTGTAGCGGTTGGTAAAGTATAGTCATAGTACCCGTCTGGATCTATTAAAGGGGAATCTACGCGACTTAATATTGTCGATTTACCACAGCCTTTAAGCTCAACGAGCAGTGCTCTAACGTTAGTCCCACCAAAATCCAGCGCCAAAAAGATACCTTGTTCGTGTCCGGTTGGCTTTGTTAAATATGAAGGAAGCATCGCCAGTGAACTTGGTTTATTAGCTAGTCCCTCAGAAATTTCACGGTCAAATAATCTTGATGTTATGAAAAGCTGTTCAGTTGTAACAGTAAAGGCTTGATAGACTCGTGCTAAAAAAACATCGAAAGTCATGACACATCCTCCTCGGAAGTTAGCCAATTAGTTATATTTTAAAGACAAATATGAAGAAACATTTGATTTATATTTATACGGTAAAATGGTAAATGATTCCTTCGTTAATTGAAATACTTAATAAACCTTTGGGGATTTTAGAAAAAAGAAAAAATTTGAAAGGAATTAAGTTCTGCTTACCGCTTGTTTTTCATAAAACTTAATAAAGAAGTTAATAAAGTTATTTATTAAGTTTTAAATGCCTCTTGGAGGGATGTTATGGCTGAACTTAGATGGAACCCTATGCTTAGTACTTGGACCATGGTTGCTGCTAATCGACAAGCAAGACCGCATTTACCGAGTAACTGGTGTCCTTTTTGTCCTGGTTCAGGAAAAGTTCCAGAAACTTATGAGGTCTATTCTTACAATAATGATTTTCCGGCTCTGACAAAAACGCCGGATATTCCAGATATAGAAGAAAACGGACCCTATAAGGTTCAACAAAATTATGGGAAATGCGAGGTTATACTTTATTCACCTGACCATCATGCAACCTTACCTTCATTATCTAAAGAACACATCTATAAGCTGATATGCCTTTTGGCGGAGCGCTTTATTGAATTATCCAGCGATCCGAAAGTAAAATATATTCTTGAGTTTGAAAACAGAGGCAGGGAAGTTGGTGTAACCATGCCTCATCCGCATGGGCAAATCTATGCGTATCCATTTTTGCCGCAAAAAATTAAAATAGAGCTCGACAGCTGTCAGCAATATTTTAAAGATAATAACAAGTGCTTAATATGTGATATGAACAAAGAGGAAATTAGGTTTAAGCAAAGGTTTATTGCTGAAAATGATAGCTTCATCGCCTATTTACCCTTCTTTACAGATTATCCACATGGAGTCTTTGTTGTCAGCAAGAGTCATAAAGCTAACATCACAAGTTTTACGGAAAAAGAAAAATATGAGCTGGCGTTAATGTTAAAAAATGTTACTGGCGCATTTGATAACTTATTCGATAGGCTTTTTCCCTATATGATGTGTTTTCATCAAACCCCGGTTAACTGTGATGAATACCAGGATTCAGACCTCTATTATCATTTTCATATAGAGTTCTATACTCCATTGAGGGAAGCTGATAAGCTGAAATTTTATGCTTCTTCAGAGATGGGAGCATGGGCTGCTTGCAATCCGATGTCAGTTGAACAGACTGCCGAGGAGCTTAGAAAAGCTTACTTAAAATATGTAAGTGCACAGGAGGCGTCGGATGAAGGCTGATTTAGGTAATAAGTTCATAGAGATGTTTGGTCCTTCTAAATTGCCTATTAAAAGATATTTTGCTCCTGGTCGCGTTAACCTCATTGGCGAATATACCGACTTTAACGGCGGTTATGTTTTCCCTGCAGCAATTTCTCTGGGAATTTGGGGACTTTTGCGCCAGCGTACAGATAGCATAATTAATTTTAGATCACTGAATATGTCATCATCTGTTTCCATTGATCTTAATCAGCCAGTTTCATTTGAGGCAATTGATGGATGGGCTAACTATCCTAAAGGAATAATCAAATATCTAATAGATCACGGGTATGAACTTAAGGGCTGCGACATTCTGTATTATGGCGAATTGCCTGAGGGGACTGGTCTTTCCTCTTCAGCCGCAATTTTAGTCCTCACTGCTTTTATGCTGCAGCATGCATTTTCAAAAGATAAAATGGATAGAGTAGAGTTAGCAAAATCCTGTCGGAGTGTTGAAAACAATTTTATTGGTGTGAATTGCGGTATTATGGACCATTTTACAATCGCTCATGGACAGCGAGATCAGGCGATTCTTTTGGATTGCAATAACTTAAATTACAGCTATATTCCTTTTGTACTTGAGAAATACAGGCTTGTAATAATGAACACAAATAAGAAAAGGGAATTGACAGACTCAAAGTATAATGAACGTCGCAAGGAATGCGATCAAGCCTTCACAGAGATAAGAAAAAATCGACATATAGAAAATTTATGTCAAGCTTACTTAAATGAGGTGGAAGTTTTTATTACAAACCCAGCTATAAGGAAGCGAGCAAGGCACGTTATTTCCGAAAACATACGAGTCAGTCAAGCAGTAAGGCTTCTTTGTAATGGAGACTTAACTGGCTTTGGTAATTCGATGATAGCATCACATAAATCGCTGCAGCAGAATTTCGAAGTTTCCGGACCGGAACTTGATTCAATTGTTGAACATGCTATAAGTTCTCCAGGCTGTATTGGTGCTAGAATGACTGGGGCCGGCTTTGGCGGTTGTGCAATTGCGTTGGTTGAAAACGGTAAGATAGACGATTTTATTACTTCTGTTGGTGCTGGTTATAAGCATTCGACTGGGAGAACAGCGGAATTTTATATAGCCGTAATATCTGAGGGTGTAAGATACGAGGGTTATGATGGAGATTAAGAGGGGTATATACAAAGGGTTATCCTGCTATAGCATTGAGAATAGCCTTATCAGCTTACTTATACTACCGGAATTAGGTGCGAAGATTGCCTCGATTTTTTACAAACCCCAGCAATTTGAAGTATTATTTCAGCCGGCAGACGGCAAATACCAACTAGCAAACTATGGGGCTAATTTTGCTGAGTATGATACTTCTGGTGCGGATGAGATGTTTCCCACGATAGATCCTTGCAGCTATCCGACAGGTGACTATACTGGCATAACATTGCCCGACCATGGGGAACTTTGGAGTTTGCCGTGGGAAGTGACCGTAGATAAAGATGGTTTGGCTGCAAGAGTAGAAGGACGAACTCTTCCCTATGTCTTTTTTCGGACTATTTCATTAAACAAAAGCACTATTCGAATGTCGTACAAAGTCCGCAATATTGGAAGTGCTGCAATATACGGCTTATGGGCATTCCACGGACTGGTTGCCTGTGATGAATTTACCCGTATTATGCTGCCTGGTGTTTCCGAGGTCATTAACGTTCATGAAAGCACTATACTAGGGTCAGTTGGAACAAGACATTCTTTTCCTGTGAGCATGGGGATAAATGGTATCGAGGCTCATTTAAATCGGGTCGGTTCACGCTCGTTAGAGAAAACTAAAAAATTTTATGCTGCCGATAAACAAGCTAAGGGTTTTGCCGGTATAACTCTTAATAACAACCAACTGATATATGAACTATTATTTCCTGTAGATAAAGTGCCATATTTAGGTGTTTGGGTTAATGAGGGTGGTTTTAAAGGTGAGTATAATTGTGCCCTAGAGCCAGCCACAGGGTATTTTGACCGGCTTGATACCGCTTATTTGTTAAACAGTATAGATTTATTGGGCCCAGGGGCAGTAAAAGAATGGTATCTAGAAATAAGGCTTACTTCTTATGAAATGAATAATTAATATTAGTCTATTTGAATTATTGAGCCTAGCTTGAGGGGGGAGGCTATGCGTGAAATTTCAGCGGCAAAGGTAAAACTGGGGCAGGGTACAAATGATGCACAGGTTATAAATTTGATTCGGCGTTTTGGAAAAATTTCGAGAGCTGAGATTGCAAAACAACTTGGTTTGACGCCTCCTGCCGTAACCAATATTATCAACAAGCTAACTGAAGTAAAAATTATTCAAGAGCACATGATGGGGGAATCAAATGGGGGAAGGCGCCCTGTGCTCCTGAAAATAAACCCGAATATCGCCCGAATCATTGTGGTACACATTAGATCCGAAAAGATTATGGGCTATTTGGTTGATGCAGAACTAACTATCCATCATCAACAGGTAAAAGATATACGAAAATGCAATAAAGAGGAAGTCTTAAAACTACTGCTTAAAATAATCGAAAGCTGTCGGCAGTCCTCGGATGTATCTGTTGCGGCAGCAGGGGTAATAGTACGAGGTCCTGTCCGACTTAAAGAAGGTATTTCGGTATTTGCGCCCAATATTGGCTGGCGTAATGTACCACTAAAGTACATTATTGAAGATAAGACTGGTCTGCCAGCTTTTGTGGAAAATGATTCACGAGCGTTAACTAACGGCGAATACTACTACGGTTCAGTGAAGGATGCTCAGAGCATGGTGATGCTAAAGGTCAGTCATGGTATCGGGGGCGGGATAATTTTTAATGGAAAACTCTATCGTGGTGTTAATGATAGTGCCGGAGAAGTTGGACATACAACTATTGATGTTACCGGACCGGCCTGCAGCTGTGGAAACTACGGATGTTTAGAGGCAATGGCTTCCGAAAATGCTTTAGTTGACTTAGTTATTAAAGCAATTAAAGAAGGTCAGCCAACACTAGTCAAAGAGTATATTGGAGAAAATTTGGAGGATATTGAGCCAGAGCAAATATACAAGGCTGCTGACGCTGGTGATGATGTTGCAATTAGAATGCTAAACAGAGTTGCCCGCTACTTAGGCATTGGCATAGCAAATTTGGTGAATATTTTTAATCCTGAACTTATAGTTATTGCCGGTGGGATTGTACGAGCAAGAAAGCATATAGAAGGCATGGTTAAACAGATAGTACGGGAACGTTCATTCGAAAGTTGTAATAGCGGTCTGGATATAAGGTTTTCCGACAAGGCAACAGAAAATACGCTTAGGGGCGCAACTGACTTAGTTTTTTCGGAGATAACCGAACTTAATATGCTTAATCAGCAGTAGTAGTTTCCTAATGTTGTGAAGCAGAGAAACTATTTAGTCTCTTCTGCTTTATATTAAAAACTTTACCCAAAATAAGAGGAGGTAAATTTCTGTGAAAAAGGGCTTAAAAGGACTTGTTATTTCTGGTTTGCTGCTTGGTTTATTGACAGCAGGATGTTCAAATTCTCAAGCACCTTCGGGCGCCACTGCAGGCAAACAGACAGTAGGCGTTGCTATCTACAAATTTGATGATACTTTTATGACAGGGGTTCGCAATGCTATTTCAAAATTTGCAGAGGGTAAAGCTAAAGTAGAAATTGTTGATAGTCAGAATTCACAATCTGCTCAAAATGATAAGGTTGATTTGTTCATTACTAAAAAGGTTAATGCGTTAGCAATTAATCCTGTTGATCGTACTGCTGCCGGAGTTATTATTGATAAAGCAAAAAAGGCGAACACTCCAGTTGTATTCTTCAATCGTGAGCCACTGCCTGAAGATATGACAAAATGGGATAAGGTTTATTATGTTGGGGCAAAAGCTGAGGAGTCGGGAACAATCTCAGGCCAACTTATTGTAGATTACTTAAAAGCAAATCCAGCAGCCGATAAGAATAAAGACGGAGTTCTTCAGTATGTAATGCTTAAAGGTGAACCGGGCCATCAGGATGCAGAGTTACGCACTAAATATTCGATAAAGGCAGTTGAAGATGCGGGTATCAAAGTACAAAAGGTAGCTGAAGATACCGCGATGTGGGATCGAGTTAAAGGACAAGAAAAAATGGCTGCTTTTCTAGCAGCTCATGGCGACAGTATTGAAGCGGTTTTTGCTAATAATGATGATATGGCGTTAGGTGCAATAGAAGCCTTAAAAGCTAAAGGCTACTTTAAAGACGGAAAATTTATTCCGGTAGTAGGTGTTGATGCAACCGCACCTGCGTTAAAAGCTCTAGAAGAAGGAACTCTTTTAGGAACTGTTTTAAACGATGCTGTTAACCAAGGCAAAGCTACTATTAACATAGCTTCAGTTCTAGCGAATGGGCAAGTACCTACAAAAGAAAATACCGGCTTTGAGTTAACAGATGGTAAATATGTTTGGGTCGCATATAAAAAGATAACTAAACAGAATATGAATGACGCTAAGTAATAATCGTAACGTAACTAACTATCAGCAGAGGTTTTTCGCCTCTGCTGATAGTTAAATATCGATAAACTATTTATTATATCTCTCAGTTTTGAAAACTCCTGGTGTATACACCGTCTATATAAAATGTAATATGGTGTGAGGAGGGGGCCTCATGGCAAGTCAAGATATTTTGCTTGAAATGCGCAATGTTTCTAAGGAATTTCCCGGTGTAAAGGCCCTGGATAGTGTAAATTTAAAGGTCCGAGCTGGTACTGTACATGCATTGATGGGCGAAAATGGTGCGGGTAAATCAACCTTAATGAAGTGTTTATTTGGTATTTATAAACCTGACTCCGGCGAGATATTATTAGATGCCAAAAAGGTTGAAATATCTAATTCAAAGGCTGCACTCGATTTAGGAATTTCTATGATTCATCAAGAGCTGCATCCTGTACCGCATCGAAATGTAATGGATAACTTGTGGTTGGGCCGTTACCCTGTAAAGGGATTTGGACCGTTCAAATTGGTAGATGAAGCTAAGATGCTCAGAGATACTGAACAGCTTTTTAAAGATTTACAAATTGATTTAGACCCGAAAATACTTTTAGGTAAACTGTCCGTGTCTAAAGTGCAATCAATTGAAATAGCGAAAGCTGTTTCATTCAACGCGAAAGTTATCGTTATGGATGAGCCAACATCATCTTTAACAGGCAATGAAGTAGAGCAATTGTTCAATATTATTCGCGATTTAAAAAAACGTGGTGTCGCAATAATCTATATTTCTCACAAAATGGAGGAAATTCTCGAAATATCAGATGAAGTTACTGTAATGAGGGACGGTAAGTATATTGGAACATGGCCAGCTGCGGAGCTGACAACAGATATGATTATTTCAAAGATGGTTGGACGGGATCTTACTCAGCGGTTTCCTGAGCGGTTCAATAATCCGGGTGATGTAGTACTTAGGATAGAAGGCTTAACAGCGTGTGATGCTAAATCTTTTAAAGATATATCTTTTGATCTAAAAAAAGGAGAAATTCTTGGAATAGGCGGACTTGTAGGCTCACAGCGAACAGAACTAATTGAGGCTCTGTTTGGATTAAGAACTGTGTCTTCAGGAAAGTTTGTGTTAAATAGTAAAGAAATATCGATAAAATCACCCATTGCCGCTAAAAAGCATAAAATAGCTCTTTTAACCGAGGAACGCCGTGCAACGGGAATATTCCCCGTATTGTCGGTTTTAGAGAATACAGCTATCGCTAAGCAAGCTCGCTATGAAACAAGTTATTTGCTTCTAAATGAAAAACAGCGAGTAGCAGACGCTGAGCAGAGTATGCAAAAACTTCGTATAAAAACACCATCAATTAAAACTCTTATCAAGAATTTATCGGGCGGTAATCAGCAGAAGGTCTTGTTATCACGCTGGCTGCTGACTGAACCGGAAATTTTACTTCTTGACGAACCAACCCGTGGGATAGATGTAGGTGCCAAATTTGAAATATATTCAATTATTGCTGAATTAGCAAGGCAAGGTAGAAGTATTGTCATGATTTCGTCAGAAATGCCTGAGCTATTAGGAATGTCAGATCGAATAATGGTGATGTGTGAAGGAAGATTAACTGGTATTGTTGATGGCAATAAAGCGTCAGAAGAAGAAATTATGAGGTTGGCAACTCAGCGTTTATCATAAGGAGGGGAGAGCGATGAGTCTTGACGCAAGAAAATCATATGATTTTCTTATGCAGCATGCAATTTACATAGTTCTAATTGGTTTGATAATTGTTATTGCAATTTATGATCCAAGATTTATGTCGGTTACCACTATTAGAGACATATTGTTGCAGTCATCAACTAGGGCGATTATTGCTCTTGGTGCTGCATTTGTGCTAATAACCGGCGGAGTAGATCTTTCGACTGGACGGGTAGTCGGCTTGACAGCGGTATTATCTGCATCCATGCTTCAGGTAGCTGACTATTCACGCCGCTTTTACCCTGATATGCCGGATTTACCGCTTTGGCTGCCGATAATGCTGGCAATTTTGGCGGGTCTGCTTGTAGGGGTGATAAATGGAACTATTGTAGCTAAATTTAGTGTTCCACCGTTCATTGCTACGCTGGGTACTATGGTAATGGTATACGGAGTAAATTCTATCTATTTTGATATGAAGCCAAATGAATCTCAGCCGATCGGGGGTTTAAGAAGCGATTTTACTGAGCTAGGCTCAGGAGCCTTCGGGACTGGAGAGTATTCAGTTCCTTATATCGTAATTATTGCAATAGTGATATCGATATTAGTTTGGGTCATTTTTTCTAAGACCAGGCTGGGGAAAAATATGTATGCAATTGGCGGTAATGTTCATGCTGCAATTGTATCTGGCATTAATGTTGAACGAAATCTATTATATCTTTATGCTATAGCCGGAGCTCTTTATGGTTTAGCAGGTGTGCTCGAAGCAGCAAGGACTGGCGGCGCAACTAATAACTATGGCAATATGTACGAATTAGATGCGATAGCCGCGTGTGTAGTGGGGGGAGTATCCACTGCCGGTGGTATCGGGACAGTCCCTGGCATACTAGCAGGTGTACTAATTTTTGGAGTAATAAATTATGGTTTAACCTTTATTGGGATAAATCCTTACTGGCAACTTATTATCAAAGGTCTGATTATTGTAGCTGCAGTAGCATTTGATATTCGTAAGTACTTAAATAAAAAATAATGTTTAAGAGCTGCTCAATTTTGGGGTGGCTCTTAAACATCACTTGTTAGGAAGTATAAATTAAGCTGCATCTGATAACCTAATAGAAAAAGTAGTCTAGGGGGTTATTTGGTGCCAAACGAACGTACAATCATCGCACATTTTCCGTCAAGTACCAAGGCAGACGCTGCTCGGAAGACATTAGCCGAAAAAGGATTACAAGATGTTCATATCAGACGCAACACACGCTTTGGCGTAACACAAGATGAGCATAGGGATAGCGCCATATCCAGTGCAGAGACACTTACAGGACTAACCATCTTCTCGGCAAATTTACCGAACGATGCTACTAATGCATCAGAAAGAGTTCTCATGGGGGCAGATCCATCAGTTAGCGGGTTTAGTATTGGGGGAGACGGGCTTGCAGGCGGACATGCTTTCACTGTGGTAGCTTTTGTGCCGGAAGAAAGGGAAGAAGAGGTTGTTGCTGTGCTCAAGCAAAATGATGGAGAAGTGTGATACATACTTCTCCATCATTTTTATTGGGAAAAGTAGGTATTTACGAATTTGCGTCAAATATAGTGAAGGTAAGTCTGGTCTTAAAAGAGGTCTAGGAATTAATCTCTCAAAATATTGCAGGTGGTGTTTAGATGCAGGATGAGAAGTTTTATTATGAACAAATTATCAGTAAGCTAGTTCAAGCAATAGAGGACGAAAAGTCTGTCAAGACAATTAAAGTTGTGCGTAACTCTACAATTCAAGGAAGAGTAGGCTATCATGAAGTTGATATCTATTGGGAATTCACGGATGGTGAGATCAACTATAATACGGTTATTCAAGTCAAGGACTGGAATAAAAAGATTGGAAATACCGAACTTTTCAAATTATTATCAATATTACGCGATATTCCTGGCCAAACCGCCGGTGTTTTAGTTACCCAGCCTGTATACCAAAAAGTAACCCACGATTTAGCGAGAGATGTGGGCATTACTTTGTATGAGCTTAAAATGCCTCTTGACCAAAAGGTATGGGAATCGGTGATCGAGAATGTCCAAGTAAAAGTAGACGCAGAGTGGGCCAAGGCCGAAAAAGAACGCCTAGGAATGGGCGATCAGCAGATTAAGCTTGGCGGAGAACCTAAAACCTTATTTATTTATGATGCTGAAAGAAATTGTATTGATTCAGTTCAAGGTATATTTAATAAATACATAAAAGAAAGCCGCAGCAGAAATGATTATTCTATGCAAACCGTCGTTCATGAATTTACTGAACCGGTATTTTTGCAAACCGGCGACGAACTTTTCCCTATGGTTAAGCTCGACAAGATAGGTTTTGATTTAATGTTTTTTGATTCAGCCGAAGTATCTGGCGGAGAAATGTTAAGTTATATGCTGGATAACGTACTAAATTACTTTAGGAGTTAGATCAAATTCAATAGCTTATAGAAAACATCTGATTAATATTTCGCTTATTTATCAGATGTTTTTTTATATTGCCCAATATTTAAAGAAGAGCAGGTTTTGATAATCTATGGTGGAAGTTAATAATTAATAAAGTGCACTAGAAGGAGATAGTATGGATTTCGCAGCGATTTTAGTAAGTCTTGCATTATTGATGATTTTTGCATATAAGGGATATTCAATAATTCTATTCGCCCCGTTATTTGCGATGACCGCTTCAATTGGGAGTGGTTATGAAATAATGCCGGTATTTAGTGAGATATACATGACCAAAATAGCTGAGTATGTAAAAATATATTTTCCTGTCTTTTTACTAGGAGCTGTTTTTGCAAAGATAATGGAAGAGGGTGGTATGGCTAGCTCGGTTGCAGCAGCTATTGTCCGTTCTTTAGGTAAGGAACGAGCCGTGCTATCAGTTCTGCTTGGTTGTGGTGTTCTAACATATGGCGGCCTAAGTGTCTTCGTCGTAGCTTTTGTCATGTACCCGTTTGCGGCAATTCTATTTCGTGAAGCAGATATACCTAAAAGGCTAATTCCGGCAACTTTATGGATGGGGATTTTTACTTATGCAATGGTTGCATTGCCTGGTACGCCGCAAATACAAAACATAATACCCACTACCTTTTTTGGTACTTCAACTTGGGCTGGACCTATGCTAGGTCTTATTGGTGGGGTTTTATATTTTTGTTTCGGCTGGGCGTGGATTACATATAGACACAGAAGACTTGCCTTAAAAGGTGAAGGTTATGGTACGCATAGTCTAAATGAACCTAAGCCTGTTAAAGATGAGCTGCCTCATTGGTCAGTTTCTGCAATCCCGTTAGCTGCTGTCATATTAGTAAATATCTATATGAGCAATCCTTTTCATTGGAATTGGGCATATCATTGGGATTCAAAGAGTTTAGCTGCTTTAAGACCACTCAATCTTACGCTCCTAAGTTCAAGTGTTGATAGAATTCAGGCTATTTGGTCGCTGAATATTGCATTAGGAATTGGAATAGTTTGTGCAGCGCTTATCGGTAGAAAAAGAATTGCGAAAAATGGCGGGCTGATTTTCCCGGTTAATATTGGTGCAGTATCATCAGTAAGTGCTATATTAAATACCGCTTCTGGCTATGCTTTTGGTGCAGTTATTGCGAGTCTAGCTGGTTTTCAAACAGTAAAGAATGCTTTGTTTGAGCTAAGAATTGGAAATAGCCCGCTATTATCAGAAGTGGTAACTACAAATATAATGGTTGCGTTTGCTGGATCATCTTCTGGAGGAATAACTATTGCGTTAGGCATGCTCGGTAAAGAATGGTTGAACTGGGCTAATGCCGTCGGTATCCAGCCGGAGGTGGTGCATCGAATTGCGTGTTTGGCCTCAGGTGGTTTAGATACTGTTCCCCACGGTGGCGCACTAGTTACGCTTATAGCAGTATGCGGACTGACGCATAAGGAGTCTTACTATGATGTATTTATACTGACTTTAATGAAAGTAACAGTAGGGTTTCTTGGAGTTTTAATTTATACAACAACTGGGTTGATTTAGTTTTCATCAGACTGTACTGTTAAAATTTCTTTGATGTATTTAATTCGAATTTAATGAAGAAAATACTTGTATACTGAACTTGAGATTAAAGAAAAATTTTCTCATGTGAAGTGACCAACTATATATAATCGGAGTAATACTTTTACTTATAAAAAGGTGGGGAATAAGATGTTTTGTACAAGCTTGGATAGACATCGGGACTTAGGACTTTTACTGCTTAGATTTGGGATTGGAATAATGTTCATGTATCATGGATGGCCTAAAATTATGGGTGGGACAGCTACCTGGGCCAAGCTGGGAGGAGCGATTAGTAATTTCGGGATCACGTTTTTTCCAGTATTCTGGGGGTTTATGGCAGCCTTTGCTGAGTTCGGAGGCGGACTATTGCTTGTATTAGGACTTTTTTTCCGCATAGCAAATTTGTTGCTAACCATAACTATGATTGTTGCTATAAGCACTAAGTTTGCTTCAGGCGTGGGGTTTGCCGGAGCCGCCCAACCAATAGAGCTGGGTATTTTATTCCTTAGCCTAATCTTAATTGGCCCTGGTAAGTATAGTTTTGACGAAAACTTCCGACGAAGATAATTTAAAAGAACAAAATTGCATGGATTAATAAAACAGTGCTTGTCACATGATGACAAGCACTGTTTATTTTTTTAAAAAAGCAGATAGACAATCTAGAATATATTGACATATTTAATAATATAAATGATAATATGAGTAATGATTATCATTATCAATTATATTATGGATTTTGAAAATTTAGGTTGAGGTGCGCAAGATTGAAAATCAAAACTAGGTTAAGTGTTATTTTACTTGTTTTTGGGGTTATGCCCATATTAATAATGTTTTGGGTGGCCACTCAGTCAGGATTAGCTGCAAATAAATCTTTCCACAGTGCTGCGGCTTTTGCGTTAATGGGGATAGTGCTGGTTGGACTGATTGCACCAGGCTTTATTATGCAATTCTTTTTCACAAAACACTTAGATAAGATTAAAGCGTTTTGCTTAGATGTTAAAAAGGGACAGTACGAGGTCCATCTCCCAGTACCTAATTCAGGTAAGGATAGCGGAAGTGAAAACGAATTTATAGAGCTTATGCGAAATATGAACTGGATGGCCCATTGTATTAAAGTAAATGATATGGGTTTAAGACAGGCTTTAGTTGAATTGGAAAATTCTCAAAAAGAAATTGGCCAGCAAAAGATGGCGTTAGAGAAGATCAATGAGGAGCAACTAATTGTCCAAGCCCAGCTGGAAGGAAAAACGCAAGAATTAACAGAGGTTGTTAGCAAATTGCGCAACCTAATGGATAACACGGGACAAGGATTTCTATCCTTTGGTGCTGATTTAAGGGTCGTTGGTGAATACAGTGCCGAATGTGTTATGATTTTCAATCAGGAAATTAATGGCGAATCAATTCCTAAACTATTATATCCAAATGATAAGAAGCAGCAGGTATTTTTAGAGGCGTTATTTGCGAAAATTTTTAATGAAACAGATGACTTTTTAAGAGAAAATTATCTGTCATTGTTACCAGCGGAAATAATTTTAGATGAATTATTTATTAGTGTCGCCTATAGAATAATTAATCGCTCGGGATCAGATCGGAAGGAGATTCTTCTCATACTTACTGACATAACCGAGCGTCGTGAAATGGAAAGACAAATCCAAGATGAAAAGAATGTTCTCGCAATGGTAGTTCAAACAGTTACACATTATCAGCAGTTTATAAAGTCGACTCATGAATACAAGGCTTTTTGTGAAGAGGAACTACCTAGTATATTAGAAGCAGATATAACGGCTGCAGAAAAGCTTAGTACAATCTTTAGGCATATTCATACATGGAAGGGGACTTTTGGGCAATTAGGACTAGACCGACTTGCAACTAAACTGCATAACTTGGAAAATGATCTTGCTAATATTCGCAGTAATGGAACTTCAGAAGTTTGTGATGAGGATTTACGAAATTGTTTTTGTCAGTGTCTGTCAAGTTCAATGTATTTATGGTTGAATGAAGAACTGCAGATTTTAAAAGGGATTCTTGGCGAAGGATTTTTTGTAAAGGAAGATACTGTCATTGTTGAAAGTTCTAAGCTAAAACAATTAGAAGAAAAAGTAAAGCGACTATTGTCGCCTTGCCAAGCAAGTCAACTTATAACCGATCTGCGTCGATTGCGCTACAAACCTTTTAGAGAATTGCTTAAAATGTATCCTGATTATGTTATAAACATTGCTAATAATCAGGGCAAAGATGTACACCTATTCGATATTACTGGATCAGAATGTCTGGTTGAACCAGAAAAATATAGTAATTTTGCTAAGGTTCTTACCCATGTCTTCCGAAATGCAGTGGCACATGGCTTGGAAACTCCAGATGAGCGTTTTGAAGCCAATAAAGACATTAAGGGTAGGATTGAATGCGTAATAGATGAAACAGATGATTGTATTGTTGTAACAATCTCTGATGACGGACGAGGCATTGATGCTGAGCATATTCGTGATATTGCTGTTGCAAAAGGGGTCTGCTGCCAGATTGAAGCTGATAAGCTATCGAAAGAAGAGGCGGTTGGTATGATTTTTGCCGATGGTTTCTCTAGTGCGGCTAGTGCTAGCGACCTGGCAGGACGAGGCGTAGGCCTAAATGCCGTACATGAGGAGGTAGAAAAACTAAAAGGTTATATCAAGGTCGAAAGTGATATAGGAAGTGGTACAACATTTACATTTGTGCTGCCTAAACTTCACCAAGCTGTGCGGTATAGTTTTGCTAGTTTTAGTAATCATGTTCTTAATCAAACTAATACCTACTTGCAACAAGAGTTTGGCATATCTGAAACTAAGGTGAGCGCAATTATCTCAAACCAAAGTGTTGTTCCAATGAGGAATATTTCTACGTTTATTGATATCCATGGAATCCTAAGAGGCAGATTAATGATAAGTGCGGACGAAGCGTTAGCAGCTCATTTATTAAACAAATTTTATCCGGAAGATAATACTGTTACTTACGAGAAACAATTGATTGAAAGTACGTTTGCCGAAGTATTTAACACGATTGTTGGTAACTCGTTACAGCAAATATCTGATTTAGAAGGTATTGATATCGGACCACCTGTTACGGTGTGGGCAGAAGGTGCATCGGCTAATTATGCTGATGCCGAGACTAAAACCTGGAATATTGA
Source organism: Dendrosporobacter sp. 1207_IL3150 (assembly GCF_036763085.1). Taxonomy (NCBI): domain Bacteria; kingdom Bacillati; phylum Bacillota; class Negativicutes; order Selenomonadales; family Sporomusaceae; genus Dendrosporobacter; species Dendrosporobacter sp. 1207_IL3150. Next base: position 32,021 of record NZ_JBAIYU010000019.1, read on the forward strand.
TACTGATTTAGGACAGATATATTTTAGTTCAATATCCTTTGAAAATGACAAGGAGGATTCAAATGGCACGTGTATTAGTGGTTGATGACGCATTAATGATGAGGAAGGCTATAGGAACCATGCTTACCAAAGCAGGTCATGTAATTGTTGATGAGGCTGCGAATGGTGAACAGGCGGTCCAAGCCTATAAAAAACATCGTCCGGATATAGTTACAATGGACATTACCATGCCAGGAGTAGATGGAATTACAGCGTTAACACAAATAGCAGCTTACGATCCCGAGGCAAAGGTTATTATGGTCAGTGCTTTAGGGCAAAAACATAAAGTTTTTGAAGCTTTGCAAAATGGTGCAAAAAGCTACATCTTAAAACCATTAAAAGAAGATAAACTGATTTCAACTATTAGCGAAGTTCTTGGTACTGATAGTAGTGACTACAATAGGGGTTTAGCTAAGCTAGTAAGCTCTCAAGTGGCAGTGAATCAGCCAGCATCACAACTGCAATATCTAATCGAAAATCGGGATGGAGTATTATACATAACTATACTAAAGGAACTTACCGGTTCTGATTTTGCAGAATTTCAATGGGCTGTTTTGAATCAGCTAGACCAGTGTAAGCAGATGATACTTAACTTAACTTACAGTAATTCGTTGAACACTCTATCTGCAGGAAAGTTTGCTGATGTTATGTCAATTATTTTAAGAAGCTGCTCACTTAGAGTAATTTGTTATACACGAGATTATACAATGTTTTTCCGCAATGAATCTTCTTTGCAAAATGCTGAGTTTGAACTGGTCAAAAAACAAGCTGTTTTATAATCAGAATAAAAATGCACACATAACGAGCGCAGTTTAAGCCGATAAAAGCACTATAGCTTTGTCCTCTAAGAGCAAAGCATAGTGCTTTTCTATTTATGATCAATCTTTTCCCTTAATGCATAAAAAGCTCATATCCGCAAATAGTAGCATTAGGTATACAGTTATTAGAGGGGAATATTGATGGAAATTTATCAGGAAATTTCTAAACAATTTAGGCGTTTATATGCTAGGAAGGATTCGCAAAGGTTAAGAGTCATTGATACTTCTAATATATTTTGGCAGCAGATAGCCAGTGGCTTAAGTGATGCTAAGGTTTTAGATGCTTCTATTTTGCTCAATTCTGTATCTGATGTTTGTCGATATACTTATAATTATGAGCGAATTGTAGATTATGCAAATATTTCACCTCTACACAATTCTACTTGGGTGGAGCTGACTGACTACGAAACATACACTAATTTAGCAGCCTTTATTCTTTATCAAGACACAAATGGTGAAAGCTTTCTTATAAACGAGGCTAAAGAGCGTGGCATTGGCAGAGAATTTAAATGGAAGTGTCTAACGCGCTGCTTTATGAAAAGAGGATATGGCAAAACGGTGCCATTTAAGTGGGAATGGATAGAATATATTGATGAATCTGGGCAGTCGGTAGGCAGTCTTATGCAGCCAATTAGTTTACCAAGCGGCATTAGCCAAAATGCAAATGAAGATTTTGAATTGACTAATCTAAATCATCAAGATTTGTGTGCTCTTGTTGCTAATTTAGGACTTTTTACGATTGATATGATCAATAATAAATTGGCTAGCTTAAGTGATCATTCCAGCACAGGTTTTCATTCGCCTATTGTAAGTAAAGGGAATAAATTTGAATATCAAGTTGTACAACTCCATTAGTAACATTTAGCTGCTTAAGTGAGCAGCATTTTTTTGTTTTAAGAAGGAAAAATGTACAGTTGCAATAAGCAGCTCTGTACATTTTTAATCTGCTATTTGATTAAATTTAAATTAGCATTTAATAAGACTGAGTGGATTGTTTGGTGGGGATCTTAATGAACATTGCTGAACCTAAATTTAATAAAGCAATCAATGCACCGCCAATAAATACGTATTTATAACCATTGGGACCATTGTTATACCATACCATACCGCCGACTAAAGGAAGAAACATAGTAACTATATGGTCGATACTAGTACCCAACGACAGAGTGGGTGAAACGTCCTCAGGCTTTAGAGCAATTTTCCTTAAATAAGTGGCACGAGCCATGCTGACAGAGCTTAAAGTTTGATCAAGGACATAGCAGGCATTTATTATGAATAAAGCAAAACTTGAACTGAAAATATCGGCAGTAAAGGCATAACCTAAACAAACGAAGAAAAAGGCGATTGCTTCGCTTGTTAGAACAAACTTTTCACCAACGTTATCAATTAAATAACCGATTAAAGGCTTAACGAATATACCGGTTATAGAAATTATAAAGAAGAGCATTGTCATTGTGGTTACAGGTTCTTTAAAAATATCTACTAATACCCATGGACCAAATGTGATAAAAATTTGTTTCCTTGCACCAAATAAAACACAAAGCCAATAATACAAACGGTATTCTTTTCTAAATATAAACCTTGTTTTATTATTAGACTTAGCTGCAGGTGTAATATAAAAAAGCAGAAGCGCGGCAATTAAGAATGAGACAGCACCAATTGTAAATGATGTCGTATAGCTAATATTATAAAATTTAAACAAAGCCCATAGGACGGCACTGCTTACGACAAGGGCAGCTGTGTTTAACGCGCTCATTTGACCGAGTTTTTTACCAACTTCGCCATCCTTTGCAAAACTCATTCCGATACTATTAGCCAACGGCATATACATGTGCTGACCCATGCTATAGATAAATATAACGATAACAACCATGAAATAGTCAGGCGGAATAAAACCTAGTAAAAACATGCCTATAGCAGCTAAAATATTAGCAACTACGGCTATCCGTACATCACCTAAGGCATAAAGTGAACCAATTACTAGGAATACTAGCAGGCCAGGCAGCTCTCGGGGAACCTCAAGGGCAGAACGCTGGAGGATAAGCATATTTAAATGTTCTTTTAAATAATTAGTTAATGTAGAACCATCAACACTTTGGCTAATACCGATAAAGACGCTCGCTAAGAGAAAAAGCAAATAGTCCCGATTGGTATTTTTAAATTTCGAAATTAGTGTAGTTATCATAGAATCATCCTATCTTTTACTTGTACCAGTCCGTATCAATAATAATATTATCAGTGCTAAACCTTTATTACAATACGCACCAATAGGTAAGAGGACTTAAGCTAAATGGTAGCGAATTTTAAAACAGAGCATTGAAATATGTAATGCTTCTGGGAATTAGATACCCAGTTATTAAGAAGGGCAGGTCCCAGAGTAATTATGATTATGGAAAAAGCAAAAGAAATATTAAAGAAATATTATGGATATAGTGAATTTCGCCCAGGGCAAACTAAAATTATTGAAAGTCTCTTAGCTGGGCGTGACACAATGGCAATTATGCCAACTGGAGCGGGAAAGTCAATTTGTTTTCAAATACCAGCAATGCTTTTGCCGGGTGTTACCATTGTTATTTCACCGCTTATTTCACTTATGAAAGATCAAGTAGATGGACTGAGTGATCAGGGCATTTCTGCTACTTATATAAATAGCACTTTATCTGCTGCTGAAGTCAGGCAGCGTTTAGCGAGAATAAGTGCTGGGTATTGCAAATTGATTTACGTTGCTCCCGAGCGGTTGGAAGTTGAATCTTTTCAAGCGGCCTTAAGACAACTTAATATAAGCCTTGTCGCAATTGATGAAGCCCATTGTGTTTCGCAATGGGGGCATGATTTCCGCCCCGGTTTTAGAAATATCAGCCCTTTTATTGCAAATCTTCCGCTAAGACCGGTAATTGGGGCATTTACAGCCACAGCAACAGAAGAAGTCAAGGGCGATGTTGTATCACTATTATCTTTAAAGCAGCCAGACGTCTATGTCACTGGTTTTGATAGACCGAATTTATCTTTTACCGTACTGCGGGGAGAAGATAAACAGAAGTATATTCTAAATTATTTAAAGTCTAACAGTAGGCAGGCCGGGATAATATATGCTGCTACCCGCAAAGAGGTTGATGGACTTTATGAACTTCTTCTTAAACGAGGAATAGCTGTTGGCCGATATCACGCTGGGCTAAGTGACGATGAAAGAGCTGTGCAGCAGGAATGTTTTATATATGATGATATTCGGGTAATGGTAGCAACAAATGCTTTTGGTATGGGAATTGATAAGTCCAATGTTCGTTATGTCATTCATTATAATATGCCGAAGAATATGGAGTCATATTATCAAGAGGCAGGGCGCAGCGGGCGTGATGGCGAGCCAGGAGAATGTATATTGCTCTTTAGCGCTCAGGATACACTGCTGCAAAAGTTTTTAATTGACAAATCGGTAGAGAATCCCGCGCGCAAGCAGCATGAACTTCGCAAACTGCAGCAAATGGTAGACTACTGTCATACCCCGGAATGCCTGCGGCAATATATCTTGCGCTATTTTGGAGAAACTGTGCTGTCTGGAGAATGCGGCAATTGTGGTAACTGCGAAGAAGAAGGCGAACTTATTGATATCACTTTAGATGCGCAAAAGGTATTCTCATGTGTTTACCGCATGAAAGAACGCTTTGGTGTAGCAATGATTGCCGACGTACTAAAAGGCTCAAAAAATAAAAAGGTTCAACAGTTTGGTTTGGATCAGCTTCCGACATATGGTTTAATGTCTGAGTATACTGTTCAGGACTTAAAGACATTGGTTCAACGCTTGGTTGCAACACAGTATTTAAGTCTTACCGAAGGTGAATATCCAATAGTGAAACTTACACCGCAGGCTTTCGCTGTTTTGAAAAATCTGGCAGGTGTATGGCAAAAGGGAGTTAAGCAGCGCAAAATGGACGCTGATGATGGTCTATTCGAACTACTCCGCCAGCTGCGCAAGAGTATCGCCGAACGGGAACAGGTTCCGCCATATCTGATTTTTGCCGATAGCACGCTAAAAGAGATGAGCAAATATTGTCCAAAAGATGAAGGCGCTTTACGCCAGATAAAAGGTGTTGGCGAATTAAAGTTAAAAAAATATGGAGCTGAATTCCTTCAGCTTATCAGGGAAAATACTGATGATATCTTAAAACCAACAGTAACGGAAGTAACACCAAAAGAATCTAAGAAGGAAAAGGCGAGCCATCTTATTACATTGGAGCAGTTTCAGCAGGGACAAGATTTAGAACAGATCGCGCACATTCGTGGTTTAACTCTAAGTACGGTTCAAAATCATCTAAATCGCTGCAGTAGTGAAGGTTATGAGGTTGATTGGGATAGACTTATTCCGAAACAATATGAAGATCTGATAGTAACGGTAATTAATAATGTTGGAGCTGCTGCTTTACGGCCTATCAAGGAAGCATTACCAGAGGAAATTGGCTATGCTGCGATTAAAGCGGTAATAGGTAAGCACTTTTGCCAAAAAATCAGTTAAGATAATTTATTTAGCATCAGCAGTATTATGAATTTTTCTATAATAGCCTTAATATAATTAAGCGGCGGCAAGGTAGGATAATAATAAAACTTATAGGTAGTGATTCTAATGCGAATAGACTTTTTAAACCGGTTTTCCGGGTGGATTAAGATACTTAAGGATGATGCCGTGGTTTTATATTATGCTTGGAAACATCCGTTTACTCCGGGCTATATTAAAGGATTGATTGTTGCAGTCATTGCATATGTGTTTAGTCCGGTGGATATCCTTCCGGATTACTTGCCTCTGATTGGAATTGCCGATGATGCCCTGTTGCTTCCTACAGCAGTAGTTTATATAACAAAACTGCTTCCAGATGCAATTTTTAAGGAGTGCTATCATGAAAGCTTAAAATGGCGAAAGCGGTTGCCGTGGGTTCTTGGGATTATTATACTGATGATGTTAGTATGGTTAAGTCTATCTTTGATAGGGCTGGGATATCTAATCTTTAAGTAAAAAACACCAGGCTGTATCCATTATAATGGATACAGCCTGGCTTTATAGTAAGATTTTATATTATTACTTTTTAAAGTTAACCGTCTTGGGTGATTTTTTTAATAAGGTCGTCTAGAACTACATGAGCATCTTCATGAGCAATTTGGCACGTTCCAGCGTTGACATGACCACCGCCGCCATACTTGAACATAAGCTCACCGATGTTAGTATTTGAACTGCGGTTGATGATTGACTTACCTACTGTATAAACGGTATTTTGCTTGTTAAGGCCCCAAAGAACGTGAATTGATATATTGCATTCTGGATAGAGGGCATAAATCATGAACCGGTTGCCTGGATATATTATTTCTTCGTCTTTTAGATCAAGAACGATAATATTGTCAATTACTCTGGCGCAACGTTTGATTTGTTCCTTGAATTTTTCCTCATGCGAGCGATACAGCTCCACCCGTTCTTGGACATCGGGCAGCTCTAATATTTGATCTATGCTATATGTACGACAGTAGTCAATTAAGTCCATCATTAGGTTGTAATTTGAGATACGGAAATTTCTGAATCTGCCTAAACCTGTTCTAGCATCCATTAAGAAATTAAGCAGAGCCCAGCCTTGCGGGTTTAAAATATCATCTAAGCTATACTGAGCTGAATCGGCTTGATCCACCGCAGCCATCATTTCCTCAGAAACATTAGGAAAGCGGTCCTTTCCGCCAAAATAATTATAAACAACTCTAGCTGCCGAAGGAGAATTAGCGTCGATAATGTGGTTTTCGTATTTATCACTGACTCGAATAGTTTCGCTGAGGTGATGGTCAAATGCTAGATAAACACCTGGTACGTAAGGTAGATTAGTTGTAATGTCGTTTTCAGAAACTGGCACTTTGCCATCCTGCATATCTTTAGGATGGACAAATTTAATATCCTCAAGCATATTCATTTCTCTTAATAAAACGGCACAAACTAAGCCGTCAAAATCGCTTCTGGTTACCAGTCTATATTTTTTTTGTTCAGCCATATATGTACTCTCCTTCCAGTATTTTCTCCAATGGCTTTGTATTATATAATAACACAAACAGGAATAAAACTGCTATGATATCTTATTTAATAAAAGCAGGTATTTACGTAGAGTGTACCATTTGATATGATACAACAGAAGTAATATGAAAATAGGAATCCTGAAATAGGATTCCCATTTTTTAATTCTGCTCGAGACCTGGATAAAGACCTTGGGCTTTTGCGCCAGCGGAATTAAAAGTATAAACCATAGTCTTTAAGAGGTGTGAAAGTGAGATTATATATTGCTGAAAAACCCAGCATGGGCGCCGAAATAGCAAAATGTCTACCTGGACCGATCAGCCGTAAGGATGGCTATATAACAACTGGTGATGGTGTAGTTACCTGGGGATTTGGGCACATTCTTCGTCAAGCTGAGCCAGGTGAATATGATGAAAAATACCAAAAATGGCGGATGGAAGACTTGCCGATTATTCCGGGAGTCTGGAAACTTTTAGTCACAGAATCATGTAAAAAACAATTTGGGATAATCCAAAATCTAATAAATAAAGCAACAGAGATAATTCATGCAGGTGACCCTGACCGAGAAGGTCAGCTGCTGATTGATGAAGTGCTTGACTACATAAATAATGAGAAACCAGTGCGTCGCATTCTTTTGAATGCGCTTGACGAAAAAAGTATAAAGAAGGCTATTGCCAACTTACGGGACAACAAAGATTTTTTTAATTTAAAACAATCGGCACTCGCCAGGGCGCGTGCGGACTGGCTGATCGGGATGAATCTTTCTCGGGCCTATACGCTGGCGGCCCAGCGGGCAGGGCATAGACTGACTTTGCCGATCGGGCGGGTTAAGACACCGACCCTTGCACTTGTTGTGAGACGTGAGCGGGAATTGGAAGATTTTAAGCCATTAGATTACTATACAATCAAAGCTGAATTCCAGCATATTAATGGCAGCTTCATAACTACATGGAAGCCAAAGGATGAACAAATAGGGTTGGATTCTGAAGGGCGGCTAATCGCGGAGACTGTAGCAAATGAATTAGTCAATAAGCTTGAGACCTCGGATAAAAATGCTGTAATCTCATTTTGCGAAACAGTCGAAAAAAAAGAACCGCAGCGGCTTCCTTTTTCTCTCTCAGCCTTACAGGTTCTGGCTGGTAAAAAATATAATTACGATCCGCAAACTGTATTAGATACAGCTCAAAAGCTTTACGAGAGGAAGCTAACCAGTTATCCGCGTTCAGACTGTGATTTCCTACCGGAATCGCAGCATGAGGATGCCCCAGTGATTCTAGATAACTTAAGATCAATCGCTCAAAGTGAGCTCGCTAACTGGTCAAGCGGTGCTAAGGCATCTCTTAAAAGCAGGGCTTGGAACGATAAGAAAATTACAGCACATCATGCTATCATACCTACTCAAGAAAAGTGTAATTTTGCCGGCTTAAGCGAGACAGAAAGAAATATATATTTTCTTATCGCTCAAGCGTACATTGCCCAGTTTTACCCAATTCATATTTATGATCAGACTCGCGCTGAAGTGCAGTATGTTGATGAAACCTTTACAGTAAGCGGTCGGATAATTACTGAGGTTGGATGGAAAGAAGTATATGGGGCGGATGCTGAAGACAAAAAGGACGAAGATAGTAATTCTTTGCCTGCTATGTCTAAGGGGGATAGTGCTAACTATATTAGTGCGGCAGTTGACAAAAAGGCAACTAGACCGCCGACTCGCTTTACGGCATCTACACTATTAGCGGCTATGAAAGAAATCCATAAATATGTAAAGAACCCAGAATTAAAAAAACAGCTTAAGGACGTTAGTGGCATTGGGACAGAGGCAACTCGTGCTACTATAATTAATGAGCTGATAACCCGTGGCTTTCTGCGTGAAGAAAAAAAGAAAAAATATCTACTCCCAACAGATGCTGCTTATATTTTAGTTGATGCATTACCCGACGATATGACCTATCCTGATTCTACTGCTCTGTGGGAAAACAATTTACACAGTATGGCCAGCGGTGCGGAAAGTTTAGACACGTTTATTAGTCAACAAGTTGAGTTTACAATTAAGCTTTGTTCGAAAGCTATAAGTCTTAGTATTCCGCTAAAAGGTGAGTACCCATGTCCACAGTGCGGGTTAGGAGTTTTGCAAGCTAGAAACGGTAGGAACGGTAAGTTTTGGGGGTGCTCGGCATATCCGCAGTGTAAGGCGTCCTACGACGACCACAATGGACAACCAAAGAAACCTGAACATAGTTGTCCCCGCTGTGCAAAAGGTGCTCTTCAGCAGATAAACGGTAAAAATGGTAAGTTTTGGGGATGTACTAAATTTCCGATATGCCGAGCAACATATAATGACAAAGATAATAAACCGGATGTTCCGGTACAAATGGAAATTAAGAAACCAATTAAAGTAACTTTATAGGAGCGAATAAAATGAGTGAATCATTTACTAAGTTAGGAATAAATGAACAGTTAACTGCAGCCTTGCAAAAAGCTAACATAACTGTTCCTACTGCTATACAGAAGCAAGTTATCCCTATCGGATTGTCAGGAAAAGACGTGATTGGCCAATCCGCTACGGGTACAGGAAAAACACTTGCATATTTACTTCCTATCTTGCAAAAGATTGATGCAACAAAACGGGAGAATCAGGCAATTATTTTAGCGCCAACTTATGAATTGGCTATTCAGATTCAACGTCAGGCTGAAATGCTTATCGATAATGGTAATTTAGAAATTAATGCCGCACCCATTATTGGCAATGTCAATATAGCCCGTCAAATTGAGAAGCTAAGAGAAAAGCCTCACCTTATTATCGGGTCAAGCGGGCGCATTTTAGAATTGATCCAAAAAAAGAAGATATCATCGCAGACGGTTAAGACAATTGTATTGGATGAAGCTGACAGATTGCTTGACGACCAGAATGTGACAAGTGTTAAGGCGTTAATTAAGACAACTTTGCGAGATCGTCAGATAATGTTGTTTTCTGCAACGATTACGCCAAAAACGATTGAAAGATCCAAAGAATTTATAGGCGAATTTGAATTAATTAAAGCAACTGGCGCGGCTGATGTAAAGCCCGATATAGAGCATCTATTTGTAATTGCCGAGCATCGTGATAAAATTGAGGAACTTCGTAAACTAGTAAGAGGCTTAAATGTTGAGCGTGGATTAGTTTTTGTAAATAAAAGCGATGAGATCGAAATTGCTACTGCTAAGCTGAACTTTTTAGGATTGAAAGCATCGGGCTTACATGGCGGTAGTGAAAAGCTGGATCGCAAAAAGGCAATCGAAGATTTTAGAAAAGGCAAGGTACAGTTGCTTGTAGCATCAGATGTTGCCGCACGCGGTCTAGATATAGTCGGGGTAGATTTTGTCTTTAATTTAGCTATGCCTGATGACCCTCAAATATATCTGCATCGTGTTGGCAGGACGGGACGAGCTGGCCGCAGCGGCACTGCTTTCTCAATTGTTGCTCCTCAGGAGAAATATATCATCGAGAAACTTGAAACAAGTTTAAAGATAAAGATTTCTGCTAAATATATTGCTAATGGACAAGTGCTAGATTCTAATATCCGCCGTAAACCAAACAGTTTTAAAACTAAAGCTAAGGTTAAATAATAAAATTTATCCGTGGATAAAATTATTTATTGACAAATAGTAATATATATAGTATTATTACATAGATTATTGCGATGCGATAAGCGACCATTAGAAAGAGTAAAACTGCCCGAATTATCTCTTTAATCTAATGCGTAATTGGTAGTAGTCGAAAGGTAATTAGCGGCTGATGACGTGCCAGAGGTGCGTTGTAATTACCAATTTGTTGAAGTTTGGAGGAATTAATAATGGAGCAGCGTATAAAGCAGCTTTTGAAGCGATTAGCCTTTTTGGGCTATTGTTCCTTTGCGATCAAGAGTATTATTCAGGAAGCTATCGGTAAAGACAGTGTTGTAGAAATTGATTTTACACAATCTGTTGAAGTAGTTAAGCATCTTGAATTTTATGAACAACTTGGTGCAGAGTTTAATCAAGTTTATAGTAAGTAAAACTATATAGGTAAACGAGAGTATAGGTGACTATACTCTCGTTTTTATTTTTGTATAGACTTATCTTAGGACGTAATAGCCTTTTTATAAGATATTTAAGAGGTATAAATAATAACCTGGAGCTGTTTTACAAATACTTTAAATGAAAAGAATATGACTGGGGGTGCTGATTTTTTGAAAAGCGATAATGGGTTATCTGCGTGGCAGTTAGCTATGATGGCATTAGGAACTGTTATCGGCGGCTCTTTTTTTCTGGGATCTGCAGTAGCAATAAAAGCTGCCGGTCCGGCTGTTATAATTTCTTACATTATTGGCGGGGCATTAGTATTTGTCATCCTTTATGCATTATCCGAAATGACTGTTTCAGATAATGCGCCAGGCTCATTCAGGACATTTGCTCATCGAGCTTTTGGACCAGCTATTGGATTTGTAGTCGGATGGGTGTATTGGACGGGACTGGTGCTAGCCATGTCTAGCGAAGCTACTGCGGTTTCAATTTTCCTTAAAAATTGGTTTCCGGGCGTATCTATTCCGCTGCTCGGCTCTTTAATCATTATAGCTGTCACCTTGCTTAATTTGTTGGGGGCAGACGTTTTGAGCAAGTTAGAAAGTGGGTTGGCTTTAATAAAAATATTTGCGGTCACAGGCTTTATAGTAGTGGGGATTGCTTTGATCAGCGGCGCCTTAAATACGGGGGCTGCAATTGGAGCTGGAGAACTGCTCAATGAGCCTTTGTTGCCAGGTGGAATTGGAGGAATTGCCGGAAGTATGCTGATCGTGATGTTTACATATGCCGGTTTCGAAATAATCGGACTAGCTGCATCTGAAGCACGTGATCCTCACAAGACAATACCACGGGCTATAGCTTACACAGTACTAGCACTCGTTGGCTTGTATGTAACAGCGGTAGGCGTTCTGCTGCCGTTAATACCTACGGCTAGTTTAATTAGTGAGGAAAGCCCATTAGTCGCTGCATTAGCGAGATGGGGAATGGGGTGGTTTGGTTCAATAATGAATATTGTTCTAATTACAGCTATTCTATCTACTATGCTAGCGGCAATGTTTGGCCTTGGTCGGATGCTTAGATCGCTGGCTGACGAAGGGCATGCCCCTAGTTGGATTAGAGATAATGGTGATATTCCTTACCGTGGAATATTGTTCTCAGGAGCCGCTATGCTAATTGGGCTAGGGTTTGCATTTATTCTCCCAGAACAAGTTTATCTCTTTTTAGTAAGCTCAGGCGGGTTTTCACTGCTGTTTGCTTATATTGTAATTTTGGCGACTCATTATAAGCACCGCAAGAAAAATGGCTGTCCACCTAATGGAAAGTGCCAACTTCCGTGGTTTCCATATACATCTTGGTTTGCGCTAGCTGGCATAACGGCGATAATTGTTAGTATGCCGCTTATACCAGGTCAAGGCGCTGGTTTGACTGCTGGAGTAATAATGATTGGTCTATTTACGACACTATATTTTATTCAAAATCGTTACCGAGCGACTACTGACCAATCCTCTGTGCCTTCTAAAATGGAGATACAGTTTGAAATGTCAGAAGAATTAACTAACAATGATTTAAAAGAAAAAAGAATCCAAAATGAAGCACAAAATCAAAATTGTAATAATAAAAAATAAAAAGGAGGATAAATAGTCTAAAATTGATTATTTATCCTCCTTTTCTTCTGGTTTGCGTGCTAGAATAACTAATCCAAATACCAGTAACATTGCAATTATACTTAGGATTAAGCATGCTAATGTGCCAATAAACTGTTCAAATAAACCGGAAACGATTAACCCTGCGATTGCGCCCGCGGAACCAGAAGTTATATAATAGGTGACTAGCTTAGGTGATGGATAAGGGAGTTGTTGTGTCCCGTACGACAAGAGCGAAGCATAAATGCCGGAATAACCAAATCCCATTAGTGAAGATGCGATAACTTTGTAAGTTAGACCAGGGACGATTAGTAAGATAATGAAAGAAATGATGGCAGAAACTGAACAAATCAAGATATATCGATCAATTTTTATGAATTTTATTATATAACCTGAAAAAAAACGGCCGATTGCCATCAATACGAAGAAAAAGAAGAGTATAGTACTTGCTTCTTTTGAGCTTAGGCTTAAATTTTGGCGAAAATATACTGCAGTCCAATTTACCAGAATAAACTCAGACAGCACGTAGCAAAAAAGAGCTGAACCTATATAATAAATTGGTTTGCCCCATTTATCGGTATTTGCTGCATTTCGCAATGGGCAGTCTCGCCTAATATGTTTAAAATCGGAATTTAGTGTAATGGTACCAGTGATTAATAGTAAGAACAGTGAAACACAGAAAAATAGCTGCCAGGTAAAATATTTAATTAAAATACCGCTTATAAAAGGGGCAGCTACTGCACCAAAACTATAAAAGAAATTCAGCATATTAAGATAAGATGGGCGGGCGTTGTTATCGTAAAGATGGACTATTAGATAATTCGCAATAGATATGAGCATGCCATTACTTAACCCTAACATTAGCATACTTGCAGCAAACAGCAATAATTTGGAACTGGAAATCATTGTGATCAAGCTAGTAGACATAATTAAAAGTGCAGCTAAGATAAGTGCTTTTAGCGGCATCGTTTCGAGGAGTTTACCAGACAAGGGCATCATTGAAGTGCTTCCAATTGGCAATAGGGCCAAAATATAACCAATAACGAAGGGTTCTACTGCAAAGGTTCTTGAGATATCTAATAACACAATGCCAAATAAAGTTGTTGTTAAACCGAGTGAAATGAAAACGAGGTAGGCCAGGTAGGTCAATTTGCGCAATAATTGCGGCCTCCTTATATTAGAATTATATTATTCATTTTAGAGTAATTAAGCTTAAATGCAATAGAGATGTTATAGATAGTGTTAATGATAATCAAAGGGGTTTCCATGGTCACGCTATTAGTAATAACTTTTACATGCTCAAATCTTGTATAAGGTATAGCCTTTACAGTAGTTTAAAGTTTTATCTTTAGATGAATATGTGTTAAAGTTAATTATAATAAGTGTTTTTATTTCTGATGAATTATAAATGGAGTAATGTTTATGAATATAATGTCAATCGAAAATTTAACTAAGGCTTACGGCGAACGAGTTTTATTTAACAGTATCAGTTTAGGAATAGAAGAGACTGATAAAATTGGTCTTATCGGAGTTAACGGTACGGGAAAATCAACATTTCTTAGAATTATAGCAGGTAAGGAGCCCGCCGATGCTGGAAATATTATTAAGGGAAGTAATAGCAATATTGAATATTTGCCGCAAAACCCAGACTTTGACGAATCTGCTACTGTCCTAGAGCAAGTGTTTAAAGGGCATTCACTTGTTATGGTCCTGCTTAGAGAATATCAACAAGCATTAGACCAAAGTATGGTAAATCCAGATAGTCCGGAATTACAGCAGAACTTAATACGTTTGAGTCAGCGGATGGATTCAGCCGACGCTTGGCAGTTAGAGAGTGAGGCAAAAGCAATCCTTACGAAATTAGGTATCAATGATTTTACTGCTATAATTGGAAACCTCTCAGGCGGACAAAGAAAAAGAATAGCACTGGCAAGTGCTTTGATAAATCCAGCTGAACTGCTTATTCTTGATGAGCCAACCAATCATTTAGATAATGACACGGTAGAATGGTTGGAACAATACCTCCATAAGCGCAAAGGTGCACTAATTATGATTACTCATGATCGTTATTTTCTTGATCGTGTTGCGAATCGCATGATTGAACTGGACAGAGGTAATTTATACAGTTATTCAGGCAACTATACTAGTTTTCTGGAACTGAAAGCTGCACGTGAAGAGCAGCGCGAGGCAAGTGAGAGAAAAAGACAAAATCTGTTTAGAAACGAACTTGCTTGGATTAAACGTGGAGCACGAGCTCGAACAACTAAACAAAAGGCACGTATTGACAGATTTGAACAACTAAGTGCTATTAAACCGCAGCTTGCTGACAGCAAAATGGAGATACTAGCGGGAGTCAGCAGACTAGGACGAAAGATTATTGAATTGGACAATATTGTAAAGAAATATGGTGATAATACACTAATAAAAAGTTTTACTTATACGCTGCTAAAGGATGACCGAGTCGGAATAATCGGGCCAAATGGACAAGGAAAATCAACGTTACTAAATATTATTTCAGGTAAGGTTAGTCCAGATTATGGAACGGTCGATGTAGGTCAAACCGTTAAGATTGGCTATTTCTCGCAGGAGAACAGCGATTTAAATGAAAATATGAGGGTAATTGAATATATAAAAGAAGAGGCTAATTACCTGACTACAGCCGATGGAAGTGTTATTACGGCTGCGCAAATGCTTGAAACCTTCCTATTTCCGCCTAATCTGCAATGGACACCAATATCTAAGCTTTCCGGTGGTGAAAAGCGCCGTCTTTATTTACTCAAAGTATTAATGGGAGCACCAAATATTCTATTGTTAGATGAGCCAACTAATGATCTTGATATCCAGACATTAACTGTGCTTGAGGATTATCTTGATGGTTTCCCGGGTGCGCTCATTATAGTTTCACATGATAGGTATTTTTTAGATAGGTTAGTTGATAAAGTATTTGCCTTTGAGGGCAATGGAGTTATATCCCAGCACAATGGTGGATATACGGAATATCAAGAAGAATTAAAACAAAAAAGCATTGAAAAACAGCTAAATGAAAAAGATAAAATAAAGAAAGATACTGACACCAACACAAAGTTCAATGTGTCTGTAGGTGGACGGAAGCTTAAATTTACCTATGCCGAGCAGCGTGAATATGAGCAAATCGACGACAGTATAGCAGACGTTGAAAATGCTTTAGAGAATGTCCAAAGGCAAATAGAACTGGCTGGGAGTAATTTTGAAGCGCTCCAAGAACTGATCAACGAGCAGAAGGTTTTTGAACAAAAACTTGAAGAGTTGCTAGATCGTTGGACCTATTTAAACGAATTGGCTGAGAAGATCAAAAACGGTAGCTGCTGAGAGTATTAGTGATAGTAAAACTGTAAGTGATTTTAAATCGCTTGCAGTTTTTTTGTACAATAAAAAAGTAGTAACTTTCTTAACATGCATAAGTGGTAATATCGACTTGCACTGTCGCTAAGGCTCGGCTTAAGCCGTGTTTTCTTTACTTTATTAATTGAAAATTTAAGATCAAAAAATAAATAATAACCTGGAAAAATATTACAGGATTGACAACTAACAACTTTGATGATATTATTGAGTTGTTAGTAAGAAAATGGGAGGTGCAGGAATGAAAATTGCTCTTGTTGGATTGGGCCGAACTGGAGAAGTAGTTGCCAGGTATTTATTACAAAAGGGTGCATTGAGTATGGTAATGTGCCGTCCGAACAGTTCAAAAGTTAATAAAGACCTTGGCTCTATACTAAACATGCAAGAAACGGGAATAATCGTTGAGCCAACCGACCATCTTGAGGAAAGACTATTTTATCGAAAACCGGATATAGTTATTGACTTTTCCTGCAGCAGCTTCTTAAGAGATAATATTAATACTCTTGCTAAATGTGGTGTAAGTGTTGTTACAGCAGTTACAGGCTATGATGCAGCCGAAATCAATAAAATCAGAAATGTTGCAGAGAAAGGCAATATTGGTGTTGTAATGGCACCGAATATTACCTATGGAGTCAATATATTAATGTTAATGGCCGAGATAGCCGCAGAGCTGATGAGTGATTACGATTTTGAAATATTTGAAGAACATCATAAATATAAAAAAGATGCCCCGTCAGGTACAGCAAAAAAAATCGCGGACAAAATTAGGAATAATGGAATGACCTATAGGGAAATTCCTACGCACGCTGTTAGGGCTGGCGGAATTGTTGGCAAACATAAAGTATTGGTTTGCGGCGAATATGATCAGCTGGAAATTTCTCATGAGTCGTTTTCAAGGGTAGCCTTTGCTCAGGGGGCATATAAAGCCGCACAGTTTATATACGATAAAAAAGGATTCTATGAAATGAATGATATTTTCGAATATGAAAAAAGACAGAGAAGTCTTATTATGAGTGAATGTAGAGCAGAGCAGACGTTGGCTGAACTAGATCTCGCGTAAATTTACTATGTTAGTGATCAGTAATATAACAATATATTTATAAAAAGTATCTTCCTAAGAGGAGGGTACTTTATTTGTATTTTGGCTTAGAATTATACTTAATAAATTTCGAAATGATAAATATTTCTTTGGTAAAAGTTGCAATTTATTGGCTAGATGCTCTAATATAAAGTAGAATAGTATTAAATGCTCTTTCGGAGGGGTTTTTTGTAAAATGGCATCAATGTATCTATCTATTGCAACTGATATTGCACAGCGTATTATTAACGAAGAGTTTACTGTTGGCAGCAGAATCTCCGGGAGAAGTCTATTAGCAAGCCATTATAATGTGTCTTCGGAAACGATCAGGAAGGCAGTGGCGCTTTTAAAAGATGCAAATGTAGTAAGTGTTTCACAAGGGAAAGAAGTTTCTGTGCTCTCAGTGGAGCAAGCCTATCAATTTATTGAACATCATAAAAGCATGCAATCGGTTTACTCGTTACGGCAGGAAATTGAAATATTATTAACGAAAAAAAATGAGATTGATGTGAGACTTGAAACTATTCTAAACGATATAATTGGCTATTCCGACAGGCTTAAAAATTTAACACCATATAACCCTGTTGAAGTGCGGGTACCCGATGATTCACATATTATTGGTAAGACAATTGCTGAAATAAGATTATGGCAGCATACAGGCGCAACCGTCGTCGCAATACGCCGTGATACGGATATTATCATTTCGCCTGGCCCGTTGGCTACTATTCATGCCGAAGACAGGCTGGTAGTAGTAGGCGATGCCGAAGTTTTACAGAGGTCAATGGCTTTTGTAAATAAAAAGAAAATTGGTCTAGATGAGGATGAAATATAATTATAAATTACCTAAGGACAAAAGCAGTAATGTGAGTGTCTTTGGGAAAAATATTAAGGAGGATTTACCCATGCAGTTTAAGTTTGTGCATAACAATTTTAATGTCCTAAATCTTGAAAAAAGTCTTGCTTTTTATCGCGAAGCATTAAGTCTCGTTGAAGTAAGGCGTAAAGAAAGACCAGGCTTTACCTTGGTGTTTTTAGGTGATGGAAAAACTCAGCACAATCTTGAGCTTACTTGGCTGCATGATCGTACCGAGCCATATAATTTGGGTGAAAACGAGTTTCATCTGGCATTTGTCGTCGATGACTTTGATAAGGCTTATGAATTACATAAGAATATGGGCTGTATTTGTTACGAGAATAAGGACATGGGAATTTATTTTATTTCAGATCCGGATGGCTATTGGATTGAAATTCTTCCTGAAAACCGGTAATTTTAAAAATTAAATAATAAAGATACTAGCACTGGGCATAATTATGCTCAGTGTTTTAATTAAATCAGGAGGGAATAAGATGCCCCAACTTATTATTCGAGGCATGGAAAAAAACTTAATAAAAAAGATGAGTAAACAGTTGGTAGACGAGCTTACCACCATAATAGGCTGTCCGCGGGACTATTTTACTATTGAAGCAGTTAATTCAACATTTGTTTATGATGGCGAAGAGGTTTCAGGATCTCCTATTGTGCAAGTAAACTGGTTTGACAGAGGTCAGTCGGTGCAAGACCAGGCTGCGGCCGTTATAGATCGTAATATTCGAGCTTTGGGGCACGATCAAGTTGAAATATACTTTATAACTTTAAGCGAAGAAAAATACTATGAAAATGGACAGCATTACTAATGGCTAGAAATTAAACATTTAGAAGTACAAAAACCGGGGCATTTTGAGCCCCGGTTTTTGTGCTTCTAAAATCTACTCACCAAAACAATTACATATTTTTATGATCGAGAACTAAAAAAATAAAAATTAGTACTAATAAACATTAGCAAATTGGCTGTGTTTTTCATAGGATGGAACAAATATATAAGTGCCCACAAAGGAGGAGTTTACATGAGATTTTTTGGTTGTGACAACAATAATGATGATATTTTAATCGTTCTAGCAATAATCCTACTCCTTTTCGTCTTGTTGCAAGATGATACATTTACGAGCAGATAATAGCCCAACCCCTTCAAAACTAGTCGCTGCTGTTGGCAGCGGCTAGTTTTTTTTGTTTTCTAGAATTGATATGTGGTAAAAATAGACATAATAGAAATAGCACAAATTATGCATCCATGACGGGGGAGTAAATGAACGATACCGCCTTGCTTTTATCAAGACTGCAGTTTGGTATTACTTTGAGTTATCACTTCTGGTTTGTAGCACTTACATTGGGACTATCAGTTTTAATTGCTATAATGCAAACTATATACCTGGTTAAGGATAAACAGATATACAAGACAATGACCCGCTTCTGGGGGAAACTATTCATAGTCAACTATATAGTCGGAGTAGTTACAGGCATAGTTCAAGAATTTCAATTCGGTATGAATTGGTCAGAGTACTCGCGGTTTGTTGGTGACGTATTTGGAGTTCCATTGGCGTTTGAAGCTTTAACTGCATTTTTTATAGAATCAACTTTTATTGGGATTTGGGTATACGGCTGGGACCACTTTTCGCGCAAGGTACATCTATTAGCTATTTGGCTTGTTGCTATAAGCAGTAACTACTCGGCGTTTTGGATATTAGCCGCCAACGCTTTTATGCAAAAACCAATAGGCTATAGTTATCAAAATGGGCGATTGGAGCTGGCTGATTTATCAGCGATAATGATGAATCCATATTTAATATATCAGTATTCTCATACAGTGCTATCAGGTTTATTAACAGGCGGGCTATTTCTTATGACTGTGAGCGCTTTCTATTTAATTAAGCAAAGACATAAGAATTTTGCTAATAAGTCTTTCAAAATAGGTGTAGTTTGCGCAATGGCTACTACAGCAATGCTTCTTCTTAGTGGTCATCTTTATACTCAATATCTAGTTAAAGCTCAGCCCATGAAATTTGCTGCTATGGAAGCCATATGGGAAACTACAGCTAAGGCACCCTTTTCAATTGCTGCGATAATTGATGAAGAGCAGCGTAGGAATAGAGCTGAAATCAGTGTGCCAGGTATGTTATCAATCATGGCCACAAATCGCTCTAATAGCGAGGTTGAGGGAATAAATGAGCTTCAATACAAATTTTACAGCGAATATGGACAAAACAATTATATTCCACCTGTAGGCATATTGTTTTGGAGTTTTCGCGTTAAAGTTGCTATAGGAGTTTTGCTGTTGTTGCTTTCAGCATATTGCTTGTGGTGGCAAAAAAAGCGGCATTTAGCCTTAAAAATTTCATTGCTAAAAGGGGTTATGATTGCAATGCCATTAATAATTGTTTGCCATACTGCAGGGTGGTTAATCGCCGAATTAGGGCGGCAGCCTTGGATTGTGTACGGCTTACAATTAACCGAACATGGTGTTTCTAAGGTAGTACCTGTTACATATATATGGATCTCTCTTATAAGCTTTGTCAGCATATACGCCTTTATTGCGCTAGTGGCCATGTATATTATGCGTAATATTATTTACGACGGACCTGAAACGCTTGAATAACTTAGATAGGTGGCAAAATGGATTTTAATATAATCTGCTTTGGTCTATTTGGTTTTTTATTACTAGGATATTTAATACTAGAAGGTCTGGATTATGGCGTAGGTATGCTACTGCCATTTGCAGGTAAGACAGAACTAGAAAAACAAGTAATAATTAATTCTATCGTTCCAGTATGGGAGGGCCATGAGGTTTGGCTTATAGTAGCTGGAGCAGTACTATTTGCAAGTTTTCCGGAAGTATATGCAACTTTATTCAGCGGCTTATATCCTGCTTTGTTTTTAATTTTAGTAACTTTAATTTTCAGGGGGGTAGCAATAGAGCTGCGTAGTAAAGAGCGCAGTTTTAAATGGCGGAAAATTTGTGATTGGTGCGTTTTTAGCGGAAGCTTTATTCCTCCATTGATATGGGGAACTGCAATCGCAAGTCTTTTAAAAGGCTTACCTATTGACGGAGATATGCAATACAGCGGCACGATATTTGCCGTACTTAGCATGTACACGGTATCGCTGGGGATAACTTTAACAATGGTATTTTTGATACACGGCTCAACTTATCTGGCCCTTAGACTTGAGCAGGGCCTAGATGAGCGTTTTAAAAATATCGGGCTGCAAATATATAGATATATTTTTATAGTATTTTTAGGTTTTTTTATCCTAACAATAACTGATACTTCGACAGGTGAGAAAACTTTGGCAGTTATCACGTTAGCAATGTCTTTCTTAATTTTGCTTAAAGGCAGCAGACTGCTTAAGAACAGTGAGTATATGCTAAGTCTACTAGCCAGCACAAGTGCAATAATTTTAATATATACAAGTATTATAATCGCTCTTTTTCCAAAAATAATAGTCTCGACGATAAGCCCTGAACATAGCTTAGATATATATAATTCGGCTGCAAGCCAGACTACATTAAAAATAATTGCTACAACAATGTTCGTCGTTTTACCTATAGTTATCGGTTGTCAAGCCTGGAAATTCTATATGTTCTGGGAACGTTTAAGCCCTGCTAAACTTGAGATGAAAAAACTAACTACTACACTTAAGCAAAAGAATAAGGAATTTATAAAGAAGATTGAATTGGCGAAGCTGTTTAGTGAAACTATCAAAGAAATAGTAGATGCATTAAGGAGCAGAGATGGAAATATTATAAAGAATTTAAAACCAGTATACTTTAAAGCATTATTCAGGCATGCAAAAAAATCTAATTGTCTTAGAAATATTAAGCAGGCTTTAGATCAAAAACGAAGAACTGATTAGAATGATTTGTTTTTCGGGAGGTATCTTTTTTGAAGGAACAATACACACAATTAATAAAAGCATTCATACAGCAGTATTCTAATATTGGCGATGAAGCTTGTATAACAGAGATAGCTGGACAAGTGCTAGATTCAAGCTTTCAGTGGATAAGAGAATTCAGCAAAAATCCACATGAGGAAACCATCGTAAATATGATTATTGAACTAAGTGCTGCTAAGACCCCTGCGGCAAAGATGACTTCTCTTTTGGTGCTGGCGTTCGTTTTAGGTACGACTAAAATGCCTACTGATGTTGCGACTGGATTGTTTGATGAGCTATTATTCAGGCTTTATGATGCTGAAACAAGTGATGAAGAATTAACAAATTATAAATCAGTAATAGCCAACTTATATACTACAGCCAACGAAAACTCGCCATTTTAGCTGAAAATCAATCAAAGCCTGAATCCGCAATTTAGCTGGATTCAGGCTTTAAATTTACTGCTAGAATCTTAGTCTTAGTGTATATTGGCTTAAGGTGTTTCCTTTTACATCAACAAAGGTTATGCTGACAGGATCACTAAAGTCCAAGGACGCGCGATTAAGTGTTACATAATCGGAAAACTTTGTTGCTGGCTGAGTCTGATCTGCACGAGGGCTTTTTGCTCTTACTGTAACAGTAAAATCATTACCTGTTTGAACAACCTTTTCAATTCCTATGCCATAACCTTTTGCGCTAGCACTTCCCAATGATGCATAGAGGACAAAGTTTTTCCCGAAATCAACATTTTTTATTGAGTCTATGACACTGCCTGGATAAAGGTCAGCTGTATCACTAAGTCGAGGATCTTGCAGGAGAATACCAAACGACCTATCAGCAGGATAAGTGTTTTCTAACCAGGACCATCCATTGAACTTATCAGAACTGAAAAGGACTTTAGTTTCACCAACATTGATAACTGGCTTGGGCAGAAGGCTTGTATAAGGGAACATGCTAGCTGGTATATATGTTGCTGGATATTTTGAATTACCGATACCGCGGATAGCAGTAATTTCCCAGTCGCCCTGTCTTTTTATTAAATCTACCTTAAAATCTTGACCAGTTGTGCGTACTTGAACAACTGCCTTTAAACCGGTAAGTGACAGTAGACTAAACTTACTGGTATCAGTATCAAAGCCGAAGCGATAAGCGTTATCCCTAACCTCTTTTACGGGATCACTTAATGTAGCGGTTGATTCACTGATCGGCCGCACACTGTCAATGCGCCAGTCGCGGTTATCATGTCTGGATAGTTCCATTCTATACATTCTGCCGTCTGCAGTACGAATGATAACCGTTGCGTTATTATCGGTTCGTTTCTGCAACGAGAATCTATCGCGGTTTGTGTTAAAGCCATATTTATCAGCTTGTTCTCTTGCTGTTTTTAGCGGAGAGCTTTTTGCCGCGAAATATTCATCCTTAGTTACTGTTTGAGAACTGACATTATCTACCTTGGGAGAGGCATGTACTTTAAAAATTGGAATGCTGGGCAGTAGTGCGGAAGAAATTACTGCCGCCCCAGCAAGTGCAGCAGCAATTCGCTTATATCTTCTTTTTTGACCTTTTTTGCTTGAGTTTATCATAAACTGCCCCCTTCTACATATGTTTATATTAGTTTGTCCAAAGTTTGGTCCCAACTAATACAAGCAGTTTTTGGCATAAGAAGGAGGGTTAAATTTTGAATTTAATCAGGAACGGGGGCGTGAACGATTTTTATTAATTGGCGGACGGCCATCTCCGGAAACTTTACGTTTATTATATGGCCTATTGCCGCGGTCATGACGAACCCTTAGAGGTGCTTCTTCTGTCAATTTTATTGGCGTAGTATCCGGCTCTTTTGTCAGTAGTTTAAGGGCGGCAGATATAAGGGAGACAGAATCGATGTCTGTTAAGAGTTCTTCCGCTCGGCCTTTATATTCATCGAAATTGCCTTCTTCTATAATATGGAGCAGCTTGTCCACAGCTAATTTCTGCTGACCCTCTAGAGCATCAGTTATTGTCGGTATCGCCATTCTGACAATTTTTCTTTTGGTGAGTCTTTCGATAGTTCTCAAATGCTCAAGTTCACGCGGAATTACAAAGGAAAGTGCTGAGCCAGTCTGGCCAGCTCGTCCAGTACGGCCAATTCTATGTACATAGCTTTCGGCATCTTGTGGAATATCAAAATTATATACGTGGGTTACGCCGCTGACATCCAAACCTCTTGCGGCAACATCGGTAGCTACCAAAATATCAATCACGCCGTCTCTGAATTGCCGTAATACACTATCACGCTTGGCTTGCGTTAAATCTCCATGAATACCTTCGGCCGAATAGCCGCGTTTTTTCAGAGCTTCGGAAAGTTCATCTACCCGTCTCTTAGTTCTGCCAAAAACGATTGATAGCTGCGGAGCCTGTATATCCAGCAAGCGGCATAGTACATCAAATTTTTGTCTATCTTGTAATTCAATATAGGATTGTTCTACAAGGGGAATAGTGACCTCTTTGCCTTTAATACTTACGAAGGTAGGGTTCTTCAGAAATCTTTGTGATAAGTTTTGAATTGCTTTTGGCATGGTGGCTGAGAATAATAAAGTTTGGCGGCTATCCGGAGTTTCTTTTAATATTTTTTCAATATCATCGATGAAGCCCATGTTAAGCATCTCATCTGCTTCATCTAGGATAATAACTTTAGTTTCACTTAGTCTTATATTGCGGCGATCCATATGATCCATCAAGCGGCCTGGAGTAGCCACAATTATTTGAGGATTTTTTTTCAAGGCTCTGATTTGTCGCCCGATTTCCTGTCCACCATAGATCGGCAGTGCAAAAACATTGGCAAATTGCCCAATTTTATTAAGCTCTTCTGCAACTTGAATTGCGAGTTCTCTGGTAGGTGTTAATATTACGCCTTGTATACCCGCTGTAGTATTTTTTAACTTTTCTATTAGCGGAATACCGAAGGCAGCAGTTTTGCCTGTTCCGGTTTGGGCTTGTCCAATAAGATCATTACCAGCCATTACGGGAGGTATAGCTGCTTCTTGTATTGGGGTAGGTTCCTCGAAGCCCATATCGTTAAGTGACCTGATTAAATAATCGCTTAATCCTAACTCTCTAAATTTATCCAATTCATTCATCTCCTTGTTTGTTCTATTATATATTATAATACCCACACCATTCTTTTACTATAATATGGCTTTTAATAAGGTAATAATAGTATTAGTAATATAGGCACAAAATATAAAAAGATAGCTCCTTTTTACCCCATTTGGTAAATGAGCCATCTTTTTATTATAACATACTTCACCTAATATTGGTAGCCAGGTTTAATACCAAAGATTCTAGCCGCTTGCTGGACCTCACTACAGTTTGCTAATTGGAGTGTGATTAATTCATTTGTTAAGGAATCTCTTACTTTCAATTCACCAGAAAAGTCGAAATACTGCACAAAAGACTCAGGTACACACCTTGTTTGAAGTTCGCTCCATACGATATTTTCGCTCTTATTAAGCATTGCTCTGCCTCCTTTGGACCTTTTTCTACATGTTTATACATGGAGGCTGGAGACTATTACAAAATTTTGCAGAATTTTCAAAATATATAATGTGGAGTGCAGTTAAAAAATTCTTTACAGTATTTCCAGATACTACTATAATTAATACTCATGAGATACTTTAATAATTCTTTATCAAAACCTGCTATAACTGGTTGTTTCATTCTTACTAGTATAGTAGCCTTTATGTATATATATGGGTTTGGTCTTGAACGATTTAAGCCAGAAGCTATTAGTAAATTAATTACTTCATTAGGCTGGTGGGGGCCAATAGCCTATGTGTTTTTAAACACCATTAGGCCGCTGTGTTTTTTTCCGCCAATCATTTTGGCGGTAGCCGGAGGATTAGCTTTTGGACCGATTTTTGGCTCTATATATCTAATTCTTGGTACGGTACTAGGCGCAGTGCTATGTTTTGGGTTAGCGCGTATATTAGGGAACGATAAGATAATTCAGCGTTTCCCTAAGGTACTTCGATTAGAAGCAATAAATGCTCAACTTGAAACCCAGGGGCTTAAGTACATGCTTATACTGAGGTTAGTTCCGGCAATACCATGGGATGCTGTTAGCTTTTTTGCTGGCTTAACCAAAATTAGATTTTGGCCTTATTTTGTTGGAACATTCCTCGGCAGTGTTCCTGGTGCCTTGGCGTTTTGTTATTTGGGTAACGTGATGAACCGCTCGTTCTTAACAGCGTTGTGGGGTGCAGTAATTGTAGTAGTTGTATGTATTTGTTTGCCACACTTGTTATCGCGGGCTGTTTTTAAGAACGATCTTAGCAATATTTATGATAACCACAATCATATAAAACGTTAATTAAGATCTCCTTCATATTAGAAAAGGAGATCTTTTATATTAGAGCTTCTCTTGAATAAGGAATATTACATTGCATTAAACATAAAATTAAATAACAAAATGATGTTAGGGTGTTGCTTATGGATTTTAGCTTAAGGTTAGAGATGCATCAAAAATTAATGATGACGCAGGAACTACGACAGGCTATTGCAATCCTTCAGCTTTCCACACAAGAACTAGCAACAGCATTGGAAAATGAATTTCTTGAGAACCCAATTTTGGAATATGACATAACAAGTAGCAGTGAAAAGCAGTCGGAGCAAGCTAGGTATACTTTTGATGAAATATCAGCATTAGAGAGATATCTATACAGCGGGGGAAAGGATAAAAAAGAACAGATATATAATGCAGATAATCCAAGTTTTGAATTTTTTGCAGCAAGAGAGACCTCATTGCACGATCATTTGGAATTCCAGCTAGATATAACTGTTACCAGTAACCTTCACCATGAGGTCGGACGGTATCTTATAGGTTGCATTGATAATAACGGATATTTAAGGTGCCAAGCAGAAGAAGTTTCTCTTTCTCTTAATGTACCAGTAAAATTCGTACTAGAAACCTTAAATATTATCCAAACATTTGAGCCTGATGGAGTGGGGGCACGCGATTTACGTGAGTGTCTAGAAATTCAAGCTAAGAGTCAAGGTATATACAATAATGTTGTAAAGAAGGTTATTCAAAACCATCTGCAAGATTTAGCGTCAGCTAGATACCGTTATATTTCCGAAAAATTAAATTGTACACTCCCCGAGGTTCAGGAAGCAGTTGATGTAATTCGAAAACTAAATCCTAAACCAGGTTTATCTTATAGTGCTGAAAATGCCGGGTATATAGTGCCAGATGTAACTATCGAACGTGTTAATGAGGAATACGTTATCCTTATAAATGACAGTTCAGTTCCAAAGTTAGTAATTAATCCGGCCTATCGCCAAGCCTCTTCTAGTCAAGATCACGAATTGAAGAAGTATATTGAAAATAGGCTTAATTCAGCAATTTGGCTTATAAGAAGTGTTGAGCAGCGTCGTAATACTTTATATAACGTTACTAAAGCAATAGTTGAGTTGCAGCGAGGCTTTTTCGATTATGGTCCGCAGCATCTTCGCCCGCTAATTATGAAAACAGTTGCGGATCGTCTCGGCATACATGAATCTACAGTCAGCAGAGTTGTAGCTAATAAATATATTGATACACCCCATGGAGTTTTAAGTATGCGCACTTTTTTTGCAAATCGTGTCAATGTTTCAAGCGGCGAAGAATTTATTGCCTCAAACATAAAAAAGGAAATCCAAAGTCTTATTAGGCAGGAAAATTGCTTAAATCCTCTAAGTGACCAGGCGGTTAGCGAATTACTGACTAAACAAGGAATAACTATTTCTCGTCGTACGGTGACTAAATATCGTGAGGAAATGGGGATCGCATCCTCGACAAAGCGAAAACGGTATGATGGTCCTTGAGGGGTTATACTATTTTTCCCAAAAGGGTTTTGGCTAGTCAAGGCAGAAACTGTTATTGAAACTTATTATCAATATAGGAGTTAATATGTTTAAAATAGCTTTACGTGTTTTGATATGCTTGTCGGTCATTCTTTTCTCTTATCATATTGAATTTAAAGCTACTCAGGCTTCTAAAATTGAGGGGGCTAGTAAAGTTCGCTTATCGTGGAGCGCAGTTCCAGATGCAGTGATGTATGAGTTTATAGTTATCAGCAAATCATCAGATAAAGGGCGAAAGACACTTAAAACTGAGACTATAATCACATATAGTGATATATATGCACCAGGGGTTGAAGTTGAATTGGCGACTATTAATGCTGATCCTAAGACGCTTTGGTGGCAGGTTCGGGCACTTAACTCAGACAAAAAACCAATTTCCAGTTTTAGCTCGCCTCGACGATTGAATGATGGTGAACCTGATCCGTCCTCGCCGTTAGCGACCGCCAGGCTGGAAAGCTTCCCTGCCGCTAAACTTTACCAGGCATATTCTTGGATACCTGTATTAGGTGCTGATTCTTATGAAGTACAGATTTTGTCTGCAAAGCAGATGGATCATACGCCTGAAGTTATAAAAAGCTTAACTGTAAGTGGTGGTCGTTCCTTTGACTTATATGACGAGACTGCCTATACACAGGAGGGTGCTTACTGGTGGCGGGTACAAGCCAAGGATAGCAGTGGTAATCCAGTTGGAAATTGGTCGGAAGCTTTACCATTTACAGTAAAGCATGGTGGTTTTAAAGTAGCAGCTTTCGGTGACAGCATTACTCACGGCGGTGGTGCTATATCAAACCCGCCAAGCGATCCGGCTTATGACTGGACAACTTATACAGGGTTTCCTGTGAAAAATTTGGGTCATAGCGGAGACACAACCTCAATGATGAATACTAGGTTTGAAAAAGAAGTATTACCTTTTGCTCCAAAATTGCTTGTAGTTATGGGCGGTATTAATGATCTGCGCGGGGGTGCTGCCGCTGAGGATGTAATTAATAACTTGCGTGAAATTAAGGAAAAATGTCAGGAGCATGGTATTACTCCGATATTTGCTACTGTAACTCCGGTGAATCCGGATGTTATAAAAAAAGTTTTTAACCAGGAGACTGAGGCTAGCTGGCAAAGTGAACGGATTAAGGTTAACAACTGGATTAAAGATCAAGAGTTTTATGTGGACGTTGCCCCATTATTGACTGGACCTGATGGCTTACTACCTCATCTAGCAGCGGCAGATGGTTTACACCCCGATACAAAGGGAAAGGCGCAAATTGGTAAGAAAATAGGTCGCTATCTTAAAAAAAACTTTGGTGAAAATATATAATAAAAAATGCCTAAGAGCCCAGTCAGGGATCTTAGGCATTTCTTTTAGATGACGGCTTTACAGGGGGCACTTTGGCCGTTTTCACGTTCAATAATTCTATCAAGCACTTTTGCAGCAGTTGCGATTACATTGCGGCATTTCAATTCTTCAGTTCTATAACGAGCTTTAAGCGGTCCGCAGTTTATTTCACCCATTTCCTTTCGATAGGTAGAAAATAATTCTAGTGAGAGAGCTTTTATTTTAGTGCTTTCATGGGCATTGTTTTTTACATATAGACTGCTTAGAACCATTACGGCTGCGGTTAATGCGCCACATACACTGCCGATTGCCATACCGCCGCCAAAACCTGCTGATAATTTTAATGTTTCATGACTAAACCCAAGATTGTACGCTTGGTTAGCACCGTACAAAATTTTTTCAGCACAATTAAAATCTTCCTTATCGCCAAAACCTTCGTTAATAAGCTCGTAAAGCATCAGAAATTCCCTCCAATAAAGTTTTTAATTGTAACTATTCTAAAAGCGTAATAAATTAATTCGTGGTTTTAAGATGATTTACCTACCTATATTTAAAAAATGATTAATAGAATAGAATAAGTTAGCAAATTATATTATTAGTGGCAGGTGTTTTATTGATAAATCTCGAATTTAGAAGATACTATAATACTATAGGTATGGGGTAGATAGGTTATGAAGATAAAACGTATCGATGCAACGATTAGTACGGAAAAGCTAAAAGAATCAAAAAATTTTTATATGACTCATTTCGGATTTAATCTTGTATATGAAAGTGACTGGTATATAGAGCTTTTGTCACCTAGCCTTGAAGCCGGAATAAGCTTTACTTTGCCGCAGCGTGAAGAAGGTGAATTTTTTAACGGCCGAGGGCTGATTTTATCTTTTGAAGTAGAAGATGTTGATGCTGAATATTTGAGGCTTAAAAAGGCAGGGCTGAATATATATCAGGAAATGCAGGATAAGCCATGGGGTGAACGCAGTTTTGTAGTCAATGACCCCAACAGGGTTCATATCTATATTTACAAATCAATACCAGCTACACCTGAGTACCAGAAAATTTATGACTCTTTCAAAAAATAATTACTGGACAATGTTAAGGCGTACAGCAGGGCTGTACGCCTTAGTTTACGTAGACAAACAATACGGCTTACATAAAAATAAAAAACAAGCTTCACTTTGCGGTGAAGCTTGTTTGCTGGTGATTTATTTGCTGAAATATCTTTCTAGAAGACCTTTGAAGGCAGCGCCATGGCGGGCTTCATCCTTACACATTTCATGAACTGTATCATGAATTGCATCAAGGCCTAGTTCTTTAGCGCGCTTAGCCAAATCTAACTTACCTTTACATGCGCCGTATTCTGCCTCTACTCTTAATTCAAGGTTCTTTTTAGTACATGCATTTACTACTTCACCAAGAAGCTCAGCGAATTTTGCTGCATGTTCAGCTTCCTCAATAGCGATTCTTTTATATGCTTCAGCAACTTCAGGATAACCTTCTCTGTCAGCCTGACGGCTCATAGCTAAGTACATACCTACCTCGGTACATTCACCCATAAAATTCATTTTTAAGCCTTCAATTACTTCCTCATCTATACCTGCCGCAACACCAATGCGATGTTCATCAGCCCAATTAAGTTCTCTTGTTGACTGTTCAATAAATTTGCCCGCTGGAGCCTTACATTGTGGACAAGCGCCTGGCGCAGTGTCTCCTTGGTGTGCATACCCACAGATTGTGCAAATAAAGTTTTTCATTATATCTCCCCCTATTTAATAATTATTATTAATAGATAAT
Source organism: Dendrosporobacter sp. 1207_IL3150 (assembly GCF_036763085.1). Taxonomy (NCBI): domain Bacteria; kingdom Bacillati; phylum Bacillota; class Negativicutes; order Selenomonadales; family Sporomusaceae; genus Dendrosporobacter; species Dendrosporobacter sp. 1207_IL3150. The sequence goes on from NZ_JBAIYU010000019.1 coordinate 62,797, forward strand.
AATAATCTAATTCCTAATTAATAATATACAAGATGTTCATTGGAAAATCAAGCAAATTTTTTTAAAAAAATTAGTTTTTGTTAGACTTTTAATCTTACGCTTGACCAAGTACACTTATTCTTAGGAGTTTTAAACAAAGGACCAGAGTATACATCAGTTGTTTTGGCGATGTATACTCTGGTCCTTTTACTCGTTTATGTAGTTTTTCATGTGATGTGAGATTTCTTTGTGAAGTAATTGTAGATATGCGGTATAATCGTCGCAAGCGGTTGTTGATACAAGATTGAGAGGGTTATGGGGATGGCTACTGCTGGCGGAAAATAAGATAAAGCTAATACCAGCCCGCAAGCATTATTCCTGATACCGACATTGTATATCATAGTGAGAACGGATTCTTTTGAGCGGTCCTTTAAGACGTAAGAACCTAGATAGCCAACAAAGTAACCTGTTGAAACAATTAATAAGGTTACAAGCATAGTTTTAAGTATTGATAAATCCCAGACAATCTGTGGGGCTACTAATGATGCATTTATTAAAATAACAAGCATTAAGGATAGCTTAGAGGTCGCCCCGCCGATGTTTTTAGTGAAGTTTGCCACACGTCCGTCAGTGGCATCATGAAGGAGCATACCGGCGATACTTGGCAAGGTTACCATCAGTGAGAGGTCTAAAATCATTTTGACGTAATTTATTTCGACAGTTTGCCCAATAACCATATTAAAGAAAAGCGGCAGGACCAAAGGCACTACGATTGTATCCAGGGTTACTGCAACAAGGGACACAGCTAAATTTCCTTTTACTAAGGCGGTCCAAATGACTGATGTAACACCAATCGGTATAGATGCGCCAATTAGATAACCGATACGAATAAAGGGTTCGTCCGGGTAGAATATGATACCGGCTAACCATGCTGTCAGTGGTGTTACAAAATGTACTAAGACTAAAATCCAAAGTGGTATCAATGGTTTACTTAGTACTTTGATAAATTCTTTGAAACTTGTTCCTAGTGCGGTAACGAAAGTCATGTAGGCAAAAAAAGCAACTACTAAATACCTTATTAAAGGAGTATCAGGAATTTTCAAAATAAATCCTAAGAACAGACCGGATAATACTACTAAGAACATTTTTCGTCCCAACCAATTGTTTAACGAAGAAAAGAAAGCAGACATATAAAGACCCCCAAAAATTAGTACAGCCCTCCTCAAAGGAGGGCTGATTTCAATATACCGCTATGAAAATAGGACTCGCTTCGCAAAGTTCGGCATAAGTCGTGTTTTCTTTATATTAATTATACGCCAGAGTTCCTAAAAAGACCAAAGACTAAAATCTACACTAAATGCCGAAAAAAAGGGTTTTGAGCTTAATATGAGTATAATTTATAACTCAAGCAAAGTTTTAGGTAAGGAGTAGTAAAATGAATGATACATGGAAAATAGCGACATATAATGTAAACTCAATAAGAGCAAGAATGCCTATTTTACTGGAGTGGTTAGAAAGGGTACAGCCTGATGTAGTTGCACTTCAGGAAACAAAGGTTCAAGATGATAAGTTTCCGGTAGACGAACTAAAAGCGGTCGGCTATTACTCTGTATTCAAGGGGCAAAAATCCTATAATGGCGTTGCAATACTTACTAAATCAGAGCCAACTGTTATTAGTTATGGCCTGAACGAATTGGAGTATTCAAATGAGGCGCGATTGATTTCCGTAAAAGTTGATAATGTGAATATTATTAATACCTATGTACCACAAGGAAGAGATGTTTCAAGTGATCATTTTCAGCATAAGCTGGCGTGGCTTCAGCGACTGAGTGAATATATCAGCCATAATTATCAGCCTAATGAGCCGGTAATTTGGTTGGGTGACTTTAATATTGCCCCGGATAATCGTGATGTACATGCGCCGGAAAAGCTGTTTGGTTCTGTAGGATTTCATCCAGAAGAGCATAACTTATTAGAAATAATGCGTAACTGGGGACTTAATGATATCTTTCGTCAGCACGTAACTGACGATGGTCACTTTACATTTTGGGACTATCGTGTACCTAATGGCTTTAAAAGAAAGCTAGGGTGGAGGATCGATCATATTTGGGCTACAAAAACTATAGCGGAACGGTCGCTGCGGGCCTGGATTGATACCGAAATGCGTCAAGCTGAAAAGCCATCCGACCATGCACCGTTTATTGCCGAATTTGAAAGAATGTAATTAGTGCGTTGAAAGATAATCTTTTATAAATTTTGCGAATCTTCGTGGAGCAAGGTTCATACACTTTACAAGAGGGTTATTGCAACGATTTTTAAAATAATAAAATACAGCTTAGGATGATGGCTATGGGAGAGAACGCTGTGCGGCGCCGAAGGAGCAAGACTTCTTTGTCCAAACTCTCAGGCAAAAGAACCGTAGCCGGACTAGACTCTGGAGAGAATGCACTAAATGGTGCATCACCGAAGGGGAGCCCGTTGCGGGCGAAACTTTCAGGTATAAGTGACAGAGACAAAGAAGGTTATTTGCCTTTTATGTCTCTGTTTTTTATTATACGATAAGCAAGTATAAAACTTTCTTACATGCATAAGGAGATAAGTATCGACTTCCGCTGTCGCTAAGGCTCGGCGCAAGCCGAGTTTTCTTTACATGAAACTTGCTTTTTCAAGGGAGGATGGTGTAAATGCAAGGAAAACAAACACCGCTGTATGATGCGCATCTTAGCTATGGTGGCAAGATTATTGATTTTGGAGGGTGGATGCTGCCGGTACAATATCAGGGGATTTTAGACGAACATCGAGCAGTTAGAGAAAGAGCAGGCTTGTTTGATGTATCACACATGGGAGAGATATTAGTTCAAGGTGAAGATGCTGAAGCCTTTCTGCAAATGTTAGTTACTAATGATGTAACTAACATTACTGACAATCAAGCACTGTATACCCCTATGTGCTACCCTGATGGTGGAACTGTGGATGATTTGCTCATTTACAGATACTCTGCACACAAATATCTGCTAGTAATTAATGCTGCTAATATTTATAAGGATTGGGAATGGTTGCAGTCACAGAAAACAAATTTTAAAGTAGTACTTGATAATCTATCCTCAGAAATAGCCCAACTTGCAATTCAGGGACCACTGTCTTGCTCTATTTTATCAAACGTAACAACCGAAGCACTTAAAGAACTACGTTATTACCATTTTATCGCTAATGCGGATGTGTGTGGCAAAACAGTTTTACTGTCCAGGACCGGCTATACTGGTGAGGATGGATTCGAGATTTACTGCAAGCCTGAAGATAGCAATGAGATATGGGAGAAGCTGCTAAAGGCTGGCCGAGAGTATGGTCTTGTACCGGCAGGGTTGGGGTGTCGTGATACCTTGCGCTTTGAGGCGTGCCTTCCATTATACGGGCATGAACTATCTGCACTAATTTCCCCGCTAGAAGCTGGATTAGGACGATTTATAAAATTCAAAAAATCAAATTTTACCGGTAAAGACGCACTGTTAAAACAAAAGGAAGCTGGATTAAATCGCAAAATTATAGCATTTACTGTTTCAGGAAGAGGAATAGCTAGAGCGGGATACCCGATTAATGCTGCTGGAAATAACATTGGAGTTGTAACATCTGGCTCTTATTCTCCAACCCTAGATAAAAATTTGGGGCTAGGTCTAATAAACACAGTCTACTCTCAAGTTGGTAAATCAATCGAGATCGAAATTCGTGGAAAAAATGTCTCAGCTGAGGTAGTTGCTAAGCCTTTTTATTCTAGACCTTTAAATCCTTAAAGATACAATTTTATTGATAGGGAGGAGAAATAAGAATGGAAATCTTGCATGAGCTTAGGTACACAAAAAATCATGAATGGGTGAAAGTAGAAGGCGATCGTGCAACTGTGGGGATTACAGACTTTGCTCAAGGCCAGCTTGGTGACGTTGTTTTTGTGGAAGTTCCTGCTGCTTTTACCAGTGTTAGCGCAGGCCAATCATTTTCAGTTGTTGAGTCCGTTAAGGCTGTTTCGGATATCTACGCACCAGTTTCAGGCGTAATTATCGAAGTTAATGATGCTTTAAACGATAAACCGGAGGCTATAAATGAAAGTCCTTATGGCGAAGGCTGGATTGCGGTTATTGAGCTGAATAATCCATCAGAGCTAGATGATTTGCTGGAAGCTGCTGAATATCAAAAACTTATTGAAGAAGGAGGCCATTAAATATGGCACGAAGTTATTTGCCGCATACCGAAAATGATATCAAGGCAATGTTGGCAGAAATCGGAGTGCAGTCTATTCAAGACTTATTTAATGATATTCCATCAGATATAAAGTTGAAAAAGCCGTTGGACTTACCACGTGCCTTAGCCGAGTCCGAGTTGGTAGCTCACTTACGGTCTTTAGCCTCCAGTAATGCAAATCTCCAAGATTACAGTTGTTTTTTAGGGGCTGGTGCATACGATCACTATATACCTAGTGTTGTTGATCATATAATAGGCAGATCAGAATTCTATACAGCATATACGCAGTATCAGCCTGAGATAGCACAAGGGTATTTGCAGGCTCTTTGGGAATACCAGAGTATGATATGCTCGATAACCGGAATGGAAGCAGCTAATGCTTCATTATATGACGGCAGTACGGCTATCGCAGAAGCAGCTATGATGGCTTGCAGTACCTTAAAGCGTAAAGAAATAGTTGTTGCAAGTAGTTTAAATCCTAATTATCGCGCAGTACTTAAAACATACGGTAAAGATTTGGAATTTAAAATAAACGAAGTAAGTTTTAGTAATGGCATAGTAGATTCGGAAAGTCTAGATAAGTTCATTAGTAAGAATACCGCAGCTGTTATTGTCCAACATCCAAATTTTTTCGGGTGTGTTGAGGATATAGAAAGTTTGAGTAATCATGCGCATAGTGTCGGAGCTTATTTAATAGTTGCGGCTAATCCCATTTCATTAGGACTGCTAGAAGCGCCGGGGTATTTGGGAGCAGATATTGTAGTAGGAGAAGGGCAGGCTTTAGGCCTTCCAACTGCATTCGGGGGACCATATCTGGGTTTCTTCGCAACTACTGAGAAGCTCATTAGGAAAATGCCTGGTCGGATTGTGGGCCAAACTTCAGATTTTGAAGGTAACCGTGGGTTTGTTCTTACACTGCAGGCCCGAGAGCAGCATATAAGACGTGAAAAGGCTAACTCAAATATTTGCTCTAATGAAGCATTATGTGCTTTAGGAGCAGCAGTTTATCTAAGTACGCTTGGTAGAAAAGGATTTAGGGAAATAGCTGAATTATGTTTGCAAAAGGCTCATTATGCCAGTCGGCGATTAAGTGAGTTAAACGGCTGTGAACTTGTTTTCTCAGCTCCATTTTTCAATGAATTTGTAATTAAGTTAAATAAGCCAGTGAAACAAGTCAATAAATCATTACTGTCTGAGCGGATAATTGGTGGGTTTGATCTAAGTGAACACTACCCTGAGTTATCTAACTCCATGCTGCTATGTGTAACAGAAAAGCGTTCTAAATCCGAGATTGATAAGCTTGCTAATGTATTGGGGGCGATACTGTGAGAGAAAGTAAAGCCTTAATTTTTGAGTTAAGCAAACCAGGACGTAAGGCAATTGATTTACCGGATGCTGATGTTCCAACAGAATCAATTGAATCATTAATTCCTGCTAATTACTTGCGTAAATCTGATGTTGAGTTTCCAGAGGTTAGTCAGCCTGACTTAATTCGCCATTATACTGGGTTGTCAACGCGCAATTTTGGCGTGGACTCGGGATTTTATCCGCTAGGTTCTTGTACAATGAAATATAATCCCAAGGTTAATGAAGATATCAGTCGCTTGGCTGGGCTTAACAACATTCATCCACTTCAGGATAGTGATTCAGTCCAAGGGGCGCTAGAAATGCTGTATTTTATGGAAAAGTATTTATGCGAAATCGCAGGTATGGATGCTATAACCATGCAGCCAGTTGCTGGTGCTCATGGAGAGTTAACAGGTTTAAAACTTATAAGTGCTTATCATCGACAGCGCGGTGAATTTCGCGATAAAGTGATTGTCCCAGATTCAGCTCACGGCACTAATCCAGCCTCAGCCACAGTGTGCGGTCTAAAGACGGTTGAAATAAAATCAAATAGTGATGGTTCTGTAAACCTTGATGCGTTAAGAACAGCTGTTGGTACCGATACAGCTGCGTTAATGCTGACAAATCCAAGTACCCTTGGACTTTTTGAAAGCAATATACAAGAAATTGCTAAAATCGTTCATGAAGCAGGCGGGCTACTTTATTATGATGGCGCTAACGCTAATGCGATAATGGGCATTACTAGGCCCGGCGATATGGGGTTTGATGTTGTCCACTTTAACTTACATAAGACTTTTAGCACCCCTCACGGCGGTGGTGGTCCTGGAGCAGGACCAGTAGGTGTAAAAAAGGAACTTGTACCCTTCTTACCAGTACCAATAATTACCTATGCTGGCGGTAAATATAACCTTGATTATGATCGTCCGAAATCTATCGGTAAGGTACATGCATTTTATGGAAATTTTGGCGTGATCTTGCGGGCATATGCTTATATCAGAGCGATGGGATCTGACGGTTTGAGGCAGGCAAGTGAGTGTGCTGTCCTAAGTGCTAATTATTGTTTCAGTAAATTAAAAAATCTCTATCATACACCGTTTAATCGATTTTGTATGCATGAATGTGTACTTACTTCATTAAACCAGCGGAAATACGATGTAAAGACTCTAGACATTGCAAAACGATTATTAGACTATGGTTATCATCCACCAACGATTTATTTCCCGCTTATTGTTGATGAGGCTCTTATGATAGAGCCAACTGAAACAGAAAGTAAGGAAACTTTAGATAGTTTTATCGATGTTATGTGTAAAATTGCTGAAGAATGTGTGAAAAATTCGACTAGAGTTAAGGCATCTCCATGTAATACTGTTGTCGGGAGACTTGATGAGGCGACGGCAGCACGTAAGCCGGTGGTTCGATGGAAAATTTAGAGACTCAGGTTTTAAGAGCTTGGAATGTAAGAAATGAATTTTTTCCGCCTGAGATATGTTTTGTTAGTCCGACGAAAACCAAGGCTATAAGTGTAACAGGAGATAGATGCGAACAAAACTGCAGCCATTGCGGCGGACATTATCTTAAAAATATGAAATCGTTAACACAATTGACAGAGGACGATATTAATGCCTCCAGTTGGTTAATTAGCGGCGGGTGTACGACTGAAGGTAAAGTGCCAATTTATCCTTATATAAAAGATTTGGCCGAGAGAAAAAGGACCAAGCGGTTTAACGTTCATACAGGACTAGTAACTCATGATGAAATACTTAATCTAAGTGCAATTGCGGATACTGTTTCATTTGATTTTATAGGTGATAACCAAACGATTCGCGAGGTGCTGGGAACGCAGCATACAGTGGAGGACTATGTTAATTGTTATAAGAGACTGCGCAGTAACTTAAGAGTAATTCCCCATATTTGCATAGGACTTCTTGCCGGACAGATAAAAGGAGAATATCAAGCCTTAGATATACTAAAACAACTAGGTGTTGATGGTTTGACTGTTATTGTGTTTACGCCAACAAAGGATACATATTATTCAAACTGCATGCCACCTAATATAACTTCAGTTGTCAAATTTTTGGCGAAGGCAAGAGTAGACTTTCCAAATGTTCCACTTCACCTAGGTTGTATGAGACCTGGCGGAAGTTATCGTAATGAGCTTGACCAATGGGCCGTAAAGTTAGGCATCAATACAATAGTCAATTCAACTGCTGCCACTATGCGGTTAGCAGAAAAATTGGGACTAAGAATACTCAAGGGAGAGGAGTGCTGCAGCCTATGAGTATGTGGAGGCTGTCAGCAGGTACAGCCAATATAATTGGTAAGAAAAAGGCAGCAACGCATGTTCATCCTTCTACTGCTTATATAATGATCGGAGAAAAATGCCGAAATAATTGCAAGTTCTGTGCTCAGTCACAAGGTAGTAGTTCGGCAAATAACAGGTTATCGCGTATTACTTGGCCGGCGTGTGAAGCAGAGCAAGCCTCTACTGGTATTGGAGAAGCCTATGCCAAACGTGTGATTAGGAGGGCTTGTCTGCAAGTTCTTGACAGTGAGATGGGCATTGATGAAGCACTTGCGGCTATAAAAAGATTACAGACAGATACTAAGATGCCCATATGCGTATCGAGTAATATCAAAACAGTGGATAAGGCAAGAGAATTATTAGCAAACGGAGCTGAGCGTATCTGCATCCCTTTAGATGCCGCAACACCTGACGTTTTTAATCGAATAAAATCAGGCAGCTGGCAGGAAAAGTGGGACCTGTTAATTGCTTGTGCAACGGAATGGCCTGGAAGTATTACAACTCACCTCATTGCTGGTCTTGGTGAATCAGAAGAAGATATGGTAAAAACAATGACCGAATGTATTAATCAGGGTATTACGGTTGGACTTTTTGCTTTTACTCCAGTACGTGGCACCAGCCTTGAAGAGTACAGCCCTCAGACAATAGGCCAATACCGGCGAATTCAAATCGCCCACTGGCTGTTGAAGCAGGGGTATGATTATAAGTCCATACAGTTCAACAATGGTTGTATAACAGGTTTTTTAGTTTCAAATTTATATGACATTTTAGAAGACGGAAGCGCTTTTCAAACAAGTGGCTGCCGAGACTGCAACAGGCCATATTTTAACGAACGCCCCGGTGGCGTTATGTATAATTTTCCTAGAGAGCTAACCCATACGGAAGTTTTGAAGGCTATTCAGGAAAGCGAAGTGGTAATTGGGCTATGCTGAAATGGAGGTTTATTGATTCTGGGTTTGCGAATGCTGCTGTTAACATGGCAGTTGACGAAGCAATATTAACTGCTTGTTCTGATAAATTAGTACCTTCGACATTTAGATTATACGGCTGGAAACCGGCAGCAGTTAGTTTAGGCTATTTTCAGAAAGCTACTGAGGAAATAGATATTGTAGAGTGCCAACGGCTTGGAATCGATATAGTGCGAAGGCTTACTGGAGGGCGGGCGGTCCTGCACGAAACTGAACTTACATACAGCATTATAGTAAATGAAGACGAACCTGAGGTTCCTTCCTCAATATTAGCTTCATATCGATATTTTTGTAATGGCTTATTATGCGGGCTGCAGCGTTTAGGAATAAAAGCACAAATGAATATGCCAAAAGGTGCATATGGAAATAGGCATAAAAGTGCATCGGCTGCTTGTTTTGATTCTCCATCCCAGTATGAAGTTACCTATGAAAATAGAAAATTAGTAGGAAGTGCGCAAGTGCGAAAGAATGGAGTTATTTTGCAGCATGGATCGATTCTCCTTAAGTTTTCGCCTGAACTGGTTGGATCAGTATTTCTTTATAGTTCACCCGAAATGCGGGTTCGGACAATTAAACTACTTGAACAGCGTGCAGTTTCAATTGAACAAATTTTAGGAAGAAATATTCCATGGGAGGAGCTTTGTGCGGAAATACGAGATGGCTTCAGTCAGGCTATGGGTATTGGCTTATTTGAAGATGATCTTACTAAAAACGAACTTCAAATAAGCACAGAATTAGCTAATAAAAAATATAGTAAAGATAGCTGGAACTTCAAGTAGTTTTAGTATGCTTAAACAATGAAGCCTGCAGAAAATGAACTGAACCCTTGCGAATAGACACGATTAAGAAGCCCTGTCGCAGGATTATATGAAATTACGCATGCTGACGCCGTTTTTCAAGTGGCGTCAGCTTTGTTTTTAGCTGAATACGTTCGTGATTGT
>NZ_JBAIYU010000020.1:0-2400 GCF_036763085.1 Dendrosporobacter sp. 1207_IL3150
TGTTTTTGCTAACATAAAAGTTGACCACCTAAGTGCCAAATGATAACAAAAAAGTTGACCACCTTCACAACATTTCCTGTAAGCTAGAATTGACGAGAAACTGGCTTACGGGAGGAAAGGCGTTGTTAAAGATGGTCGATATTGAGTTTATCAAAAAGAAGCATTTTAGGGAAGGGTGGTCAATACGAAAACTATCAAAAACATTAGAAATCTCACGTCAAGCAATAAGAAAAGCAATTAACTCGACAGATGTACCTAAATATAACCTAAGAAAACCAAAGGCCTCTCCAGTATTAGGCCAATACCATGAACTAATCAAAAAATGGCTACAAGATGATGAAACAAGCCCACCTAAGCAGAGGCATACTGCCAGAAGAATATTTGATCGACTAGTAAATGAGTACGGCTACACAGGCGCAGAGTCAACCGTTAGAAGATACATTAATATAGTAAAATCAAAACCACGGGAAGTATTTATTCCACTAACAGCAGATTATGGCGAACAAGCTCAGATAGACTGGGGTAAAGCATTCTTAACCGTTGGCGGCACATTAACAAGGGTAAACATCTTTTGCTTTAGATTAAGAGCAAGCGGTGTAGCTTTTGCAGCAGCATTCCCAACAGAAAAGATTGAAGCCTTTTTAGCCGGACATCAAATGGCCTTTGAGTGGCTTGGTGGCGTACCGCAAGAATGTGTTTATGACAATTTAAAAACTGCTGTAGTAAAAAGACTCGATAAGCACGAACGCCAAGAGCATGTTCTGTTTTCTGCTCTACGGGCTCACTATCTTTTTGACAGTAAGTTTTGCAACCCGGCTAAGGGTAATGAAAAAGGTTCTGTAGAAAATTTAGTTGGCTATGTACGGAGAAATGCGCTAGTACCTGATATTGGTTGGGATAGTTTTGAGGAGCTTAATAGCCATCTTAAAGGATGGTGCAATAAGGAGCGTCAGCTCAGAAGTCTAAAATGGGAAGAAGAAAAAAGTCATCTTCAACCACTGCCGATGCAGTCTTATGTATGTGCAAGTATTAGATCGACTATTGTATCATCCAGAAGTTTAATTGCATTTGATCGTAACCACTACTCAGTGCCCTGCGCTTATGTTGGGCAAGCAGTATATATTAAAGCATTATGGAACAAGGTTATCATTTTAAGTCGAGACAAAATCATCGCTGAACATATAAGGTGCTATGACCAGAGGCAAGTGCTGACCCAAGTCGAACACTATTTACCGGTGTTAGAGAAAAAACCTCGAGCTGTCGATCAAGCAATCTTTGTCAGACGATTAGGACCAATTTGGGATAAAGCCCGCAGACTTTTAAATGCTACAAATCAAACCCAGTATGAACTTGTTAAAATATTAGGTCTGTTTAAAGAGTTTAAGGAAGAAACAATAACAGCTGCTGTAGCTAAATCTATGGAAATGAATCAATTAAGCTTTGCCTATGTTAGGCATTTAATTACAAATAGCAACCCACCAGAAAACGCTGCAGTAAAAGTAGACTTACCTATATATCTAGAAAACTATCGAGCACGATTTCCTGACCTTACGATGTACGACAGCTTAGCACCAAGGGGGATATCGATATGAGTAGTCCGGTTCAGGGCTTGATAGATATCTATTTGCAGGAACTAAAAATGCCTGGATTTAAGAAAGCTTATCCTGAGTTAATTCGGGAAAGTGAATCTAACAATAGAACGTATTTAGACTTCCTAGCAGCATGCTTAACTGAAGAGATACGCTCAAGAAAAGAAAATCGCTTGAGGACAATGCTAGCCAACGCAAGGTTCCCAAGCACTAAAACGATAGATGAATTTGATTTTACAAACGTACCAAGTATAGCAAAACCACAAGTATTAACTTTAACTCAAGGTGACTTTATCAAAAAGAGAGAAAATATTATCTGCCTTGGTAACAGCGGCACTGGCAAAACACATCTTGCCACAGCCATTGGAATAAATGCTATCAAAGAAGGTTTTAAAGTGCGGTTTATCCCCATTGTAACACTAATGCAAGAATTACTACTGGCAAACTCAGAATATCGCTTACCCAAATATCTTAAAAGTTGGCGGAATTTCGACTTAATTATAATGGATGAGCTCGGTTATGTCGGTTTAGGCCCTAGTGGGCCGTTATTATTCCAGTTTTGCGCTGAGATGTATGAAAAGACTAGTTTAATAATTACTACTAATCTTGATTTTAGTCGCTGGGCTGAAGTGTTTGCTGATCCGGTACTTACCGGGGCCTTATTAGACAGGCTAACACATCACTCCCATATACTACTGTTTGAAGGTGAGTCTTACCGTTTTAAACAACGGTCACAGAATAATTAGCTTAGTATATGGTGGTCAACTTTTACGCTATCAAAGTGGTCAACTTTTTAGTTGCTAAAAACATT
>NZ_JBAIYU010000021.1:0-140949 GCF_036763085.1 Dendrosporobacter sp. 1207_IL3150
TCAGAGGCCACCTTTAGTATCATACCCATGCGGATTCAATACAACATTCGGTATTAGCGTCCCTTTCGGAACGTTGTCCCCATCTAGAAGGCAGGTTGTCTACGCGTTACTCACCCGTTCGCCACTAGGTACCGCCCAGCACTTAGTGTTCTTATTTTGTAGGTGTTGGCACTTTGGGAGGGCGTAATGAGCTCACTATCGTTCGCTCATATGCGCCGGCAAAGTTACTCACCGTTTACAAAAACACTTAGTGCTGGACGTTACCCCGTTCGACTTGCATGTGTTAGGCACGCCGCCAGCGTTCGTCCTGAGCCAGGATCAAACTCTCCATAAAATTTATTTATGAAGAACCTTGATGGCTCTTTATAATTCGAAATTGCTTTTGTTAATTCGTTTGCACGATTAACGTTTTGTGCTCAATGAGCACCGCACATCTGGCATTAATTCTTCTTACATTGTTTAGTTTTCAGGGAACACTTCGCAGTTTGTACTGCGTTGCTGCCATCTGACAGCTTATCTATATTAACACAACTCGTTTGTCATGTCAATATTTTATTTTCGTATCTTGTGTCACTACTTTTGGCATATTTTGCCTTGTTCATCAGCGACTTATTTATATTAACATAATCTACGCACTGATGTCAACAACCACATATTGGAGAATTGATCTACACCAATTAAAGCGACTTCGATATATTAGCATATCACGAGAATAGTGTCAATATCTATATGTTAGTGTTAGTTGTAAGCTACAATAACAGTAAGAATAAAAAAAGCTGCGAGCATGCTCGCAGCTTAATGGTTTAATCCTTATGTCTCATATGTGGAAATAGTAATACATCTCTTATCGAGTAGCTATCTGTCAACAGCATAACTAAACGGTCAATACCAATACCCAAACCACCTGTTGGCGGAAGTCCGTATTCTAGAGCAGTAATATAATCCTTATCCATCATTTGCGCTTCATCATCGCCGGCCTCACGTTGTGCAACCTGGGCCAAGAAGCGGCCTTCCTGATCTATTGGGTCGTTTAGCTCAGAGAATCCATTTGCCATTTCACGAGCAAAGATAAAAGCTTCAAATCGATCAGTAATATCAGGATTTTCCTTATTGCGTTTTGCTAGCGGTGAAATTTCTGTTGGATGACCTGTAATAAATGTTGGCTGTATTAAATGTTCTTCAACCTTATCTTCAAAGATATTATTTAATATACCGCCAATACCATCTTTTTTCTCATATTTAACGTCAAGACGATCAGCAATCTTTTTTGCTTCATCGAGTGTTTTGACAGTAGTAAAATCAACCCCAGTATATTTTTGAACTGCCTCAGTCATACTCATGCGATTCCATGGTGGAGCCAGTTCAATTTCTTGCCCTTGATAGGAAATTTTAGTTGTACCAAGCACTTCTTTGGCAATAGTTGATATAATTTCTTCGGTTAACTTCATTACATCATTATAGTCCGCAAAAGCTTGATAAAGTTCAACCATAGTAAACTCAGGATTGTGCCGTATTGAAATGCCTTCATTGCGGAAAGAGCGATTAACTTCATAGACTTTTTCGAAACCGCCAACAATAAGGCGTTTTAGATAAAGTTCAGGTGCTATCCTCAGATATAAGTTCATATCAAGAGCATTATGATGAGTAATAAACGGGCGAGCAGATGCTCCTCCGGCTATTGGATGCATCATTGGCGTTTCTACTTCTAAGAATCCTTCACAATCTAAAAACTGACGTAAGGCTTTAACAATCTTGCTGCGAAGCACAAATGTATTACGAACGTCTGGGTTAACAATTAAATCAAGATACCTTTGTCGGTAGCGGGTCTCAACATCTTTGAGTCCATGCCATTTTTCTGGGAGTGGGCGCAACGATTTAGCTTGAATCTCAAAACTAGTTGCTTTTACACTAATCTCGCCTTTTTGGGTTCTAAACACAACACCCTCAACGCCAATAATATCACCAATATCTAGTAAATGAAATCTTCCGTAACTTTCTTCACCTAAAACATCCTGACGAAAATATAATTGTATTTTACCAGACATGTCCATCAAGTGAATGAAGCTTGCTTTTCCATGACCGCGAACAGCCATGATCCGTCCAGCAAGTTTTACTGTTTGTCCCTCTAGTGTCTCAAAGCCTTCAAGTATATCTGAAGCATGATGAGTAACGTTATATTTACGACCAAACGGCTCAATTCCTTGAGCCGCTATAGCCGACATCTTTTCTCGTCTAACCTGCATTAACTCGTTAAGTTCTTCGCGCTGAAGTTCTTGCTCATTTACTTCTGTCATAATAAAAAAAATCTCCCCCAATAAGGTTCCTTACTGTCGTGTAATTTCTAAAACTTCATATTTTAAAATACCCGCAGGAACATTTACTTCTACAACACTGCCAACTTTTTGCCCAATAATGGCCTGACCAACTGGCGATTCATTTGAAATTTTAAATTCAGTAGGATCGGCTTCCGCTGAACCTACAATTGTATACTGAAGATCTTCATCAAACTCTAAATCTTTAAGTTTTACAGTGCATCCAAGGCTGACCACATCTGTTCCGATATCGCCTTCATCGATGATTTTGCTGTTGCGAAGCATCTTTTCAAGGGTCATAATTTCCCCTTCAATAAATGCCTGCTCATTTTTAGCATCCTCATATTCGGAGTTTTCACTAATGTCACCGAACTCAATAGCTTGTTTAATACGCTCTGCGACGTCAGTACGGCGGACTGTTTTAAGATGCTCCAGCTTGGTCTCTAGTTTTTTTAAACCTTCTAAAGTAAGCATAATCTGCTTTTCTGCCATTTAATTGCTCTCCTTTTTGCGCGTTAATCTGTACTATTGTATTCTGAAAAACCTACTAATGACAGTAATTCCACCGAAAAATCAGCCTAATAGACAATATAAATAGTGCCAAGTATAACTTGACACTTTTTATACTATCGGAAAAATAACTTTCCTACAGTATAAGAACATAAGCCTTCTCGAGGGAAAGCTATGTATTGCTAATCCTAAGGAAAGTATACTTTCCTATGTCGGATAGTTAAACACCCGCGCATTGTTCCAATCGTCAATAGCAGCCGTGTTTGCTCTATATGTAGATGTTATTCCTTCCTTACTTATTGCAATATTATATGTTTAAAAATGACTTTTGTCAATAATTTCTAGCTGATACTTCTCTGCTTGGCTTCAGTAGCTGCCGCCGCATTCTTTTTGATAGATTCTACTTCTTCATATGTTAACGCACGTTCAAAACTGCGCAAACCAGAAAGCTTAAATCCATGTTTCTTTGCTAGTTGAGCTATAGTGTCAATTTGCTTAACCGTTAAATTGCGTCCAAGTGTGAAGTTTTCATATCTTTTCTCTAAAGCTAGAATCATAGTCTCGGCCATACAAGCATATGCAGTACCAGTTGGAAATCCAAAATTTAAGCCAAAGTTTATATCTCCTGGCACTTCAACAACCCCGCCTTCTATGACCAAAACATCATTACGCATCTCGGCAACACTCCGCGATACATTACGCGGACGGGATACATCACAAACAATTGCTCCTGGCTTTAGATCTTCAGGCTCTATAATACTGTCAACTGCGCTAGTTACAGCTATTATTATATCAGCTGCTTTTATAGCAGATTTAGTATTTGCCGTGACTCTCACGGCTAAACCTGTAGAACGCAAAATTTGTTCAGCAATTTTTTCCAATTTAGCTTCACTACGTGCTGCTAAAGTAAGGTAGCGCACTTCCTGAGCCAGCATTTGCGCGCATGCAGCACCTATAGAACCTGTAGCTCCAAGCACTAAAATATTGGCTCGCTCAAGCTCGATCCCCATTACCTTAGCTGCTTCTCTAGTTCCCTCGAGTGCAGTAGCTACTGTATAACTGTTACCTGTAGTTACTGCAATATTTAAATTTTTTGCAATTGTTATGCCGGCATCGCCTACGACAGAAGTAAAAGCACCCAGACCGACTATACCTGCACCAAGTTTTTCAGCCATCTTACCGGCTTTAATAATTTTATTAATAACATACTGTTCGGGAAGTTCCATCATTTGCTTAGATGTGAGCGGACAACCAATAAACCATCCTTCACCTTGTGCTTGAGTAGATTCTAATCCAGTTATATGTGAAACCTTTACTGGAGGTATATACTTCATAATCCCTTCAAGAAAGCCATCGGACAAATTCTGAGCGATGGGAAATTTACGAGCAAAGTCTTTCGCTGTCAGCGGGTGTACAATAAACGCGAACTTTTCCAAATATGTAATCCCCCTTTCACCGAGCCAAATTAGTAATTCGCGGCTCAATGCCTATCTGATCTAATAGTATTCCATAATCCTGTGCAGTAAGCTGCTCAGGTTTTTTCCCTGATACTGCGACAAGTATTGCTTCAATTGTATTTGTACCAAAAGAACGCCCTCCCATATCGGGAGTAGAAGTTACAAGAGTAGCAACTCCCCGTTCTCGCAGCAGCTCTTGATCTTCTTTAGTTACAGTATTAGTAATAATAATTTTATCCGTTAGCCTATATGGCATATTGCGACGAATAAAGTGAAAGTCGCCAGCAATAATATCCGCTGCTTCAAAATATTCAGTAAATCTAGGCTTAATCATTGTCTGTTGTTTACCAGTCGGATAGAACCAGCTAATTGGTAATTTCGTTACCACGGGAGCAATAATCCTTGCCAACCGCGCAAGCCCAGATAAGCTTCGGATTGGAAAGTCTATTCCTAAGCCGAACATTAGATCACCAAATACTATATTACTATCAGCTTCAACTAGCGCTTCTGCTAAGCCAAATCTATCTACAGCACAGACAACTAAAACTGACCTATTTTTAAATTGTATACCTTGATTTAATTCTAAATGTTTTACAACGCGTCGTTCAAGCGTATTTTTGAGTCCACTACCATCAACTATTGGAGTATATTGGGCTGCAGATGCTATTTGAACCGATTCACGAAATGTATACCGCTTATTGCCAGCATAAATATATAAATCCGTCCCTCCTAAACCAAAAGCATCAACTTTTCCATCCATCTCCTTAATAATTTCTATGGCCTTTAGCTTATTTCCGTCGGTACCGATACGCTCAATACAAAAAGTTTGCCCTGCAATTGTCTCAATTGCCTGGTGATTGCGTTTAGATGAACCTAGACTTATACTTACAACTCGTTTCATCATTGCTCCCTCGGAAGTCATTGATTGTTTAGAACATCTATTATTTTGTCAAAAACGCAGTTGGCTAATAATATTTAATAATTTTTTTGGATCTACATATTTATCTTCGGCAATTGGAGACTCGCCAATTTCTATTCCAATTACCTCTTTATCCAGTAATGCTTCCATTAACTTAATTCGCATATTAGAGCCCAGCATGATGACAACATCATACTGTCTAAGCCTAGCGACAATTTCCATAATATTATTAAATAATTGAACGCCTGATTTTGCTTCAACATAATCCCAGCGTTCGTTTTCTGACATCAATAGACTATAGTCCACTCCCTGTTGCCGTGCAACCTGTGCCAATTCTTCGCAATTTTTTATAGGAAAGCCGACTAATGCTACTTTTCCGCCTTTACGCACTTCACCTAAGGTTTCAAGTTTAGAAATTACTGTTCTATCCAGTCCAACCTTATTAGCGACCTCCTGTTGTGATAAACCTTGACTTCTTAGTTCTAAGGCTGAGTCTATCACCTGGTAAATCTTCTGCCGGTTGATAATTTTTTCACCAATCCTCAGCAGCATGTGCTCTCATCTCCCACAATATTATAAACATTAGCCAATTAGCATTTTCTAACCTTAGTATATGTACACAAGGTTGTGTACATACATGCATATACATATTTTAGCATTAAAAGTGGAAATTCACAAATGTATGGCTAATAATTGCTAACTGAGTTATATATAGGTAATTTAAGAATACAAAAAGAAAAGGCTTACCCCCAAGGTTCAAAGGGGAATCGCCCAATTACCTTTTTGTATATGTCCAACTTAAGCAGAGTGTCATCATGACTCATTCCCTTTTTTAGTCCCTGCATCACTCTGAGTCCTGAATTCATAGTTAACCCTAAATCATCAGTCAATTGTGACATAGTAGCTCGACGAGCCTGGGTTAGCGCCTGATTAAGATTGTTTCCAGCCTGAATATTATCTGCAAATTCTTTAGCCAAATAAAATTGAGCTAAATTTGTCATTGGATTACCACATGAACCACTGGCTGTTTGCCCTAAAACCTCAGGCAACGTGTATTTGATACTCAATTCAACGGTTTTTTTAAGCTCAGTAGTTTCCTGAGCCATTGCTTCAATAAGTGTCCGAGGGGTGCACAAACAGCAAGATTTTAATGCTCTTATTATTGCATGCTCTATTGTATGGGCTTGTTCCTGTGTGACTAGACGCCCTAAATTTCCAGTCATACTTACTCTTTGACCTGTTTTTAAATCTACACCATAAATAGTCACAGGTATATCTGAATTACCACGAAATTCTGTATATCCTCCCTCAGGCTGCCATCCGGCCCCTGATATAACAGGATATTCCTTACGCATTTCCTTAAAGTTAAGACGCTCAACACTTTTAGACATTAGATAACTTGAAGTTGAATTTAATGAGTGCCAGCGGGCGTGTTCTCGCCCCTCTAACGTAACAACAAGTACAGAAATCTGACTGCCATGCTCATCAGCAGCCACTTCTTCGGTAATATTTACAATTCGTGCAATTACCCCTACGGGATATAGGTTTTCGTCGTTTATATTCCAAGGGCAAGCCAAAATATCTTGGCCAATTCCAACCTCGTTCAGTTGCCTTCCCCCATGATCCAAAAGAAACATACCAGTAATTCGCCCGCCTTGTGGTCGTGGCAAAATACCATTAGCCACAGGTAAAACCAGCATTGAGAGCATGAAAACACTTCCCGTTCGCTACCGCTTACATCAGCCTAATCACACTGCCCGATAAGCGATGGTATTTGATGTAATATATCAATAAAGTCCTGTTTTGATTCAGCTTGGTTAAACTTTAGCCTTAACTCAGCAGAATGAGGCATTCCTTTAGTATACCAAGCTGCATGACGACGCATTTCTCTAGTACCAATATATTCACCCTTATAAGCCACTAGCATATCTAAATGTCTAAGTAATATATCCACTCGTTCGCTCATTGTTGGCGCAGGTAGTAGTTCACCATTTAAAAGATAATTGGAGACTTGTTGGAATATCCAGGGATTGCCTTGACTTCCACGCCCTATCATTATGCCATCACAGTTAGTTTCAGTCAACATTTGGACTGCATCTATTGGTGATCGTATATCACCATTCCCTATAACAGGTATTCTAACATTATCTTTAACTTGTTTAATAATGTTCCAATCTGCACTACCAGTATAAAACTGCTCTCGAGTTCGACCATGAACAGCAACTGCCGATACTCCAGCTTGTTCAGCTAGTTTTGCCATTTGAACTGCGTTAACAGACTTATCATCCCAGCCTTTTCGCACCTTTACTGTTACTGGCAAACTTACGGCGTTAACAACACTAGTCATAATTTCAAATGCTAAATCAGGGGTACGCATTAAGGCCGAACCTTCTCCATTTTTAACAATCTTTGGTGTCGGACACCCCATATTTATATCAATGATATCTGCCGCTCCTGATTTTTCAACTATTTGAGCAGCCTTTGCCATACTATCAGGCTCAGAGCCAAAAATTTGAACTGCAACAGGTCTTTCTCTTTCATCGCTCTTAAGCATTTCTAAGGTATGACAATTTTGGTATATCAGTCCCTTGTCACTCACCATCTCTGAATAAACCAACCCACAGCCCATTTCTTTAGCCAAAAGTCGAAACGGCAAATCCGTTACACCAGCCATAGGGGCCAATATTACGGGATTGGCTAGTTCAATATTGCCGATCTTCATACAATCGCTCCTTAAACCATAATAAATCTATTTTATCCGCAAAATATATCCTTGAAACAAAAATCAATACGATTATTAACCGCAGAGTACGCGGAGGTCGCAGAGGGCACGCGGAGTAATTTATTAGGATTTAATACGCGATAATATCGCGTTCGTTCCCTCCGTAACCCCTCTGCGTACTCTGTGTACTCTGCGGTTCAATCCGTTCCCCTTACACACAAAAATTAACGGCGCGACTGTTAATCGCGCCGATTGTTACTATGAATTGCGTTCATAGAGAATGCGTAAACCTTCTAAAGTAAGGAAGTGTTCGACCACATCGATAGTGCGGGATTGCTGTGCTATCAAATTAGCCAAACCGCCAGTCGCAACTACTTTAGCATCAGTACCAAGTTCTTCTTTCATCCGGCGGACAATCTCATCAACTTGTCCAGTAAAACCAAAAATAATACCGGATTGCATGCTAGCTACAGTATTACGGCATATAACAGTTTTTGGCCTAACTAGCTCAATTCTCGGCAATTTTGCAGCTCGTTGAAATAAAGCTTCGGTCGAAATTCCAATACCTGGTGAAATTGCACCACCTAAGTAGTCACCATTAGCAGATATAGCACAGAATGTGGTCGCAGTTCCAAAATCTACAATGATTAAAGGTCCTCCATAACGTGCAAGAGCAGCGACTGCATTTACTATACGGTCAGCTCCTACTTCGCGTGGATTTTCATATTTTATGCAAATACCTGTTTTTATTCCAGGTCCGACTACCAACGGATCAACATTAAAATATCGCTGACACATTTTCGACAGAGGCACAACCAATGGCGGCACAACTGAAGAAATAATAACAGCATTTATATCTTTAATACTTAAACCGTGAAATGTAAATAAGTTGTTAATAAGCATACCATATTCATCGCCTGTTTTTTGCCTATCGGTCGAAATTCGCCAGTGCATTAAAAGTGTGTCACCTTCGTATGCACCAAGCACAATATTGGTATTGCCAATATCAAAAACTAAAAGCATTATTAGTCCCCCAAATAAAAGTTTAGCTTATTTTGATTAGCTAGTCTGTTTGGGACGAATTGATACATCGCCAGCAATCACTTTTTGTTTGCCGTTCTCAGTTTCAACAAGCAGCGCCCCGTCTTCGTCTATATCTACAGCTACACCGGAAAACTGAGTGTTAATGCCAATTACATTAACAGTCTGTCCAAGTGTTACAGAATACTTACGCCAGTCATCCAGAATTTCTGGGAAACCGTTCTTAATAGCACTCATATATAGCTCTTCTAACTGAGATAGAATTTCCTGCAATAACTTAACACGAGAAATCGGCTCACCAACAATCACTCGCAGTGATGTAGCTATATCCTTCAGCTCATCTGGGAATTCGTTTTCTGTAATATTAACATTGATCCCCATTCCGATGACAATATGATTAATAGCATCCATTTCAGCACTCATTTCAGTTAGAATGCCTACTAGCTTCTTGCCATCATAAAGTATATCATTAGGCCATTTAATACCGCAGTTAACATTTGTTACTTGACGAATCGCTTTAGCAATTGCGACTGCTGCCAGTAACGTGCATTTGGGAGCATCTTGTGGGTTAAATGGCGGTCTTAAAATTATCGACATCCAAATACCTAAGTTCTCCGGTGAAAACCAACCCCGTGATAACCTTCCGCGACCGCCGTTTTGCTCCTCTGAGATAACCACAGTTCCCTCAGCAGCACCAGCAGCAGCAATTTTTTTGGCCTCATTATTTGTTGAATCTATCTGATTGAAGTAATGTATTTTGCAGCCGATAAACTTGGTCTTAAGTCCAGTACTAACTTCATCAGGCAGAAGTAAATCAGGTGCTTGCCTGAAGCAATATCCACGCCTTGAGTGAGCCTCTATTGCGTAACCACCCTGCTTTAGTTCCTGCATATGTTTCCAAACTGCTGTTCTAGAGACATCAAGTTGTTTAGCAATTTCTTCACCTGATAAATACTCTCCCGAGCGCTGCCGCAGTAAATTTAAAATACTAGAACGCACTATAGGATTCCTCCTAGTTAATAGTAACTGTACACCTCTAGATAAAGTGAGTCTTAATTCAGGTGGATTTTATCCTATCTGGATTATTGTCATCGAACCGCTCGCCTGTGCCCTTTAGGTATACTCCCGCTTGTAGAAGTCGGGATTATTAGATTAGCTTAGTCCTCAGATAAAAAGAATATCTACCTAATCATAATCATCAGGGCAAATTCTGTCAATCAGCGAATTTCACCATGCTGTTCGGCTGCCTTGATATCTTCGATTTTATTGTTATCATTTAAAAATACTACAGTTGGTTTAAAATCCTTGGCTTCTTTATCTTCCATCATTGCATAAGTTATAATAATTACCTTATCGCCGGGCTGCACTAATCGTGCTGCCGCACCATTTAAACAAATTACTCCTGTACCTCTTTCACCAGGTATTACATAAGTTTCAAGCCTTGCACCATTATTATTATTAACAACTTGAACCTTTTCACCTATAAAAATATCAGCTGCATCCATCAGGTCTTCATCAATCGTAATACTGCCGACATAGTTAAGGCAGGCTTCGGTTACGGTAGCCCTGTGAAGTTTTGATTTAAACATTGTGCGAAACATATATTATCCCTCCCATACCATATTATCGATTAATCTAGTCTTTCCGATTTTAACAGCAAGAGCAATTAAAACAGGCTTCTCAATATTTATAACATCCGCTAATGTAACAGCATCATTAATAGCGATATAATCAATTTTAGCTAGTGGCTCATCGCTAATTAATTTAGTCATTGCTGAACGGATAATATCTGCATTTCTCTCACCTTCAGCTAACAACGTGGAAGCGAGTTTTAGAGATTTGCTTAAAATTAATGCCGCTTGGCGTTCATCTTTGCTTAAAAAAACATTTCTTGACGATAGCGCTAAACCATCACTTTCTCTTACAATAGGTACTGCCACTACTTTAACATTAATATTTAAATCGTTAACCATTTGCTTTATTACTGCAACCTGCTGTGCATCCTTTTGTCCAAAATAAGCAACATCTGGTTCAACTATATTAAAAAGTTTATTAACAACTGTTGTAACACCCCTGAAATGACCTGGACGGGAAGCACCGCATAAACCCTCAGTGAGCTCGCTCACATCCACAACAGTAAGCAAGTTACTATGACCATTTGGATACATCTCTTCAATCTCGGGAGCAAATACAATATCCACCCCAACACTTTCAGCCATAGCACTATCTCTAGCCAAATCGCGAGGATAAACAGCAAAATCCTCAGTGGGACCAAATTGCAGCGGATTTACAAATATACTTACTACTACAATATCTTGTTCCTGTTTGGCCTGGCGCATAAGTGACAGGTGACCTTCATGCAGATATCCCATTGTTGGTACAAAACCAACTGTATTGCCTGCAAGCTTTAACTGTCGAATTACATCCTTTAATTGGTCCACTTTATTTACAATTCTCATAAAGCCCCTCCTAATTACTTAATCAATGCCTGCCAAATACGCCTGGTAAACCTAAAAAATAAAGGCCATTCCCTAATGATAACAGCAAGGAATGGCCTGTAGTATTAAAACTGCTTGCCTAATTCCGTCTCAGCCTCAAGGATCTAAGCGGCGTATTTCATTTTATGTTTTCAACAAAATCTGGTGCAGCTCAAAGAGATACCGCCCAAAATATAGCTTGTCGCCACGAAATATGATAGCATGTTTAATAATGGTGAGCAATATACGGAGGTTGAAAATAAAATGAAAATTTTAGTAGCTGACGATGAACCAAGTATACTTGAGGTTGTAAAATTGTATTTGGAAAACGAAGGCTTTATAGTTTTCTCGGCAAATGACGGTGAACAAGCTCTTGCAATCGAAACAAAAGAGCGGCCCGATTTGTTGGTTTTGGATATTATGCTGCCTAAAATTTCAGGCTGGGATATTTGTCGTTCAATAGAACGCACTGTTCCTATTATATTTCTTACTGCCAAAACATCTGAGAGTGACAAAATCACCGGGTTTTCACTTGGTGCTGATGACTATATAACTAAACCCTTTAGTCCAAGAGAGCTTGTTGCTCGAATTAAAGCAGTATTGCGCAGAAGCGGTCTGCTTGACGAAACGGGTTCAAGCTTAAAGTTGCCTGGTCTTATCATTAACATTATTCACCAAACAGTTGAACTTAGCGGAAAACAGGTCAATTTACCTCCCAAAGAATACGAATTACTTACGTTTTTAGCACGCCATCCAAAAGTTGTGTTCTCACGTGACCAACTGCTAACTAACGTCTGGGGATATGAGTTTGATGGAGATGATCGCACTGTTGATGCTACCATAAAACGTTTGCGCCAAAAAATAGTAAGTAACAATTTTAACTATATACATACTGTATGGGGAATAGGTTATAAATTTGAGGTTATAGGAAAATGATACGTTCTATTTTTAGTAAACTAATGCTTTCTCAATTAATAGTCATTTTAGTTTGCACCTTAACTTTAGGGCTATTTATGTCTTATTTTATAAAAGAACATGTAATAAACACAAAACGAGAAGAGCTTGTAAGCAAAGGACTTACAATAATATCTCTACTTGAGAGTAGCGGGCAAGGCGGACGAACTCTTGGTCCGGCCCTGCCGCAAATTGGGGAACTAGCTGGTGCAACGATTTGGCTTGCAGACAAAAATGGTACGCTTGTTGATGGCAGCCCCCCGCCTCGTTGGCGGCGCCCATTTCCTGAACAAAGAGAAGAAATTGGCGCCCTTTTTGAAGGCACCCCCCAAACATGGACTAGGACTGGCCGCAAACAAATAGATCCCTCACTGGTTGTAGCACTACCGCTAACTAATACTCCTATTCCAACCGCTTTGTTTTTGTATACACCCATAGTTGGTATTACCAAAACAGTCGATTCGATCGAACAAATTCTGACTTATTCGATACTGCTGGGAATATTTATTGCTGTAACTTTAGGATTAGGAATATCCCGCAGCATTACACGACCGATTTCAAATATGAGTAGAACTGCCAAATTATTTGCTATGGGTGAATATTCTGCTCGTACTACAGCAACAGGTAGTGACGAGGTTGGGGCGTTGGGGAAAACCTTAAATACTATGGCGGAATCACTAGCAAATGCAGAACGTAATCGTCGTGAATTCCTTGCCAATGTAACCCATGAACTTAAAACTCCCGTTACCTCAATTCAAGCTTTAGCAGAGATTATACTGGACGGATTAGCTGTCCAACCCGACCAGCAACGCCGATATCTTACAACGATTGTTACTGAATCACAACGAATTACCCGTCTTATCGACGATTTACTTGATTTAGCTCAGCTAGAATCTGGTAAGGTTTCGATAAAATATACTTCTGTGTCTCTTATCGATATTCTCACTTTTGAAAAGGACAAGTTTAGCCCACAATTATTAGAAAAAAACCTCGAACTTAAATTCAATTTACCGCTGCAGTTGCCATTGATTTCTACCGATTCTGATAGACTGCAGCAAGTACTGTCTAATCTAATTAGTAATGCAATCAGGCACTCCCCTGAAAATTCTGCGATCACGATAGCTGTTGAGATACATAAGGATAAAATATTAATTGCAGTCATTGATATGGGAAATGGTATTCCCCTCAAAGATATCCCTCATATATGGGAAAGATTTTATTGTGTTGATAAATCCCGAGCTCGGAGCTCAGGCGGGACTGGACTTGGATTGGCAATCACACAAAAGCTTGTCCATACATTAGGCGGCGAAATCAATGTTTTAAGCAAGGCAGGCTCAGGAACGACATTTAGTTTTTCATTACCTTTAAAACCAGAGGAAAAAAAAGGTTGAATGTCATATTGCTGTCATAATCTCTGCTTATAATTAAATCAAGATTTTAAAATTATTTGCGGAGGGTTAACCATGAACTTCACTAAGAAGAGTATTGCTGCACTTATTATCGGCGTTTTTATATTAGGCGGGGCAGTTGCACCTTTTATCATTAAGGCAGTAACTGCAAACCGCTCATCAATTGATTATCGGCAAATCGATCCTGCTAAGGCAGCGGAGCAACTTTCTGATCGTTTAAATATAGACAAAGATATAATCCTAAAACACCATTCTCTAGGTCTTAGCTTTAAGGATATAACAAAAGCTGCTTATATAGCTGCTGCGGCTGACCAATCAATAGACTACGTGATAAACCAAAAAAATTCCAACAATACTTGGCAAGACGTCGCGGCAAGCATGAATATAAGCAAAGAACAAATTAAAACAGTCAAACAGACAATGATCGCCAATCGTCTTCAAACAACGCTCGGGTTTGATAAACAAACAACGTTACCTCTGATTCAACAAGGGTATCACTCTCGCCATGTGGCCATGGCTGGACTGCTAGCCAATGATTCGGGAAAGTCAATTAACGATATTGTAATTATGAAAACAAAAAATAATAACTGGACTGATGTGGGTGCAAAGTTAGGGATTGATACTTCAATTATCGAAAAACATAAGCAAGAATTAAACGAAATATTCCCAATGCATAAAAGTCGTTATGCAAAAGACAAGACAAAATAAGAAGATGGAGAGCCTTGTGGCTCTCCTTTTTACTCGACTAAAATACCTTGTGCAAGCAACGAATTGTCACTTTCCCAGGTTTCTACTATTGCCAAGGCAGTCCGGTAGTCAAATCCCATACCAAGCAGATAGCTTATCATCGCAGTTTCAATTATTACATGCCGAGTATTAGTGGCGTTTAACTCTTTTAACCCATGTGCAATTGCGGGCTGCAGTTGACAGAGAAAGTAACATGCATTCATAGTTTGAGCTCCGGGAACGACTGTTATGACTGGGGCTTGGCGTTTTCCGCCATTCTTACTAAATATAGCCACACTCCCACTCCTCTAATAGGTATTTCAATTTATCCTATGCATAATCATTATATTATGTGAACATATTATTCTGTTATTTATAAGTGGATAGAAGAGTTAACTATAAATAGAAATCTTTCTTTCAAAAGAAAAATCCGAGTCAGCTAAGCTGACTCGGATTTTTTAAAATGTTGTTTCAATTGTGCCAATTATATCTCCCCGGTGATTCTTAAGGATGGGTGGAAATTTTGCGATAAGCTCATCATATTCAGCTGTTGTAATTAAATCCAATTTCTTTAGTATTCCAATTATGACTGGATTAATTGCCCGATGTCCGCCATCTTCGATTTTAAAAGTAATTCCAATACCGTCTGGCACAGACGCTAAACAGTAAACAGCTTCTGCTCCAACTTTTGCTAAAATGCGTCCTTTAGTAAGATTCATTAGTACTGTATCAATACGGCCAGTACCAGCCACAACCTGTGGGTATTCTAGCATAGCATTACGAATTGTGGTTATAGCTTCTTCATCTTCTCCCCAATTACCACTTTCGGGTTTAACTAACCGAGCATAAGCCAAAGCCATATTGTAGATTGGCAAATAGAATACTGGTACACCACATCCATCTATGCCAATTTCCAGTTTTTCAGGAGATAAACAGGCACTTGCTGCGACTGCTTGATGCATAATCTTTTGAACTTGATGTTCATCTTCTGTATACCCCTCAACTGGCAATCCAAGCATTTGGCATAAAGCCAGCATTGCAGAATGCTTTCCCGAACAAGGATTATGGACTGGCTCAGGCTTTTGACCAAGTTTGACCAATTCTCTAGAAGCACGTCCATCCATGGGGCGCGCTGGACCGCACGCTAATACATTTGCTGATAGTCCCACTTTTCCAAGAATACTATTAGTCAATTCTACATGCAGGTTTTCACCGCTATGTGACGATACCATTAAGGCTAATTCTTCACCAGTGATATTATATTGCTGCATACCGCCTTGTTTTACAAAAGGTAATACTTGAAATGGCTTTGCCGCAGATCGCCAAAACATTGCTCTGTGTGCATCACCTATAGCGTCAATAACTTTTCCTTTAACATCAACTACAGCAATATCCCCACGATGAATACTTTCAACCTTACCAGCTCTAGTGTAATTTAATAATATTTCGCTCACTATAATTCCCTCCTGATTAATAAAGAAAACACGGCTTACGCCGAGCCTTAGCGACAGCGGAAGCCGATACTCACGCCTTATGCATGAAAGAAAGCTTTATATTTTATTATCGTATAAAACAAGCCGCTTTCGCGGCTTGTTAGTAGTATTTATTTACGAGAGATGTATACAATTTTAGGTCCAGGACCGTCATCTGCACCAGTCATAGCATTAGTAGGAGGAGGTGTGTCCTCACTTTGCTGTTTAGGCTGAATCTGACCATCTTTCATTAATTGCTCTAATTCTTCAGCTTCAAGGGTTTCTCTCTCGATCAGCGTATTTGCAATAAGGTGTAATTTTTCAATGTTATCCTTAAGCATATTTCGGCACTCGCTATAAGCATCCTCGATAAGACGTCTAACCTCTTTATCAATAGCGTATGCCACTTCTTCGCTATAGTTACGGTCACGCGAAATATCCCGCCCTAAGAATACTTGCTGATCTTGACGTCTGCCAAAGGTGATTGGTCCTAATGCTTCACTCATACCATATTCGGTAATCATTTTACGCACTAGATCTGTCGCTCTT
The DNA here is from genome assembly GCF_036763085.1 of Dendrosporobacter sp. 1207_IL3150. Lineage (NCBI taxonomy): Bacteria > Bacillati > Bacillota > Negativicutes > Selenomonadales > Sporomusaceae > Dendrosporobacter > Dendrosporobacter sp. 1207_IL3150. The sequence goes on from NZ_JBAIYU010000021.1 coordinate 16,549, forward strand.
TCCAGGTCATTCTGTGCCCCTGTACTAATTTCAGCTAAAACAACTTCTTCGGCTACTCTTCCGCCTAAAAGCGTTTTAAGCTGATCTAAAAGCTCTGATCTAGTAGCATAGTAGCGATCCTCTTTAGGCAGCATTAGGGTATAGCCGCCTGCTCGACCGCGTGGAATGATCGATACCTTATGTACAGGATCAGTATGAGGCAGAAGCATACCTACAAGTGTATGACCTGCTTCATGGTAGGCAGTAAGTCTTTTTTCTCTATTGCTGATAACTTTACTTTTACGTTCTGGCCCAGCCACTACTCGTTCAATCGATTCTTCCAATTCTGGCATCTCAATACGCTTTTTATTGCGACGAGCAGCTAGTAGGGCTGCTTCATTCACGAGATTGCTCAAATCGGCACCAGTGAAACCAGGTGTACGGCGAGCTAGAACCTCAAGATTAGCTTCCTTATCAACTGGCTTACCACGAGTATGTACTTTAAGTATTTCGGCACGTCCCCTAACATCCGGTTTATCCACCACAATCTGTCTGTCAAAACGTCCTGGGCGAAGCAACGCTGGATCAAGGATATCTGGACGGTTAGTAGCCGCGATGATAATAATACCTTCATTAGCTGCGAATCCATCCATCTCAACCAATAGCTGATTTAGAGTCTGCTCACGTTCATCATGACCGCCGCCAAGACCAGCTCCACGTTGACGACCGACAGCATCAATCTCATCTATAAACACGATACAAGGTGCATTTTTCTTTGCTTGTTCAAATAAATCACGTACTCTGGAGGCACCAACACCGACAAACATTTCCACGAAATCAGAACCGCTTATGCTAAAAAATGGAACTCCAGCTTCGCCAGCAACAGCTTTCGCTAATAATGTCTTACCAGTACCAGGAGGACCAAATAACAATACTCCTTTTGGTATACGAGCGCCGAGGTCATTAAACTTTTTCGGCTGTTTTAAAAACTCAACTACTTCTTGAAGCTCTTGTTTAGCTTCATCAGCGCCTGCTACGTCGGAAAAAGTAATCTTGATTTTATCTTCGCTGTGCAGTTTTGCACGGCTCTTGCCAAAAGACATTACGCGATTTCCGCCGCCTTGCGTTTGCTGCATGATAAAGAACCATACTCCAATTAACAGCAATATTGGCAAGATTGATGAGAAAATTGTAGTCCACCAAGGCGGTTGAGGTGGTTGCTCAGCTTTAATATCAACATTTTTTTCGCGCAGTGTGTTGATGAGAGTGGGGTCATTTGGTGCAATAGTAGTGAATTCAGTTCCATCTTTGAGTTTACCTCGAATGGAATTCTCAACTATAGTTACACGCTCCACCTTCTGTTCTTCCATTTGGTGCAAAAACTGCGTATACGTTATTTCTTGCTTGTTAGTTGTACGCGTCGAATAGTAGTCAATAATGGATATGGCTATTATTATAATGAGCAGATAGAAACTTACATTACGGAAAAATTTGTTCAACAAGTCGCCCTCCTCTCACTGGATCACAAACCGGAAATGATCTCCATAGATGAATATTATACCACTAAATAAAAATTTTAACAATCAAGGTTACTAACTAAATACTATTATTTATATACTTCTGGCTTTAGAATGCCTATAAAGGGCAAGTTACGATACTTTTCCGCATAGTCAAGGCCATATCCTACTACAAAATAGTCTGGTACTGTAAACCCATTATAATCAATTTGCACCTCTGCTTTGCGTCTTTCTGGTTTATTGAGCAGTGTACAAAGTTTGATACTTGCAGGTTTTCGTGATTTAAGGTTTTCTAAAAGGTAGGTAAGTGTCAGACCTGAGTCAATTATATCTTCAACAATCAGTATATGCTTGCCTTCGATATCCTCGTCTAAATCCTTTAGTATACGAACAACGCCGCTCGAGCTTGTTCCTGCACCGTAACTCGAAACCGCCATAAAGTCAATTGCAACAGGGACCTTAATAGCTCTTGTCAAATCAGCCATGAAAATTACTGCACCACGCAGTACTCCTATTGCAAGTATTTCTTTACCAGCATAGTCTGCCGAAATCTGCTCTCCCAGTTCCTTAATTCGCTCCTGCAATTTGTCGGTGCTAATCAAAACGCTTTCAACATCATTAATCATTCTTGTTCCTCCTGGTGTTAAGTGTTAGCTGCAAAAACTGCTGAGTGTTTACTGTAGTTTTCCCCTGCTCAGCTTGTCGATAACCCCCTACCCATAAAATACCTTTATTATCATAAACTATCGGCGTTATATCCCTTTTTTCACGTGGGATTTTTTCATCAATGAAAAAATCCTTCAGTTTTTTGCTGCCCTTCATCCCGACCGGCTGAAAACGGTCACCTTCCACTCTAGTTCTTATATAGATTGGCGGTGATAACTGCTGCAAATCAAATACTGCCGTATTGCTATGTTTTTTTAAGGGCGGGGTATCCAAAACCTCAGCCTCAATTGCTATGTTTAGTTCAGGAATATTAGTCACGCCTGGAATGTCAAGTTTTATCGGTTTTATGTTTGTCTGGTTTTCCAAAGGTTTAACGCCGCGAAGCTCTACCTCATCATAACCGACTTGCACTACCTGCTGTCCTGGTAGTTCCAAAACGCTTCCAACTTGACCTTCTATGACCTTTTCTATAAATTTTTCCACATGGTAAAAGGTTATTCCTCTAGTGTTTCCACGTTTTTTTTCAATTACCATTCGTAAAAGCGCGCGCTGCTGTGCCAAATGCAGACAAGAGAATTGTTTTCTATTTATTAAAACCTTATCTTTATCTTCTTTTATTACTTCCGACCATAGATTTAAGACAGTTTCACGGATAAACTCATGATCAGTTCCCACTATTTCTGCCGTTCGCCATAATGCTTCTCTTATGGAAGAATTATAATTCTGTTCAAGCTCTGGCAGCAGCTTTAACCTAACCTTGTTACGAAGATAATCAGTTTTAAAATTAGAACTGTCTATCCTTGGATTTAGTTGATGCACTAAACAATAATCATCTATGTATTTGCGGTCAACCCCCATTAACGGTCGGATCACGCAGGATTTTGCTGTTTTAATACCACCTAAACCGGTACCTCCGGCTCCTCTAAGCAGATTTATCAGTACAGTCTCGGCTTGATCATCACGCTGATGACCAATGGCAATTTTGTCTGCATTTATATCCTGTGCAACCTGATACAAATAATTGTAGCGCAATTCTCTTGCGGCATCTTGAGGAGATCGCTTGCTTATAGCTATAAATTGGGGTACGTCAATTGCCGTTCGATAGCAATCTACGCCCAACTTATGACACAATGCTTGGACAAAGTCAGCATCCTCTCTAGATTCCTTTCCGCGAAACATATGATCTACGTGAGCAACAGCTACACTAATATTATATTCTGAACGCAACATCCATAGGCTATGCACTAAAACTACCGAATCGGGGCCACCTGAACATGCTGCTAAGATTTTTTCGCCTTTGTTAAGCAGCTTATTCTTATCGATCCAGTCTTTAATTTTTTCCAACATTATGCAATTTACTCTCCGTGATATAGTTTATAAATAACCTGTATATTGTAGAACTTATAAAAATACCAAAAGCGATCGCGCCTGCTGTCAAAACAGTACGCATAAACATAGATACACCCTCAACATATCGTCCCTCAACCATATATAGCATAGTTGTATATGCTTCACCGCCCGGAACTAAGGGAATAAACCCCGGAATAATAAAAATAGCTGCAGGCTTCTTTAGATATCGAGCCAAGGTTTCAGCAGCTAAACCGACTATTACACTGCCAAAAAAATTTGCCATTATCAATCCGCCGCCATACTCCTTAGTTAGCGCTGTTATTCCCCAGGCAGCCATACCAACTATACTTGCATATACTAGCAAACTTCTTGGTATACGATATAAAATTCCAATAGAGGCTGATATAAGAAACACGGCCGCAAATTTAAGAACCACTATCATCACTCTACTTTCTTATCAGGATTTTACCAAGAATGAGTTGCCAATACTATCACAACACCCATTGCTACAGCAACCGATGTTAGGGCTGCTTCAAGCCCTCTTGATAAGCCACTGAGCAAATCACCTGCAATGACATCACGAATAGCGTTCGTAATCGCAACCCCTGGAACAAGTGGCATAATACCGCCGATTATTACAGCATCACGACCTATTGCCGGCAGCATATCATGTAAAATAACGCCGACTAGTGCTGCTACCATTCCTCCTAAAAATTCAAAAGTAAACTGCACCCCGTGCAGACGTGATACGATGTGCGCTAGATACCGTACTGATGCCGCAGCGGCAAATGCACCTAAGGTTTCATAAACGCCGGCATTTTGCAGAACAGCCGTACCCCCGCCGACAAAGCCGGCAGCGATCATTGATGGAGCTAATGAAAATCCCGTTCTTTCGCGCGCAATATGTTTTAGAATTCCATAAGCATCTTTGCGATCAATTCGCCTATCAACAAGCCTACGCGACAACTCATTTACCTTTGCAATTCGGTCAAGGTTAATTGTCCTGTTTTTAACTCGGCGCATTGTAGTTATTGATCGACCACTGTCGTCATTTACAGTTAAAAATACGCCTGTCGGGATTACAAAACTCTCAACCTTAGCGGCCCCGCACGCCTTAGCAACATGAGCCATTGTTTCTTCGACACGATAAGTTTCTGCCCCATTTTTTAAGAGAACTTCCCCTGACAGTATAGCCAACTCCATGATTTCTTCCAGGAGGATTTTCACAATAATCATCCACCTCTAAAGTCCCGAATTATAAAAATATAATTCTGCTATCCTGATAAATATACCTTTCTTTATATTACCAATTAAGGATAAGATAGCCTTTAAACTTTTTATTTATACCATACTTACTCCTAATAAGGCAACCAATTAATCTAATTCTTAAGCATCCTTTTGTTAAAAAGCAAAAATAAAGAAGCATTCTTCTACACATAAAAATGCCTGGCTGAATTCAAGCCAAGCATTTTAGAAAGCTATACTAAACTAGGCTGATCGCCAATTTTTGCAACAAGGACTGTCATATCGTCCCGCACGTAGCCACCAGACATTTTTACTGCTTCTTGTAATATACTGTCTGCCAACTCTTGCGGATTTGTGCTAGATGTTCTTCTTAAGAAATTAGCAACCCAGTTATCTTTTTCTGTGCGTTGTGGAATATCAGCAATACCGTCACTAACCATCACCATTATATCTCCACCTACGAGACTCGCTTTGACAACTTCTATTTCAATTTGATTTATTATCCCCATTGGTAATGACGATGATTTTACTGTTGATACTTCTCTTACCCGCTTCACAAAACTTGGTGCCGAACCAATCTTGAGAAACTCTACTTCTCCTGAATATGTATCTACTATCGCCATATCAACCGTTGCAAAACTTTCTTCGGGAGTCCTCAAAAGCAGCATTGAGTTTACTGTCTTTACAGCTACATCTACATCAAAACCGACTGATAATAATTTCCCTAAAAAGCTGACAGCCATTGTGCTCTCCTTAGCGGCATGACTTCCGCACCCCATCCCGTCACTAAGCATCAAAACCATTTTACCTTTATTTAATGGCATGACAGAACATGTATCGCCACAAACCCCCTGAGCCTCCTTAGCTGCACTGGCTATTCCGGTTTCAACATTAAATCTTTTCGTAACCTGCATACTGAGCTTGCATTTCTGATTCTTGTTACCGCACTCAGCATGTAATGTCATTTTCTCACGCATTACTCCTGCTGCAAGCGGCAAAACTGTATTAACACATTCTCTCATACCACTGCAAGGCTGTTTTCGAGCTTCAATTGTTCCAGACCCCTTAGCTCCTATTACCCGGACATTCTCTAGACAGCAGTCGATAAGCGACGCTCGTTCTTTTAATACTGCCGCTAATTCCCGATCTGACCTAGGAACTTTAATAACTTCTTGGGCAAGATTATTTATAATTGAACCAGCTGCTTTCATCTGCTCTGTTACCAACTGACGATGATCTGCAATTCTCTTTTGCCAAAACGATACAGTTTGATTTTTTTCTATTACGAGGTTAAATACTTCAATCAACTCTCTACGACGCAAGCAGCCTTCTTTTAACGACTCTGGTATGTTATTTACGCTTAGATTATTACTTTCGGCCTGCCCCAGCATTTCCAGCATAGACTGATAAGTGCGGTAGAAATCCTGCTCCCAGCATTTTGACCTCATTTCGCATTTTTCACATACTTGTTCACCCACAGCAGTAAGAACCCTAGCTAACTCTTCGTCTCGTATTTTTTCTTTAGTATCAGCAGCAATTGTTCCAAAAGCACCTGCCAAATCGTTAAACATTTCCGCTATATTACTCATTTTAGCAGCCGCGTCATTAACTTGCGGTATAACTGCAACTGTATCTACTTCTGCTGGGTTCAAGTTTTCCCTAAGTATACTTATTTTTCTTGCTGGGACAGCCATAAACAGCATACAAGCAATTATAGTTTCAGACAAAGCATTAATTAATTCTGTTACCTGATTGAAGCATAAGTTAATGATAATACTTCCTAAAATAAATCCAGCAATCACAACGTATTTACCTAAAGAACGAAATGCCCCGCCCATTGCCCCCGCCACAGCATATAGCGATATAGCTAATGGTACATTGCCATCGGTAAGCCCAATTACAAATCCTACAGCAACCCCTACTGCTGCCCCTAACCCGGCCCCACCCACGAGTGCTAACAGCAGGACTAATAAGCTTCCGCTTATGCTGCGCAGGCTATACTCAAACAGGCTCAAATTGCCAATTCCAGCTATAGCTATCGCTAAAATTGCTATCATGCATACCAAGCTTTCATCAGTTGACCTCTGACTAGCCGCTGCGGTACGTGTTCCGCTTAATAGCAGCGGAACTCCATACATAAAAATATATGCTGAAACCATACATATTGCTGCATTAAATAGAACGGCAACACTATTATAAAGCGTCCCTTGCTCTATGAAGCTCAATATCAATCCACCTGCTGTCACAGTACAAAACATCAGCAGAGGTACTGCCATAAGTTTTCGATTAAGCATATTAAGTTTATCCTGCCAGCGAAAAAACAGTACAGTACTTAATAAGTACACCCACGCCTCACTATAATTACCTGTACTTATTACACCAACAATCGACCATACTGCAACTCCCGGAGCATATCCTTTGCCAGCTTGAGCCGCTGCCGCAAAAAATGCGATACCAAATGGCGAAACTTCGCCAAGGATAGTAAGACGGCTTAGCATAAAAGCTAACATATTTAAAATTAGATTATCGCGGTGTATTAACGGTAGTATTAAATCACGCAACTTTAAAAAGATATTACCTAACGCTAATTTGCGCCGCCGAGGTTTTTGAGATACCACCGGAGGAGTTTTGGGAATATGGAGCGCTTGTTCAGGCAAAGTGACAACTGTTACTTTTGGCATATCATTCACCTCTAGTTTTATCCTTAACGATCAATGTGTGTGTAAATAATTTTACATATAATGGCAATTGATATTTGTCTTAACAAGTCATTACTTTTATAAAAAATACTGACAAATATTTGCAGAGTAATGCAAGAAACACCAGACATTATAGTGTCTGGTGATCTTTGTATTACTCTCTATACTTATAAATTGTCGAATATGCAGTTTAATTAAGTGATATTTGGGGGAATTTATTGCTATAAGGAGGCATATAATATGAAATTGCTTTTACAGCCACTTCCCATACGTATTTTTCACTGGGTTATGTTTTTTTGCGTTATGATACTACTAAGTACTGGGCTTTATATTAATAATCCATTTGACTTGTTTAGATTTCCTCTTCGTACCATCCGCGAAATACATTCCCTTTTTGGCCTTGTCCTAATAGCTAATTTCTTGGGTCAAATATACTATTATATATTCACAACAAAATGGAGCGAGGTACTCTTCTTACCGTGGGATATTGTAAACTTGCGCAGCTTTTTCCGCTACGTGCTTTTTATCACCGACGGTCATCCTAACTTTGGCCGCTACAATCCTGGCCAAAAAGCATTGTTTTCCGTTTGGTGGCTGGCCGTGCTTATAGCAGCTATTACGAGTATACCGCTGCTATTTCCCTCAGAAACTATATTTTTGCAGAGGATTTTAGGAGGTCTGCAGACAATTCGCATACTCCATTATTTTGTTGCCGTTATCTTCGCAGCCTCAATTCCACTACATTTATATTTAGTGTTTACGGAGGACCCCGCAAAACTCCAAGCAATGTTTACCGGATATATCAACAAAGAAGCGAAGCCATCGGCTACTGAGGATAAGAAGCTGCTTTAGGAGCATCTATTATATGCACAGCACAGGTAAAGCAAGGATCAAGTGATCTAATTACTCTTCCAACCTCAATCAGAGACTCGCTCTTAGCTACCTGCGTGCCTACTAACGCTTCCTCGACTGGGCCTCTGCGTCCGCTAGAATCGCGAGGCGAGAAATTCCAAGTTGTAGGAGTCACTATTTGATAGTGGCGAATCTTACCGTTCCGGACGCTTACCCAATGGCCTAGGGGACCACGCATGGCATCTGTTAACCCTACACCATCTCCATCCATAGGAGGAGTAAATGGAGTAAGGGTTGGGCCATGATGCGTGAGTTGTTCCAACCAGCCAGCCGCTAAGCGGCATATTTTTTTTGTTTCTAAAGCCCTGGCCACTATCCGGTCCATAACTGATATACCCCGTCGATAATCGCCATTTATCCATCCTCTAGCCAGAGGCCCTCCCTCAAATGGAAGTCCATCATATCGCGGCGCTTTCACCCAAGAGTATGCCCCTTCTTTATCGCGATCAGGCACAGTTTGACCTTCAAATAGAGGACTGCTCGGAGCTGTGTCTTTATACCAGCTATATTTAATTTCTTCACCAACTTTACTTAAATCAAGTGGTTCAACAGAGCCTTTATTTTTTATAATACCGGGCGCAAATTCAAGTTTTGCTGTTATCGGCTGCGGAAATAAACCGTATGAAATAAAATTACCATACCCGCTTCCGATATTGTAATAATCTTTATAATATTCAGCAATCGTCATTGCATCAGGCAGGTAAACATTATCCACCCACTCAGCTAATTCTTTAAGGATTGCTGAATATGCTAAAATCCTTTCGGCTGATGCCTTTTCCGTTACCCCTGTAGTCATAATGGTCTGCTGCATAGGTATTTTCGCGCCAAAAACGGCTAACATCTCATGAGCTCTAGCCGACTTCACCACCGCATCTTTGTGATGCTCCATCATTTGATCATTTATTTTCTTAGGCAGGCGATAGTCCCCATCTAATCTAGGAGTGTAAGGTGGATAATCAGGACCTTTTACATAATCTAAAAGGAGTAATAAATAAAAATGACGCAAATGATTTTGAATTATATCGGCAGCAAATATCAGATTCGTAATTATTTGACCATTGGGTGGCGGTTCAACTTTATAAGCCTGCTGCAAGGCCATCGATGCAACAACAGCATGAGCACTTGAGCAAATACCACAAATTCTTTGCGTGAATAATGCGGCGTCTCGCGGATCTCGGCCTATCATCATAGCTTCAAACCCCCGAAAAAGCGTAGCCCCAATCCAAGCATCCGCAACTTTGCCATTTTGTAAATCAACATCTACTTTCATCGGTTCGTGAATACGGGTCATTGGGAATATCGTCTTTACCGTCATTTTGGCTCATCTCCACTCTTATCTTCAGTATGCCAAAAATCGGCAATTCTCTTTAAAAGACTTTTCTTACGGCGAGTTTTCTTCACCGCATCGTATTTTTTAGCATTACTTAATAAGGCATTCTGTCGTCTGATTAGATCATCTAGCTCTTGCTTAACCTGTTCAAGGTTTTCCGGTGCTGTCGGCTCACCGGGCTTTGTACCCTTCAAATAATGCTTATGTATTCTTCTAGCAAATACTCCAGCGGCTAAATGAGTAGCCACAGCTCCAGTACCAAGTACCGCTATAGCAGCCCCAGTTTTTTTTACATCCATGGCTATTGCAGGCGTCTGAATGTCTGGTAAATGATTATAAAAAGGCATCATACCATCTGGAAAATGCGGACTGGCACAGCCAATGCACGGAGTACCGGCTTTCACAGGCCAATTAACATAGTGGTTCCACTCACGCAGCGGACAGTCAGCGTGTGTAACCGGTCCTTTACAGCCTACTTTTAGAAGACATCCGGAATCACCGGGATACTTAGCAAATATTCCATCTTCAAATTGTTGACGGCGCTGACAAAGTTCATGAATGGTTTTCCCAAAAAACATTATAGGCCTATTGTAACTGTCTAACTCGGGTTCTCCATACATTAGAAGGTGAGCAAAGGTTCCGGTCATCCAGTCAGGGTGAGCCGGGCAGCCGGGTACATTTATAACTTTTGTTTTTACTACATCCCAAACTCCTTTTGCTCCAGCAGGATTAGGGTGAGCAGCTGATGGTCCCCCAAAACAGGCACAATCTCCTACCGAGATGACATATTTGGCCTTAGGGGCAAACTCTTGTACGGCTTCCAGCCCTGTAACCAGCTTTCCGTTACGCCTAAATATTTCATTATAACGACCATTATCAGCCGTCATAACTGAGCCCTCAATTACAAGCCAGAAATTGCCCTCTTCTTTGGCGACTGTATCAAGCATTACCTTCACGGCAGCATCCCCTTGCTCAGCATTAAAAAGCCAATGGTAGCGTAAATCTATCATATCGGTCAATAACTGATCAAGTGTTGGGTTTACAGCGTTTTCCAATGAAACCGAGTTACCTGTGCATGACCCAAGCTCGAGCCAAATCACAGGAGGTTTAATAACCTTTTTCTCGGCAAAGGCTTGCCCTACTATTGGAATAATTTGTTCAGTAAGTGTAAGCGAAACTGCTGTTGACATACAAATTTTTATGAAATCGCGACGTGTAATCATATCCATTATCCTTATCCTTTTTTATTTAGCAGTTCCTTATCTAAAATTCCCAAATCTGGATAATGATATGTATAAAATACTACCAATAATTAAAAGACTAATAATTGGGTGATCATTAATGTTAAGAGACTGGTATAAACCAAAAAAGCCACTTAAACTGCTCACGCGTATAACTAAAAACTCGCATCCTGAAAAAAAATATGACGCGATCGTCGTTGGTGCTGGACCAGCAGGCGCTTCTGCCGCTTATTTTATGGCTAAACAAGGTCTTGACGTACTACTTTTAGAACGCGGTTCATACCCTGGCTCTAAAAACTGCGGAGGAGCTTCAATTATCGCCGAGCATACTCATAAGTTATTCCCTAACTTTTGGGATGAATTTGAGTGTGAACGTATTGTTACACAGCAAGCGTACTGGCTAATGACTGAAGACTCAATATTATCAAGCTCTTTTACTAGTATGAAACTAGCCTCTGCTCCTTACAATCACTTTACTGTTAAGAGACGCAATTTCTATAAATGGCTGTGTGATAAAGCTGTAAACGAAGGCACAACACTGCGCTTTGACCATCATGTTACAGAAGTTATTTTGGATAGTGGGCAGGCAATAGGTATCCAGCTATCAGCACCGCATAATATTCAGTTACTTGCAGATGTTATCATTCTTGCAGATGGTGCAAATTCTCTGGTAGGCGAACGTTCTGGCTTAGTTCCGAAAGTTTCTCCGAAAGACTTAGCATTATATGTTAAAGAAACGATTGCCCTGCCTGCTCAAGCAATAGAAGACCGCTTTAACCTTCCGCCTGGTTTCGGCAGTCTTATTGGTCTCATTGGGTACCCAACTGCAGGCTTTAATGGTACTGGCTCAATCCATACCTTCAAAGAAAGTATTAATATTAATGTTGGTATGTCAGTAGCAGACTTTGCTAAAGCCGGAATTAGACCGTATGAACTGTTAGACCGAATAAAAAAGCACCCTCTCATCAAGCCATTATTAGCAGGAGGGGTGACACTAGAATATGGAAGTTCTGTAATTCCTGAAGGAGGCTATAATGCAATGCCTGAGCTAGTGCATCCTGGACTTTTGATAATAGGGGATGCGGCCTCACTGGTCAATGGAACACATGGCTTTAATTTGGCAATGTGGTCTGGTTATTTTGCCGCACAAGCGGCATATCAAGCCAAGATCAATCGCGATTTTTCTAAAAAAACTCTTTCCCTATATTATACTCTTCTTAAAGAGAGCTTCGTACTCCAAGATCTCAAAGCAAACGCTAAAATGGCTGACCTGCAGCGAAATGTCCCATATTTATTCGACTTGTACAGCCGCATAGCTAACGAAACAGCCTACCATATAACTAAAGTTTATAACATGCCTAAACGTGCTAAACGTTTATTCATTTTCAAAAAAATAACAAGTATACAGCCTCTAACAAAAATATTTAAAGATGCGTGGAAAGTAATTAAGGTGATCCGCTGATGGCTAAAATAGATAACCAGCTAAAATCATTGACATTTATACCAGACGATAACTGGCAGCATGTATTAATAACTGACCAAATGCGCTGCCATGACTGTCATGATAAGCTATGTCTTACAATTTGTCCGTCCGGTGTCTTTGCTTGGAATCTTCAGCCCAAGGATCCCATTCTGGTTATGTATAAACAGTGTGTGGAGTGCGGCTCCTGTAGGCTTGTATGCGACAATATAGACTTTTCTTATCCCCTCGGTGGTTATGGTGTACAATATAAAGAAGGCTAATGGAAAAAAATTACTTATTAATATACATAGTTGAAGGATTTTAGTCTATTTATGGCGAAATATATCGGAAATCTTGGTCGGAGGGGGATTTATTTTGCTGACAGTAGCGAAATCGTCTAATAAGGTAACGCCAGTTTTTCAATTATTCACCAAGTCAGAATGGTTTTTAACTGAAATCCTAGAACTCACCCCTGATTGTCTATTAGTTATCGACCAGCGAACAGGTTTAGTTGTTTACGCAAATAAGGCCAGTGAAGACCTTTATGGCTTTGACCAGGACGAATTTATTGGTATGTCTATACATTCATTAAACGTATTGCCAACAGACGAGATAAAGAAGCAAATGCGACGTGTTATAGATAAATATCCAAACTCACATAGATTTGAAGCAATACATACTACAAAAAATAATAAGCATGTCCCTGTCGAGGTTGTATCTAAGCTTATAACCGTTAATGGACGCAGATATTTCCTCAGCCATATAACTAACATTACTAAAAATATTAAACTCAAGAGAAAAATATCAGACTTAATTACCCAGCTCAGCAACCAAGCCTATCGCGACCATCTAACTGAATGTTATAACCGCAACTATCTCTTCAGTGTTTTGCTGCCGAAAAAACTCGGTACAAAAACTGCACTACTGATTCTAAATATCAACAAATTCAAGTCTTTAAACTACTCCAGCGGCAATCAGCTTGGCGATACCATACTTATTGAAACTGCTAAGTTAATAAGGGCTGCGGCCCCAGCAGGCACCAAGGTTATTCGGTACAGCGGAGGCGAATTTTTAATTCTCTTACCTAGAGTAAAAGGTGACGAACATATGGTACTTTCTGAAATACTTAACAAAAAAATTGCAGAAGGTATCTATTTTGAAGATCACAAAGTAACTTACACTGTTAGTATCGGATTTGCGGTAGGCACTCCAGCCACTTTGAAAGAATTTGAAGAGTTAATAAATGAAGCTGATCAAAAAACATACAGCTATTGCGAATCATAATAAAAAGAGCATTCTCACGAATGCTCTTTTATTATTGATTATTCAGCTCGACGGGCGCCACCGCGTCCGCCCCGTTTTGATTCGGTATTTTTCTTCAGGTCAGACAAGCGCTCATCGCTATCTTTTAGGAATTTGCTCAACTTATCTTCAAATGTTACGCTGTTGAAACGATTAGGACGCCTGTGATCGTTGGCGTGTGCTCTTCTTGGTGGTGGTGGTGGTGCGGAGTTTGGAGTAGCTTGCTGTTGAAGCTGTTTAATTGATAATCCAATTTTTCCGCGTTCATCCACTGATAATACTTTTACTTTGACTTTATCCTGCTCCTTGAGAAAATCTTTGACATCGCGGACATATACGTCAGCAACCTCCGAGATGTGAATTAGACCTACTTTTCCTCCCGGCAGCTCGACAAATGCACCAAAATTTGTGATTCCGGTTACAACGCCCTCTACCACACTGCCAACTTCAATGGACATACTAATCAAATTTCCTCCTTAAAAAATCATGGTTTTGCAAACATATTATACTCTTGCCCTGTAAAAGGTGTCAAGAATTTAACCCTAAACTTAATTTTTTGCCGCTGGAATATACGGTGTCTCCCCGGGCTTTGCTAATCCTAGCTCCTCACGAGCCAGTTTTTCAATATAAGTCCGGTCATTTAGCCGTTTACGTTCCTCTTGTAAACTGGCATTATTCTGCCGCATTTGTTCCAGTTGCTGTTTTGCAGTTTCTTTCTCCTGATTAATTGCACTTAGCTGATTATACTGCCCAAGGCAAACATAAAGAAAGTAGCCAAAGATAATTAAAACGGTAAAACGGAACCAATTAATGCGTAGCTTTCGTTGACGCTGCATATTTACACCACCAATACACTGATGTAATATACATAATTCGCCAAGTATAATCGCATTTCCTCTTTTTATAGAGCAATATATTAAACTCATCCCCATAAACTACTCAGGCGGAATATCCTGATTCGGCGGCTGAAGTTTTGACTTAAGCCAAACAGTAAATTTATTCTTGGCTCTTGCTGTTTTGCGCCCAGCATAAGCAAACGGAACTACGAAAATCCCTAAACAATACATTAAAGGTTTAATGAATAGTTTGGTAACTATCATCTTTATCCAGCCTATAACAAACAAAACCATTCTTATAGTCCGTACTAGTATTAAAATTGAATACCGACTAACTAGACGGAAATATAAAACTGCACCGCAAAGCAGCCCAATAAATACATAAAACCTCAATTCACCCCAGTTGCTTGCTAAAAGACCGCCAAAGGTAATGATAATAGCTAATAGCCAATAAAAAAAGTCGAACATATAAGTAACGACAGAACGAGGTTTGAAAATACCGCGCAGTACTCGATAGAAGTCAAAGATAAAACCAAGTGATACTCCTATTACCAAAGTGGTAATAAAAGTATATGACTGACCGGCAAAATCCATTTCCTCACCTCCACCGCCACGAACGAGAAACTCGATATAACCTATAACAAACATATATTGCTAAACTGGCCGTTGTAGTAAAAAGCCAGCCCAAAACACTCTGGACTACATCCCAGCGTTCAGCATAAGTAATATAATCAGGCACAGTTTTACTCGCAATTTTATACCAATAGTTAATTACTCGCTTTACATAAACCGTTGTTTCATCGTATGGCGGTACTCCTCCATACTGCTTTACGGCATTAGGCCCGGCATTATAAGCTGCTATTGCCAATACCATATCGCCTGAAAACTGCTTATTAAGCTGTCCGAGATAGGCCGTGCCGATACGAATATTAAGCTCTGGGTTAAAATAACAGTCTTTTGTACACTCTCCAATATGCAAATTGCTGCATATCTTTAAGTCTTTGTTAACGTGCCTCCAGGTACCAGGAATTACCTGCATCAAACCATAAGCACCGCTTGCTGAAAGTGCTCGCGGCTGAAATGAACTCTCAGCCTGGATTACACCTGCTGCAATTTCCGGGCTTATACCAGCCTGACGGGCAAATCGGTTAATCAAATCAGCATAAGGTGTTTTAGCGTCTACATCACGCATCTCCTTAACACCAGTATTAAACTTTTCCCAAACCATATTTCGGTAACTGCTCGCCACAAACCCTGTCACCCAAAATGCAGCTGCTTCTAAAAATAGCGCTATTATCAATACATACCATATAGATAGCCACCGTCGCCGCAAAGCTGTACTCCTTTCCTACTTAAGCAGGCGATTTAAAAGACCTTTTTTAGGTTGGTTGGCTTCTTCATAACTTATTGCTTTTACAGTTCCTTCGATAATAATATTGCCTTGTTCAAGGTTTAGCTGCTTTATATTAAGCCCTTCACCTTTAACTAGCATCATACCTTGCTCAGTCTCCATAATTATTTCCTTTTCATCATAGCTGCCTAAATTTATCACACCTTCAACATTCAACTCTTCGCGATCAACAAGTGTTAGCTGATGGCGCCAAACTGGTGTTTTATCTATCGGCATATGGTAACCCTCCCCAGACATGTTTTTAGTTAATAATATGCCTGGCTGAGTTAAAAAAGTACAATTTGCGGGATACTATACTATATTAAAGGCTGTTTTTACACCAAGTAATATTCAGCCTGCTTAGAGGTGAATTGTATGAACTTTGACTTAAGTTATATCTGGCAGAAAACTGCCTTTATTCTTACACACTATATATCCATTTGGATTCTAATTGCTTTTTTCTCTTCTTCCGCTGCTCTCTGGTATCTAGCAGGGATATTAGAAAAACATAATAGTCCCCGCTTAAAAGAAATTAAACTTTCACGAATAACAGCTGCAGCATATGTTGCTACAGCCGTTGGGTTATGGTTTATAAGCATCATATTATCTTAATATCATGTTCGTTCACCCGTGCCACGAATAGTAATATTTACAGATACATCTGCTAGCGGAATGGTAGGCAATATATCATCCCAATCATCTTTAACTTTTTCCCATGTTTCAGGATACTTTTGTTTCAGCTGCTTTCCGGCATGAAGCACGTCGACCTTCATCGCATGAGTTGTTTTCCAGGTGTGCCTAACATTTGCCTCAACTTCTTTGGCGAACTCGACCTCAAGCTCCCTTACATAATCTAAATCTGATGCCTTATGCCTGCCCGGGCTTCGCTGCAGTTCGCCGATATTACCAATCATGTACGTTTCAAAAGTAAAATATATTTTATCCCCTTTAACGTGCGGAGTCAGCTTACTCTGATGTTGAAACAGTTCAAACGCAAAAACATTCCCGGGATGTTCAGGACACTCAATCGTAATTATTGCTGACTTAATTGTGGCCCTAACAATTTTTATACCTTTAGTTGTATATTCGTCAACAATGCCAACCATTTTATCCTTCTTTATTGCGCTCCCGCCGCCAACCTTCAGAATATCGTCAGCAAGCTCCACTCGCGGCATTAAGAAATCCGATTTATTGGTAATGAACTGCATAAGATAACCCATATCAGTACGTGTTCCCATTAGGTGACCATTTTTGACATGATTGCGCATTAATGAATTAAGGTATAACCCGCTAGGCTCACCGCTTGGCGGTTTATATTCCAGTATTTTTTTAACCTCTCCTGGTGTACTGAAAACTCTAATACGAGCTCTCATTTCTGTGTCTCTGGATAAAAAATCGATAATGGGCATTATCCCGTCTTCTTTAAGCAGCTTTTCATTAATTACAATGGTATGAATGTGCTCAAACCATAAGCTTCTTCCTACTTGCCCAGACATGTCACGTATCATTTCGAATAAACTATGACCAGTATTAGATATAACATAGGCTTTGCCCGAAGTTTTTGCCCCGCCCCCCTCCTCATCACCCCCGCTGCTGCCACCTGGGGAAAGATTAAGCACTTGCAAATTCAACTGATACTTCTTTTTTCCATGAGGCTGAACAAATGTTTCGGTGATCTTTTTATTCTTAGGCTCATCAGACTGATCGGCATAATCAATACCTACAGCCAAGACAAAATTGCGTTCTTGTAGTTCCCGGCGATCCCAACAGCCGCTTGTAATTAGACAGAGACAAATAGTAACTAGAATTAGTACCACTTTGGTTCTTATTTTTTTCAGCCTTTTGGCATGCATAATTACACCTTCCGCTTCTTCCGCCAAGCTAAAAATAAGCTAGCTGGGATAATTATGAAAGAAAATGCTAAACCAAGAGTTTGAATTGCTTTCCCCATTGCTTTAAAGGGAATAGTCAATTCGATGAGAATAGTACTGGCAAAAAGCATCCAGGGGGCGAGCAGTAAGACCCATGGTCTATGATCCTCGTGCTTACTTAAACGCCTTAAAACGTTCGCTGCAATATACAAATAAATAACAAGTGTGGTAAAGATATTAGGAATCCATGCACTTAGTAAGTATATTTCTAGCCGCTCTAAAAAGGTACCTGGTAATTCAACAAACCGAACAACTTCGATAGCAGGATATGATATAGTTTTTGCATTTTCTGCTGTCAGCACACCAACTGTAATCAAACTAAATGTACTAAACACAAACGCCATAATAGCAAAACCAGCAATAATGGGTTTGCTTAAACTTGTTCTGCCTCGATTTACAAGCGGCAGGAGCATTAATACTATCTCATATCCAGCATAAGCCCCCCATGTATCAGGTACTGCTTTTAGAAATTTCATAATATCTTTAGGCAATAATGGCATCAAATTTTCAGACTGAAAACTTAAAAATCCCGTAAAGAAAACCAGCATAAAAAGTGGTATCGTAATTAAGCTTACAAGCTGTATGACACGCAAATTGGTTCCAAGGTCTTGTAAAGCACAGTACACACAAACCATTACCATTGTTAACGCAATAACTTCGTGGGGAGTTCTGTCAAACATAAAACTTCCGATTAGGCGGCTGAAATTTGCGGTTGCAAGTGTAAAATAACCTAGAAAAAG
This sequence comes from Dendrosporobacter sp. 1207_IL3150, assembly GCF_036763085.1. NCBI lineage: Bacteria > Bacillati > Bacillota > Negativicutes > Selenomonadales > Sporomusaceae > Dendrosporobacter > Dendrosporobacter sp. 1207_IL3150. The sequence continues at coordinate 35,149 of NZ_JBAIYU010000021.1, forward strand.
ACTTACATATACTGCAATAATCAAACTGCCTATCAACTTGCCCCATAGTTTCGGCATATAGTCAAGTAAATCCTGATTAGGGAAATATTCTCCCAGACGAGCCATAACCAGAGTTATCCCACAATAAATTAACCCTCCTAATAAAAATGCCTGCCACGCGTTTTCGCCAGCATTTTCAATAGAGGTTCTCCCCCCAGCCATAACTTCAGTCCCTATTCCTATTGCCGCTATCATAATTCCAAGCTGCCACGGTGACATCTGAGACTTAACTTCTAAATTAGCCACTATTATCACCCGTTCTGCCCCGCTCCTGAGCACCTATTTCCTTGGGCCTTGTTCTTAAAAATTTCGCTGGAAAACGCACAAGGCCATCTTTCCAATCCTCAAGCAGGGTTATGTCTGTAATCCCGCCCAGCCAGGATTCACCAAAACTGCGCAGTGAACATAAATGCACCGTAATTGCTAATGCCCCGATAATTACACCATACAACCCTAACACAGTCGCCATAATGAACATCGGTACCCTTAATCCGCGTAAAGCAATACCAAAATTATAGTTGCTGATGCTGTATGACGCTATGGCGGTAACTGCTGTTACAACCACTAGCAATGGATTTACAAGTCCCGCTTGTACTACTGTGGTACCAATTACAAAACCGCCGACTACGCTGGCAGCTCCAGCTAACTTATTAGGGAGTCTTACTATAGCCTCTTGAAATAGCTCAAGCAGTGCCTCCATTATCAAAGCTTCTAAGAATGAAGGAAAGGGAGTCTTTGCCCTAAGTTCGGCAATAGAAATTGCCAGGGCGGTTGGCAATATGCCGGGATGATAAGATACGATAGCTATATATACAGCTGGGAGATAGATGGCAATAAAAGCTGCAAGGTGCCGAGTAAGCCGCAGTAAACTACCTATTACTGGCTGAACTGTAAAATCATCAGTCGACTGCATAAGAGTGCTGTATGTACAAGGCACTATTAACGTAAAGGCACTGTTGTCAACAACAATAGCTACCCTTCCCTCATAAATTGCGGCAACAACTCTTTCCGGCTTTTCAGTAGAAATAGTCTGAGGAAATGGCGTCCAGGGGTGTTCTGAAATGCCTTCTGCGATAGTATCAGATAATAATACTTGATCAATATTTATCGTTTCGATTCTTCGCCGTACCTCTTCGACTAATCCCGGCTTTACGATGTTAGCTACATAAACCAAGGCAATAGCAGTTTTAGTACGAGCTCCCACTTTCATTATTTTTATCTTTAAATTTGTATCCTTAGACCGCCTTCTAATAAGAGCAACATTATCGCTTAATACTTCATTAAATGCGTCAAAGGGGGACTTTATCGTTCCTTCGCCTTTTGCTTCAGTTATACTTCGCTTTTCATGCTTCACAGCGCCTATAGTAAATGCTTCGGCGATACCATCAATCATTACTAAGGCATTTCCTGTTAAGACTGCCTCTAAAGCTTCTTCTGCCTTCGTTATTATAGTTAGGGATGCAGAAGTAATAAGCGTATCTATAAGCCCTATAGTATCAATATTAATGTTCTTTTTCTGACCTTTGGTCGGCTCCATAAGTGTCTCTAGTACATTTTTCTCGATAAGGGTTACATCTGTCATACCGTCTAAAAAAACTACCAGCGCCCTATTGCCCCTGGCATCGAATGTTCTGAATTTAACATCATCACAATCCCTAAATACCACCCTGAGCAAGTGTTCATTATCATTTATATTTGGAGTAAAGATAAACGGCTGATCACTAGGGGCAGCTACCTGCCGCATGTCGGCCACTACTTTTGAGAGCTCTTCTCCTAATTCAGCTCCTTCACTAGTCAGCTTTCTCAATCTAGCAAGTTTATCTTCAGCTTTAGCCAAAGAAGCGTAAGAAGTCTTTGTTGACAGCTTATTAATATTAAGCTTTTTGTTTTGCTCCATCTTCACACCCCTTCAGCATATGGCTTATTGTGCTATTTTTTGCAAATAATACTGTTTCTATTCTCATTAGCAAGACGCAATTTAAAAGACGCAAAAGAGATGCTTACACGTCTGGCGTGATTGCACCTTCTTGCGTCTTGTTAAAAGCTTGCTTCGTTAATTCCAGCGCTTTTCGATAGTTACTCCTTTGAAATAGTGTCCTACTATTTCTTCAGGTTTCTTGCCCATTGCAGCTAGTTTATTTGCCCCCCATTGCGACATACCTACACCATGACCGTACCCTTTACCAGCAAAGATTACTTTGTCACCCTCGACGGTAACGCTATCCAAGAGCATCGACTTTAATTCAGTACTGCCTAAACCGATACGCATTTCCGGGCCTGATACCTGGATATTTTTGTTTATTACCAGCATTGTAGCGCGTCCCGAAGGACCTTTCTGGCCAATTTCGATAGAATCGATACTGTTAACCTGCTTGCCTTGCTTGGCTAGTACATCCATCACTTGTTTTTTGGAAAAACTTGCTTTCCAACTTTTCACATCATCTGGTGCAAGATCATCAGGTGACTGAACTGATTGAATATATGGCGGCTCTTCCTTCTTATAGTCTAGTCCTTCCTTGGCAGTTGCTGTTTTTCCACCTGCTGAAGCATGGAACCATGTTTGCGCAGGTTTGCCGTTATAAGTAATAACCATGCCACGGGTCATTTGGACAGCCTTTTTTACATTATCATTTATTTCTTTAGCATTGTATGCCTGAAATTCTTTGATATCAGTAGAAGCTTGTGTGCCACGCTCTGGGACACCGCCTTTTTCCTCCATCGCCTGAATCGTGAAGGTTCTGGCAATAATAGCTTGGGCTGCCAGAGCCTCGACGGGCCACTCTGACTTCATTTCACCAGCGACTACACCGGCAATATACTCTTCCATCTTCATAGTCTTCTTCTCGCCAGTTTCGTGCATATAGACTGTGATATTAGGTTCAGCGCCTTGACCTGCCTGCTTTTGCGGAGGTGCAGACTGATCTGGCTTTTTCTGTTGATTTGAACAAGCTGTAAGGACAAGCATTAATGTTAAAAGCACAGAGAGCATTATTAATATTTTTCTACTTTTAATCTTCATATTGTTACCTCCTTACTTATTTATTCCTAGTATGGCAAACAAAAACTAAATAAATACAAAAGAGACTGCCGATTAGCAATCTCTTGATGATCGTTATACTTTAAATTGTTCTACAAGTCCCTCTAATTGACAAGCCATGTCCTTTAGCTTATCAATTGAATTTGCAATATCATGAGCTGTCGCAGCCTGTTCTTGACTAATTGCGGCAATCTCTTGAGCACTATTAGTATTTTCTTGAGCATAATAGCTTATATCGGCAACTGCCTCCATTGTCTTCTGACATAAAGCTGCCTGCTGCTCTGTCTGACCGCTAATAAGCGCTGCTTGCTGTTGTACATCTTGAACTGCTATTACAATCTGACCAAAAGAATCCCCGCTGGTTTGCGCAATTTCTACGCCTTGCTCGACATGGCTGTAACTTTGCTGCATAGCCTTTACAACTCCTTGAGTTTCGAGCATTACTTTGCTAGTAATTTCATTTATATGTTTAGTAGCGCTTGCCGACTGTTCAGCTAGCTTACGTACTTCTTCAGCTACTACAGCAAAGCCTCGTCCGGCTTCTCCCGCCCTTGCCGCTTCAATCGCCGCATTTAGAGCTAATAAATTAGTTTGGCTTGCTATGCTACCGATAATATCTGAAATTTTTCTTATCTCTTGTGTGCTTTGGGCCAATGTTTCAACAGTACCCCCAGCTTTTTGAACAAGCTCTTTTATGTTCAACATTTTATCCACAGTCTCACTAATAACGCCCCGACCTCGTACTGCAAGTGCGGCACATTGGTCGGTAGCCGAAGCAGTATTTGATATATTATTAGCAATTTCAATACTAGTATCAACAAGCTGCTGCAAAGATTTCTTGGCCTCGATTGTCGCTGTTCCCTGCTCAACAAGTTTTGCAGCTATATTTCCGATTGCAGCTGCACTCTGTTCACTACCGCTTTGCGATTGTTTGCAAGATGATGCAACACTACTGCTAGATTCAAATACCAGTGCCGATGATTGCTTCACCGATATCACTATCTCCTGCAAAGTCTCTGTCATCCTATTAAAGGCAATTGCAACTTGACCAAATTCATCTTTGCTCTTACAATGCATGCGCTGCGTTAAATCACCCTGGGCTACTTTTTCTACACTAGTTACCATTTGTTGTAACGGTAGTAGGGTTTTTCTCGTAAGATATAGTCCAACTACTACAAAGCTTACTATGATCACCATAGCTACTTCAATACCCCGATTGATCATGTCATTCGCTGTCTGCAAAGCAACAGCTTTAGGATATGTGGTCACTGCGATCCAGTCGGTATTAGCGATTGGCCGGTATGATACAAAGTATTCTTGTTCACGTAATAAACCAATTGTGTTGCCTGTCTCCTTTTGGACCGCTTCTCTAAAAAATTCATCGGTTAGTTGTTTTTGCTCCTCAACCAGCGAAGAATTACCCTGATAGTAAACTGGTATTAAATTTTTATTAATAATAGTTACCCCATACCCTGGGTTTTGCGACAACACTTGTTCTGCCATGATATTAATATTATGTATAGATATATTTGCGCCAAGCAACCCTTGAACTTTATTACCTGAATTATAAACAGGCACGGCAGCAATCACTGTGAGTTGCCCATTTACTCTACTTTTAACAGGGTCTGAAATACTTGCAATGCCCTGCATGCCTTGTTTAAAATATGCCCGGTCCGCAATGCTTACAGGTGGAGCGTTATCTGTACGCCAAATTTGCTGGCCATCACCTCTAGCAACAAATATGGCCTCATTGCCACCATAGAATGGCTGTACTGTTGTTAGGTAGCGACTTACATTATCGCTATTCATTTCTCTAATCTCTTGACTGCCACTGATCATTAAAATAAAATTTTTCTTGCTAAGTACATAACTACCAATATCACTTGAAATACGGTCAGCAACTTTGTTATTCTTCTCAATAGCTGCCTGCGTAAGACTTTCCGCTGTCTCGTTTATAAAATACCATCCCACTACTGCAACGGGTATTATACAAGTTAGCATAATGAACATAGTAGCTTTTGTACTTATCGAAGAAAGGGATTTAAGAATAGACTGTTTATTGATATTTCGTAATTGCTTTACTTGCTGTTTGAAATCATTTGCCGTAATCTTAGGCGTACGAAATTGAGTAAAATTAGTTCTTAATCTAAAAAATTTCTTTGTATTTACATTTGTAAAGTTGTCTTTAATCAAAGCAGCTATTTTTTTAAACACAAGCCGTACCTCCAATACTATGTCTACTAAAATCATCATATATTAATTTTTTCTACAATAATATGGCAATACAGCACAATTAACATTGGCTTAACATAATCTTAATAAATACTAGAAAAAGTATAAATAACGGTATAAAAATAGCCCCCTCAGGGGCTATAAATTTTTAATGCCTAGAAGCTCCAAGTTTTTTTTGCAGTATCTTTCCAGGTATTGTAAACATAAGATTAAACACTAGGATTGTTAATATTAATAAAGCGCCTATGCCATCAGCTATGCTTACTCTATCAGGAACTAAACCTACTGCCATAACATACCACATGTGAACAGCTAAAGTTTCTCCAGCTGCAGTAACATCAAAATCAGGGAATATTCTTGAAGCAGTAGTGCCTGCAGTAAATATCAATATAGCAGTCTCACCCAGTGCTCTGCCTGAAGTAAGCGTAATACCGGTAATTATACCTGGCAGTGCGTTTGGCAGAACTACCCGCCATATTGTTTGCCATTTGGTCGCTCCAAGGGCAAGGCTAGCTTCCCGATAGTGCATTGGTACAGTACGAATTGATTCCTCAGTAACCCGAACAAGTACCGGTAAATTTAATAGCATTAGTGTCAGAGCCCCACCGATGATACTAAAACCAAAACCCAGCATATTAACAAAAATAATCATCCCAAACAAGCCAAGAACGATGGATGGTACAGTCGCTAAACTTTCCGTACTTAGCCTAATCATATCTGTCAGACGGTTGTTACCCGCGTATTCAGCCAGATATATTCCTGCACCAATAGCAACCGGGATGGAAAAAGCCAATGATAAAACCAGAATATAAAATGAATTGAACAACTGGGGACCAACCCCGCCGCCAGCTCTGATATCACTCGGCATACCAAAAAGAAAATCAAAAGATAATACAGGAAGGCCTTTATATAAAATGAATAACAAAAATGCAGCCAATATGCCAATAATCACAATACCAGCCAGCCACATAACTGCCGTGGCTAGTTTATTTATTATTTTTGCCGACATTTATGCCACTCTCCTTTGAGCAATCCGTCGAATAATTAGAATCATCGCCAATGAAATTACAAGAAGTACTAACGCCATTAAAAATATAGCATTGCCCCAAACTGAGCCAAACGGAGTATTTCCCATTTCGACAACAATTTCACTTGGCAGAGTAGACGTAGGTATAAATAATGATTGTGCTAGTTGTGGTGTATTGCCAATAACCATTTGAACTGCCATGGTTTCCCCAATCGCTCTTGCCATTGCCAAAATAATTGAAGTCAAAATCCCAGGAAGGGCGGCTGGTATAAGCACTAACCAAATAGTTTGCCAGCGTGTTGCTCCTAATGCAAGCGAGGCTTCTTCTAATGGACGTGGAACAGCCCGCAGAGCATCCTCGGAAATACTAATAATTGTTGGCAGTATCATAACAGCTAGAATGATTGCTGCCGCGAAAAGGCCAAATCCAGTACTGACATTGAATGTTTCTCTAACAAATGGTACGAGAATAGTCAAACCAACATAGCCGTAAACGACTGAAGGAATGGCTACATAAAGATCTGTGGCTGGACGCATAAACTCACGAAGCCATGATGGAGCAATTTTCGCCATAAAGACCGCACCGGCTAAACCAAGGGGTGCCCCAAAGAAAATGGCTAGCATTGTTACAGAAATCGATCCTAGAATAAAGGTTAACGCTCCATATTGTCCTTCAGTAGGGTCCCATTTTGACGTAAGAAAGAATTCTATTGGGCTTACTTCAGTAAAAGTTAATAATCCCTGCTGTCCAACGAATACAATTATCGACAGAATTATCACCGTCATCAAAAATGCACATGCGATAAATAAATATCGTACATAGCGATCATACATAAGCTTTATTTTATGTTCACGATTAGCGGTATCCATAACGTTATGCTCCTTTGCTGCTAATTGCATAAAAGTCTACCCCACATTCTTATCAGTTCTCCTTTGCATTATAAACAAAAGTATGTACCATCATTGTTAGGGGAATGTTAATTTTTTGTTAAATTTAGGCGAGTAACATACCAACCGCAAAATCGCAAATAGTGCAAAGATATTCGCTATTAGAATCACTAATAGCGAATATCTTTGCGTCCTTTGCACTTTCGCGGTTAAAAATTCTCTAAAAGCAAAAGAGCCATGCTTTAGCATGACTCTTTTGTGAGGAGGGGATTATTTCTTCATTTTTGTAACAGGGATAAAGCCATTCTTTTCAACATAGTTTTCTTGGAATTCCTTGCTCAATACATAATCAAGGAAAGATTTTACAGCACCTGTAGCTTCACCTTTTGTATACATATGCTCATAGGCATATACAGGATATTGTCCATTTATTACAGCATCTGGAGTATATTTTATACCATTAAACGCTAGTACTTTTACAGTGTTGTCAGCGTATGGAGCATCAACATAACCGATAGCTCCTGGTGTACTGGCGATAGCAGCTCTTACTGCACCGTTTGAATCTTGAATAACTGCATTATCTGTGAAAGCAGCACCTTTAAGAACAACTTCAGCAATAGTAGCGCGAGAGCCTGAAGATTTTGCACGATGGATTAAAGTGATTTTTTGATCCTTACCACCAACTTCTTTCCAGTTGGTTGTTTTTCCGGTAAGTATATCTACATATTGTTGATTGGTTAAATTATCAACGGTGACGTCTTGATTAGTTACGAACACGAATGGAGCTACAGCTACTTGGTGATCTACTAAACCTTTATCTTTAAATTCTGCAGGCAGATTAACATCGGAGTTTCCGATATTTACAGACCCGGCAGCTACCTGATTCATACCTGTGAAGGAACCGCCTCCAGCGATATTAACAGTTACTTTAGGATTTTTCTTTTGGAACTCTTCTTGAGCAGGCTTTAATAATGGCAGCAATGCTGTGGAACCAGAAGCAGATACTGTACCTTGTAAATCAGTCGAAGCCTCTTTCTTGCCACCGCAGCCAGCTACGAAAGTTACGCCAAGCATCAAAGCAACAGCAGCTATCATCATTTTTGATTTACGGAAAAATTTCATTAATAATACCCTCCCATATAATAGTAAACTCACACAAGTTAATTGTAAGCTAATGTCAGTTTTCTTGTGTTAAGCAAATGTTAATTCTGTGTTAACTTTGTCCATATCCTAATTTTAATTTTAAGGTTTTTTTATTGTTAGCAAAATAAACGTGCTTAAGACTCGCTGCTAACCAATTAAAATCTCTTCGGAGGTATGTCTAATTTTATAACAACTATTCCAAGTCAGTTTGCACAACTTTTTAACTAGTCCTGCCAGTTCGCCTAATTCAGCCGCGTTGGAAAATCCCCGCCCTTTATTTGTTACAACAGCAATCGATATTGACATTATTGGATATCTTTCTTCAACTCCATGACGGTTCTTCGCAATAATATAACCATCTTTAAGATGTTTATCGCTATAGAAATCCCTGATCTTCATGTCAAAAATATCAATTATTGATTGGCAGAGCTGTTCAACTTCGTGCGAGCTGACTACCGCAATGAAGTCATCGCCACCTATATGACCAATAAAGGAACTCTCTGGAAAAAATAATTCTAGCTGCTGCCTTATTATTTTCGCAGTCATACTTAGAATTTTATCGCCGTTATCAAAACCGTAGATATCATTGAAAGGCTTAAAATTGTCAAGATCAAAATATAACACCGAATAATTAGCGTTACTATCAATTGCCTGTTTTATTTTTTCTTCTATTAGAATATTACCAGGCAATCCGCTAAGGGGATTAGAATGCTTAGCCTTGCTTATTTCCAATTGTGTAGTTTTTTCCAGCAAACGGCGAACTGTTGTTACCCCAAAATATCGTCCGTTTTTAGTAACAATGATATAGTCATATAATGTATCATCTGCTCGGGTAATTGCTAACTTTGATACCTGCTCAAGTGGCATATTGTAATCAACAACAAGGGGTTCTTGGTCCATTAGTAAGTTTATCGGTCTATTCATATAAATAGCTATTCCATATTGAGTAGCAAGATTTCCTAAAAATTTATCCTTCATAAGTAAACCTACGGGTTTACCGTTTTCGACAACAGGTATCCCGCGCATTGAGGGATTGCTGCTAAATAATTCTATGATCTGAGCCCCGGTGGTTTTCGGAGTACAAGCATCATCCGTCCTGGCAATTTCTCCAACAGGCATTGTAACCACCGTATAGAGGGCCTCCTTTTTCTTAAGCTCATTTTTGTTTCTTATCATTTCCTTGACATCAGGTCTTAGCTCTAAGAACTGACTCATGGGTTTTTGCAGCAAGTACCCTTGTCCATAATGAATGCCAATATCAATTAGCGTATGCAACTCACTAGTAGTTTCAATTCCTTCAGCGATAATTTTCATGTTAGTAGATACGGCAAAATCGTAAAAAGCCTTTATTAATGCTTGCTTAAGATTATCTTTATCAATATTGCGCACTAACTGCATGTCCATCTTAATATATTGAGGCCTTGTTTCCGCTAACATTCTTAGTCCAGAATATCCTGACCCAGTATCATCTATAGCGATTTTATATCCCTGACTAGTGTAGTTATCGAGAACACGCCGAAAACTTCGATAATCATCCACCGAGGTCTTCTCAGTTATTTCGAAGATTATATTTGTCGGATCTATATGATACTTATCTAGAATCTCCCTGGTTAACCCCTTTTGAAAACGCTGATCATTAATTACCTTTGGGTCGACATTCAGAAATAGCATTTTTTCAGGTGGCATATATTTTGCTCTTTCTAGTGCTGACATGCGGCAAAGCAGCTCCACTTCCCATAGCTTGTTAAATTTCTCAGCAGCTTCGAATAAAATATCAGGTCGTTCTAACAGTGAGCCTTGCGGACCACGGCTAAGTGCTTCATACCCAACTACACTCGCGTCAGCTAAAGAAACAACAGGCTGAAATACTGAATTTATCGCCTTACTATTTAAAATACTATTAAGCTGGCCTTCTAGAGTATCATTATCAGTTTCATCTTCCGAAAAAATCCCTGTTATAGAATTTGTCATTCCCCAGCCTAGAGTAAACATCGAGATTTCCCCCAAATTGCGTAAATATACTGCAGGTTAATTTGATTTAATTATATAACTATATTTGCCAGCTATTAGTTAATTTTGTGTTAATTTTTCAGGCTACTACTGTGACTTTCAACCCTATAATACAATTAACTGTGTTTAGAAAATGTTTAAAAAGCCCAGCGGTTGCCCGTTGAGCCTGTGGTAAAAGAATACTAGTAGCATCATGATATCTGCTTCCGCCTTTAGCCAGATTAACATAGTCATACAAATCGGCTGCAGTTGCTGCGCTGAAAACCATTGTAGATTTCAAATCTTTATATTCAATGTTTAGACAACCTTTAAAAACCGCGTATTTGGAATAGTTTTGTGTAACCCAACTCTCGTATTCTTTATGTCCATTAAAAAGTTGTGCTCTAGCGTGATGGGGGACAAATAAATCTTGCACTAAATGGGCTGATGCCCCCAAATAAAATACGGCATCACTTAATTTCTTCAGCTTGGCGGCTTCTAATGCCTGATTGTAGAAATCTGTGAAACTATCAATCGCATGATTAAACTGCCATAAACCTTTCCTAGTTACTGGTTCATAATAATGACTTACATTTTTCCACCCTTTATCAGCCCAGTAAACGCCTGCATTTAGTTCAGCAATATAATTATTCAAAAAGCGAGCATATCCACAATAGCCATCATTAGCTAGAATAGTAACTGCTTGTCGATTGCAGAATTCATGTGTTATCCCTGGCTGATCCAGAATTCTTTGCAAGGGACTAACGGCAGCTAATATTAATTTGGCACCAGCAACAAGTGGTAAGGTTCCTAGAGCAGGCAATTTCATAATTAACCTCCCTTAAATCTTAAATATTACCCGCAATGTTATACCCGACTAATGTACTGCATAACTCAGCTGCGATATCATCGACAGCCCTTGGTTTACTTAACATTGCAGCTCTAGCTTTCATTGATTGAATCTCAGAAGGATGGCTTATTAATCTTTCAACACTATTTTTCAGCTGAGCAGAAGTTTCTACTAAAACTGCTGCTCCTTTTTGCGTTATATGTGCAGCATTATCTCTTTCCTGTCCAGGAATAGGTTGAAAAAACACCATGGGTAATTTCATTGCCAACGCTTCACTTATAGTCAGCGCACCTGGCTTTGTTATAAGTAGATCTGAACTAATCATTAGTTCAGCGATTTGTTTAGTAAAACCAAATATATGTATTTTGTGCTTAGAAGTTGCTGCATGAACCGTCAATCCCTGCCGCAAACTTCTATTTTCCCCAGTCACAACCAATATCTGAAGTAATTTAGGAATGGCTTCTAGGCTTTCCAAGGTCTCTCGTACGCCACCTAAACCTAGTCCTCCACCCATTATGAGTATCGTTGGAAGATTATTGCTCAGTTTAAGGTCACTCATTATCGTACAATCATTGTTTATCTGGCTGAATGATGAAGAAATCGGAATACCTGTTACAATAATCTTACTGCCTAATATGCTATGTTTTTGTAAGGAGCACTTTAGTTCAACGTCTCCAACGAAATATAAGTCAACCTCTTTATAAATCCATAGTTGATGCAACGCATAATCGGTTATTACTGCCGCTAATTTCGTTTTGACTTTTCGGTTTTTTTTTAGGTAAGCAGCTGCGCCGCAAGGAAAAGGATGTGTACATACTACTAGATCAGGTTTATACTCGACAATTAACTTCTCCATACGCTTTTTCATTACCGCCGCAAGCAGGTTCGCTACTTGTTCACCTTCTGCCGATGCTTGGGTCCATCTGTACAACAGATCGTAAACATTAGGCGAAAGCGCCAGCATTTTAAAATAAGTTTCTTTTATCAGCGAATTTAGATATGAAATTTCATCTGCCATAAAATCGACTATATTGACTTGCATTTGAGGCTGGGTAGACAATTTGCAGGCAATAGCTTTAGCTGCCTGGTTATGGCCGTAACCAATCGATGCCGAAACTATTAATACTCTTCTAGGCCTTGACTGCATTCTGTACTCCCCCTTTTCACCCCCAGTATAATACAAGACAAGTTTGAACCATGTTAAGATAAAGTAAAGTTTCACTAAGTTGGTGTTAAATTTGTGTAAATTGACCAATTCTTTATATTATCCACTCATCTTATGTTGCGTCTATCCTAATTCTGCCACTATAATGAGGCTAGCGAGGGAGTGATTAGTATGTTCAGATGGGGTTTTAGAGCAAGAATCCTAGTGTCATTTTTGCTGCTTATTATCTTTGCCCTAACTCTTTTAGGAAGTTATTTATTGTGGTTCTTTTATCGCCAAAACTTAGAAGATCAAACTGCACACTTAGTGACAAATGCAAAAATAACTGAACGGCTTATCGTAGAATATATGAATGGGCCAACAGAAAAGGCCAGCATTGATGAGAAGATTAAAGAGCTTAGTACACAGATCAACTTACGAATAACAATAATCGATACATCAGGCACTGTGCTGGCTGATTCATGGGAAAACCCTGCATCTATGGAAAACCATCTCCATCGTCAGGAAATAGAAACAGCATTAACATCTGACTACGGAACGGCTGTACGCTATAGTTCAACAATTGGTCAAAACATGTTGTATGCTGCCATTACCATCAAACATGGCCATGAAATTATCGGAACAGTTCGGACTGCCACCACCCTAGGACCAGTTGAAGCAGCTTATTCCAATATTAGATCAACCTTACTTGCTGCTATTTTTGTTGCATCTCTCCTGACTATTCTTCTAAGCATAAGTCTTGCCCGTAAATATACAACTCCTATTGAGGAAATAACAGCTGCGGCAAAAGACATTGCTGATGGCGACCTGGATCGCCGCATTCATGTTAGGACAGGGGACGAACTTGAAATACTAGCACACACTCTGAATAAACTTACTTCTAATCTTGAAGACAAAATTAATGAAACTTCGGCAGAAGCAAAAAAGTTGTCGTTAATATTGCAGCATATGGACAATGCTGTGCTCTTACTAGATCGCTACGGGCGAGTTACCACCGCTAATAAAAGAGCCCGGGAGATATTCAGTATCACTGATGCCATGATTGGCAAACACAGCATCGAGGTTATTGGCAACAGCATATTAAATCAGACTATCCATACAACAATTACAACCAATCAAAATCAGTTTATCAACCTAAAAATAAATATTGACGGAAGTAAAAGAGTTTTTCAAGTTTTCTTTGCTCCAATTACCCTAAGTGAACACGCAGTAGTTGGTGTTTTGAGTGTTTTTCACGACATAACGACAATGCAGGAAATTCATGAACGTCAGATTGATTTTGTTGCTAATGCTTCACATGAGCTCGCTACACCGCTTACGGCTATAAAAGGCTTTGCAGAAACGCTGCTGGATGGAGCACTGGAGAGTCCCGAGTTAAGCGTTAAATTTGTGTCTATTATTCAAACCGAAGCAGAAAGAATGAATCGTTTGATCAAAGCTTTGCTACAGCTTGCAAAACTTGACTCACAGGAATATCGCCAACAAATTCAGCTTGAAGAGATAGCCCTTGAGCCTATATTAAATACAGTTACTACTGAGCTAATGCCTCAGGCTAAGCAGAAGAATATCACTATTATCTTTGAGTCGTCTAGTGATTTAACTATTGCTCTAACTAATTACGATTGGATAAAGCAAGTTATCGTTAACCTAGTTGAGAATGCTGTTAAATATACTCCTAATAACGGTAAGATAATTTTAAAATGCTGGCAAAGTGACACTACTGCATTTGTAAGTATCCAGGATAATGGCATAGGTATTCCATATAAAGACCTTCCACTTATTTTCGACCGTTTTTATCGGGTGGATAAAGCCCGGACTCGTAATGCTGGCGGCAGCGGCTTGGGTCTATCACTAGTAAAGTTTATTGTCGAGATGCTTGGTGGCGAAATCAGAGTCCAAAGCAAGGTTAATTATGGTACCACTTTCACCTTTAGTCAGCCCTTGGCAGCTACATCTAAACAAGATTTAACTAATAGTTAATTGATTATTAACAATATCGATTGCTGACTTTGATAAAATTAAATTAAAATAAATGAGGCGACCAGTAAGTCGCCTCATTTATTTTTAAGATATTTAATGTAATTCTTACTTCACAGAAGGTTGTGTTGCATATACTATATCATAAGTGTAAATTCTCAATCAAAAAGGGGGATTACATTGTGCATTTTGTAAACCATTTGGAAAATAGAGGGGGCCAATATAAAAGTATATTGTTCGTTGCCGATTAAGGCTAAGTTTATACTATAGTCTTGTGCACAAAGAGCCAGTTTTACTTATCATTTAGAAGCAATATAATTCTAAAGGGGGCTAAAGTTTTGGCTAAGCACTATGTTCTTGACACAAACGTTTTGTTGCATTCCCCTCAAGCCTTATTCGCCTTTAGTGAGCATACTGTCGTTATTCCCGAAATAGTTTTAGAAGAACTGGATAAATTTAAAGCTGAATCTACTGAGCGGGGAGCTAACAGTAGGCAAGTAAGCAGGATTATCGATTCCTTAAGAATAGCTGGCAATCTTCTAGACGGTGTTAAACTTAACGAGCTAGGAGGAATCCTAAAAATTGAAGCAAACCATCTAGATATTTCAATGCCAGTACATTGGGATAGATATAAGCCAGATAATAGAATCTTACAGGTTTGTAAAGGCCTTGTTGATAGCGGCCATCAGACTATATTAGTGAGCCGTGATACCAATCTGCGAGTTAAATCAACAATACTTAAAATACAAGCTGAGGATTTTAATAACGATCGTGTGGCTGCAATAGACAAACAGTACACTGGCAGATTAGAAGCTTATACTTCTTCTGATGTAATAAATGATTTTCATCGTGATGATAGCAATTGTATCGAGCCTGAATGCATAAAAGTATATGACAGCATATCCCATACCCTTACGTCCCCGACACTCATAACTAATCAATTCCTATTAATTCGATCTTTAGAAAACTCACGCCATACTGCGCTTGGACGCTATGATGGCAAAAAAATCGTCCATCTTAAATATCGCAGCCGTAACCCTTTCGGTGTGACTCCTAGGAACGTCGGACAGATATTTATGCAGGAATGCTTAATGATGAGTGCTGAAGAAGCACCTCTCGTAATAATTAAAGGACCTGCTGGCACTGCTAAAACCTTCTATTCACTAGCAGTAGGTCTATATAAGAACATGGACTGCAGACCAAGAGAATACCATCATGTTTTAATTTGCCGCCCTAATATCCCGATGGATGAAGAAATCGGCTTTTTACCGGGCTCTGAAAGCGAGAAGATCAGCCCTTACATGCGAGGTATTCGCGATAATTTATTCACCTTGATGTCTGGGCCAACAGCCTCAGATTCTAAGGAAGTCGCCCAAATTGAGGATACTGTTCAGATGCTTTTTGATAAGCGGATTTTACAAACTGAAGCCCTTGCATACCAGCGCGGCAGATCATTGCAGAAATATTGGATGATTCTCGACGAAATGCAAAATTCAACGCCAAAACAAGCTAAAGGCGTTATTACCCGGCCTGGTTTAGGTACCAAGATTATTTTACTAGGCGATCCTGCCCAAATTGACCACCCGTATTTAGACAGTCAAACTAATGGGCTAGTTTACTCAAGCGAAAAAATGCTCGGCAGCAGTTTATGTTACCAAGTAACACTACAACACGATGAATGCGAGCGTTCCCCGCTAGCAGCTGAAGCCGCTATGAAAATGTAACGCCGAAACCCCAAGAATCATAGATTCTTGGGGTTTCTTACTGCTTTTATCAGTTAAGCATTAGTACGGAACTAGATTTCCTTAGGGGTTAAAAGACCATACTCCAAGGCATAATCAACCAATTCATTTTTCTTGTTTTTTCCTAACTTAAGCATAATTCGAGTCTTGTGGGTGTCTACAGTTTTTACGCTAAGGCAAAGCTGTTTGGCGATCTCAGCCATTGAATAACCACGCACCAACAATCTCAGCACTTCTCTTTCCCGATAACTTAATAGTGCATAAGGATCTTGACCTGCTTCGTCCGCCTGGGGACTATTTAGCAGCGAATTAACTAGCAACAGCGCATGGTTATTAGTTAAATACAACTGACCACCTGCTACGGCTTTTACGGCCGCTAGAAGCTCACTGTCAAAAACACTTTTATCTAAGTACCCGCTAGCACCAGCCTGCATTGCAGCTCTTACATAATGTTCGTCGGTGTGCATCGTAAGAACTAAGATTTTGGTTTGAATGCCTCTGCTTTTTATTTCCTTAATGGTCTCTAAACCACTCATTCCGGGCATTGATAAATCTAAAATAATAACTTCAGCTAAAGTTTGCTCTAATATTTTAAGAAGCTCTTCACCATTACTAGCTTCACCAACTACGTCCATTGATGAATCACTTTTAAGAAGCAGTTTTAAGCCTGTACGCATAATAGAGTGATCATCGGCTAATATTATCCGAATTTTACTCAATTTTTATCACCCCTTGAGTTAACGGTATTACGGTAGTAATAATTGTACCTTTGCCTCTTGAAGATTCTACAGAAAAAGTTCCATTTAAGAGTTCAGCACGTTCCTTCATGCCGTAAAGGCCCAGCCTGTTTATTTGTAGAGCCCTCTCTAGAACAATCGGCGAAAAACCGCAGCCATCGTCAATAATAATCAACCTTATTTCATCATCAACTATACTAATCCTGACTTCCACGTTCGTAGCCTTAGCATGACGGATAATGTTAGTCATACCCTCCTGCAAAATTCTGTATAATGCTAATGCTACTTGGTCGGGTACGATAATTTGTTTCGGTGCATTAAAATGAACTGAAATGTTATATCGTTCTTTCCATCCAGCCAAGTATTTTTCGATTGCTGCTACTAGTCCAAGGTCATCAAGCACCGGCGGCCGCAAGTCAACTGCCATTTGCCTAAGTTCACTTAACACTCCAACAATGACATCGCGAGCTGAATTGAGCAGACTACGCTGATTTATGTCGGTTATCTCTGATAGTAAAAGGCGCAAATATGCCAATATTGATGTAATAGACTGTCCTGCCCCATCATGCAGTTCCCGAGAAAGCCGCCTTCTTTCATCTTCTTGGGCTGTAAATAGCTTATTAAGCAAAACTGTTCGGTTAAGTTCTTTGGCTCTTAATGCGTCAAGCAGCTGGTTGTTTTCCTGTTCTTTTTGTTTCAGGGATGCTGCCATTCCATTAAATGCAGTTGCTAACTGTCCGATCTCATCCTCAGTATTATAATTGGCTTGAACAGAGTAATTATTGTTTTTAATTGCCTCAGCTGCATGCGCTAACCCTCTTATTGGTTTGATAATTACAGAGGCTAACCAACTTGCCAGCACTACAGCAATAAGACAGACAATAACTGCTGTTAAGGAGAATTCGGCCATTTTTGCATCCAGTAAAGCACTGGTACTTTTGTCAGACATGCCTACCCTAACAAAACCCACGTTGCCGTTTTCTATTGGCACTAATATTTCGTATACTGGCCCCTCATTGCTGCTGAACTTTGTCAATTTATACGGCTGTTGAGAGTCATAATCATCTAGTTCTAATTTAAGATTCAGCGGCAATCCTTCCGGTAGACCACCAGCAAATGTGTGGACAATAATTTTACCTGTATAGCTGGAAATGAGAATATAGCGCACATCTTTATTATTATCTTTCGCCTTATTAATTCTTTCGAAAATCGAGTATTCATTGTCCAAAAGTATATCATTAACGCTTAAAGCAGCAATATAACTAGCAACCTCATAACCCCTCTGTTCGATCTGCCGCTCTAGCAGTTCACGTGTTGCTCCCTGCA
This sequence comes from Dendrosporobacter sp. 1207_IL3150, assembly GCF_036763085.1. Lineage (NCBI taxonomy): Bacteria > Bacillati > Bacillota > Negativicutes > Selenomonadales > Sporomusaceae > Dendrosporobacter > Dendrosporobacter sp. 1207_IL3150. Next base: position 53,301 of record NZ_JBAIYU010000021.1, read on the forward strand.
TTAGTAAAGCCATGACTAGACTTAAGAATAGTAGTGTTCCAACAATAATTAAATTAATTTTTGAATAAATACTGTAACGATACCACCATTTCATATCAAACCACCTGTCTGCTCATAAAGTCTCTGAAGCGGACGGTATAATTCAGTGTTTGGCAAGACAAATTTGTCAATTAAAAGACCTTTTAGAGCTTTGCTCATCTCTAAATCTTGGTGCATTTCTAAAAATATTTTCTGCAGCTGTTCTTTTTGCTCTTGGCTAAGTTTTTTATTAATTACTACCGGACCAGTAGGAACCGGCCCAACATAACTTATCGTCCTAAGGTTTTCAGTGAGGGCTGGTGTACGAATTTGGGCATAGTCAAAAATCATGCTGTCAAGGCTGGCCGCTTCAACGGCCTTTGTAGCCACTGCCCAAATCGATTTATCATGACTATAAGTATATATATATCGGCTAAAGTATTTTTCTGGCCTAACATTCTGATCTTTCAAAAGATCAACAATTGCCATGTGACCTGAATAGCTTAAGGGATCAGTAAAAGCAAAAGTCCTGCCCTGTAAATCGCTTAAGGACTTAATATCACTATCTTTATGCACTATTATTTGGGCTTTATATAGCGTAGTGCCTTCAAATTCTGCCATTGATAATATCTCTATTTCTGTTAAGCCCCGATAAGCGCAAAATGCCCCTGTCGACATAAAAGCAATATCTGCTTCGCCGTTAGACATCAGCATATTTACTTCCTCGTAAGTTTTCCTTTGTATTAATACAGCCGGTCTGCCAATATGACTAGATATATATTCGGCAATTTTACGATAGTTAGCAATAGTCTCATTCGGCGAAATAACTGTGGCTAAAGCGATTCGAATAGGCCGCTGTTCTGCTAAGCCGTTATTCCGATTTTTTTCAATGGGCTTTTGCTTTTCAAAATTAATGTACTGACTGCTGGTACTGCCGCATCCCATTAATGAAATTGATAGGCATAATAGCATAATTAAGCTGATGACGCGCAACTTATTACCCCGTTCCTTTGCAGTTTCTTTATTTTAGTATTCGCTGGCAAGACATCATCTACCTGCTTATTACATCTCTGCTGAAAATTCACTTTAATTGCCATGTTTTCAGTTTTTTTATAAGGACAAACTAAAACTGAATCAAATAGCAAAGGAGGTAGATAGGTTTGGCAAATGAAAAAGTATATAAGTTTTGGAATGGCAAAAACATCAATGGTGACTCTACTGTGGGTAACAAATATCTTATCGAGGAAGGTCCGCGCAGCAGTACTCAAGAAATGAAGTATGAAGTCGGTGTAGACACCTTTTCAGCGGATGATTTACAAAAAGACGTACACTACGAATAGCAAATAAAAAGTACGCCGAAGCGCTTCGGCGTACTTTTTATTTGCTATTAATTTTTGCGCATTCTTTGACCCGTAACTAAATATATTACCCATTCAGCAATATTAGTAGCATGATCGGCAACCCTTTCTAAATAACGGGCAACAAATATTAGTTGCGTAGCCTGACTTATGGTACGCGGATCTTCCATCATGTAAGTCAGCAGCTCACGAAATATCTGCTGGTAGATATCATCAACACCATCATCAGCCTGACAAACTTGCTCGGCAAGAGATATATCCATATTTATATAAGCTTCTAGTGAATCCTTAAGCATTTTTTGTGCCATAACTGCCATTCTTGGCAAATCTACTAGTGGCTTTACCAATGGCTCCTGTGATACTTTTATCGCAATTTTAGCAATGTCAAACGCATGATCACCAATTCGTTCAAGATCTGTTGTAATCTTAAGTCCTGTACCAATAATCCGCAAGTCTCTAGCTAGCGGCTGCTGTCTAGCGATTAATACCATACACTTATCTTCAATCTCTACTTCGATTGCATCAATAATATCATCGCCATCCATTACTTTGCGTGACAGCTCAACATCTTGATTAGCAAGTGCTTTAACAGATTCTCCAATTGCTTGGGCTACCATGTTGCCCATTTTAGAAATTTCTTGACGCAAATTCTCTAATTCATGATCATAACTTTGTCTCGTAATAGACAATCTTGTCCCCTCCCGACTGCATTTAAATTTGCTTAGCCAAATCTGCCAGTTATATAGTCCTCTGTGCGTTTATCCTGAGGTCGTGTAAATATAGCATCAGTTTTATCATGCTCGATTAATTCGCCGTTTAAAAAGAATGCGGTAAAATCTGAAACCCTGGCAGCCTGCTGCATGTTATGAGTAACCATGACTATAGTGTAATCGGTCTTTAGTTCTGTAACTAGTTCCTCTATTTTCATAGTTGATATTGGATCAAGAGCGGAACACGGTTCATCCATCAATAACACTTCAGGTTCAACTGCTAATAGTCTAGCAATACATAACCGCTGCTGCTGACCACCTGACATACCCATAGCTGATGTATGCAGTCGATCTTTTACTTCATCCCAAAGAGCAGCTCCACGCAAGCTTTTTTCAACAATCTCATTAAGCCTGTTCTTATTACTTAATCCATGAATCCTTGGTCCATAAGCAATGTTATCATATATTGACATAGGAAAAGGATTAGGGCGCTGAAATACCATACCTACTCTTTTTCTAAGCATAACAACATCAGTGTCAGGCTGATAAATATTTACATTATCAAGCAGTACTTCACCTTCGATTTTTACACCGTCAACTAAGTCATTCATACGATTCAAAGTTTTTATAAAAGTAGATTTGCCACAGCCGGAAGGGCCAATCAAAGCTAATACACTATTTTTAACAACTGGAATGGTTATCTTCTTCAACGCTAGAGCTTCGCCATAGTAAAGCTTTAATTTATTTGCCTGAATTTTATATTCCATAGGTAATCCTCCTAAAGCTCTGATATAAAAAATAATCCCTATAGGGCAATATATCATAAAATGCTTTCGAGGATTGTTAATTTTACGTTAAATATCTCGAAAACGGTATCCGACACCGCGTACTGTTTCAATTGAGTCTGCGATCTCTGGCTCTGCTGCCAGTTTAGCCCTTAAATGACGAACATGAACATCGACTGTGCGAGTGTCGCCGAAATACTCATAACCCCACACCTTTTCCAGGAGTTGTTCACGACTGTAAACCTTGCCCAAATTAGTGATGAATAGTTTCAGGAGCTCATATTCTTTAGGTGTCAATTCTAGCTTGTCTTTATTAAGATATGCTTCATAGCGGCTAAAATTGAGCTTTAGTTTACCTACGACCAACTCACCTACGACTGAACTATCTTTGCTGCTGCGCCTTAACACTGCTTTAATTCTCGCAGCCAATTCTCTTGGACTGAACGGCTTTGTAAGGTAATCATCAGCACCAAGTTCCAACCCAATTATTTTATCTATTTCCTCATTCTTGGCAGTCAACATAATGATCGGAATAGCCGCTGTATTCTGCTGACTCTTTAAACTACGACAGACTTCCAGTCCATCTATTCCTGGCAGCATAAGGTCGAGAACAACCAAATTAGGTTTTTCTGATTTCGCTATAGCAAGGCCTTTTATGCCATCGTCTGCCTCCAGCACATTATAGCCTTCTTTTTGTAAATTGAATTTTATTAATTCGCGTATAGATACTTCATCGTCAACTATCAAAATAGTACCAGTCAAAATTATCACTCCTCAAAGCTATTATAAAATTAATAAGCGTAGTTAACTGCAAATGCGTCAACGCCGTACATTCCTTTATGCTCTTTGCACCTTTGAGTTGCAAAATCGCTGACTTATACTTAAATAAAAACCAGGTTAAAAATTAACCTGGTTTTTATTGTATATTATTGATTTATGGCGTCTTTTAGCCCTTTGCCAGCTTTAAACACTGGGTTCTTAGAAGCTGGAATTGTAATCTCAGCACCTGTTTGCGGATTACGGCCTTTTCTTTCTTCGCGAGTTTTCACTTCGAAGGTACCAAAGCCGATTACTTGCACTTTATCATCTAGCACCAAAGCTTCTTCAATGCTGGCGAATAATGCGTTAACAGCTTTTTCTGCGTCTTTTTTAGTAAGGCCGGCTTTTTCAGCGACACTGGCTACTAATTCGGTTTTATTCACAAATTCATCCTCCTCGAGAAATCGTTACGAATAGCATTATTCGCTATTTGTGTTTTTATTCCTCTCTAATTACAAAAAAATTGCCAAAATTTACTGATCCTATTTATTTAGGCCTTTTGCCTCATCCCAAAATTTATCGAGTTCTGCTAAGGTAAAATGCTCCCAGTTGGTTCCTTTTTCCTTTACTTTAGCCTCGATATAAGCAAAGCGATTTTTAAATTTGCTGTTAGTAACATTGAGCGCGATTTCAGCATCAATACCTAAAAAGCGAGCCAAATTGACTACTGCAAACAATATGTCGCCAAGCTCACCTTCAAGTGCTTCAGTTTCGCCTTCGAGCAAAGCCTCTTTTAGTTCAGTAATTTCTTCCTCTATTTTTTCCCAAATAGGGTTAATATTATCCCAATCAAAGCCAACTTTTGCAGCTTTAGCTTGCAGTTTATAAGCTTTCATCAAACTTGGCAGTTCTTGTGGTACACCGTCAAGAATTGAACTACGCTCATGACCTTTTTCCTGCTTTTTTATCATATCCCAATTTAATACTACTTCTCCTGCATCACGAACAGTAATATCACCAAATACATGCGGGTGCCGCCTCACCATCTTTTCGGTTACACTGGCAATTACATCCTGCATGCTAAACTCGCCGCATTCTTCTGCTATTCTGGCATGGAATACAATTTGCAGCAGAAGATCGCCTAATTCCTCACAGAGCTTGTCCCCTTCAGCAAGATCTATCGCTTCTAATACTTCGTATACTTCCTCAACTATATACCGACGCAGACTTTTATGTGTTTGTTCAATATCCCATATACAGCCGCCTGGCGAACGCAGTCGTGCCATTACATCTGTCAATGGAGCTAAATCAAATCTCTTTGAAGTCTCCTGCCTTGCTGGCACATACACGCTTGTCAAGTGATCAATATCAGGCAGACGGTCAATTTCAAATAATGGAACTTTCTTAATCTTTTCATTAGGAAGACCTAGACTCTGTACTACAGTCACTTCATAGTCATCTGGGTATATTTCCATGAGAGCCAGCTTAGCATCTGATGCTATTTGTCGGTTATAAACCTGTGTTACAACTAAAGCGGTATTGAGCTCACGCGGAATTCTATCAATATCGCTGCTGTCAACTACTGTAAGGCCGTCAATCGGGTCGATCCCAAGCCTAACATATAAAACTTCAATAAAACTCATTCCTGGTAAAATTCTCACATTTATTTGTTCCTGCGCGGCAATTGCGCGAACTAGGCTAACCGTTTTCTCGGCCACTAATGGGCTGCCCGGAACAGCATATGTAACCTTCTGTCCATTTTTTGCCCGACCTACACAATCCTTCGCTATATATTCATAAACCTCATCAAAGGTTTTCTTCTGGTCGTATATATAATCGTAGCTTTCAAATCCTATGCCTCGAGCTTTAAGCTCATTTACTGTAGGGTGTTTAGCTGTACGAAACAGCAATACTTCGGCAGTATTAAGCATGTCCCATGTTTCCATAGTAAGAAGGCCGAGAGGTCCCGGCCCAAGTCCAATAATAATTATTTCTCCCACTTTAAGTCACTCCTTATTTCCGCAGCAGCCGCATCTTCTGCAGCAAACCAACCAATCTGCCGCCTAACTTAGGCACTTTTTCGATATCTCGTTCATTAATCCCGCCCATTAATAGCAAGGCAACGCCGTATACTGTACCACCTATTGCAATAGCCGTGAGCGTCGCTATTGTATTGTGGAAAGTATTAGCCATTATAGTATCATAGCTTAATAGTACAATTCCGCCCATGATGGCAGCTGCACACATAGCCTTGAGTGTATCTTTAAGATCAATACTAAAGCCAACATAACGATAAACAAAATAGACATTCAATATCGCTGCAACTCCAAAATCAGCGTTAGTCGCCCATGCCGCTCCTTTTATGCCTAGGCTGGGAATTGCAGTAAGCACCCAGCTTAAAACTATTTTTACAACCGCTGAAATTGCCATATTGACTAACGGTATAGTTGTATGACCTAACCCTTGCAGCACGCCAGTTGTAACCTGACCAATGCCGAGCAATACAATTCCAAGTGATAGAATAGCAATCGAAGTACCTGCATTTGGAGTTCCATACAGCATTTGCGATATTGGCGTTGCTAGCAGCCACATACCGACAAAGCTCGGTATAGTAATAAGATTAGCAATTCTCATAGCAGTTACTGTACGCTGATAGATTCGCTGGCGGTTTCCTAGTGTAAAAGCTTCCGAAACAGCCGGAACTAAACTAGCAGCCAAAGAAGCGGTCAGTATTGTCGGCAAATTGACCAGCGCTACTGCCATTCCAGTAAGGTATCCAAAAAGTTCGGTAGCCTGTTCTACCGTATAGCCAGCTACCTCTAAACGAGCCGGTACAATTAAAAGATCTATATTAGAAACTAGTGGCAGCATTATATTTGCAAGAGAAACTGGCAATGCTAACTTAACGATTCGGGAGATAATACTTACACCGGATTCCTGCTTAACATCTGCCTGCATTTCGGTTTGGTACTTAGATACTTTGCGCTGCCGCCAATAATAATATATTAATACAAGCAAGCCAACTGCGGCTCCAGGTCCGGCTCCAAAACTTGCCCCAGCGGCCGCATATTCTAACCCTTTAGGCAATAACACAAAAGCTAATACTATCATGGTTACTACTCGGACAAGCTGTTCAAATATTTGTGAAACAGCTGTCGGCGTCATCATCTGCATTCCCTGAAAATAGCCGCGATAACTTGATAGAATAGTAACGAAAAAAATAGCTGGTGCTAGTGCAGCTATCGCGTAGTAAGCTCGTGCATCACGGACATACTGATTTTCAACAAGCCAACCTGCGCCATAATATAATAAAAAAGTGAATACAAGCCCTGTCACCGCCAAAACACTTAAGGATATTCTAAATACTCGATTAGCACCAATATAATCTGAGCGGGCAATTTTCTCGGCTACGATAATCGAAATGGCTACCGGTATACCAGCTGACGATACGCTAAGTGCCAGCAAATAAATAGGGTACGCCATCTGATATAAGCCAATACCCTCACCGCCTAGCAGGCGTGATAATAATATACGGTTTGCAGACCCGATTATTTTAACAATAATTCCGGCTGCAGTTAAGATCAGTGCACCCCTTAAAAATGTATCTTTACTCAATAAAGTCATTCCTCTCCACAAAGATGCTACTTATACTATATTTATACTGCTTATTTATATACATGCTAGTATTATAGCAAAATATGGACTTTGTTAAATAGTAATTATGAAAATAATGATAACGGACTCACGGCTTGTGCCGAGCCTTAGCAAAGGCATAATTGGATACTTCCTTATGCATGTAAGAAAGTTTATACTTTTTTATCCTACAATAGAAAAGTAGCGAACGGCGTCCGCTACTTACATAAAACAAAAGAGGGCAAAATTATTGTGACATCTGTTTTGCTAGAAAACCTGCAGCAGTTTCGGCGAGTTTTACTTCCATATCTCCCATTTGGACGCCAGCTTGTTTAGAACAGATAATTACTGCACCGATTGCATCGCCTTCCACAATAATCGGAGCGATTACCTCGGCTGTAAACTTACACGCTTCATCATCTTCGTCATCCGTGTCGATTGGGCAAGCTTTTCCATGTTTATACTCACCAGGGTTGTTAATTAGAACAGCTTTGCGGTCTTCCATTACCTTTTCTAAAATCGAGCCTATCGGCTTGTTCAAGAACTCTTTCTTCGAAGCACCAGCTACAGCGACTACATTGTCCCGATCGGCTATAAGAATGATCTGGCCGATAGCTTCATACAATGAATCGCAGTACTCCTTAGCAAAATCACCTAATTCACTTACTGGGGAGTATTTTTTGAGAATGACTTCACCTTCTCGATCCACATAAATTTCCAGTGGGTCACCCTCTCGTATTCTAAGTGTCCTGCGTATTTCCTTAGGTATTACCACTCTTCCTAGATCATCAATTCTTCTAACGATTCCTGTCGCTTTCACCAGTATCCCCCCTTTTCTACAGTTTTTGACATTTCGCCTCAGTGATAGTATATATCTGGCCTATCATTTTTATTCATATATTGCCATCATTATCATTAGTTGGTGTGACCTCTTGTTTGATAAGGGTTTTTAGGATTTTGTGTATAATGTCCAGTAAATTATTTTCTGATAATTTATTTAATTTTAAATTTATGATTTCAGGCGGTCCTGGAATCATTGCTATACTAGTGCCAAATTCCTGCTTAAGTGCTACTATTCCGTTAATATTGACATCAGGCTTATCACCAAATGTAAACTCTATTCCTTTTGTTTGTTGGATAATGGAACGTATCCCTAATCGGCGGGCGATATTTTTAATACGAGCGACTGTTAAAAGATTTAGAACGGTTTGAGGCGGATCACCAAAACGGTCAATTAATTCATCTAACAGCTGACTAATATGTTCTTCCTTGCGAATAGCCGCTATTCGCTGATATATTTCAATCTTATGCATCGCATCACTAATATAGTCACCACTTAAATAAGCTTCAACATTAAATTCTAAAATTGGCTCAACAGGCAGTTCTACTTTTTCGCCTGTCTTTAATTCCTGAACGGCTTCCTCTAGCAACCTGCAGTACATCTCAAAGCCAACACTAGCAATATGTCCATGCTGCTGAGCACCTAATAAATTACCGGCGCCACGTATTTCAAGATCACGCATGGCTATTTTAAAGCCAGCACCTAATTCAGCAAACTCCTTTATAGCCTGCAGCCGTTTTTCGGCAACCTCAGTTAATACTTTATCAGCGCGATAAGTGAAATAAGCAAACGCCATTCGGTGTGATCGCCCCACACGACCGCGCATCTGATAAAGCTGCGATAACCCAAAATGATCTGCATCATAAATAATAATAGTATTAGCATTTGAAACATCTAGACCATTTTCAATTATGCTTGTGCAAACAAGTACATCATCATGTCCTTCATAAAAATCAAGCATAACCTGCTCTAAAAGTTCTTCCGGCATTTGTCCGTGGGCACTTCTAATTTTTGCGTCAGGCAGAATTTCTGACAGCTGCCGCTGTACCTTATCTATAGTCTCTACTCTATTATAAACAAAATACACTTGTCCGCCGCGTTTTAGTTCCCTCTTGATAGCATCGCGAATTATCTGTTCGTGATATTCAACGACATATGTTTGCACAGGGAATCGGTCTTCTGGAGGTGTTTCGATTATACTCATGTCTCGGGCATTTACAAGGGACATATGAAGGGTACGCGGTATTGGTGTAGCACTAAGCGTTAGGACGTCAATATTACTCCGCCATTTTTTAAGTTTTTCCTTTTGGGCTACGCCAAAACGCTGTTCCTCATCCACTATTAATAAACCTAAATCCTTAAATACCACATCAGAATTTAGGATACGATGCGTGCCAATTAGTACATCAACCTGACCCGTAGTTACTTTACTTATGGTCGCCTTTTGTTCTTTTGCACTTCTAAAGCGGCTTACAACGTCCACAACCGGGCCAAATCCGGCAAATCGGTTCATGAAGGTCTGATAATGCTGCTGTGCTAAAACGGTGGTCGGCACAAGTACTGCCACTTGTTTGCCGCTCATAACTGCTTTAAATGCAGCTCTTATAGCTACCTCAGTTTTTCCAAATCCTACATCACCGCATAACAGCCTATCCATGGGTCTTGGCCTTTCCATATCAGCTTTAATTTCAGCAATAGCTGCCAGTTGGTCAGGCGTCTCTTCATAAGGAAAAGCTTCTTCGAATTCTTTTTGCCAAGGAGTATCAGGATCAAATGCGTAACCAGTATTGACTTGGCGCTCTGCATATAAACCTAGCAATTCTTTAGCCATGTCAGCAACAGCCGACTTAGCTTTAGTTTTAGCTTTCAGCCATTCGGTGCCGCCCATTTTATGCAGACGCGGCGCTTCCCATTCAGACCCAATATACTTTTGCAGCAAGTGAACTTGGTCAGTTGGAACGTAAAGTTTATCTTCTCCAGCGTATCTAATATGCAGGTAGTCTTTATGTATACCACCAACATTTAATGTTTCAACGCCAACATATTTTCCAATACCATGGCTAGCGTGTACAACATAGTCGCCAATGTTAATGTCCCGAAAATACGTTATTTGCTGGCCCTTTGAAGCTCTAGGCCGAGGCCGTTTTTTCTGACGACCGAATATATCTTTTTCAGTAATAACAGCCAGTTGAGCCTGAGGAAATTCAAATCCGGCAGATAATGTTCCGGTAGTAACCAAAACTGTTCCCTCGACCAGGGTTTCTATTTTATCACTATAAATTGCTGGTATTCCCTGTTCTGAAAGATTTTGCTGAAAAGATATTGCTTTATCGTTTGTTGATAAGAAAATTATCGGATAGTATTTTTTTTCAAGCCAAGTGGACAACTCGCTTTCGACTAAGTCCATCTGTTTGTGAAATGAAGCAACGCCTTTAGCGACAGCACTAATGATGTCGCTAGGCTCAGTATATGGAATTTTCTGCAGCATAAGTGATAAATAAACTATATTATAATGTTTTGCTGCAGTCATAATATCAGACCAATTAAATGAACGCTTCTTTAATTCGGGGTTTTCTTTTATTAGTTTGCTTATATGCTCTCTGATTCTAGTAGGCTCATCAAAGATAACAGTAGCTTGAGCTGGCAAATATGATAAAAATACCGCAGCCTTTCCGCTATGCTCAGGTTCAGTGAGCGGTAGTATGTCTGCTTGGGCAATATTGTTACTAGACCGCTGGTTTACTGTATCAAACTCACGCAATGAATCGATTTCATCCCCAAAAAACTCCATCCTCAGCGGGGCCGTACGATTTACTGGAAAGACATCAATAATGCCTCCCCTGGCACTGAACTGACCAATACTGTCAACTTGGTCGACCCGTTCATAGCCGAACCTGACCAAGTTTTCCAGCACCTGCTCACGCGCAATTTCTATCCCAACTGCTAAATTCAGCCTGTTGTTTTCGAATTCTTGTCTTGATAAACCCTTTTGTACCGCTGCCTCAGCTGTGACCAATACAATTATTTTTTCTTGGCGAACAAGCCTTCCTAACACATCCATGCGCCGCGCAGCCAATTCAACACTCTTGGCGGCAGCAGAAAAAGTTATAATATCAAGCGCAGGTAGATCAATAACAATTGTTTCTGGTAATAATGTCGTCAAATCAGATCTTAGCTGCTCTAATCCTTCATTACTGCCAGTAACAACTACGGTAGTACGCGGATTTCTATAATATGCTGCTGCAATCACAGCACTCTTTTGTGTACCGGTTATACCATAAACTACACTTTGTCCTATTTCTCCATTATAGCTATCTATCGCCTTTCTTAGCGCCGCATCGTTAGCCATAACCTCGAAAAGTTTATTCATTACTACACCTCACCCATCTAGAAAACGCCTACAGTCCTTAAACTGAAGGCTAGGATATACTAATATTATTCAACTAAGTATCCAGAAAGTATTGCTTTTTCCTCTCAATTAGACGTCCGAAAATAAAGGCCGTCTCCAACTTAAAACCGAAAACACGATTTTCAAACCGTACAAAAAGGGGCTTTAGCTATTGCTAAAGCCCTATATACACTTAATTTAATCATTTAATATTGTAATCTATCAATGCAAATAATTTGTGCCTTTGGTCCACAACTGCTGTTCATCCGCTATCCCCAGAGCCTCTATGCAACTGTCACAAAATGATTTGACAAGCATAGTGTTTGTTGACAGATCAGTTTTTATTATATCTTGACGCTCTTCACCAGTCAAGCAATCAAATCCGAACTTAACTTCGTCCACTTGATCAACCTCTAATGCGGCTATTGACTCACCGCAGCATTCACAGTTATAAAAAATCTTCATCTCGCTAAACCTCCTGATAAAATGAGACTTATTCAGATGGAGTTACCTACGCCTGCAGATAGAACTCCATCTGAATTTCTAGTCAAATTTATCCAAGGCCTCCAACCGCACCTAACTGATCATTAGAACGGATTAGCCATCGGATAAACAATACCCATTACGAGTAGATGCGGACAACAGTTACATTCCATATTAAATGTGATATTATACCGGCAGCAAGTGCCAACAAAAAACTGCTGCTTATAGCCAATATGAAAATAGTCATTGCACCAAACAAGCTATGCCCAGCAATACTAAATAGCGCTGCCTTTAGTCCGTTATAGCGGTTATGATAGTAATCATAGCCAGCCTCAACAAATCCAAAAGTTATATGGGCGGCTAATATATCAGCTCCTAAATAAAATGCCAGCGTCGTTTTAGTGACTTCTTCTAAAATCGGACTATAACTAATAACTGTCTGGATACCCACACGCCTAATTAAAATGCGATTCAACAAAAAACTAAGCGAAGCTACCAGACATCCAATAACATATCCCATACCTACCTCTATTTTGGATTCTTATAAATATTATCACCGATGTTTTTAGTGCTTATACTTCTACAACAGCTTCTCTCCTACTTAAAATGTAAGAATTAAAAAAACCGCAAAGGCAGTAACTTTTAAAGATCGAAATTATAGTAATATCGATCTTTAAAAAGTTTAGCCTTGCGGTTTTACTTAGTTATTTAAGGTAAGACATTCATTGGGTTAATTGGATTTCCATCTTTATGTACTTCAAAGTGCAAATGCGGCCCAGTCGAATAACCGGTATTACCCATTAAGCCAATTTTTTGACCACTCTTTACGTACTGCCCAACACCTACGGTAAAGCTTGCTAAATGCCCATATAGTGTCGTATATCCATTATTGTGCTCAATCATTAGAGTATAACCATAGCCTCCATACCAGCCTGCGTAAGTTACCCGCCCCGATAGTGCAGCCGTGATAGGTGTTCCGACATCATTAGCAATATCGATACCAGCATGAAGCCTTCCCCATCGCCTGCCAAACCCTGAAGTAAATTCGCCGTCCGTTGGCCACATAACACGGCTAACTGCCGATCTCGAAACCGGAACTGATGGTAAATCACTTCTAGCTATAAGCTTTCCACCAGGAACAAATATTTTTTCACCAATAGCTAAGCCATCGCTATTTTTATTATTTGCGCTAAGTATTGCTTGGATGTCAATGCTATACATATTTGATATTCGCCAGAGTGTGTCTCCCATGTCTACTGTGTGCAAAACACCCTTCTGCGGCAAAATTGCTAATTTATCACCAGGTTGTAGTGTTTCATCAATATCAGGATTAGCACCTAAAATTGTATCAACATCAATAGAATATGCCTCAGCGATAGTACTTAGAGTTTCACCCGCACTGACAGTGTGGTTTTTAATTGCCGCAATCCCCTTAGGCTCTACCGGCTGCGCTTCTACTGTGGTCTCCGGGGGGGGCGGGTTTGGGGCTGGCTTGTCCCTTTGAGATACTCCAAAGATCAATAGTGGTATTAGAGTAATAATTATCAACAGAGCCGTTAGTACTGGCTGCTTCTTAACCTTAGTTAAGTCCATTACGTCACCTCGGTTCAATAATATTAAATTCGATATTAGAATAAGCTATTAGTACCCTTTTTATACGAAATTTGGCATAATCTTCAGGTATTGGCTAAAATTGCAGATTACCAACAGCCTAGTTTATATACAATGCCAAAATAAAAGGCAGGTCCATGACCTGCCCTTTATTACACTTGCCATGTAAACTCATCTAGTATATTTTCTATAATAATAATCTTTTAATGGAATTATTATATCATATCTGGGAACGAATAGGAAATGTAAAATTGCTACGTTAGTTCTCTGTACTAAGTATTACTAGAATTTTGATAATAATCAAGGGAAGAATACATTAGGATACGGAGGTGAATATAGCGTAATTAACCTTAACAATTGTTCTTAATTATACGGTACATTGGCAATGCTATAAAATAGACAAAAACAAAAATAAATTTAGTAAGTAAACTGCACATAAATAGTATTAACAGGGTAAAACTACGTTTAGCTAATTAGTGAAAGGAATTACAATGAACACTAGAGCAATCAACGCAGCGGATTTATTGACTTCACTTTCGCAAGGTAAAACTATTCTTCTCTTGCAAGCCTTAGATCCTAATCTTTTAGATCAAATGGAGTATAGTCTGGATTTTATCCATCACTGCAAACTAAAATTAGATACTGCTCCAAATGTATTTGATGATTTTTTAACTAGCGGTTTGTTGCTAATAGAGGAAGATTTATCTAGAGCAAATATGGACTTTATTTTTTCGCTTGTTGAGTTTCTAAAAAGCCCCCGTTTTAAAAATGTTATCTCTAGTTACCTCTATATTGATGGAAATCGAGTAACTGCTGAAGAAGATTTGAAATTTGTTTCTCATGAAGCAAATACCCCTCTGCTTCATTGAAATCTCATTATTTAACTGCCGTTGGAGGCGGTATTTTATTCTAACTAAGTCCCATTTTCAAGAATAATTTTGCTAGAATTAGACATAATATTAACTATAGTTTTGATTAACTATGAAAATCGTATATTGGGGAGGGACTTCTCCATGAAAATGAATTATGAACCAGAACTGACTTCCTATTCTTTGCCGAGAGAAGAAGTAGAAAAGTTATTATCACAATACGGTAGTAAGCTTGAACCGATTGACAGCCATAAGCTAGCGCAACATAAAGCTAAGCAGCTAAAGACAAAGTTCTATAATCAAAAGTTTTCCAAACAAGGCAGCGTTACAATGTAAAAATATCACTTTTCTGCTATTTGCTTTTTTATACGGTATATTATTCCAACATATTTTCCAATAATAATAATATTGCTTTAACCTTATAGTTCTCTCCTTTACTTAAGATATTGTCGGATATCTTAAGTTCTTTTTTTATGCAGCATAATAATAATGTTTTCTAGGCTGTTTCTTATCATAAGTAAAAAACGCCTGCTACGGCGTAATTTTACCTTAATCAATTTTTATATTGAGCAATTTAAAAGCAATGCTATCAGAAAGACTTTCGGTTATTTCGCTTAATCTTATTAATTCTGGTTTTTGCGAATTACTCAAATGTAGGTAGAGATTCAAAATAACATTAGTATTTTTATCTTCTTCACGATCATACGTAACCATTGGCGAATCTACAATGATCTCATTAGCTATGTCTTTTAGCTTATCTTCAACTTCAGATATTACACTTTCTGTTTCCTGGGGATCTGCGAGCTGGACCTTAAGCGCAAAAACCCGAAACAGCTTGCCTTCTTTAAGATACATAATTACATCTCTCCCCCTTAATCACTTTTGTATATGGTATTCAATATTAGGAAAAATAGTTACCAAATGATAAGGATGCTACTCTATTATGCTTACTGGGATTGACATGAAAAAAGAGCCTTTCGGCTCAAAAGTTTAAATCATGCCTTTGATCGTATGCATAATATTAACGCAAAGATTAGAGAAGCAAGGCTAACAACCCCAAATCCGATAATGTATGTCCTAATGATATCCATTATGAGGCCCCCTCCCATATTCTCTTTACTTTATTATATCATTATCAGTATTTTCTGTTAATTAATTTTAAGAAACTTTGTCAAGTATACAAAACTTCTAAAACTTTAACAGAACATTTTATTATGTTGGATTTAGGAATTTCTATTAAGTAATCCATATTCAAACTTTGGCTAAAACAAAAGAGGTTTTAATAGTAATAACTAGAACGTTAGTATTGTGAGTACTTTGAAGTACTAAAGGTAGGGTTGACTATGGGCGACAAAAGACCAAGTCAACTCCCTGCAGTTACTCGTACTGAGGTCAGCTATTTGGATATACGGGGCAACCCAACTACTCCGAAGTATGCGGTAAGGGTGATTACCAGAGAGTATGATGCGGACGGTAATCTGATTTGTACCAAAATGACCTTAAACGCTCGTAATTTTAATGAAATATATTAACAGACTAGCGGGGAACTGACCCCTTGCTAGTCTGTTTGTTTTTATTGGATCAAATAGTGTTTTCAGCATCAATTAACCAAACTATTTTCAATAAAAATCTATAATTACAAATAAAGAATACCTAAATTATACCTTCTCGGACTTATACTTCATATCCATTTTTAACACATGGTTTATAAACCATTGGTTTATAAACGGCAGCATTTGAATGGCGATTAATTTATTTCCATTTGCACTAGCAGCTTTGATTTCTTTAATTTTTTTAATGAAAACTTTATGTTGTTCTTTATGCTCCTGCAGATCAGGATGTTCAATAGCTTTAAGATAACTTTCTTCGCGCATAAAATGGATAAGTGAGTATGACTCTAAGTCTTTAATGAGATTTGAAGCTATTTCAAAGGTTTGACCTGTTCTCATCGACTCCATTAGGGCAGTAATTACATTTATAAGTTTTTGATGATCTTCATCCATTTGCTTAATATTTACGCTATACTCACTTTTCCAGCCCTTTATAAGCACATAATCACTCCTTAGCGTAGAAATTAAAACCCTTATTTTGTAAATTATTTGGCTAATATAATATTAACACGAATTCATGATTAAGACACGGTCGTATTCTACACTACTAGTTTTACATACCTACCAATAGATAAACATGTCAAAAAGCCCCCCATATGAATAGGGGGCATAATACCTTTAAAATGTAGAACTATACGGTTTAACAAAAAGCGGTTTGCGGTCAAACTTGTAGATGGCATCCACAAATCTGACTGTTCCTGATTTATAACGCATAACAATGGAATGTGTTCTTGCACCCGTGAACCCAGTATTTATCTATATTTTTCCTACTTCTAACTGTATATAATTGTGCTCAATACAACTGTTCCAAGATAAATATAGCACGCCTGGAATCACATGGGAATATTGAAATTTTATACATGTACCTACGGCAGAGCGTGTCAATGTAATACTCCTACTCACGCACTATGAAAAGAGCTTTGTACTACGAGAATTTACCCGCCCATTCCAGCAAAGTCTATTCAATAACAAATCACTCAAAATTTAAGGTTGATACAATAAAAAAAGCCATATTGTTTTCACGCAATGTACGTCAATGTGATACCACCACCCACGCTCTAAGAAAAGGGGCTTTGGACTATGAAAACTTACCCCACCCCACTCAATACTTAATTCATATGTGCTTTATTTATGGGAAAGCTATGTAAAAGCGACCTCGTAGGAGTATCTATGTTTTACTATATTCGTTTTACTATTGTTGTAATATGTTTCATTCTATTTACTGACAAGAAACGTTGGAGAGAACTATTGCCCGTCAGTCTATTAGCAAGTTGTTTAGCTGGCTTCACAGACATTATTACTTTCTATTATCCTCTTTGGCGTTACTTAGGTGAACACCCATTATTAATAGCATTACTTGACAATATCGGAATATACCCTGTTGTAACATATCTATTCATTCAATGGCTACCAAAAGAACAGACGCTACCAAGAATGCTTCGCTATTGGCTTTATTGGACTACCTTCGCTATTTCTATTGAGTACATACACATTCATATGAAAAAAATGCAATATGGTTTGTGGTGGCACATGGGTTGGTCTTATTTAGCTGACTGGGTTCTGTTTACGATCTTTTATTCTTATCATAAGATTCTTAAGCTATCTAAATTATCTAATACGAGGGGCTAGCTAATGTTGCATTTATTTTTTAGCGTTCTAATATTCAACCTAATTGCCTATTCTATCCCCAAGAATCTGACAAAAGACGAACTATATTCAACTTGTCTATTTGCTATAGTAATTCAAAGTTTTGTAGATGTTTTTCTTGACCTAAAATACGACCTTTATGGCTACTTTAATCCTGGGGTAGATGCTCTTACTATGATTCCTATTTTAGGCATCTATCCAGCCTTAAATATTATCTTCTTGAACTACTATCCTTTCTCTGGTACAACAGTTAACAAGCTATTCTATGCACTTAAATGGTGTATATTTTCTATTGCTTTTGAATGGAGCACTATATACGCGGGTTGGTTCTATCATAATGGTTGGAAGTTATGGTATTCATTCATCTTCTATATACCTATGTATTTCACAATAGCTAAAAACCTTGAATTATTAAGACGGCTAAAAAGACAAAACTAAATAAAAAGCTACATATTAAAGATCGCATTTGGACTGTCAAAACATACTTACCCATTAAACAAAGAAAGAAAGCTTACGCGCCCTCCTTCGATCTTTTCGCCCTTATAATGTACTTTTAAGAATGGGTTAGCTTAAGACACAGAAAATGACTAAAAACGGAATCTCTGTGTGCTTTGTATTGATACTTAAATGCTTTGGCAAATCTATTTTATGATTGCTTTTTTGCGGACGTAAATACCTTTTCAACTGCTCCTCTCATCAAGATAGGCATAAGGATATAAAAAGGTAACCCATAATGATGCTCCCATCGAATAGGTATATACAGTCCCAATGATATCAAGATAGGTTCAAAACAGAAAGAAAACACGATGCCAGTAACAATTGATACCTTAACAAAATCCTTCCATCTCGGAAAATATTGATACTCTAGCATATAGATAACTGGCAGTGGACTAAGATCAATATAGCCAGTCAATGGGCCCACTGGGAGCAATTTAAACGGATAGTACCAAAGCCCAAGCTCAAAGCCAACAAGGTCAAGCGTAATTATTAGTAGTATAAGAAGCGTACCGTACAGCAAAATTTTAGGTAACTGTTTCCTATCTGCTAAGTAGTAAAAGACAATCCACGGAATTATAAATGTAACTACGATAAACCACCATTGCCACGTTAATAAATCTGTTGCCAGCCAGTTTTCAAGACGGGCTTGTGTTAATTCTTTAGTCATTTGTGCTAATTGTTCATCTGATGGGTAGTAGCTCATATGTCCCTCTCTACGCACAGTTACTTTAATCTAGTTTGGTCGTAATGACGCTTGCTATGTTACTCGTTATCTATTTATTTAAAATCAGTAAGCCGAAAATCAAATACTACTAAGACTAGAACAGAAAACAAGCCCCCCATTAACCATGCTAGTAGTGGGCTGGAATAATGAACACGAAGAGCAGTAAATAATACGATGTTTACTAATATTGACCACCATAACGTCCAGCCATTGTAATAACTTCCTAACCCTACCACAAGACTTACTGCTTCCATTGAAGAATATATAGCAACCCACAATGTAATATATAAGGCTTGACGCAAATAAGTTTGGTTACATGGATACCGAGACAAAAATAATAGCACAGTTGCCGGATAAATAGTGAACGCATAAAAAAGAGCGACAACGGTGTGATTCGGAAAATTAGGGCTAGGACAATAGAACCAAAGTGAACGATTGTACATTAGAAAATCAGATACAAAGCTAAGTGCCGTTAAGAATAGGTATGTAGGATAGTATCCCCTCCAGTTTTCCCAATCTGACCAACGCCAAGCTGCTAAAATAAACGCTATCCCAAAAATTATACGCATATAATCACCCAGATATAGCCTTTCCTTTTGACTTTTAGAACATACATAACCTATAAGGCAAAAAAAGAAGGCTTATATGCCCTCCTTAGTTCTCTTCGCCCTTATTAATGTACTTTTACTAATACCTGTTAGCTTTTCGGCTTCTTTATAAGAGTTCTCGTTAAGCAATTCTAATGCGTTCTTGATTCGATGGTCATTATACTTCTTTGGTCTTATCGCCTGGTCTATATCGTTTATTGCAAGAGCCGTAATCCTCTTGATGGCAAGAGTGGAACAAAATCATGCTGCTAGGACAAGTAGGATTTTTTTATCGCCAACTCTACAGCCAGCTATGAAACCGATAGACAGCGAAGACGATACTAAATAAAAAAGACGCTCCTCAAAGAAAAGAACGTCAAAGGATCGTAGTTGAAATGACGGCTGTCAAACTGTTTTGTTCCCTTCTTGAGTCATATCAAATATTGTAACGTTTCGTTCCCCCCTTGGCTGAAAACTCTATTGCAAGTATTTACCAATTTTAAGTATAATCAAAACAAAGGGCGAGGAGTTTGTATATAAAATTACAGACTCTCAAATGGTTTAAAGGCATTCTCTCATTAACGGAGGGGAGTGCCTTTTTGCTTTTTATATTCAATAGCTAGGTAAAATCAAGAAGTAGCATGAGTATATTATTTACCCTCACTTTTTGAACAGTTTATTCTTCTAGAAAGCGTTATACAGTCCTCCCCTCTCCTTTATTGCCGTTACATTCAATAGTATTTTAGCTGTTTACGAAGCCTTACTACTGCGGGTAGCAAAGGAATCACCCTAGTTCCGTATAAAATAAAGAGCAAAGCAATGCCGTAGGTGATAAGGCGTTACGGTGACTCCTAGTCCTTTCGAATACATTCGAAATCTTAATTGAAGGTGTCGTGTTGTTAGCCTATCGCCAGTAAAAGCACATAATATATCCATTGGTATTGTCCCAGCTTTCATGCCTTACATTTATAAGTCTCTCTTCCCTACGAATTTTTAAAATACCTTTACGCATAAAAATACCCCCCATTTCGTTAGAAATAGGAGGTATATAAATACTATTCCAAGGCTATGTTATACGCGTTTAACAAAAAGCGGCTTGCGGTCAAACTTATGAATGGCATCCACAAATCTGACTGTGCCTGATTTATAACGCATAACAATGGAATGTGTCCTTGCACCGCCGCCGAAGTAACGTACCCCATTGAGCAGCTCACTTTGGGTTATAGCCGTAGCGACAAAAAATGCATCATCGCCTCTTACCATATCCTCAATTGTAAGAACTTTATTGATATCGGTAATTCCCATTTTTGTTGCGCGATCAATATCCTGTTGATTTTCGGGATAAAGTCTGGCCTGCATATCGCCGCCTAGGCACTTAAGCGCAGCAGCAGCTATTACGCCCTCCGGAGCGCCGCCGATACCAATAAGCATATGGACACCAGTTCCGTCAATTGCAACGTTAATCGCCGGTGATACATCTCCATCTGTAATTAGCTTGATTCTTGAGCCAGCCTGACGAATTTCTTCGATTATTTTATTGTGGCGCGGACGATCCAAAATAACTACAGTCAAATCTTCAACTGAACGATCTAAAGCTTTAGCAACTGCCTTAAGGTTTTCGGTAACTGGCGCGTTTATATCAATCTTGCCTTTGGCCTTAGGGCCTACGCAAATTTTGTCCATATACATATCAGGTGCATGAAGCATTCCTCCGCGAGGAGCTATTGCTAATACGGCAATAGAGCCAGGCAAGCCTTTGGCTACTAGGGTAGTACCCTCAACAGGATCAACGGCTATATCTACCTCCATACCACCCGCACCAACATCTTCACCAATATAAAGCATCGGAGCTTCGTCCATTTCGCCCTCGCCAATCACTACACGTCCATTAATAGCAACACTATCGAAAGCTTCTCTCATTGCGTCAACTGCAGCACCATCTGCCGCATTTTTCTCACCTTTTCCCATCCAACGCCCTGATGCGATTGCAGCAGCTTCGGTAACCCTTACAAATTCTAATGCTAATTCGCGATCCATTAATAAACCTCCAAGTTATACTTACATATTTGCTTTCTGCCAATCCTCTAAGAAACGCTTAATACCGCTATCGGTAAGAGGGTGATTCATTAGTGTCAGCAGAACTTTATAAGGTACAGTAGCAATATGAGCACCCGCCAATGCAGACTGAGTAATGTGCATAGGATGGCGGATACTAGCCGCTATTATCTCTGTTTCAATTCCATGAACAGCAAAAATATCAGCAATTGTTTTCACTAATTCTATACCATCATAACTAATATCATCAAGCCGCCCCACAAAAGGGCTGACGTATGTCGCCCCAGCCCGTGCTGCTAATAATGCCTGATTAGCAGAAAAAATAAGCGTCACATTCGTCTTTATACCTTCCGAGCTCAATACACTAACAGTTTTAAGACCATCAATAGTAATAGGGACTTTAATTACTACATTATTCGCCAGTTTTGCTAATTGGCGCGCTTCGGCAAGCATTTCTTCATAGGTTGTACTGATAACCTCGGCACTAACAGGGCCATCAACTATATTCGCTATTTCCTTGATTACTGTGTTAATATTTCTCTTTTCTTTAGCAATAAGTGAAGGATTTGTAGTTACTCCAGCGACAATACCTAGAGCAACGCCCTCTTTTATTTCGTTAAAATTAGCAGTATCTAGAAAAAACTTCATACTAAACCTCCTAGTTTTGGTGTCCTAAATTGGTTAGTACTTAAGTAGTCTTGACTTAATCATGATCAATCTTTTTTAGCAAAATATCTTTGCGGCTCTAATTCAATACTGGTAAGTGACTGCGCATGGACTACATCTTGTTCAGTCTGAGCCGACATTACATAATATCCGCCACATTGCAGACATTCAAGAACAATACAGTCCGCAACAATGTCAGCCTCAACTTTTTCACTGCCACATCGACAGTATACCCCGCCTAATTCCGCAATATCATGAACTTTATTCAGAACATCTAGGATAATATGATGTTTTCCAAGATATTCTTCAAAATAGGTACTATCAGTCTCGCGAATTAAGTTTTCACATTCGCGCTTCTGATCAGCTAAGGTTTCATTGATAGCTTTTCGATCGCCTAAATATCCTAACTCGAAATTATCTTTACAACAATATACCTTATCTAGTTTTGTATGTAGTAATTTTTTGAGTTCAAAATATATATGATGGGTCGATTGACAAACTACACAAGGGATGCTTAGCAGCAGCTGACGGGAACCTAATCGCGAAATCTTGGCTTGTATATGATTACAGCTGCATTTAAGTTCTCGTACCTTCTTATTAATACTAAAGTGAGATATATCGTGCATTTGAATTTTGCTGCATCGCTGACAATACAACGCGAATGTCGAAGTAGCGTTTATTACCAAAATTCATCCCTCTCTTCCTCGATAAACCATTCGCCAATCATCTTAAAAATCCTGCCGTTTTGGAGCTATTACTATCTCGCAAGAAAATTTATTCCATATATTGGATAATAAAACTATCAGCAAAACCTTTAAACAGGAAGAACATTCATAGAACTATCTAAGTGCTTAAAACATTATTCTTGATAAAACTTTATTTCTACTAGAAATGAGTAACACCCAGCAAAGCTGAGTGTTACTCATTTATCCGATCATTAATTGTTGTTGATTGTTATCAATACTATTTATATGATTGCTCACCATTCCACAGAGCGCAATTATATCAAAAGGCTTTGTGATATAGGCATATGCACCAAGTTCTCTCGCTTGATTCACGAGTTCGAGTTCACCATAGGCAGTCATCATAATTACATTTCCAGCTTGACCTATTCGCTTCAATTCCCTTAATGTCTCAATTCCGTCCATCCCTGGCATCTTCATATCCATTAGTATCAGAGCAGGTTCCGTCTCCTTAGCTTTCTGAAGACCTTCGTAACCATTAGAAGCTGTAATGATTGAATACCCCTCTTCAGTTAAAACTTCCATAAGTAGTCGCCTAATGCCAGGCTGGTCATCAACGATTAATACTGAATTTTTTGCCAAACCCATGCTTAACTCACCCTACCCTCTAAATATAACAATAATTACTATTATTTTCCTAATTTAATGATATTCGACTTAATACTAAAATATCCTCCTATAAAATGGAAATATAAGCACTTTCTTTATTATTATCCAATTATTTTTTGTTTTATTGATCGAATTTGATTAACTATCATATGAATTGTCTCACTTTGATAAACTTTGAGAGTATACTTAGCAGATCTGTCATCAACACTAAATTCAATATCGTTGTACGGAGTAGGCAGCCCCCAAGTAGTATAGATTAGTTGATCGTTTTTTAAAATGCTCACCTTATATGCACTGCTGCGAAGATAAAGCGGATACTTAATACTAACAGCATGCGTATGAAGCTTATCTATCGGAATATCTCGCCCTAGAATGTTTATCTCATACTCACTGGAAAAAGCATTATTTTTAATTCTTTTTCCATAAACGGCAATCAGTCTGGGCGAATAGTAATCTAAATAATTTGCTACAAGTTCAGTTGCTGTTGAAAATTCAAGCAAGCTTTTATCAGCATAGTTTTGTTTTAAATATTCCAAATGACCTTCTATAGCATTAAATTGGCCGCCATCAATACTTTGCCAATCCCCTGCTCCCATTACAAACATTGCATGAGTAAACCCTACAATCGCGTGCACTCCAGGAATAATACTCATACCTCTAGTAAATGCTTTAATCCCTTCATCGGCTTTTGCATTCATTACATCAGCACTTTGGCTGTCATAAGTTATAAAGCTCTTAGGTGTCGGGCGAAATTCAACTAGTCCTATATTATTTATATCGTTTGATGGAGAATTTATGTCATCTTTAGCTGAAAAATAAATTTCTTTTCCATAATCGCCTGATGTTATCCCGCCTGCATTGCCATCAGCATCGCTAGTCCCCCATATGCCAACCTTTTGATAAACACGCGTACTCTTAGCTTCGTCCTCTGAGCCGTTGCCAAAGTCAAACGAGCCGACACGAGAAGTTAAAAGCTGTCCTTGGCCTGATCGAGATGCCAATTGCTCAAGTATACTTTGATAGTTATAAAGTGTTCCTGTCCTCGTACCATATTCGTCAAAATTGCCTTCCTCCGGCAGTGAGTGTGCCCATCCATGCCTCAGATGATTGGCCCAAATTCCGTCCATTTCAGGATTATATGATAAAACATTTTCAGTAAGATACGGATCATAGTCTGAATGCATATGGATGCCGTATTCATGTCCTTGATTAGTTTGTTGAATAACAGAGTTTTTAACAGCCTCTATGACCTTGGGCCACTCTCCCGTAGCTGATCTTTTTGCGGCCCATTCGCCAGCTTTTAAAGCAGGCCAAGCTATGTAATGAGTCCACTTCGCGCCATGCCGCTCTGCTATACTGTTTAGTTTTTCAGCCTTTTCTATTAGCTGTATCGAGAACTCTTTTGGTTCAAGCCATCCATTACTATTACCCCAGGCCACTGGGTAGCCGGCAGCATCAATAGGCTCTAGATCATCGGTCATAACGTAAAATATTCTGCCAGGTCGATTATCAGCAACATATACATCAATCGCCTCAGACATTGCTGTTCCATTAATAGCAAAAGTTAATTTCCATGGTTTATTAAGATTAACTGCATCTGGCCGCTGAGCTTTAACTTGCCATGACAACTTGCGTTTCTCTCCAGGTTTTATATTGTCAATAAGCTGTTCTACCTGACTTTGCGCAATTAGTCCGTACCCATATGGTTCAATTATTTTTATAACAGCATTATTTATTTGCCTATTGCTGTTATTTACGACTTCAACGTCTACATTAATTTGCTCACCAAATTGAG
Source organism: Dendrosporobacter sp. 1207_IL3150 (assembly GCF_036763085.1). Taxonomy (NCBI): domain Bacteria; kingdom Bacillati; phylum Bacillota; class Negativicutes; order Selenomonadales; family Sporomusaceae; genus Dendrosporobacter; species Dendrosporobacter sp. 1207_IL3150. Next base: position 78,690 of record NZ_JBAIYU010000021.1, read on the forward strand.
TATTATGCTGTTTTACTAGTGGTACAATGCTTAGTGCTCTATTTATGTCCGGGTATACTCCAAGCTTATCAACCAGCACATGCTGTCCCATGCCAACTTCAACACTTACCCGGTATTTTGCAGCATTTTTCGCTTTAAAAGCGGTGAAATGCTTAACTAGAGTTTCCGTAAAGTCATAGGAAGCATTAATCCAGTTGCCTTTGTAGTTAACCCCATAACGTGCGTCAATCCATTTAGCAGTTGAAGAATTTGCAGGTATTTCCCCTGTAACAGCCCAGCCAATGGTATTAATTGCCTTCCCCTGTATGTCTAATGCTTCAAGCTTAATTCTGCCAATACCCTGTGTAGATAAAAACTGAATCCTTAGATCTGCTATAGCTGTTAAATCAGCGTCTATTTCACGGAAGTATTCAAGCCGCCCGCTTCCGCCAGCAGCTAACTCGATAAACTGCTGTTCACTACCTTCTCTACTAACAAATCGATAATTGTTGCCCATGCCGTTTTCGGAAATGTTTCCCGACAGATTAAGCAGTTCTGATTCCGAAACATTTACTGGGTTCAGTCCAGCCTTAGGCTGTATATCTTGCCTATAACATCCGCTTAACGCTAGAACTGCAAACAACAATCCAATAATAATTTTTTTTTGCATACAACCAACCTCAATTCGCTATCCCAACGGCAATTGTATTAACGCCGACCCTGCCATAAAAATTAGACCTACCACTGCTGCTATGACTAATAAAACAGGCGCCAAAAATACTATTACAGCTTTGGTCCTAGATATATCATAAGCTCCGCTTATTGCTAAGACTTCTAGAGATAATGTCCATACCAAAATGATAAAACCGCTTATACCTATAAAGAAAGGCGAAATCCCCGCTGGCATAAGTGTCGCCAATACCCACAACGGAACAATAAATATGCGTGGAAAGTGCGAGAAACCAAGAGCGGTCATAAGCCCAACAGCTGACCCTCGACCTCCTAACAGTTCGGCACATAAATGCCATATAGCAGTCCCCACTACCCAGACAGCAATGCTTCCTATAACCTGAAATACCATTATAAAACCAAGTGAATTAGACTTTTCGCCCATCTGTAAGCCTAGAAAAACCGCCCACATCGGGATAAATACACTTAGAAGGAAAACAATACATGCTGATAAAAGCTCTCTGCGAGCTGCAATTTCACGTAAAGCTGTGCGGGGGCTAAAAATCACATCATAAATATCATCTAAAATTGTTCCCATACATCCACCTACCATTTTTCAGGAATAGCTAGCGGTGCGGTAATTGGGAGTTCGTTTTCAATCGGCTTTAGAAATAACTTATTTAGTATTTCTAGCTTATCGTTTGCACCAAGCAGCATTGCCCAAGGATTATTTTTGCCATATTCCTTAATTTCTGGCTTACCCTTTATACCAGCCAATTCAATTGTTCCGTCTATAGCATCATACATATTGCCTAATTCATCAACTAGTCCTAACGATTTAGCTTGATTTCCCGTATAAATTCTCCCATCAGCCAGTTGTCTTACCTTAGCCTTATCCATCTTGCGGCCTTCGGCAACAATCTCAACAAACTGATTATACATATCATCAACCATGGTCTGTATAATTGCCCGTTCCTCATCCGTCATTGACCGCTCAGGCGACATTATATCTTTGTGAGGTCCACTCTTTATTTTTTCTTGACGTACGCCAATTTTTTTATATAACTCTTCCCAATTAGTATAAGGCATATATACTCCGATACTTCCAGTCAATGTTGAAGGGTTCGCATAAATTTTATCAGAGCACGCAGCCAGCCAATAACCACCAGAGGCTGCTACATCTCCCATTGAAGTTACGACAATTTTACCAGCTGCCCGAACCTTTTTTATTTCTTCGCCGACCTCCTGTGAGGCTGGAGCACTGCCCCCAGGACTATTTATTCTAAGCAGAATTGCTTTAACACTGCGATCATCGCGTGCAGCATGCAGCTGTTTGATTATATAATCAGTACCGCCATACTCGCCAAGAAGACTGCTTTGTCCACGTCCGCCTATAATTACACCATCAACATAGATAACAGCTATTTTATCTGACTCAGCATTACGTTTATTAATACTCACGCCCGAAAAAGATAGTACTGTTAATGAAATTATGATTATTACTGCCAATATCACTACTGCTGTTTTTTTGCGCATAAAAGCCTCCCATTTTTTTAAGATAGTTTGCCCTATTTTCTATGTAAACATAGAATGCTTCGACATTGAATATAAAAAAGAAAACTGTTGGAATGTCCAACAGTTTTACTATTACTTCTTATTGTTCAGAGCGGCTTTAACAAAATCTCTGAATAATGGGTGCGGATTGGTTGGACGTGATTTAAACTCTGGATGAAATTGTGTACCAACAAACCAAGGATGATCCTTAACTTCTACAATTTCTACTAACCGTCCGTTTGGCAGAGTTCCGCCAATCACAAGACCACATTCTTCAAGCTGCTCGCGGTAGATATTATTAAATTCAAAACGGTGACGATGGCGTTCATATACAATTTCATCTTGATAAGCTTCGTAAGTTAATGTACCTTCGGTTACTTTACATGGGTACACGCCAAGACGCATAGTGCCGCCTTTAGCTTCAATTGCAACCTGTTCAGGCATTAGATCAATAACTGGATACGGGGTATCTGGGTTAAATTCGCTGCTGTGAGCATCTTTAAGCTTACACACGTTGCGGGCAAATTCAATAACTGCACATTGCATGCCAAGACAAAGTCCAAAGTATGGGACCTTATTTTCTCTGGCAAATTGAATAGCCTTAATCTTACCCTCAACACCTCGGTCTCCAAAGCCTCCAGGTACTAAAATACCATCAACATCACCAAAACATGCTGCCATATCAGTATCTGCTGCTTCGATTTCTTCTGAATTTATCCACTTTATGTTAATTGCAGTATTATTGGCAATTCCAGCATGGCGAAGTGATTCAGAAACACTCATATAAGCATCTTGCAATGCAACATATTTTCCGACCATAGCTATTGTTACGCTATGAGCAGGATTGATGATTTTATCGACCATTGCCCGCCATTCTACCATATCACCATCGACTGCTTCTAACTTTAATTTATCCATAACTATACGATCAAGTCCTTCTTCCTGCATCATTAAAGGAACTTGATAAATACTTGCTGCATTCTTATTTTGAATTACCGCATTAGCATCAATATCACAGAAAAGTGCCAGTTTATCGCGCATTTCTGGAGAAATTTCGTGTTCAGTGCGGCACACAATAATGTCAGGGTGAATACCAATACTTCTCAGTTCTTTAACACTGTGTTGAGTTGGCTTAGTTTTCAATTCACCAGCTGCACTAATGTATGGTACAAGGGTAACATGTATATAAAGTACGTCATTACGACCTACCTCTTTTTTAACCTGACGAATAGCTTCAAGGAACGGAAGACTCTCAATATCACCGACAGTTCCGCCAATTTCCGTAATAACTATATCTGCGCTATCCTCTTTAGCAACACGATAAATACGCTCTTTTATTTCGTTGGTAATGTGAGGAATAACCTGAACAGTACTGCCTAAGTAATCACCTTTACGTTCTTTATTTATGACTGACCAGTAAATTTTACCAGCAGTAACATTCGAACTTTTACTTAAATTTATATCAATAAATCGCTCATAATGACCAAGATCCAGGTCCGTTTCGGCGCCATCTTCAGTTACAAATACCTCACCATGCTGGTAAGGGCTCATTGTACCAGGGTCTATGTTTATATATGGATCGAATTTTTGAATGGTAACCTTCATGCCGCGGCTTTTTAGCAACCGTCCCAATGAAGCCGCAGTGATGCCTTTACCAAGCGAAGAAACAACCCCCCCGGTAACAAAAATATACTTTGCCATAAAATATCCTCCTAAAATTGCTCTTGCAGTATTATACCCTTTGCAGGCTTGTCTAAATCAGCCCCACTTATTCGGTATTTTTATATAACGATACAGACTTACGCCGAGACTCAGGCGATTTATACTGGCCAAACTAAGCCTTATTCGACAAGAGTTTATACCCTCAAATCGTTTAAAAACACGCCAATAATTTTATCCTTTTACCCCGTCGATGTCAAGCGATTATTCAGCTTCACCTGGCTCAGTTGTTGCAGCTACATAGTCCTGCTGAATCTCTTCCAGCAGTCTTTCCCGCCTTTTTGTAGTTGGTGCAGAACTAGATGAAGAATCATCACTACTAGAGCGGCGAGTATTTTGCGGAGTCCATTCATTCAGCCCCCACATACCTTTTCCTAAATGAGCAAAGCGGCTATCCATATTTATTTGTGTATGAATTTCAGAAATAGCGTGAGAAAGCGATGCTACAGGTTTAGCCTTAATATCTATTACTTTATTGATTAAATCACGAAAATACATAGGCTGCCCTGATTGACGCAGTATCTGATATGCGATGTCTACTTCTATAGCTTGCTTCATGTCTAACATAATTAATTTCCTCCTCCACGATACAAAATACAATTTAATTTACTCTATCTATATAATTTTTTCTAAATTACATCTTCTCAGGTGCCGTAATTCCAAGTATTGATAATGAATGTTTTATAGTAGTTTGAACTGCTTTAACTAAAGCTAGGCGGGCTGCCGCTAGCTCATTCTCAACACCAATGATACGACATTGATTGTAAAAAGTATGGAATAAGCTGGCTAAGTCATGAGCATATCGGGCAATACGGTGAGGCGCACGTTCTTGTGCAGAATAAGAAACCTCATCAGGATATTCACCAAGCTTTTTAATTAAGTCGATTTCAAACTGTGATTCAAGAACACTAAGATTTACGCTTTTAAGATCTGCCTTAATACCAGCATCGGCTGCCTGGCGGAATATGCTTGAAATCCTAGCATGAGCATACTGGATGTAGTAAACCGGGTTTTCATTAGAACGTGATTTAGCAAGATCTAAATCAAAATCCAATTGACTGTCTATTGAGCGCATGATGAAGAAAAATCTAGCTGCATCCCGTCCTACCTCTTCGATAAGTTCAGTCAGCGTAACACTTTGACCGGTGCGTTTAGACATCTTTACAAGTTCGCCATTTTGGTAAAGGCTCACCATCTGAAGAATAAGGACTTCTAACATCTCTGAATTGTAACCAAGAGCAGCCATAGCAGCTTTAACCCGGCAGATATAGCCGTGATGATCAGCACCCCAGATATTAATCAAGGTGTCAAATCCTCGTTCTGCCTTATCACGGTGATAAGCAATGTCGGCCGCCAAATAGGTAGGAATACCATTTTCCCTGATAACAACCCTGTCTTTATCATCGCCATAGGCAGTTGATTTAAGCCATAAAGCTCCATCTTGTTCATACATATTTCCGTTAGCTTTCAGAATTTCACAAGTTTCACCTATTGCGCCATTTTGGTGTAAGGTACGTTCACTATACCATACGTCAAATTCAACATTAAATGCCTGCAAATCTTCTTTTAAAGCTTCTAGTTTCTCCTGTAATGCAAGCTCTTTAAAAACAGCTAAACGCTCATCAGCAGAAAATCTAAGGTATTTGTCACCTTCATTATTTACTATCCGCTGAGCAGTATCAATTATATCACGACCATGATAGCCATCAGCTGGGAATTCAACACGTTGTCCTAGTAATTCAAGATACCGTGCATTAACAGACGCAGCTAAATTATCGATTTGATTGCCAGCGTCATTGATATAATATTCACTTTGAACTTCATAACCAGCAGCCTTAAGCAAGTTAGCTAATGCGCTGCCGACTGCGGCTCCTCTGCCGTGCCCTACATGTAAAGGTCCGGTAGGATTGGCACTTACAAACTCTACCTGAATACGTTTACCAGATCCAGCGCTGGTATTGCCGTATTTCTCGCCCTTATTTAGTATATCGGCAAGAAGTTCATACAGCCAGTCGGCTTTTAGATAGAAATTAATAAAACCTGGTCCGGCGATTTCTGCCTTATTCAGCCAGGTCTCGCTCAGTCGGGCTACAATTGCCTCGGCTATTAAACGAGGTTTAGTTTTAGCGGCTCGAGCTGCCTGAAGGGCAAAATTCGTAGCATAATCGCCAAATTCCTTTTGTGGTGGAACCTCTAATATAACGGTAGGTAATTCATCAGCACTAAAAGCCCCGTCAGCAATAGCCTGCCGCGCGGCTTTAATAATTGCGTTATGTAGTAGTTCTTTAATATCCAACGCTTGTTCCTCCTGATCTAACCCTTTTCAATTAACTGCACTGCATACATTATTGTCATTACAGATTTTTATATGCAGTTTATTAGCGCTTTGCCATTGTCCATCGACAACTAGTTCATATCCTATATTGATAGTTCCAGTAGATGTACCAAAACTTATATCTAAATTGTTAGTCATAATAGTCAAAGTAATGTCCCCGTATGGTGTACGATAAAGGCTAGTGTTTGTTTCGCTTAGCTTAAAAACTTGTGTATGTTCTACCTGTCCTTTACGTACTAAAGTAACACAATCATCAGATATTTTAAGTAAAGTATTTGTTCCTTCCATCCCCGCTGTTTCATTATCTTGATACGAAATATAATTAACTCCGTTTTTAAAATAATGTCTCCCTACAGCGACTGATTCAATACGGTTTTCTTCTCCATAAACATCCTTTTGTATGCCAACTACTGACACAATAACCTTGGTCATAATGAATCTCCTATGCAACATGAATATATTATAGCGTAATGCACAGATATTGCCAACCTCTAAAGAAATTCCTACCTTTTATGCTATGCCAAAATAGCTTGTGCCAACATTAGTTAAAATTGGCAATCAGTCGCCATTTTATGTAATAAAGGAATTTTTTACTATCTTCGCCATAAAAAAACCGTAGCGCCGCTATCCGTGCGTTCCGGACAAACGGCGCCTCTTCTGGGAAAACCACTATTAGCGGTTTTCCATAGGTATTTTATGCAACTACAAATATAAAAATTCAAAAAAAGCTGCTATTTATACAATTATCTATTTCTTATTAAAAATTGCTACAAGTTCAGTAGTTGAACCTTGAACTGATTCAACCATGCCAATTATATCCTGCATAGCACGTGCTTGTTCATTCGATATCTCGGCGGATTGATTAATACCTTCAATAACCTTTTGGATAGCTGCCTGTATCTCTAATAGTATTACATTTATTTTTTCAGTAGCATCAGCACTGTTTTGGGCAAGTTTCTGCATTTCCTGAGCCACGACTGCAAACCCACGGCCATGGATTCCCGCTCTAGCAGCCTCAATTGATGCATTAAGACTTAGCAATTTTGTTTGCGTTGCTATTCCACGACTCATGTCAAGAATTTTACCAGTATCTTTTACTTTCTGAGCTGATTCGTGTGAAACCTTGACAACGTTATCAGTAGTAGCAGCAAGTTCTTCAGAGGAAGCCGAAATCTCCTCAACAGCTGCTGCTGCTTGCTGAACATTATCCGATACTAAATCAACGACTTTTGATACTGCCTGTTTCTGTATTTCTTCCTTAACTCGGTAGCCTACAATTGTCGCTGCTACTTGAGTCAGCGGCTTTGCAACCTCAACACTTCCGCTAATTCCGAAGCTGCCAATTCGTGTCCCGTCGATAGAAATAACACAATTGTAGCCTTCTTTTATCTGGGAATTTCTTGCTGCTTCTTCAGCCGTAACTGCATACTCATCCATTATCCCCTGCATAATTTTTTGGGCTCCACTATGTAATGTGCCAACACGTACCCCACCAACGGTGTCAGCAATAATGTTGCCATTTTCATTACAGACTATCATGTTATAACCTGTTTTACCTGCTACAAACTTTACAATCTCTGCTGCTAATTCTGAGCTAATTTTATAATCAGCCATTCCCCGCACACCCTCTCTGATATATAGAGCCTTTTAGAGAGTGCTTCGACAATAACATTCAAACTCCTGCAATTTTCAATCTAAAATAGCCGTAGCGCCGTCTGCTAACTGGTAGCAAACGGCGCCTGTTAGGATGAGGTGTCTTTTAACTACCTCTCCACTATTAATATATGCAATTTCTATTGAAAAAATTGCTATATCCTAAAAAATTTAAATGCCCTTAATAGCCGATAATTAGTAAGCTATCAATATATGTAAAGATACGTTCTATTTTGCATAAGCGCTTAATTGTGTTGTTATAAAATTCACTGCTGTTTTGCTGACCTTGTCTTACAACTGGAACTAGTAAAACCCCATGTCTGATAACTGATGATTCAGCAAACTTGCAAATATTCTTCCAAATATTATTAATTTCCCCTTTTTCAACCTCTACGGCTATTTGTAGTTCCGGATGGAAGAAATCTACTTCAAAATTAAGCCCACGTCGAAAAAGATTCTCATACTGACGGTTTGTAACAGAATGCATAAAACCTAATTGTTTCATATCATTAACAATTACTTTCTCGGCTTCAATGCTTTTTCTAAAAGGGGTATTGCGAATTTCGGCCAACGGATCAGAATTATTCATTACGACCTGGCACAAATGATCTTCACTGGGGTTGTAAACATTTTTGTGGAGGTATTGTCGGGGCGGGTATTCAAGCCGCTGAATCATTTGTTGCATTAGAAACTCCTTCCTGGCAACTAACAAAGCATTCATTGCTGAATGCTTTGTTAGCTTGAAACCATAACTTTACTATTGATATAACTTAGTAACTTCTGCCCCTACATAATAGTGATTAATTATATCAGAAGAATTTTTTCCCTGTTTAGCAAAAGTATAAGCACCCCATTGGCAAAGACCAACTCCATTACCCCAGCCTAATCCTTTGAAAGTAAAATCTTTGCCATCATAAGACATATCGGTAATTAAGGTAGATTTCAAACGGTCAAAACCTACAGCTTTTCTAAATTCAGCACCATATACTTTTTTATTCCCTGCACCTATAAACAAAATTCTACCAGATGGACCTTTTTCCAATATCTTAATATCACCTGGATTTCCACTATATCCTACTGCAGAAGCTACTTGCGACCCTGGTATCTTTACTGTCCACGACTTTATGTTATCAGGTGCATATTCAAAGCAATTATCTGTAACTGGCTGAAAATACGGCGCCGGATGTGGAATTTCTTTTGGAAAACTTTCATCTTTAGTTGCTGCAATTTGTCCGTTGCAGGAACTGTAAATAGCATTTATTAATCCGCCGCCATAAAGGAGTACTTGGCCCCTAGTTCTCTTAACAGCTTCACGGACATTATCGTTAACTTTTTCTGGCGCGAATGCCTGCAACTCTTCTTTAGAGGTACTAACATCTGCATTGTGCAGTCTCTTGATGGTGCCAGCCTCGATCGCATTAATAGTAAGCGTTCTGGAAGCTATGGCCTGTGCAGCTAATGCTTCTATCGGCCACTCTGGCTGCATTTCTTGCGCTATAACACCTTCAATGTACTTTTCTAAAGGCATACTTTCAATTGTGCCTCTGTCGGCTCGCCAAACTTTTACTACAGGTTCAGACTTATATTTGCTTGAATCAAACTGTGGAACGCCAGGTATTGGCTCAACCTTTTGTTTAGGCGGCACCGCTTGCGGTACTCTATCCATCGGCGCCGGACTAGGCGTCTCTGGAACTGGTTTAGGGGCGGGAGGACGCATTAGTGCATATACTCCCATGATTAATAGAATGACTGCGACTGCGATGATTGCGATATTTGACTTCTTATTTTTTAGCATACACTCCCACCTCAGTTGTTATTATGTTTAGTAACCTTGGTTTTTATACAAGCTATTTATCTATTGATAGCAAATCAACCGAAAGTTTTTTATTTTTCTCAATAACCCTAATTACGAGTTGTTTTCTCGATGTGTTGACAAATCTAAAATCTTTATCAGTATATATTGTCGCATCCCGCCCAGGTGGAACATAGTTTACTGCACGCGAGTGCGGATGCCTTTCAGTTACCTTTAAGTCTGCCGCTAGTACAGCATTATAGAGTGTGGATGAAACCTGGCACATTCCGCCGCCAACTTCTAAAACTGCCTGTCCATCTTCCCCAAATATTATGGCTTCTTGAAAGCCCTTTTCTTTTGTTGGCTCGCCAGCAGCTCTATTAAAGGAAAACTCTTGCCCGACTTCAAGATCAGTATTATTTATAAAGCTGGCTGTTAATCTTAAATTATGCAATCTTCCCGGACTGTCATCTAAAATGTCAGTAACGAAGCTACCCATGACTCTCGCTTTTCGCAGTTCGTTTTCCGTAATAATGGGTTTTATCACACTAAATATAGCACTAACTTTAGCATGCGGTTTAGCTTCCAATACATTGGCGACTGTTTGGTTAATGTCTAGCGTTTTCCCGGCTTGTTCTGACATTATTACTCCTGCCCCATCAAAGTACGCATTTCTTGCAGGCTGGTTTTTCTTGGCTGCAACCTCTTGCATCAGAATATTTAATTCCTCTTTTGATATTCCACCTGCATCAAGTCCTTCGACCGTGACTCCCGGCGAAACCCGCCTATCATCCAGTTTATAAGTCTTATTAGGCATGCAGGCACAAGAAATAATAAGTAATATTATTATAGTAAGTAGAAATATAGGAGAGCTTCTTCTCATAATAGCAGTCCTCTAAAAACAAATATTTTATCTTCCTCACTTTTAGCAGGTGTCAGTAATACAATGCTACTACGACATTTTTATAAAGCTGGGAAGTGAGTTTCATGTGTAAACTGGAGAATATACTGCCCCGTGCAACAGGAATTACCTGTGATTCTCGTAAAGTAAAAGCAGGCTTTATTTTCGTTGCTGTTCAAGGCCATAAATTCGATGGAAATATGTTCATAGATGATGCTATTAGCCGAGGGGCTATTGCCATAGTAACTGATTCAAAAAAAATCAACCTGGGTGTCCCAACATTTTTAGTCAAGAATGCTCGTCAGGCATTATCTCGGTTAGCCGCTGAGTTCTACAATCATCCTTCACGTGAACTTCAGTTAGTAGGCATAACTGGTACCAATGGCAAAACTACCATAGCCCATATGACCGAACATATTTTTCGCAGCCACGGGTTCAATACCGGTCTGATTGGAACACTCGAGGTAAACTTAGGTAAAACATCACATGCTAGCACACTTACTACGCCTGACGCTGCCGAACTTCAATATTATTTTCGAAATATGCGGCAAAATGGCGTAACCCATGCTGCAATGGAAGTTTCGGCCCAAGGAATTGATATGAACCGTACTGATGATGTCTCTTTTACTTGTGGAATAATATCGAATATAACAAAGGATCATTTAGACTTTTACGCCGATTTTAAGTCATACGTAAATACTAAAAAACACTTTCTTCATTTACTTAATCCTGGTACACCGCTGGTCATTAATGTTGATGATAAATTCTGTCAAGACATAGCGGCAAATTACTCTGGGATGCTTATAACCATAAGCTTATTCACAAAAGATGCTGATATATCTGCTGAAATAATTAGCACATCTACTTATGGAAGCAATATTCGTGTAAATATTAATAATCAGATTAACCTTGCTTCTGGCTTAATAATTTTGCCTGAACAACTTGAATTAAAACTAATTATTCCCGGACATCACAATATTCAGAATGCATTACTGGCAATTGCGGCTGGGCTCTTGGCTGGCCTTCCCTTAACTACGATCGGCAAAGCACTATCAGAATTTAAAAGTGTAGATCGTCGAATGACAGTTTTTCACTTAGAAGGCCGAACGATCGTTGACGATACTGCCCTAAATCCAGGCAGCATTAATGCTGTTTTTGAAACAATCAGGCACATGCGCTTCAAGCGATTAATTGTTGCAAATGCCGTTCGCGGCAGCCGTGGCACTCAAATCAATTCAGATAATGCTGAGGTTCTTGCTAAGTGGCAGCAGCATTTACCTTTTACTCTTCTTGTCACTTCATCAACTGAAGCGGTCGACCCCTTGAATATTGTAACCACAGAAGAGTTACGAACTTTCATTCAGACTCTTCACTTTCTAAACGCCGATTATACATATATTGCATCTTTGCACGAAACTATAGTTCATGCCTATGAGCTCACTTCGCCAGGTGATCTTTTACTGCTAATAGGTGCGCAGGGTATGGATAAAGGACGCCAAATATTAACTGCGCTTTCACGTTTGGAATGTATTAATCCGTTGTTGTCCTCATCCTGTCCCTTTTTGTGAGATTTTTAGTCGAATGTGTATGAACATCGGCTCTAATCAGCTCTGGAGCAGGCGAAAACATTATCTGTTCGAGTTCTGGTTTTTTGAGTTCTTCAATATTTAGTTTTACTTGTTCATCATGGTTAGACATAATGCCATCGTTAGAAATATTCATTTTACACACCTCCAGTAATTTATTATATCCATCTGTATTTAAAAGATAAAATAAAGTGATAAAGGCACATAAACAATAGTGTTTATGTGCCTTTATCACTTTATTAACCAACAATAACTGATACTCCGTCAGGAACTACAGTATATCGAGCATCTGCTCCAGCTATCTCTTCGGCCATTGCCATAGCCTCGGGAAGTGTTTTTGCTACCTTCATCTGCATATCAGTGATAAGCTTTGGATCACATTGATCGGAAACCAAAATTACAGTATGTTTAAGTAATACACGTGCTAATATTTGAGCTTCCCATTGATCCGCTATAGTCTCTTCCGCTGGTATTTTCATAATTTTATCCATCACAGCTTGTGCATCTTTGGCCTCGGTAAACCAGCGGTAGAAAGCCTCCCCTCCATGGCCGTCATTGCAAGCAGCACATATTATTATGACTCCACCCTTTTTACAGGTAGCTTCAGCAGCCGTCATCCCCTTGACTGCCTGATAAATATTTTGATCAAGCGGGTAGCCGCCATTAGAGGTAATTACAATATCCGCTGGTTTAGCTTCTAATCGTGCCAAATCACCAGCAAATACAGTACCTTCTAAGTGGGCTTTTTCTACATCACCTGCGTAAGCTTTGATGATTTTTTTGTCTGAGTCTATGATAACATTTAAAATAAATGCAAGTTTAGCGGTTTTTGCTGCATGAAGCATATCGATGTGAATAGGATTTCCGTCTAACACACCAGTTCTGGCATTTTCGTGAGCAATAAATGCAGCATTATGGTTTGCTAAAACGGTAACTTTACTCACAACCCCTGGTAGTACACTTTTACGTCCACCTGAGAATCCTGCAAAAAAGTGTGGTTCTATAAACCCTTCAGATACTAATAAATCTGCCTCAACTGCAACCTTATTAATTACAATATCACCACCAGAAGGCAGCTTACCAATATTCACCATAACATTTGGATCGAAGGCATTGTGAATAACAATTTTCTCGTTGGCAACTATTTCTTCACCAAATTTATGGATAAGCTCCTCTTTAGTGGTTAAGCGATGAAAGCCAGTAGCAATTAAAAATGTTATATCTGCATCAGGATTGCCGCTGCGAATCTCCTCGAGCATTACTGGAGCCATGATTTTACTTGGAACAGGTCGAGTATGATCGCTTGCGATAATGACTATTTTCTTTTTACCTTTTGCTAATTCTCTCAGTCTTGGTGTACCAATAGGATTTTCTAGCGCCTTACGCACCAGTTCCTGTTCGCCTGCCTCAGGATGATAGTGATGAGCTTTTGATTCAAGTATACCTTCAAGCCGGTCATCTGGTACATTAGCAACTAAGTACGACTTAGCATACGGAATTTTAATCTCTGCCATTATTTATTCTCTCCTTATACTCTATTTACCCCTACACATTTGTAGGGCAAACACCTACATTACTATTATACTTTGCTAATTATTTTCAAAATCCTTTTGAAAAAAGTATGTTAAATTATTAATTTACTTAAAACTCCTTTATTATTCATATACTAGAACAAATTTCCATGCAAAAAAAAATAGCCTGCCGCTGCGATGCAATGGTCAGGCTATTTTTTACTGTTCTGATAAAGTAACTGTATATTTTTCAATCATTTTAACAGGATGATAACTTTGTTTAGCTTTTCTTAAGCCAGGAATGCCCATATCTTCTTCACGGTTAATATATTCCATACTACCCCAGCTATGTTTACAAAATTCTTGGTTAATAGCTGCATAAATTCCCTTTATATCTGGGTTAGCCTTTTCTACATGAATTACCGCTGTATCCTTATTTAGTCTTTCACCGAAACTAAAGGCTTCAACCTTTTTATCAACTAATACTACCCCGCCAACTAGTTTAAGCACATCAAAATTACTAAATACTTCGACGATAGCATTCTTCTCAGCTAATAACATAGGATCTTTTGAACAGCCGCGTTTTTTACACCATTCATTAGTATTGGCTATACACTGCTCAATAAGATCTGATGTTAATGGAAGATACTCGGCATCACTGTGATTTTTCCGAAAGCTATTCACGTGATTCTTTTTAGAATGATAGCTTCGACCTTTAAGTTCAATTAAATCTTGCGCTCGATAAACGTAATCATAATTGTCTCTATCACTAGTAAAGGTAAATTCACCAGGCATTAGCTGCTCAATTAAATTAGCGACACGAGCTTCAACACCTCGTAAAGTAAATGGATTTCCTGTTTCCTTAAAATACTGCTGCCATTTTCCAATTGCATTATCCAGCAAATCATCCGGTCCTATCGGCTGAAGTGCAAAGTTGTGAGTACCCCATGCAGCCCGAATATATAAGAATTCTTCTTCAACCGTCCATTCTATCTGGTAGACATTACGCCACATAAATAGATTGGTAAAGTTAAGATGAGCATTTTCATAGTAATTCTTCTGGAAAAACTCATCAAAAATAGGCTTATTATCTAATTCTATCTTTCGGAAATTAATAAAAAACCCCTCCTATCGAAACTCTTTCCGAAATCCAAACTAAATTATACCAGTTAATTCCTCTTGCTACAAACATTCAAATAAAGTTGAATAATTGCGTAATTTATTAATTTTCAGATTATGGCAGGATTTTACTATTTACACGCAGTATTTATGTTTTGCACATACTTATATATTATACGCTGTCGATATTTTACTTGTTCTGGAGGTGATTCAAATTCCTCTACATAAGCCAATTAAAAATGAACTAGAAGCAGTCGGTATTACCAAACAGATGATTTTTGATAATAACTCTATTTTAGATATTGAAAACATTGCATTAACTGATTTGATATCTATAGAAGAGCTTCAACAAATTCAAAATGTTTGTGCTGATGCTTTTGGAATAGCATCAATTATTACTACTTTAGATGGTCAACCAATAACTCAGCCTAGCAATTTTTGTAAGGTATGTGAGTTAGTAAGAGCAACCGAATTGGGACGCCAAAATTGCATGCGTTCAGCACAATTTATCGGAAATAAAGCCCATGAACTATTGGAACCAACATACGAAAAATGCCTGAGTTGCGGATTTATTGATGCAAGCGCCCCAATCATAGTGGCTGGCGAGCATATAGCTAACTGGGTTTTTGGCCAAATTCGAAATAGTGATGTGAAAGAGGAAGATATCAGGTTATACGCAACTGAAATTGGCTTGTGCCCTGATGAACTTGCGGCAGCATTATCTCAAACACATATTATGCCTTTAAACCAGTTTAATAACTGTATTAGACTAATATGGATGATGGCTCAAAAGTTATCAACCTTAGCATATAATAATTTACGCTTATCAAATGATAATATGAATTTGCTGTTAGCAGAGCAGGCAATTAAACAACTGAATAAAGACCTAGAAAATCGCATCTGGGAATATGAAGCAGCAAATAACGAATTGCAGGAAACTTTAGCTTCCTTACAGGAAACGCAAGCCCAACTGATACAGCAGGAAAAAATGGCTTCCTTAGGCAGTCTTGTTGCTGGCATCGCTCACGAAATTAACACACCCTTAGGGGTTGGCGTTACTGCCGCATCATACTTAGACCAGCAAACTAAGTTGGCTGAGCAGCTTTTTGCTACTGGCATGATTAAAAAGTCAGATTTCGAAAAATATCTAACTGCCAGTAGCGATGCTGCTAACATTATCTTGCTAAATCTCCGTCGTGCATCAGAGCTCATTAATAGTTTTAAGCGTGTTGCAGCTGATAGGGTTAGTGAAAATCGTCAGATTTTTAATTTTAAAAATTACCTTGGAGCAATCATCTTAAGTCTAAGACCTAATTTAAAAAAATCTAATCATAACCTGTTAATCGAGTGCGATGAATTTATTGAAATTGATAGTTACCCAGGAGCTTTTTCTCAGATAATTACAAACCTTGTAATGAACTCACTGATTCACGCTTATCCTGATGGAAGACAGGGTAATATCAAAATAGATGCTAAAATAGTTTCAAATCAGTTTATACTTACCTACTCTGACGATGGGGCAGGTATATCAGAAAGCAATCTCGACAAAATCTTTGAACCCTTTTTTACAACTCGCAGGGGAAAAGGCGGAACTGGTCTTGGGTTAAATATTCTTTTTAATCTTGTCACCCAGACACTACAAGGCAATATAAAATGTCAAAGTAGCGTCGGTCAAGGATCTAGTTTTATTATAACAGTGCCGATTGTTAATGGAGGAACGCCATGATCGAGTTACAGCCTTCTGATGAATTGTTTTTTGCCGATGAAGAAGCGGCTGCTGTCACCAATGATATTATGCCTATCGAAAAGGAATGCTGGAAAGTTCTTATTGTTGATGATGAGCATTCCGTGCACGCTGTAACTAAGTTGGCATTACAAAATTTCAAATTCGAAGGCAAAACGCTTAGCTTTTTCAGTGCCTATTCTGCTGCAGATGCCAAACAACTTATCCAAGAAAACCCTGACACTGCTATTGTGCTTCTTGATGTAGTAATGGAGACAGATGATGCTGGGTTAGAAGTAGCAAAATTTATTCGTGAGGAAATTAAAAACCCATTTGTTAGAATCATTCTGCGTACAGGACAAGCTGGACAGGCTCCAGAAGAAAGAATTGTTATTGATTACGATATTAATGACTATAAAGAAAAAACCGAACTGACTGCCCGCAAGCTTTTTACTACCGTTGTGTCCTCCCTTCGCGCCTTTCGTGATATTATTACAATTGATGCAAACCGTAAAGGTTTAGAAAAAATAATTGAGGCATCTTCTACAATATTTAAGATGCAGTCCATGACAAAATTTGTATCGGGAGTTTTAACACAACTAATTGCGATTCTAAAATTAAATAAAAATTCTATCTACTGCCGAGCTTCAGGCTTTGCTGCAACAAAAAATAACGGTGAGTTTTTAATTCTAGCCGCTACTGGAGATTATCAAAATTCTATAAATAAAAATATTGATGAAGTTGCACCGTTCTCGCTGCAGGAAGAACTTCATCAAGTTTTTAAAACTAAGCAAAGCAGTTACTTTTCTGATCATTTCATTGGCTATTTTAATAGTAGTTCCGGCTCTGAAAGCATAATATATCTGCAAGGTCTAAACCACCTCGATGACATCCAGAGAGATCTTATTACCGTCTTTTTAACTAACGTATCTACAGGCTTTGATAATCTTTACCTTCACCAGGAGTTATCTAATAATCAAACCGAACTGCTCTTTACTTTAGGGGAAATCGCAGAAATTAGATCTCAGGAAACAGGCTGTCATGTTAAGCGTGTTGCAAAATATACCAAACTTTTGGCTTTAAAATACGGACTCAGCCCTGAAGAGGCTGAATCTTTAAATTTAGCGTCTGCTATGCATGATATTGGCAAACTATCAATAAAAGACAGTATTCTTAATAAACCTGATAAACTTACAGATGAAGAGTTCCGGATTATTAAAACCCACGCAATAGCTGGCTATCAACTTCTCAGAACCTCTAGTCGTAAATTATTGCAAACAGCAGCACTGATTGCCTTGCAGCATCATGAGAAGTATGACGGATCAGGATATCCCAAAGGCCTTAAAGGCGAGGAAATCCACATCTATGGCCGTATAACAGCTCTCGCAGATGTATTTGACGCACTAAGCTCTGACCGTGTATATCGCAGGGCTTGGCCTCTAGATAAAATTTTAGCCTACATTAAAGAACAGCGCGGGCTTCATTTCGATCCACAACTGGTTGACATTATGTTCGATAATTTAGAAGAGTTTATAGAAATTCGCGATTCGTGTCTTGATACATATGATAACTCTTTATTAGTTGATAGTACTACTTGTTCTCTGTTTTAGAGTATCTTTGAAATATCTCGTTAAATGTAAAAGCACCTTGCATGGGTTTGCAAGGTGCTTTTACATTGTGAATTAAAATTTTATAATCCCTATTGAGTTTAAAAACACAATAAGCAATAGCGCTGGTGTAACATAACGTAGAATGAAATAATATACATTAAACACAAAATCTATGTTCAGTTTTCCATTATTAGACATTTCACGTTTGATATCTTCTTTCTTAACTATATATCCTATAAATATTGCAATTAGAAGACCACCAACAGGTAGCAATATATTTGAAGAGATATAGTCAAACCAATCAAAAAAGCCTCGTCCTAAGAAGGTATAACTTCCTAACAGACTTGCTTTATCAACAGATAAAGTTGCTAAAATTCCGATAGACGCAATGATAACCGCATTTATTATTGCAGCTTTAGGACGTGAAACACCACGTTCCTCGTTTAGATACGCTAATGGAACTTCAACTAATGATAACATAGCCGTCGTAGCGGCAATCGAAGTTAAAAAGAAGAAGGCAACTAAAAGTACATTACCAAAAGGAATTTGTGAGAAAACCAGTGGTATTGTCATAAATAATAACCCCGGACCAGCACTTGGTTCCATCCCAAATGAAAATACTGTTGGAAATATTGCGATACCAGCTAAAAGGGAAACTAGAGTATCAGATAAGGCGACCTTCGTTGCAGTTCCAAAAAGATTATTATCCTGAGTAAAGTAGCTGCCATAGGTAATCATTGTACCCATACCCAGTGACAATTTGAAAAAGGCTAGACCGAGCGCCGTCAGAACGGCAGCTGCTGTAAGTTTACTGAAATCAACCTGAAATAGAAAATTAATTCCTTCCATTGCACCAGGCAGCGTTAATGCACGGATATCACAAATTATAATTAATACGAAAAGCAATGGCATTAACGTCTTGGTTATTTTTTCTATACCATCTTTTACACCCATGGCTAAAATTGAAGCAACAACAGCCATTACAATAAACTGCCATACAATTGGTGATAATGGTCCCATTATCACTTCACCAAATTGTGTTTTAGCAGCAGCCATAGTGATTCCGGCAAAATCGCCTTTGATAGCTTTGAAGAGATAAAAATACACCCAGCCCGCAACGCAGCTATAGAAGAACATTATTAAATAAGACGACAATGCTCCCATAATCCCAATATACTTCCAGGATGTTCCCGGCTTTAATTGGTTGAGTGCCCCTACTGCATTTTTCCGCGTCTTTCGTCCAATGTAAAATTCACCTAACATTACCGGTAAACCTACAAATAAAATGCAAAGAAAATACACTGCCAGGAACGCACCGCCACCATATTGCCCAGTAAGGTATGGGAACTTCCATATGTTACCTAACCCTACGGCTGAGCCTAAAGTAGCAAAGAAAACTGCTAACCCTGAAGAAAACGTTTCTCTTTTCAATTTTCCCACTCCCGTATGTATTTAATGTATACTGCAAAGATACTCCATCTTGCATACAAGTATCTCCACCCTTCCCTTAAACAAAGTACTGCTTGTCCTTTGGAGACACCGAAGGACAAGCAGTACCGGGGTTGCTCAGTTCACGGCACAGACACTTACGGTCTGGCTAATTTCACGGCAAAAAGAAGCCTTAGAAATTTGCTTGTTTGCAGTCCGTGTACATACTAACAAATCTAAATAGGCATGTCAAGTGTACTGTCTTATATTTAGGGATAACTATGATTTAAACTAAATTTTCATTGCAAATTACCCTATTTAAAATATTTTATACCGCTTGCAAAAATTTGCTGGTCTTTAACCCCTGGAACGTTTATACCTATCTGATTGCCGACACGTTCAGAGTGTCCCATCTTCCCTAGTACTCGTCCATCTGGACTTGTTATACCTTCAATGGCTGCTACAGAGCCATTGGGGTTGAATGGTAAATTGCTTGAAGGATGGCCATTGAAATCTACGTATTGTGTGACTATCTGACCATTTTTACTAAGTTGGGCAATCATATCTTCATTCGCAACAAATCTTCCTTCACCATGTGAGACTGCAATAGTATGAATATCGCCGACATTAACGTTATATAGCCAAGGTGATTTATTGGAAACGATTTTTGTCTGTACCATACAGGATACATGGCGTCCAATCTTGTTATGAGTAAGAGTCGGGCTATGGCTCGTGAGTTCTACAATTTCACCATAGGGAACAAGCCCCAGTTTAATCAATGCCTGAAAACCATTGCAAATTCCCAGCATTAGACCATCCCGTTGGTTAAGCAGCTTCATAATAGCTTCCTTAATACGAGGATTTCTAAACATTGTAGCAATAAATTTACCTGATCCATCAGGTTCATCCCCAGCACTGAAGCCTCCTGGAAGCATAACAATTTGTGAGTTTTCAATGCCGCGAACAATTTCACCAATTGACTGTTCTACTGCATTTGGCGTGAGGTTTCTTATCACTAGTGTGTCAGCCAGCCCGCCTGCTTTTTCAAAAGCTCTAGCTGAGTCATATTCGCAGTTTGTTCCCGGAAAAACTGGGATAAAAACTCTCGGCCTTGCAAAACTTACAGCTGACTTTTTCTTTTCTCCAATTATATTAGGAATAAACTTTGGTTCTTCCTTGGAAGATTCCGTCATAGTCGGGAAGATTCTTTCCAAAGGCTGCTCCCAAGCCTTCTGAGCTTGTTCTAAATTAATAACTAAGTTGTTAATTTCAATAGTGAATTGTTCTGAAGTTGTTCCTAAAGGTCTATAAGGCACATCACCAAACACTTCATCTAAATCTACATCTTCTCTGATTTCTAATATTAAAGAACCATAATCCGCAGCAAACAGCTGATTAGCTGAAATGTTATCATTAAAATTCATCCCAATTTTGTTGCCGAAAGTCATTTTGCTGATTGCAGCCGCGATTCCGCCGTTTCGGATACTGTGGGCTGCTAATACTTTACCTTGTTTAATTATATTTGTTACAGCTGCAAAATTACTTCTTAGAGCTTCAAAATTCGGTAATTCATATTCATCCCTGGCAAGAGGCACTAATACTACCTTACTTCCGACCGCTTTAAATTCAGGCGATATTACAACATTGGCATTAACTATATTTACGGCAAAAGCTACTAGTGTCGGTGGGACATTTATGTCTTTAAAAGTACCCGACATACTATCTTTACCGCCGATAGCGGGAATTCCCAGCTGCTGCTGCGCAAATAAAGCACCTAAAAGCGCACTAAACGGCTTACCCCACTTTACAGCATTTTGGCCTAACTTTTCAAAGTACTCCTGCAGCGTCAATCTAATAGTCGAATAATCTCCGCCTAAGGCTGTAATTTTTGCCGCAGCCTCTACTACTGCGTATACCGCGCCATGGAAAGGACTCCATTTTGATAATACTGGATTGTAGCCATATGTCATAGCAGTAGCAGTAGTTGTTTCACCGTCTAATACCGGCAGCTTTGCAGCCATACCTTCACTAGGAGTAGACTGATATCTGCCACCAAAAGGCATTAGGATAGTCCCCGCCCCAATTGTACTATCAAAGTTTTCAACAAGACCTTTTTGACTACATATATTTAGGTCTTGCAAGTTTTTAAGCCACAATTCTTTGATATCTGCCGATTGTATTTCATCTACAAATTGATTTTTGAAGTAATTATCTTCTGCCGAAGGGGAATCTACTTGCACGTTTATTTGTTGTTTTACCCCATTAGTATCTAAAAACTCACGACTGATATCAACAATTGGTTTGCCGCGCCACATCATTTTTAGACGTTTCTCTTCAGTTACCTTAGCAACAACGGTAGCATCAAGGTTCTCTATGTCGGCATATTTGATGAACTCCTCTATATCTCTAGCAGAAACAACAACCGCCATTCTCTCCTGCGATTCGGAAATAGCCAGTTCAGTACCATCAAGGCCTTCATATTTTTTCGGAATTGCATCTAAATTTATCACAAGACCTTCGGTAAGTTCCCCTATTGCTACAGATACACCGCCCGCTCCGAAATCGTTGCATCTTTTAATCATTCTGCTGACTTTGGGATTACGGAATAAACGTTGTATTTTACGTTCTGTCGGTGCATTTCCTTTTTGCACTTCAGCTCCGCAGTTATATAGCGACTCTTCAGTATGTTCTTTTGAGGAACCAGTTGCGCCGCCGCATCCATCACGGCCAGTAGCGCCTCCAACTAAAATTACAACATCGCCTTCTTGCGGGGTAACCCTAACAACATTAGTTTTTGGTGCAGCAGCAATTACGGCACCAATTTCCATACGTTTCGCGACAAAATCCTCATGGTATATTTCGGCTACTTGTCCGGTTGCAAGACCAATCTGATTGCCATAAGAGCTATAGCCCGCTGCTGCACCTGTAGTGATCTTCTTCTGCGGAAGTTTACCTGGCAAAGTTGCTTCGACACTAACGCGTGGATCAGCACTGCCAGTTACGCGCATTGCTTGATACACATAGGAACGTCCTGACAAGGGATCACGTATTGCCCCGCCCAGACACGTTGCAGCTCCGCCAAATGGCTCTATTTCGGTAGGGTGGTTATGTGTCTCGTTTTTAAACATTACTAACCACTCTTGAGACTCTCCGTCTATATCAACATTAACGACTATGCTGCAAGCATTAATCTCTTCGGATTCATCAAGATCTTGAAGCATTCCTCGTTTCTTCATTTCTTTCATGCTTATTGTAGCAATATCCATTAACGATATATCACGGTCTTTATCACCATATACATAATGCCTAGCTTCGAGATATTCATTAAACGCATGAGTAACGGGTTTTATAAAATAACCATCTGAAAAATCAACTTTATCAATTTTAGTTAAAAATGTGGTATGGCGGCAATGATCAGACCAATAAGTATCAATAACCTTGAGTTCAGTAATTGTCGGATCTCGCCGTTCTACTTCTCTAAAATATTTTTGGCAAAATACAAGATCTTCAAAATTCATTGCCATCCCGTTTTGTTGCATAAACAATTCAAGTTCGTTTGCTGACTTGTTGATAAACCCCTTTAGTACAGCGACATCTTCCGGTGTTTCGGATCTAAGATTCAAGGTGCTAGGCTTGTCCAATCTGGCTTCACGGCATTCAACGGCATTTATACAGTATTTTTTGATTCTATCAAAATCTTGGTCTGATATTATTCCCTTTAGGATAATTACTTTAGCCGTAACTATATTAGGGCGATCCTTCTGTGTTAATATTTGTATGCATTGTGCTGCAGAATCAGCAGTCTGGTCATACTGACCAGGGAGAAATTCTATTGCAAAAACTCTATCCAAAGGATCTATTAGAATATCTTCATCATAAACATCATCAACAGTAGGTTCTGAAAAAACAGTACCACGAGCCTCAGCATACTCATTATCAGTCACACCTTCTATATCATATCGATTGATTATTCTCACTGATTCTAAGTTTTCCAAAGCTAGGCTTTCTTTTAAGTCTAAATACAGAGTATGGGCTGGTATATTAAATTCAGGACGTTTTTCCACATAAATTCTTTTAACACCACTCATATTTATACCCTCCTTTACCTTTACAATATTATTGTAATATATTATCATTGATTATAATAATTAATAATTCTAATCTCTTTTATTAGGAGAACTTATTATGAGTATTAACTTCGAATTGTATAAGGTTTTTTATTATGTAGCCAAAAATTTGAGTTTTTCCGAAGCTGCCAATAATATGTATATTTCCCAGTCTGCCGTTAGCCAATCCATCAAACAGCTTGAAGAACAGCTTGGCAGTAAGTTATTCTCCCGCAATACAAAACAAGTCAAACTAACTCATTCTGGCGAACTTTTATTTCGCCATGTTGAGCAAGCTTTTAACTTCCTTCGAACAGGTGAACGGAGCATAGGTGAATTGCATTCACTACAGCAAGGCGAAATTAGAATTGCTGCCAGTGATACCATCTGTAAATATTTCCTGATACCTTATCTTAAACAATTCCATCAGTTATATCCAAAGATAAAAATAAGCATCACTAACCGCCCCTCACCAGTGTGCGCTGAACTCCTAATGAAGGGACTTGTTGATGTAAGTATCATTAATTTACCCAGCACTGAAACTTATAAAGATGCAAAAGTAAGCAAACTCAAATCAATTCAGGATGTTTTTGTAACCGCTCCAAAGTATGCATACATAAACGAAAAGCAGATTGAATTAGCCAATTTAGTTAAATACCCTATGCTTATGCTTGAGAAAAATTCAACAACAAGAGTCTTCTTCGAACAGTACTTACATACAAATAATCTTACCGTAACACCTGAAATTGAATTAGACAGTGTAGATATCATGATTGAGCTGGTTAAAATAGGCTTAGGGATTTCCTTTATTGCCAAAGAGTATATACAAAAAGAACTAGCTTCCGGCGAACTGATTATCTTAAACGTAGACTCCGAAATACCCTCAAGATACCTAGGATTAATAACCCATGCCAGTTTACCAACCCCTGCAGCCGCACAGAAATTTATTGAGTTATTAGTATAACTTAAAGTACATATACTTTTTACTAAAAAAGACTTAGCTTTGCGCACTAACGAAAAGCTAAGTCTTTTCTTATTAAACTTTTACCTTTGGAATATTACGACCATAGAAAATCTCAGCCATTTCCTTTTTAAGCCTTTGTTTTATCTTTTTCTTTTCTCCGCTTAGTAATTCTCTTTTAGCTGTACCAAACAAATAGTTATCTAAGTCAAATTCTTTCAAAATCATCTTTGTATGGAAAATATTCTCCTGGTAGACATTTACATCAATCATTTGATACAATTCGCGTATTTCTGGCTTGATATAATTTTGGATTGAATTAATCTTATGATCGATATAGAACTTTTTCCCATTAACATCTCTAGTAAAACCGCGTACCCGATAATCGATTATAGCTATATCTGAAGAGAATGAATTAATAAGATAATTAAGCGCTTTTAACGGTGAAATATGTCCACAAGTTGATACATCGATATCGGCCCTAAAAGTGCTTATCCCTTTATCAGGATGACTCTCAGGATAAGTATGTACTGTAATGTGACTCTTATCTAAATGACAGACAACTGCTTCCTGATGTAGATCTTTGTCCACCGGTTCTTCAGAAATCAGCATTGTCACACTTGCGCCTTGCGGGTCATAATCCTGTTTAGCAATATTTAAAATATTCGCACCAATAATATTTGCAACTTCTGTCAAGATGTTTGTAAGGCGTTCGGCGTTATATTCTTCGTCTATATATTCAATATACGACTTGCGATGCTCTGGCGTTTTAGCATAGCACATGTCATACATATTAAAACTTAGTGATTTCGTCAAGTTATTAAAACCATAAAGTTTTAGTTTCTTAATTTCTTTAATCTCCATATCATCCACCTTACTCACTTTTTTATAACGATAAGAAACTTTCTTACATGCACAAGGGATAAGCGGCTTGCCGCTGTCACTAACATGTTTTCTTTATCCATCCTATATTATATCCGCTTTCTAATTCTACATATAGCTCCAAATACCTTTTGAAAAAATAGACTTCAAAGATTATTATCTTTGAAGTCTACCTTATTTATTCTAAACCTTCTGCGAGAATTAGCTCAAGTCTTCCACAGTCCAGTTCGATTGGAATTCGATATCCTTTAGTTAGCGCTAGTGAAGTACATTGCGTAGTGCACTGTGGGCGAAGATCTAAATCGACACCTTGATCAGATGCATTTACGCAAAATATTCCATTAACAACATTTAAAAACTCAGCCACACTGCATTCCGCTAATTCATCAATTTCATTCAGATCTTCTTGACTATATCGCCGGGCTATTTCTAAAAATACCTTGTCATCTAAAGCTATACCAGTAAATAAGTTTACTTCGCCCACAACATTTTGAGTAACAAGCCATTTGGTAGCATTGTATTCACTTAATTGGATGTTTGACTGCAAAACCGGAACATTGCAGATAAATCTATTTAGATTACGTAAGAAAAGCCCCACATAGTCATAGTAAATCTCTCCTATTCCGCCTGCTTTAGAAAAATTTAAAAAGAGATGTGCTGCCTGTTCAAAATCTGCTGTTCTTAATGACTGCCATTGATCATTTGTAAATTTGCTCTCATTTTTATAATCCGCCAGAGCCTTCTCTAGCTGTGCTAAATCTAAGAAACCTAAATCTACTACTGCTTGACTTAAACTCATCTGTCTGCTGCGTTGGACTTCTAAAAGCTCTTCAAGTTTTGCCAAACTAAGATATCCTGCTTCAATTGCAAGTTCACCAAATTTTTTGTCCTTAGCCTTTTGCAGTTCATGAACTTCTTCAACTTGTGATGCATTCATCAGTCCAGCATTTATCGCTAATACGCCAAGCTTTAGTTTTGCGGAATTCTCGAAGGCGAAGGCTTCTCTTAACTGCTTTGCACTCAAAATCTGTTTATTTAGTAAATACTGTCCGAAATACTGGTTCAGTAGCATGAGAAAACCTCCCTATTTCGCTATTTTTGCGACTATCTGCATTATCTGCTCTGTAGTATAAGGCTTTTGTATGAAATCTTCCGCGCCGTTTTTTAGCGCCTGAATCAGTTTTTCAGAAGTCCCCAAAGACGAAAGCATAATTACATGGGCATTTTTATCTAGAGCCTTAAGATTTTTTAAAGCTTCTAAGCCATCAGCCTCAGGCATAACTATATCCATGAAAACAAGGTCCGGCTGACTTGATTGGTAAATCTCAACTACCTCTTTACCATTCCTTGCCTCATATACCTCACAACCAGCTTTTATTAGAATATCCTTCAACTTCTTTCGAACTAGCAAAGAATCGTCGCAAATTAGCACCCTACCTTGTTTTTTCTCCATGTAATTCTCCTTTCTGGTATCATTAGCCATAACATTCCATATTTCAAAATAATTCGCGCTCTTCCTGAAATTTCCTGCCAATAATATCCAAAGACAAATAAAAAAAACCTGAGCAATGCTCAGGTTTTTTATCTACTCTTGGGCAAGAGCTTCTTTTTTTACAAGCACTGGTTCCTTGACAGGCAACATAGAATGCAACCCTCTGAATGCTGAATGCTCAAGCTCATTGTAAGCTGTCATGCCATGTTCGCTAACGTCAAGTCCTTCCGCTTCCTCTTCAACTGATACTCTAATACCAACTGCCGCTTTTAGAGCACTGAATAACAGATACGTACTGACAAAGCCCCAAAGTGATATAACCGTAACACCTAAAGCTTGTATACCTAATAATCCTAGTCCGCCACCATATATTAGGCCGCCTTTTTCAGCAAAAATACCTACTGCTAAAGTTCCAAAAGTACCGCAAACTCCATGTACAGCGATAGCGCCAACTGGATCATCAGCTCCAATCCTATCAAAGAATGGTACAGCAAGGACAATTAATATACCTGCAATGCCGCCAATAACCAGTGAGCTGATCGGTTCTACAAAAGCGCAGCCTGCAGTTATTGCTACAAGTCCTCCCAGCGCGCCATTGATGGCCATACTTGGATCAGCCTTTCCATACCTAAATAAGGTAAATAATGCAGCAGAAGTCCCGCCTGCTGCAGCCGCAAGATTTGTATTTACTGCAATCCGAGCGATATTAGAGTCAAGACCACTTAATGTACTGCCAGGATTAAAACCGAACCATCCAAACCATAAAATAAAAGCACCTAAAGCCGCTAACGGCAAATTATGCCCAGGCATTACATTGACTGATCCGTCTTTATTAAATTTACCTGTTCGCGGACCAAGCACTATTACCGCTGCTAGCGAAGCCCAACCACCTAAGGAATGAACTACAGCCGAACCAGCAAAATCAAGCATCCCTAATTTATTAAGCCACCCATCAGCAGTCCAAACCCAATGTCCTGCCAATGGATATATTAATACCGTTGCTACGAATGAGAAAACAATATACGGACCGAATTTCATTCTCTCGGCAACAGCTCCAGACACAATGGTAGCCATCGCTATTGCAAAAGCAGCTTGGAAAATCCAAAATGCATATATCGGAATCTTTAGACCTAGGTGGTCAAAGTTTCCCTGTATTAAAAATCCAGATATTCCGATTATACCAGCCTTATCAATTCCATACATAAGTGCAAAACCTATAAAAAAATACCCTAAAAGACCGACAGTACAATCCATTAAGACCTTCATAATAATATTAAGCGAATTTCTGCTGTGAACAAAGCCTGCTTCGAGGGCAGCAAATCCCGCTTCCATCAGAAAAACTAATGCTGCGCACATCAGAACCCAAACTGTATCTAAACCAACCGCAACCGAGCCAATTGTCAATTCCATTGTATCCTCCTAATAAAAAAATAACCAAAGACACCTCTAGTATTTTGTGCACTAGGGATATCTTTGGCTTCATTGCCTGTGTATTAATTTGTTAAAAGCGCTTCTAAGCATGAATTATAGCATGAACTTAGTAAGACGCCAAGCCCTATTACGAAGATATTTTACAATTTTGTATTTATGCAATGTACCTTTGTTTATTTATCTAGCTTCTCTATTGAAATTTTCAAAACAATTTTTTGTACTTCGTCGTTATTATTACTTACACAACCTGGTCTATGTACATCCCAAGGGAATAAAATCGCATAGGTACCCGGAGCTAGTACAGCATCAGACTCGTTTTTCACAGACTTGTAAAAAATTGCATCACGACTATCCGAGCAGTCTTCCAGAATCTCATTATCAGCACACCACGGAGCAAAACCCATTATTTCTTCGCCAGATGCCACGAATTGTATATCAATATATTTTATGTGGGTTTCGGCCTTACAATTTGCCTTAACTTGAGGCTTATATCTGGATACTAAGGCGAACATATCTTCACCTTCAAGTTCATATCTACCTGATTCTACCTTACTGAAATCAGTAGTTGCCAAATAACGCAGCCCTCTTTGCAAAATTGGCGACAGTAACGCTATCTCCCGGTCAATGTTGTTAATATTTCCGATAATCACCTTATAATCCCCTCTCCTTCTTAGATCTTATTTCGGTAATTGACCACACAAGCCCTGCTTACTGCTTAGTCTGTTGATAAAAATTCATCCGATGACTAACCCGCTCTATACCCAAAGGGTACAGGCAACTCCACCTGAATCAGTCTTCTTTATCATTATTGGAGAAATTGTATTTATAGTTGCACAAAGGTTTTAGCATGTGCTATTATTTAAGAAAAGTGTCTTACTATATATAGTTTACCGTAAGACATATTATTATCTTTTCTATACAATCTAAGCTAATAATTTAAGATTTTTAGGCAATGATAGGAAAAGTATATGTGCTGTCTTTCTTCAGAGAGCCGGGTTGCTGGAAGCCGGTGTTAGCGTACATAGAAAGCCCTCCTTGAGCCGTAGGCTGAAATAAGTAAGCTATACCGTAGCTCGGCGTTAACGAGATCAAGTGAGCCTAAGGCTAAACAAGGTGGTACCGCGGGAATAGTTCTCGTCCTTTATTTAAGGATGAGAACTTTTTTATTTGTCAATACTAGCAAATTATAAAATCGTGTGATTGGGGAGTGCATGTAATGAAGCAATTACTAGAATTATTAGAGACTAATTCAAAACGACCAGTGTCTGAGTTGGCAATACTTCTCGGCAAGTCACAGCAAGAGGTAATCGAGGATATTAAAAGTTTAGAAGAAGATAAGATTATTATCAAGTACCATACAATAATTAACTGGGAGAAAGCGGGCGCGGATACTGTCACTGCAATGATTGAAGTCAAAATAACTCCACAAAGGGAAGTCGGCTTTGATGCTATGGCAGAAAGAATTTATCGTTTTCCTGAAGTCCGCAACGTTTATCTGATGTCTGGTGCTTATGATCTTTTAGTTATGCTTGAAGGGCAGTCTCTAAAAGAAGTCGCTGATTTCGTTTCAACTAAACTCGCTACAATTGAAGGAGTTCTCAGTACAACCACCCATTTCATGTTAAAGGCTTATAAGGAAGCTGGCGTAATTATAGAAGATCAAGAAGAAGACCGCAGGTTGGTGGTGACTCCATGAGCTGGTCTGATCGTATATCGCCAACAGTACGCTCAATACCGCCTTCCGGGATAAGAAGGTTTTTTGATATCGTTGCGGAAATGAAGGGGGTCGTTTCACTTGGTGTAGGCGAGCCTGACTTTATTACCCCTTGGCATATCAGGGAAAGTTGTGTTTACGGACTTGAACGCGGCTATACTTCCTATACATCAAACTATGGCCTGCTAGAACTTAGAGAAGAAATTGTTAGGGTTACCCAAAAGGACTATGATGTTACGTATGACCCGCGCTGCGAAGTATTAATTACCGTTGGGGTTAGCGAAGCTTTAGACTTGGCCTTGCGGGCAGTTCTTTCACCAGGTGATGAAGCTCTTGTCCCAGAACCTTGTTATGTTTCTTATAAAGCATGTGTCACTTTAGCTGGCGGTACACCCGTTCCTGTAACAACTACTATGGAAAACCAATTCCGGGTGACAGTTGATCAATTAGAAAAACTAGTAACCCCGCGCACCAAGGTACTGCTGATAGGCTACCCAAATAATCCGACAGGCGCCATAATGCCAAGAGAAGAACTATTAGAGATAGCAAAGTTTGCCGAAAAACACGATCTTATTGTTATTTCAGACGAAATTTATGCTAACCTCACTTATGGTTCCGAACATACTTGTTTTGCGTCGTTACCAGGTATGAGAGATCGGACAATACTGCTGAATGGCTTTTCTAAAGCGTATGCAATGACTGGCTGGCGTATTGGATATGCTATGTCTAATCCGGATTTCATCTCGGCAATGACAAAAATTCATCAGTATACTATGCTTTGTGCACCAATCACTGCTCAAGTAGCAGCTGTGGAAGCCTTGCGGCATGGAGAAAATACTATGCGGAAAATGGTAGCTGAATACGATTGCCGGCGTCGTCTAATGATTGACGGCCTAAGGAGTATGAGGCTTAAATGTTTTGAACCTAAAGGAGCTTTCTATATCTTCCCCTCAATTAAGGAAACAGGCTTATCTTCATTAGAGTTTGCTGAGGAATTATTGAAATCCGAGAAAGTTGCTCTTGTGCCAGGTGATGCTTTTGGCGAAAGCGGCGAAGGCTATGTGCGCTGTTCATATGCAACCTCAATGGCAAATCTATCTAAAGCCTTAGAACGAATCGAAAGATTTGTTCGCAAACGTTTATAAACTTTGTAAATAATATCCTGTAAATATAAAAATCCTCACATAATGTGAGGATTTTTATATTTACTACTGGCCTAGGCCAATATTAAGTTCAAGAGCATTTGAATCAATAAGTAATTCTAATGCAAGATATTTTGTACTGCTTACTTTTACTTTGAAGTTTTCGCCAACTGCAAGGCTAGGCGGAGATATATCAACACTTATGCCCTGTTTTTCAAAGTTAATTGCTGCATTTGCAGTAACCATATTTACTAATTCGGATATGGCACTCTGC
The DNA here is from genome assembly GCF_036763085.1 of Dendrosporobacter sp. 1207_IL3150. NCBI lineage: Bacteria > Bacillati > Bacillota > Negativicutes > Selenomonadales > Sporomusaceae > Dendrosporobacter > Dendrosporobacter sp. 1207_IL3150. The sequence continues at coordinate 110,271 of NZ_JBAIYU010000021.1, forward strand.
GCCATGTCGTCCATCTTATCTACTGGCATGCCCATCATCATTGTAGATGCAATGGACCTTGCTGTTTCTTCACTCATATTATATGCGATATTACCTCGCACATCATTTGTCATACCGATCAAAACAGTAACACCTTGACTGGAAACATATTGGTCTTTTACAGCAAGTTTGCCGCGACTGACATTTTGGAAACCAAGTTGGGGCATCACAGTAGCAACTGCATCGACAAAGGGATTAATTAGTTTGACATCCAAGGCTATTTACCTCCTGCAAAGCCAATATTCAAGTTCAACGTTCCAATTTCAGTCTCAGCGATTACATTAAATGAGCTTAATTTTGGATTAATAATATCTATGCTATTCCCGCACATAATCCCCGGGGGAGTTAACCTTAGTTCTACACCGCGGTATATGTTATTTATAACTGAAACACTATGGCCGCCAATAATATTAGCTACTTCAGCAATACTATTTAGAACATCCTCCTCATCAACTGCTGCACCATCTAAAATTCTTTGCGTAAGTTTCTGAGCAGTTTGTTCAGTAGCATTTAGAATTATTCTCCCCGTCTGTTTTCCTGTTATGCCGAGAATAATTGCAATTCCACGGGCAGTAAATTTAGGCTGACTGTCTGGCGATGTACTCACATCGCTTTCCAATCCAGCCATCTGAAGCAAGTTCTGCTGCAGCGAAGAGATAAAATACTGAAGATACTTTTCCTGCCATTCTTGGTTAGACCGATTGTTTAGACAAACCTGACGCAAAGTATCAAGCAGCTCAGGTGCTTTTATCGGTTTCTGCAAAAAAGCCTGTACACCAATTGAATAACCGCGCGAGATCAAACTATCATCTCTCATTGCGCTTGCCATAACAATTTTGGCGTTAGAATCTATACTTAAAATTTCACGGCTGCAGACAAGCCCATCCATATCAGGTAAGTTCATATCCATAGTTACTACATCAGGGCAGAGAAGCTTAAATTTTTCGACTGCTTCCCATCCATTTTCGGCAAATCCACAAACCTCGAAAACTGTTTGATCTAATGTTCCTGCCATTACCTTGCGGCTAAATGGCGAATCATCAACTATTAGAACCCGGATTTTCCCCAATCGATATCACCTTGCCCTTATACTATCGTTATTTTAACTGGATAAGTTAAGTATTATTTATCTTTTATTTAAACATTTTTTCGTGAAAATCCTGCCTGGTGTCGCTATAAATATTTATAATATTTAAAATATCGTGCTATGTAATTAAGAAAAGTAAAATAACATAATAAAGAAATAAAGATAGTAGTTACTCCAGCAACTACTATCTATGCAATAAGCCCAGGAAATAGTTTAGTTGACTATTTCCTGGGCTTATAAAGATTCAATTAGGCTTTCGGGTCAATAATTGCAATGTCGCCTTCTTCGCCGGTACGAATACGTACAGCGTTTTCGATAGGATACACGAATATTTTCCCATCACCAATCTGACCAGTTTTTAAAACTCTTTTTGCTGTTTCCAATACCTTCTCGACTGGAATTTCGCAAACTACCGTCTCAACTTTCACCTTAGGAAGAAGGTTAATGGCATATTCAGTACCTCTATATACTTCTGTATGGCCTTTTTGCAAACCACAGCCATATACCTGGCTAACAGTCATTCCTGCAACACCTATTGCGTTTAAGGCTTCTTTTAATTCCTCAAGTTTGCCTGGTCGAGTAATAATCTCAATCTTAGTCATTTTTCTCATACTCCGTCCTCCTCCGCTCCTACTTTATCGTCTATTAAGCTAAAGCAAGCTATTATTTCCATTTATAATAAGTTTAAGCTAAATTTGCTTTTCCTGCAACGTTTTGTTGCGCAATTTCGTGACCATGAACGATAGGAGCACCAGCTACAAAGTCTTGAGCATAAGCTCTTTCACCATGTTCGCTAACATCCAAACCTGAAACTTCTTCGCTCTCGCTGACTCGTAACGTCATGAACAGTCCTATTGCTTTTAAGATAACAAAGGTCATTACTGCTGCGAATACCCAAGCCACACCTATAGTGATTAACTGTGTTATTAATTGGTCAGCACCACCGCCGTAAAAGAGACCGTCTGCTCCAGCTGAGTTTACTTCCTTAGAGGCAAACAATCCAGTCGCAATAGCACCCCAAGTACCACCGATACCATGCACACCAAAAGCGTCTAATGAATCATCATAACCAAGTTTATGTTTAATAACAGCAACAGCGAGATAGCAAATTGCACCAGCTGCCAAACCTATAATAACTGAAGGTACTGCTGATACAAATCCAGCTGCAGGAGTAATTGCTACTAAACCTGCAACACAGCCGCTTGCCGCGCCAAGAATAGTGGGTTTGCCATTATGAGCCCATTCAACAAAAACCCAAGATAAGGTTGCCGCTGCTGCAGCTACATGCGTTACAACAAATGCTGATGCCGCTAATCCATTAGCGCCTAGAGAACTACCTGCATTGAAGCCAAACCATCCGAACCAAAGTAAAGCTGCACCGACTACAGTCATTGGCAAGTGATGCGGAAGCATCGGTGACGTACCAAATCCGCGACGTTTACCCAGTACTAAACAAGCAACTAGACCAGAAACACCTGAAAGTATATGAATTACTGTGCCGCCAGCAAAATCAAGCGCTCCTAAATTTCTGAGCCAACCGCCTACACCCCATACCCAATGAGCAAACGGATCATATACGATAGTAGCCCAAACTAATGTGAACACAACAAACGCGGGGAATCTCATACGTTCAGCAAACGAACCAGTTATTAATGCCGGAGTAATTACTGCGAACATACATTGGAAAGCCATAAATGCAAGTGCTGGAATTGTTGCTGCATAGTCAGCATTCGGTTCTTGACCAACCCCATTTAAACCAACCCAATCCAAATTGCCGATAAAACCACCAATATCAGGTCCGAATGTTAAAGAATACCCAAACAATACCCATTGAACTGTGATAAGCCCGATAATGAAAAAGCTTTGCATGATAGTGCTTAAAGCATTCTTAGTGCGAACCATACCGCCATAAAATAAAGCTAGAGCGGGAGTCATAAGCATAACTAACGCAGCGCTTACTAAAACCCATGCAGTATCACCAGTATCAATTTTCGGAGCGTCCGCAGCTGCTTCTACAGCAGCTGCTACAGCCGCACCATCTGTTTCGGCTGCGAATGCTACCGGAACAAGCAAGAAAGTTAACATTAAACAAATTGCTAAGATAGACCAAAGTTTTTTCATATTAATCCCCTCTTTCTAAAATATTTTAATTTTAATATTAGCTTGATAATAAAAATAAGTTCATTTCTAAGTACAAAGTAGCAACTGATTGCTACATACCGGCACACCTCCTTAATTAGGCTGAAAATAAATAGACGCCCTGCGGTATTAGAACCTGCAGGACGCCTTTGTCTGCTAAAATAGAAAGGGCCTTCGCAATCATGATTGCGAAGGCCTCATTGCCTTTAAATATGTTATTGGTATAAATATATCACCCGTTTTAGTCGAAGTCAATACCAAAATTATATTCAGAAAATTTAATCTTTTATTTTATTTCGAATCGCTTTTACCAAGCACTGTCGGTAAATTTTCAGTCTTTTCAGCATCAGGTCTAGTGGTTAAATAAACCCCGCTTATTATTATCGCAGCACTTAATAGCTTAAGCAGACTAAATGGCTCTCCTAAAATGTAAACTGATTGAATAATTGTAAATACTGGGACCAAATTTATAAATATTGCCGATTTAGCGGCACCGATTTTCTCTATTGCAATTAGGTGAACTAAATAGCCGATTACCGATGCAAAAATAGTCATATATAAGATTGATAACCAGCCGCCAAATGTGACTGTTGGCAAATACGTTGCTGGATTCTCCCATAACACAAAGGGAATAGAAATAACTGTACAAGTTAAAAAGGTATAGGCGGTAAGCAAAATCGGGGATAGTTTATATTTCTGCATGACTTTTCGACTCAGTAAAGAATAGCAGGCCCAGCTGCCAACAGCTAGAAGCATAAGGATGTCACCATAGTTTAGGCTCAGAGCGGTAAGAACTGACCATTGTCCATTTGTAACTGTTAGGATAACGCCAAGCAGAGATAACATTATTCCGGCCATTCTTACCAAACTTATTTTCTCTTTTATAAACATTGCTGCTAAAACCGCTGTAATCATTGGATTAGTAGATCCAATCAATGAAGAATTGATTGCAGTCGTATACTGTAAACTTGTAAAAAACAGTGCGTGATATAAAAAAGTACCTATTAGTCCGAGCATAATGAGCGGTGGCCACTCGTTTTTATGCGGTAGCCATTTATCTGGCTGATGTTTATATAAAATTACAAATATCAAGGGCAACGCAAAGAAAAATCGAAAGAAAGTTAGTGCAAAAGGAGGAAACTCACGCACAGCAAGTTTGCCTGTAATAAAAGCCCCAGACCAAAAAAATGCTGCCAATACCATCATGGCATAAACTCTGTTAACAGACATATAGACCACCCCTAAAAAAGTGTTAACCTGAATCCTGTATAGGATTCAGGCTGGATGTAACTAAGGCTTTTTCTATTTAATATAAGAACAACAGTAGTCAGTTACTTCAGTTACTTTTAGCTGAAACCGCGAGTCTGCAGGCACGTTAAAAGACTCGCCTCCTCTTATCTTCTGCCAAACATCAGAACCAGGAAGCAATACCTCTAGCTCGCCAGAAAGTATTTCCATAATCTCGGCTAGTTCTGTGCCAAAATCATAATCACCAGGCATCATAATACCAAGGGTTTTCTTAGTACCATCAGCAAAAATTACCGTTCTGCTTGTAACACTGCCATTAAAATAGACATTTGCTTTTTTTACAACAGTTACATTTTCGAATTGGTTCATAGCGATACCTCCGAATATTACAGCGTTTCATTTGATGTAATTTGTACCTTATAATCCCCGCTTGCTGTTCTTTTTATTATACCCTTCTTACCCGCCCCATCGTCAACAGTTATTGCCTGTAAATTATGACCAATAAGGAAATTCAGAACATCTCCTTTAATAAATCCTTCCCAATTTTCCTTATTTTTTAATTCTGGTGTTTCTGCAATAATATCCATCGTATTCTCCTCCAATTAAACTTCTTCTACTATATTTTAAAATCAAACAATAACCGTTTCAAAAAAAGTATAAATCCAGATTAAGGTAATGTCAACATCCATACATAATAGACATTTTATAATTTGCTACATAGTATAAAGTGAGCCTTAATTCATCTGGCGCTGCCTGTGCCCTTAGGATATAACTTCATCTGAATTTTCAGTTGAACTATCAACGGGCCTAACCATCTGCCTGTATCCTTAGGTTATTACTCCTATTGTAAAAGATGTGAGCAGCGCTGCTAGGTTATCGGATAAATAAAAGTATAACGGAATAAATTAAAACGGAAGGTGAAGTAAATGTCCAATTTGAAAAACCGCCCCGATATTCCAAAAAACCATAAGTGTTTATGCTGGAACTGTAAATTTATCGACCACTGCTGGCCAAAGTCCGGTCTGCCAACAAGAACTGCGATTGCAAGAATTAAAGGCGGACCACTTGCCCCGAACATTAGAGGTATGGTCGTTTTTCGCGACGTCCCAGGAGGTACAGAAGTGGCTGTGGATGTCAGCGGACTGCCACCATATCGACCTGCCCAAGGTAATCGGGCGCCAATCGGTCCACATGGGTTTCACCTCCATGAAAATGGCAGTTGTGAAATAGGTGATGCTGAAAACCCCTTTACAGCAGCAGGAAGTCACTGGAATCCTAATAAACAACCTCACGGTAATCATGCCGGTGATTTTCCAGTCTTGTTTTCAAATCATGGCTGTGCTAAAATGACATTTTTTACCGATAAGTTTCAGGTAGCTGATGTAATTGGAAAGACAGTAATTATACATGAAAACCCTGATGACTATCGTACTCAGCCCGCTGGCGATGCTGGCAGAAGGCTTGCTTGTGGTGTTATTCGCTGGGCTCGAAACTTATCTGATTAAAAAGAAAGGTAAGCAAGGGAGTGATATTACTGTCTAACTCTTATGCTTACCTTTTGAATTATTCTATTCTCGGACTCGTAGGATCACACTTAGGCATTTCAATCTCTGAGACTTCAGTCAGTTTCGTTAAAAAGCAACATTCTTCCTTAGAATATTTGAGGAGACATTTCCTGCCCTAGATAATTGGAAGATGTAAATCATAAATAATGCTCAATATTCTGATCACAGATGTGACAACAAAACACAAGTACATTGGCACTGCATCAGGCAGAATTGCCTGAGTATAGTAAAAACTGGCGGCTCCGACAATTGCTGCCACCGCATAGATTTCCTTGCGAAAAACAAACGGAATCTCTTGGACAAATAAATCTCTTATTATTCCTCCGCCTACCCCAGTCGTAACTCCGAGAACAATCATTATGAATGGAGTATTAATGTCGTAAAGAATAGCCATATTAGCACCTGCAGCTGTAAATGCGCCTAACCCAACTGCATCGCAAAATTGAATGAGATTATTGAATCTATTAATATGCTGATAAACTAGACAAGCACAAATAGCAGAGATTATACTAATAACAACAAACGTCGGATCGCGAAAGGCCATAGGCGGTGTATTGCCTATTAGCATATCGCGTAAAATTCCGCCTCCTACCGCCGTAGTTATTGACAACATCAAAATTCCAAAAACATCTAGTTTTTTTTGAATTCCTGTAAGTGCCCCCGCGAGCGCAAACGCAATAGTTCCTATTACGCCTAGTACGTCTAATACAATCATATAATCCCCACTTCTAGTAACAATTGTTGCTTAAATCTAAATACCTACAATGAAATAATAATAAAGGAGTGCTATAATGCACAAACTTTTAAGAAATATTTCAGTTTTACTTTTCTTATTTATACTAACTTTTACAACAGGGTGTGATAATGTGTCTACGACTGCCGTAATGAAAGATGTATCAACTCAAGAGGCACTTGAAGTTTGGCGATCAAAGCAAGCCGATTTCATTGACGTCCGTACAAATGATGAATATACTCAGGGGCATATCCCCGGAGCAAAGTTAATACCACTTGACGAGCTGGCAGGCAGAATAACCGAAATACCTAAGGACACTAAAATAATGCTTATCTGCCGCAGCGGCAATCGCAGCACTACGGCTGCAAAGGTATTATTAAGTAACGGCTATACTAACATTTATAATGTAAGTGGTGGAATGCTAGCCTGGAAAGGACCAACAGAATAGTTACTTCTCATATATCATTTTAACAGTCATTCCACCATCAATAACTAAATTAGCCCCGGTAATAAACCCAGCATCATCAGAAGATAAGAAAATACAGGCGGCAGCTACGTCCTCAGGCTTCCCGACACGTCCAACAGCATGCTGCATCAAATCACATTCCCTCAGCTTCACTGACTGTCGATTACTGCTTTTTTGCCATTCTGATACATCAACCCATCCCGGACTAATGGCATTCACCCTGATCCCTTTTACACCCAAGGATATTGCTAAAGAATGAGTCAAAGACACAAGTCCACCTTTAGCGGCAGCATAAGCATGCCAGTCTGGTTCAGACATTGTCGCCCTTGTAGAGGCTATATTAATAATACTGCTGCCTGGTTTTAATCTGGCTAAACCATGCTTTACAAGCAAATACGCTCCCCTCAAATTCGTGTTGATAACGATATCCCAGGTAGATATCGGTGAATCAAGCGGTGTTTGCAAAGAAATGCCGGCATTATTTATTAATACATCAATTATGACATCACTCTCTGCCAGTTCTTGCATTACGCCAATAATGGCCTGCTCATCTTTAATATCTATTGCATAGTACACACAGTTTCCGCCAGCCTGTAATATATAATCTTTATTTTCCTGGCAAGCCTCTTCATCAATATCTAAAATAACTATATTGTATCCACGAAGGCTAAATTCTCTTGCTATCGAAGCACCTATTCCTTGTGCTCCACCTGTTATCAAACATGTTCTAGCCATTTATTTTTCTTCCCTCATACATGCTTGTAAGGACTTCTGCCATATCCTCTATGCTTACAATTACCGGGTTTAATCTGGTCGAACCCTTTAAAGAATTTTCGACTAAACCTGAAAAATCGCTATAATATTCTTCTCTTGATAGACCTGCTTGTGATAATGAACTCGGTATATTGAGAGCAGCATTTAACTTTTTGATAGCACCAGTGAAACTATTTGCACCAATCGACCTTGCTAGATTTTCTAGCTTCTGCTTTACTACTGGACTAGTTGAGTTATATTCTAATACATAAGGTAAGGCAATGGCATTTATTAATCCATGACCTAAATCAAATTTTCCACCGATAGCATGTGCTATGCCATGAGCCAATCCAAGACCAACATTGTCAAACGCATATCCTGCTAGGCACTGATAATGATGAACTTTTTCCCGGCTTTCCAGGCTTTTATAGTGATATGAGATTGGTAAAAAGTGCAATAATCCTTCGATTGCTCCTTTAGCCATAACTTCAGTAAAGTCATCTAAATTATTATTAACATACGCTTCAACTGCGTGTGTTACAGCATCAAGACCTGTCTCTGCTACTACATTATCAGGCATAGTTAGAGTTAATGCCGCATCCAAAATAGCTACATCGGGAATGAATGCCATTGTCTTAAGGCCGATTTTTAGATTTTGCTCTTTAAAGGTGACCACCGCTGCCTTAGTAACTTCACTGCCAGTACCTGAGGTAGTTGGTATAGCAATAAATTTTAAATTCCGGCGGCGTTCAGGAATTTCAACTGAAAAAAAGTTATTAAAGTTTATTTGAGGATACTCATAGAAAAGTGCCATAACTTTAGCAGCATCTAACGGGGAACCTCCGCCTACTGCAATAAGTAGATCAGGCTTAAATTCCCTCATGACTTCAAGCCCAGCTAAAATAGCGGTTGTATCTGGGTTTTTGTTTATTCCTGAAAACACGGTGGTTATACTACTCTGTCCTAGATAACCCTTGATTTTATCAATAGTCCCATTTTCAATGGTCGATCTACTACCGGTAACAATAAAAGCTCTAGACGCAGTAATACTTTTCAAATATTCCAGCGAACCAGCTCCAGTAATCAGTGACTCTCCACCAAGTACTAGCTTTTTCATCTCCGTATCACTATCCTTTATTTTTTTTGTCTCTAACGTGCACAAAAATATAATAGCTATTAACGAAAACAATAAATAGATTAATTAATGCAACTGGCATAGCATTAATGGCAAAACCATATACAGTAAAGCATACAGCACCTAGGGTATTAATGAACCTCAGCTTTATCAGAGATGTCATCAGTAACGAAATAGCTATCAATACTGATGCTAAATACCCTAACCACTCAATTATATTTGTTTCCATCATCATTTAATCCTTTTCTTCTAATTAGTCACTAGCTATAATTTAATTTTAAATTTTAAATTGTACATATACTCCTGCTATTGTGGTGTCATTTTTTACATAAAGGAGCTAATCATGAATCCTGTGCCTGATATTATAACAACTGACCTTAAAATACTGTTCATAGGCTTTAATCCTGGCGAGCGTTCAGCATTGACTGGGTACCATTTCGCCGGACACTCCAATAGATTTTGGAAACTGTTAGCCTTATCTGGGCTGACACCCTGTCAGTTGCGCCCTGAACAAGACCGCTTATTGCTATCATACGGATATGGAATTTCCAATATCGTTGCCCGTCCAAGCAAGACAGCTGCAGAAATCACCAAAGATGAGTATAAAGAAGGCCGCACAATCTTACTTGATAAACTACAGCGATATCAGCCTAAAATTGCCTGTTATGTAGGAATTGGTGTGTATAAAGAATTCGCCCAAAGGTCGGTAGTAAAATGCGGTATCCAAGATCGCAATATTATCCCCAAAATTACTGATTTTATTGTACCATCTCCTAGCGGATTAAACAGGATTAAATTAGACGATCAGTTGTCATATTATCAACAATTATATGGGTTGGTATTTTGTTAAATTAGTTCTATATATTTAAAAATTCTATATTTTAGATAGAATAAATCTTGTATAAACGTACCAATACTCTTTGTATAACGTTTATACAAGGAGTGATATTTTATAATAAATGAACTCCAGGTTTTGACTTACCGATCACCTCGGACAGCACTGCTCTGGTCAGCAATGCTGCCAGGGCTTGGGCAATTTTACAACAAAGACTATCTTCTAGGTTTATTGCTGCTACTACTGGAATTTTGTGTAAATATTAATTCTAATCTTAATTTAGCTATTCATCATACATTAAATCTTAATTTTATTGAGTCTAGTGCAGTAATAAACTACCAATGGCTGCAATTTTACCCAAGTTTATGGACTTATTCAATGTGGCAGTCATTCAATAGAGCAATTATCATAAATCACCAATTATTAAGCAATTCTCCTAAAGCCAAGCAAGTATATTATACCAGTTTATTTATTGGTCTGACAGTTGGTATGCATATTGGCTCAATGGTGTCATTTTTGGGAGCGCCTATCTTAGGTGGGCTAGCACTAGGTAGTGCCTTTGGCATTTTGGGCTATTACATTGATAAATCACACGATAACATTTATATTCAAAAAATATGAACCAACAATCTTCAACATATATAACAACAAAAATTAGGCTGCTGTCATATGACATCAGCCTAATTTATTTCTTTACGCAACGGCTTAAACCGTTGCTGATCTATTTTGAAAGACGCTCATTAATTATTCTGGCAACATATACACCGCTTGCACTAGCTTGAGACAGCCCACGAGTTACCCCCGCACCATCGCCGATCGCAAAAAGATTTGTAATCTCGGTTTCTAGCTGCTTAGTTAGTTTCAAGCGAGAACTATAAAATTTGACTTCCACACCGTAAAGTAGTGTGTCATCGTTCGCCATACCTGGTGCAACATTGTTTAATGCATAAATCATCTCGATTATATTATCCAGATGCCGTTTCGGGAGCACTAAACTTAAATCCCCAGGAGTAGCCTTCAAAGTAGGCTTAGTAAAACTTTGGGCGAGACGATGTTCATTTGTCCTGCGCCCCTTTATTAAATCCCCAAAGCGCTGTACAAGCACACCACCACCAAGCATATTCGAAAATGATGCAATCCGCTTACCATATTGATGCGGCTCATTGAACGGTTCATTAAAACGATTGCTTACAAGTAAGGCAAAGTTAGTATTTTTACTGTGCAGCTTTTCATCCCGGTAGCTATGTCCGTTAACTGTTACAATTCCGTCAGTGTTTTCTGTTACGACATAGCCTTTAGGATTCATACAAAACGTGCGGACTAAATCCCCATATTGTTTTGTGCGATAAATTAGTTTAGCTTCATATACATCGTCAGTTATATGCTGAAACACCGTCGCTGGAATTTCCACCCTTACCCCAACGTCAACCTGATTATTAAGAAGGGTTAATCCCATTTCCTTACATTGCCCTGAAAACCACTCTGAACCTGCACGTCCAGGGGCTGCAATTACATAACGACAACTTATAGATTTGTCATCACGAATATCTATAGTAAATCCATCTTGTGTTTGATTAATTTTGGAAACATGGCGATTGAAAACTAGTGTAATTTTATCTTTTAGATGCTCATATATCAGTTCAAGTATTTTAAGGTTATTTTCTGTACCCAGATGCCTCACTCTTGCTTCCAGCAAGTGTAGACCGAAGCCTAAGGCTTGCTTTCCAAGTGGACTGTTTTGAGTACTGAAATACTCAGGCGGTGCCCCATATACCATATTAACTTCATCAACATAGTCAATAAGATCTAGAACTTTATCGTCAGGAAGATATTCATTAAGCCAACCGCCAAATTGAGTTGTAAAGTTGTATTTGCCATCTGAAAAAGCCCCAGCACCGCCAAATCCTCGCATGATGCCGCATGATTTACAGTTAATACAATGCTCCACTTTCTTCTCAGCAATTGGGCATTTACGGCTATAAATATCACGGCCTTCTTCAATCATGATCACCGATATTTCAGGGTTTAACTTAACTAATTCATAGGCTGCAAATATACCGGCCGGTCCACCGCCAATTATCGCTACATCATATTTTTTTTCCATTCCGATTCTCCCCTTTGCAATTAACAGCGCTTCGTCAAAATTGCCAAAGTTATTATATATCATTAGACAAAGTTTTCCTAGCTAATTCTCTATTATTATCCATCAATAAGTGATTCGTATTCGCAATTTCTCTCCCAAAACCGATATCTAGTAAAGAACCATGGCTTTCGCCTAACCTTAGTGATAGCGCAAGTCTATACTCACCACTTATGCATATAAGAAAGAATATAATTTCTTATCGCATAAAAAAGCCGTCTGCCAGCACAGACGGCTTAATCTCAGATAAGATAGAACAAGTAAATATAAATGCTTGAGATAATTATCGATAATATCATCAATGGAAACGCTATTTTTAAATATTTAACAAAGGAAATGGGATGTCCTTCTTGAGCTGCCATGCCAGCTACAACAACGTTAGCACTAGCACCAACCAGCGTTCCGTTACCGCCCAAACAAGCTCCTAGTGACAAGCTCCACCACAGAGGTTCAAGATTTGTTATGCCCATCCGACTCATTTCTTTTATCATAGGAATCATTGTTGCAACAAATGGGATATTATCAATAAAGGCCGAGGCAATTGCACTCATCCATAATATTAACATTGCAGTTGCTGTTAGATTACCAGCTGTTAGTTCTATAGCCTTCTGGGCCATCATGGCAATAACACCTGTTTCGACTAGTCCAGCAACTAAAATAAACAATCCGGCGAAGAAGAATATTGCCAACCATTCAATCTTACGTAAGACATGTTCAAGTTCATGTTCATTTCTAGCATGCGTAATTAACAAAAGCAGACTGGCACCTGTTAGCGCAGCGGTCGCTGACTCGAGATGCAGCATATTATGAGTCATAAATAAACCAATAGTCAGTATAATGACAGCTAAACATTTCTTCAGCAGTTTCGGATTTTTTATTTGCTTATTTTCATCAAGATCCATTACCTGCATTCGGAGTTCATCTGTTGTTACTAGCTGTTTACGGTAAATTAATACAAGGAGAGCCATAGTCACAATGAAAATTACTACACAAACCAGGGCTAAATTATTCACAAAAGCCATAAAATCAAGTTCCTTAACAGCACTTCCAATCATGATATTGGGCGGATCCCCTATTAGAGTAGCAGTACCGCCAATATTTGATGCTATTATCTGAGCTACTAAGTAAGGTATTGGACGTACTTTAAGCTGCGCAGTTATACTAAAAGTTACTGGGACTGTCAAAAGGACGGTAGTCACGTTGTCGAGGAGCGCCGAACATACTGCTGTTATTGAGCTAAGTACAACTAATAGCTTTATTGGGTCACCATTAACCTTCTTAGCTGCCCATATCGCCAAATATCTAAAGAGTCCTGTTTCACTTGTAATATTTACAATGATCATCATACCAATAAGTAAGCCTATGGTATTAAAATCAATATGAGCTATTGCGGTTTCTTGGGATATAATACCCATTAAAATCATAGTAATGCCGCCGGCAAGAGCAATTATTGTACGATGAATTTTTTCTGACACAATAACTGTGTAAGCTAGCACGAAAATACTTATCGCTAAAAGTGCATTGTTTTCCATATACCCATCCCTTCTTCCAGATAAAATCAATACAACAATATTAATAATACCTTATTTTAACAGAAAGGTATATCCAAAATTTAGTATCACTCTTAGTTATATATGGTTAATCACACAAAAAAGCACTCCTCAGAGTGCTTTTTTGTAAATTTATTATTGTACGTTATACATGCCTTGGTTTTGCATGTATTGAAAAAGTCCTTCACCATGCTGCTGTTCTTCTTTTTGGATATGATTAAGTACTTGTCTGATTTGAGGATCAGCGAATTCAAATATCGCTGTATCGTAGGCCCCAGAGACGTACTTTTCAGTCATCAGCATATCACTGCACAGTGCAGCATCACTTTGGCTAAAGGCAGTTTGGGAAGTAGTGTTATTGGAAGCATTTGCAGCTGAAGACTGCATATTTCCTTGTTGCTGTCCCTTTTGACTTTGCTGTCCTTGTTGTCCTTGCTGCCCTTGTTGCTGACCCTGCTGACCTTGTTGGATATTAGGAACTTGTCCGCTCAAAATTTGATTTATGGTGTTAAGATGACTTTGTTCCGACTGAGCAAAAGAGTTAAATAGCTGCTTCAATTCTGAACTTTGAGCTTGGCTTGCATATGATTGGTATTTCTGAATACAAACCTGCTCATGGTTTTTTTGATCATTAAGTAGCATTCTTTCCTTCTGTGATAAGTTTACTGACATGTAAATCCACCTCCGGTAGCTAGTTTTTCCTGGTTTTTGGTAGGCTATTCACCAAATTACCTATTATTTGTTAGCTATAGATATGTTTAATATCATTGGGTAAAATAAAGTAGATACTTAACCAGTTATATACGATCTAAAATATTGATGGGGTGATAAGGTGGACTATAATTTAGTACTTGGTATGAAAGCTGAAAAAAACGAAAAAGTGACCGAAAGGAATACTGCAATTAGCTACGGAAGCGGAGGCGTTGCTGTATATGCAACACCAGCTATGATTGGACTGATGGAAGGAACTAGCCTAGCAGCTGTAGATCCTCATCTACCAGAGGGTATGGCTACTGTCGGAACAAGTATAAGCGTAAACCATATTGCTGCAACACCTATCGGAATAGAAGTTCGAGCTCTAGCCGAACTAACAGAAATAGACGGCAAAAAATTAACCTTTCGTATCGAGGCATACGATGAAAAAGAAAAAATTGGTGAGGGAACTCACCAACGTTATATCATCGAACTGGAAAAGTTTTTAGCACGAACTCAAAGCAAAAAATAACATTTCGTCTCTAAGACCTATTACTTAGGCTGTTGAGAAAGGTTCATTTGCTAGGCGCACCGCAAAACCCATTGCTTGCGTACTGCGGTCGTACGCAAGCAATGGGTTTGAGGTTGAGCGACGCAAATGAGCCTTTATCGACGGCTACTTTATTTATCTTTTGACTTAGCAGGTACTGCTGTTAAAGTTACTTGACTTCCTTGCCGAGACACTTTTATATTGTAATCAACTATACCCTGTTTATAGAGGTCAAGCTTAATATCTAGAAGCGCCTTGCCTACTTTTTCCTGAAGCTCAGGAGTCAAAAAAGCTGTAGCAAGGTTTTCTTTTTGCTCTTTTTTGTTTGGCTTAATTTCTTTTTCACTTTCATTGAATATATCGTTTTCAAAGGTTGTTTTTTCCTTAAATCCTACCATCATCGCACTATCACTTAAGTTTTTCGGTATTTTTGCCATAAAATATCACCTGCTCGTCATTAAAATAAAATGAATAACATTATGAGGACACTTACAAACAGTTGCAGTTGTCCTCATAACATGAATGACCATTAGCCTTTTTGAGTTTTAGCCCAAGAATCACGCAGACCTACTACACGGTTAAATACCGGTTTGCCTGGTTCAGTATCGTTATCAACACAAAAGTATCCTTGTCTCAAAAATTGATAACGATTTCCAAGTTTAGCGTCTACAAGGCTCGGTTCAGCCATGGCATTATCTATAGTCTCCAGTGAATTTTTATTTAAGGCATCGATGAAGTCATCACTCTCCTGCTCGTTATCCTCTAGCAGCAGATAGTCATAAAGTCTTACTTCGGCAGATATTGCATGCTTAGCAGAAACCCAATGAAGTGTCCCTTTAACCTTCCTTCCACTGTTAGCACCACCGCTTTTGGTCTCAGGATCATAACTGCAGCGCAGCTCAATAAAGTTGCCACTCTCATCCTTTATTATATCTTCACATTTTATAATATAAGCATGTTTTAGGCGAACTTCCTGTCCAGGTGCTAGTCGGAAGAATTTTTTTGGAGGATTCTCCATAAAATCATCTTGCTCAATATATATTTCACGCGAAAAAGGTATCGTTCTATTTCCCATTTCAGGTTTTTCTGGATTATTTTCGGCAATTAGATCTTCTGTCTGATTTTCCGGGTAGTTTTCAATAACAATTTTTAATGGTTTTATTACTACCATAGCCCTATTCGCTCTGGCATTTAGATCTTCTCTTATACAGTGCTCCAGCATTGCAATGTCCACAGTGCTATTGCTTTTTGCTATACCGATTCGATCACAAAAATCCCTTATTGCCTCAGGAGTGTATCCGCGACGACGCAATCCAGAAATAGTAGGCATTCTCGGATCATCCCAGCCTCTTACATGTCCGCCCTCAACTAATAGACGCAGCTTACGTTTACTCATTACCGTATTATTCAAATTAAGTCTTGCAAATTCGATTTGCTGTGGACGCGGAACTTCAAACTTGCACGCTTCCAGTACCCAATCGTATAGCGGTCGATGATCTTCAAACTCCAGAGTGCATATAGAATGGGTAATATTCTCAAGAGCATCAGAAATTGGATGAGCATAATCATACATTGGATAAATACACCATTCATCACCTGTTCGATGATGCTCTGCATGAGATATTCTATACAATACTGGGTCACGCATATTAAGATTCGGTGAAGACATATCAATCTTCGCTCTCAATACTCGCGCACCATCGGGGAACTCGCCTGCTCTCATCCGTTTAAATAAATCTAAATTTTCTTCGACTGATCTAGAGCGGTAGGGGCTTTCCTTACCTGGCTCTGTAAGAGTTCCGCGATATTCTCTCATCTCTTGAGCAGTTAAGTCACATACATAGGCATGTCCATTTTTTATAAGTTCTAAGGCTAGCTCATAAAGCTTACCAAAATAGTCGGAAGCATAATACATCCTGTCTTCCCAATCAAAACCCAGCCATTTAACATCTTCCTGTATTGACTCTACATACTCTACGTCTTCTTTTACTGGATTTGTATCATCGAAACGAAGATTACAAATGCCGCTGTATTGTCGTGCTAAGCCGAAATTCAGACATATCGATTTAGCATGGCCAATATGCAGATACCCATTTGGCTCTGGCGGAAACCTCGTATGTACTTTATTTCCGTATTTTTGATTACGAAAATCTTCCTCAATAATATTTTGAATAAAATTCGAAGCTATAGTAGGATTTGTCGACATAGTTCCAGGCTCCTTCTTATATATTTAAAACGCTCTAACAAAATTGTCATTATCGGATAAAATGGCATTATTCGTCATTGATGCTTATCTTTCCTGCTAAATTAAACAACTTATGCCTATTATGGCAAATTATAGCTCATCTTAACACAAAAATTTCTTATATTAAAAGTAAAATTCGCCCTGACATTAATAGCTCTTTTTAAATGCTTTTACTTTCATAAATTCTTTTAACCTTGAAGCAGCATACCTAAGCTTCTCATTATCAGGTAAAGTTTTCAAAATTTCATCTACGTAGCCTTCTTTTATGATTTGCTTCATAGTCCACGAATAATTTATATCATAAATCCAGGATAAGCGAATCAATTTCCGATCATCTGCTGTTTTCATACAAGAGTAATCACATTGCTCACCTGTTAGCAAGCTTTTGGCAAATATTTCACTATAACCCTGGCCATCTGAATAAATTAGTGTTGGTGCCAACACTCGAAAAATATCAAGTTTGTCGGCATCACGAACAATCCTTGCAAAAAGCTGTTGTCTCGGTGAAGCATTAGCAGGAATGGAAATAGCATTATGATTGCCGATCGAAAAAGTTAAACATTCCCTATCCTCCGGTACTAAAAGCTGAATTAAATCTAAATTTTTAATTTCGCTTAGCCCCAGCAGCGCATGATTCTCAGATTTGCTATCCCTAAAGGTACGGTAGATATAATATTGTTTAAATCGTCCTATGTCGTGCAACAATCCTATTATTTCAGCCAATTGTTGATCACCTTGAGAAAGCCCCAATTCGCTTGCTAGCCTTATACTATTTTGTGCTACTTTAATGGTATGAGTTTCTTTTAATACTATGTTCTCCTGAATATCCCTATCCTCTGAGTAATAAGAACTTACATATCCATGAAACCATTTATATAAATTTCCCATGAGTACATTCATTTTGCCACATCCATGTAATAAATTAATTAATGTATTTACAATTATGACTATTATTATTAAAACCCTCTGTTAATTTTCGCCAGAAACCAAATCATTTAAACTCTATATTGATTATTTAACACTATCTTAATTTTTCTCTAACATAATAATAAATTAATAACTATATACTGTAATCATAAGTTAACTAACGATAGGAGGAATAATTTTGGACAATTACCCTCTTTTTAGTCATATCTTTAAATTAGCTGATGATCTTGCCAAAGCAAGTGCATTGTTTCAGGCCAACTGGAAACCTACAACTGCAGCTATATACAAGAGAAAACATAAGTAGCTTTCTTATTCAGTTTTGTTGCCTATTAACTGAAATAATCGGAGGAAGCCTGAAATGGCTTCCTCCGATTATTTTATTATCTTTAGTTTAGCCTTCTTCGTTTAGAGCCTGTAAACATATTTACCACCCAGAGAAAAGCGACTGCTCCAATTGTACTTACAATTATTCCACCGATTGTTCCATAAGCATTTAGCCCAATAAGATTAAATAAGAATCCGCCAACATAAGCACCAACAATTCCCACTATAATATTTCCAAACAAACCAAAGCTGCTGCCACGAGAAATCATACCCGCCAGCCAACCGGCAATTAACCCGATAATTAAAGTCCAGAGCATATTAGTTCCTCCTTTAGAAAGGGTTTTTGAAAACACTTATAATTAGTCTACCCGCATCACTTATGTATATAACGGTATTTATCCCCAGTATAGCTACTTTCACTTATTGAGGCATTTTATTAAACAACTGATATTTCTTCTAGCCTTATCTTCTAAACTTTTTCTAAAATAAGGTGTTAGATAAATATAGTCGTGCATTATAAAAGATGATAAAACCTTCAACCTTTCTGAGCGGTATTGCTTTTCACCTAAAAAACTATACTCCTTCCTTATATTGTTTTCATACTTAACGAAATTCTCTAGATCAGCACCAAGGATAGCTAAATCTATATCAGCAATAAATTCACAATCATCCTGCAGATTTGTAGTTTCTAAATGTTTTGTAGCTATAATTAGCTGAAAAACCTCCTCGCCAAAGTTTTCTTGTCCCAAAAAATCTCGGCAATATTTCCGGGCAATATTTGCACTTAGTACTTCATTACTAACAGAAGAAGGTACGTAAACGAAATCATGAAACCAAAGTGCAAACTCAACAGCATCAGGATTTGTAAGCAGTGTTTTTACTTTATCAAAGTGCCTAAAACAACAATTTAAATGCTCTATATTATGATAAGTTCTTTTTGCATCTGTATATTGTAGTAAAATTAATCTATACACCTTTTCCCACATTATTGGATTAGAGTTCAACCGCAGCAGTAACTTGTCCCAACGCTCTCGTATATCCATATTTAAATACCCCTTATTAAAATTATCCTTAAAATATGGTACTTAGGTGCATAAAGAAAACACGGCGACTGCGGAAGCCGATGTTCTTCTTCTTCTTCTTCTTCTCTTTAAGAAAGTTATATCTTCTGTTAAAAGAACAAACCTTAAAAGAAAAATCCCCTTTTCTTTTTGCTTATTTAGCAGTATCATTGAAATGGTGTCACAGCACCTACAAAAAGGGGGTATCATTATAATTACGACAATTTTAGCATTATTCATTCTTGGCTTCGGAGTAGGTACATTTGGTACGCTTGTTGGGATTGGCGGAGGCATTATATTAATCCCTATATTTGTACTTATTATGAATTATACTCCTCAGCATGCGGTTGGTACATCACTCACAATTGTACTGATGAATGCTATATCAGGAACTTATGCTTACATAAAACAGAAGAAAATTTTTTATGATGCTGGCATTAAATTCGCTATTGCTACAATTCCGGGAGCATTTTTAGGCAGTTATCTGGCAGAATATTTTACTGGTTCAAGTTTTAGACTTACTTTTGGCATTTTCTTAATGTGTATTTCCGCGCTTATGTTTTTTCGCTCTTCTCCAAAGGGAACAAGTCCTGAATTTGATAAAGAAACCTTTACATACAATCGTACTTTAGGAATCACCGTAAGTGCAGGTGTAGGTTTTTTATCCAGCATACTTGGAATCGGTGGTGGAATAATTCATGTTCCTATCATGATATATGCATTAGGCTTCCCTACTCATATTGCTACCGCTACTTCACAATTCGTCCTTGCGGTTTCCTCTTTATCCGGTGTTGCCTCACATTTAATCATTGGTAATGTTTTATTGATGCCAGCTATAACAATTGGTCTTGGTGCAATTGCAGGAGCCCAGTTCGGTGCGGCGTTGTCTCTTAAGACCAAATCTAAGTCAATTATTGTACTCTTGTCGTTGGCACTATTTGCTCTAGGTCTAAGGCTTGCATTAACCGCAGGTACTAATTAAGAAAAACCTATCGCTTCAAATTTATCTTCAACGTTAGTATGTGAAAAGCATCAATTGTGATACTTCTTGTATCACAATTGATGCTTTTTTCACGATAAATTATAAATTTAAATTATCTAGCTTACTTAAGCTGCTCTAGGGCTTTTTCTTCGGCCGGTATGCGAATACCGATTAGCAAAATTGCGTTTAACAGCGATATCACTGAAGCAGTATAATATGCATTAAATATTAAGGGTACACTGACCAGTTCAATCGCAACTGCTAAGTAGTTAGGGTGCGGTATAAATCGATAAGGCCCCATTTTTACTCGTTGTGATCCTGGCACAATTAAAATCCTCGTATTCCAATAACGTCCTAAACTTGCCATGCACCAATAGCGTAGTATTTGTGCGAAGAAAAGTAGACAAAGCCAAATATACCAGATGCTGCTTAGCTCATTTTTGACATTACCCTCATAAATCCATCCAAGAAACCATGAGATATGTAGAAGAAAAAATAGAGGGTAATGTTCGGGGCTGTACTCCCTGCCACCAATTGACTTAATTAGCCTCTTATTTCTATTTGCTAAAATAAGCTCACTTACTCGCTGTACAGCAATTACTGCTGATAAAAAATATACCCACCCGTCTACCATCTAAATAACACCTGCTCTGCGCTGAAGCCTGGCCCCAAAGCCAGCATTACGCCATATTTATTAACGGGTGTACGTGAACGTAAATATTGTTCTAATACGAATAATACTGAAGAACTAGACATATTTCCGTATTGCGATAGCACACTGTAAGCTTCCGCTACTTGCTTCTTATCAATTTTTAAGCTTTCAATATACGCTTCAATAACCTTTGGCCCCCCTGGATGGACAATATAATGCTCAACATCATTCAACTCAATACCCCATTCTAGTTTGGCATATTCCATTAACTCGGGCAAATATTGTCGTACTATCGCCGGTATATCCCTAGAAAATCTAACCTTTAAGCCAGTGTCAACAATATCCCACCCCATAACATCTTCCGAATTACTAATCAGTGTACTTAAACTGCCTAGTATAGCAGGACCTTCCCCTTCTGTAGACAGTATTGCTGCTGCTGCACCATCTGCAAATAGGCCTGTGCCGACAAGATTCGACTTAGAGAGATCACTTCTTTGGAAAGTAAGGCTGCACAGTTCAACAGTAACTAGTAAAACGGCTTTTCCCGAATAAGTTTTAGCTAACTCTGCCGCTCTAGCTAATCCCGCTGCACCTCCAGCACATCCTAATCCCCAAATAGGAATTCGAACAGTATGACTAGAAAGTTTCAAACTGGAAATCAACTTAGCGTCTATTGTCGGTGTGCTAATACCTGTTGAGGAAACGAAAATAATCGCCCCGACCTCACTTGGCATAACATTAGCTCGATCTAAGGCTTGTCGCGCTGCCTCTTCAGCTAGCTTTAACGCTGCCGATTCATATAAACTACTTGTCTCGGCAAATGAGTGCGCTTCTGAATACCATTCAAGCGGCTTTACTAGATTTCTGGTTTTAATAGCTGAATTATCAAAAATTGGCATAAGTCTATCTAAATTTTTAACTTCGTCGCAAAATAATGCACTAATATATTCTTTGATTTGAGTCTGCTCTAATCTGTTTTCTGGTACCGCCAATCCTACTGAAAGCAGTTTTGCATAAGTCATTTTAGCACCACGACCTTCTTTGAATATTCACCTACAATCCTTGTATAGCAATTAATCATATGCTGACTATAGTTTGTCTCTTGTCAAAAATATGGCATCATTTACAGCAAAAGGTCGTTTTTCTGTAATATTCTATAAGCCAAGGGAAACACTAACCACAAAAATAGGATTTTCGGAGGAAAAAAATATGTTACTAAGTTGGATGGCTATGAAAATGATGGATCCCATGATGGATGAAGCTATGGCTAAAATGATGACTGAGGATTATTCTGACAATCCTTTTTTGCTAGTAACTGCAGCTGAGAAACTTACTCCTAGAGCAGCTATTGAAGCTTCAATTAGAGCTGAGACAGGCATGGAGCTTTCACGTCCGCTTGGCAGTCCTAATGTGTTGTCGCCCTGGAAAAAGCTGCTTCTTAACCCGCGTCAATTATTCGAATTGCCAACAGAGAGCATTCAGCAAATAAGTACTAAAACTATAATTGGTCCTAATGCAAAAAAGCCGCTTGTCCTCGATATTCCAATTATGATAACGGGGATGTCTTATGGCGGATCACTTAGTCTCGCAATGAAAATTGCCTTAGCTAAAGGTTCTGCCCTAGCTGGTACTTCTACCAATACAGGCGAATCGGCTGTCACGCACGAGGAAAGATCTGCCGCTAAATTCTTAGTAGGTCAATATCATCGCGGTGGCTGGCTCAGCGGCAAAGAACAGTTAAGTCAGCTTGACGCTATAGAGATACAATTAGGCCAAGGCGCCTGGGGGGGCGCAGTTGAAGAACCTGTTACATATCGTAAGGATAATCATCTTCGAGATACCTGGAAACTTGAAGGTGACCAAGGGGCAACAATTTATTCTAGAATGCCTGGTAAAAAGTCACCGCAAGACTATATAAAAATGGTAAACTCAATGAAGGAACAGTACGATGTTCCAGTAGGAGTTAAAATAGCCGGAACTGACTTTCTAGAATATGAGTTAGCAATTATCGCCCAAACTCAGGCTGATTATATTGTTCTAGATGGAGCCGAAGGTGGAACTTCCTCCTCACCACCGACCCTCCAAGATGATCTTGGCCTGCCAACCCTTTATACACTAGTGAGAGCTATTAACTGGCTAAAAGAAAATAATCTTCGTGACAGATTCAGCATCATTGTCACAGGAGGCATGTCAACACCGGGTCATTTCCTGAAAGCACTTGCTCTAGGAGCTGACGCAATATATATAGGAACAATTGCATTGATGGCAGCAATGCAAGCTCAAGCACTTAAAGTATTGCCGCAGGCTCCCCCTTCACAACTAGCACTTTACAACGGTAGAATGACTGATAAGCTTGATATTGATAAAGCGGCGAATAGTCTAGCTAACTTTCTAAATTCGTGTACAGCCGAAATGAAATTAGCCGCTCAAGCTTTAGCAAAACAATCTTTAAAAGAGCTTACTTTAGAAGATTTAGTAACAGTTGATAAAGATTTGGCTGATTTTATTGGAATCCGTTACGCAGGACAAGCTCGAAAAACTCAATGGGCTAATGAAACAGCCCAAACTAACTACCAAGATCAGTTTCAAAACGCTCCGATGCAATAAGGTCTAGGATAAAAAAGATAACGCCGCCTAACTACAGGCAGCGTTATCTTTTTATCATTTACTAACATCATCTAGGAATGTCATTATTAATCTATTAAATTTTGCATACTCTTCCGCCTGTGGGTTTACGGCGCTATTCTCGAAAACGTAATACTTGGCTCGTGGATTAATTTCTATAAATTTATCTATATACTGAATGCTGCCTATTTTCGCCTTTCTTCCCCATATTAACAAGATTGGCTGATATATTTCACTGAACTGCTGCTCGATGTTATAATTGCTCATCCCAGTAATAAATGAAGCTGGAGCATATTTAGCATTAGGACATTGATTTGCAGCGTTATACAGGTACTCTACAGTACCTTCTGTGACATTTGCAGGGTTGGCATATATATATTCTGTCAAAAAATATTTAATAGAAGTACGAGAGGCAAAAGCATTGTATAGAGCATCTCCCTGTACAGGATTTGCAAACAACTTAAACATTGCATAATTACTATTGTTTGGCTCCTCATTATTTATTCCAATACCTGATGGCGTAACTAATATTAGCGATTTTACAAGCTCAGGAAATTCTGAAGCAATACCAATGCAATAAGCTGATGATAAGCTACTGGATAATATATGCACAGGCTTTCTTACAACAGCCATAAGGAATTCTCTGATAACAGTTTTGTATACTTCTGCTGTATATACTATTTCTCTCTTTTCAGACATGCCAAATCCCGGCAAATCGACTGCATAGACACTGTAGCATCTATCTAAAGCAGAAATGTTATTACGCCACTCAAAGAATGAAGCACCAGTATTAATCCCATGAATAAGCAGCAGGGGCTCACCATTACCGGAAAGATTGTAAACTATATCGCCGTAGCTGCTGCGAAATATACCTTGCTGCCCTCCTAAAACATTCGGCAGAGGGGGCGCGCAAATTGGCTTATATATATTCATACTGCTTTCTCCTCTCACCTGTTTTATATATCTTATGTTGTAAGAAGTAACTGTGAGATTCACTATCAAAATTTATCTTAGAAGCAAAAAAAACTCTCGAGCTAATCTTAGGAAAAGCTGAGAGTCTTTTTATTATTTTTTAGCTATTAAGTCTTTCACTACCTCACCGGCAATAATCAAACCAACTACTGAAGGAACAAAGGCAATGCTGCCAGGAATCTGGTTTTTTACAGTACACTTTCTGGTGCTGCCTGAGGGACAGACACAATCTGTAGCACAACTTGTTCCTTCACTTTCTAATGGCTTGATGGGTTCCTCCCGAGAATAAACTACCTTTAAAGAATCAATTCCCCGTTTACGTAGTTCTTTTCGCATTACCTTTGCTAAAGGGCAAACTGACGTTTTATAAATATCTGTAACTTCAAACCTTGTCGGGTCAAGCTTATTACCAGCACCCATACTGCTTATAATTGGAATATTCATAGCCTTAGCTTTGGTAACTAAATCTAACTTACCTGTTACGGTATCAATTGCGTCAACTATATAGTTATAATCATCTGAAAGCAATTCTTCTGCTGTATCTGGCATATAAAACTTTTGCAGAGTAGTAACTTCTGCTTTTGGATTTATATCCAATATTCGTTCTTTCATAACTTCAACCTTAGGCTTGCCAATAGTTTTAGAAGTAGCATGCAGTTGCCTATTTATATTAGTCAAGCATATACAGTCATCATCAACTAAGACGAATTTGCCTATACCTGATCGTACTAATCCTTCAACTACGAATGTGCCAACACCGCCGATACCAAAAATAGCTACCTTGCTATTTTCTAGCTTTTGTAAACCTTCTGTTCCGATTAATAATTCTGTTCTGGAAAATCGATGTAACATAATTTCACCTTTATTATTTTTATAGTCTTAAACTCTAATAATACCATCGAGCGATTTTACCTCTCCACGTTATTATATGGGTCCCACTCTTTTAAGTTAATAAGTTCTGCTTCTGCACTTTTAATATTGCTAAGCAGTTTTTCTCTGTCTTGAGGTAATGTGCCAGCAAGCATAGTATAGTTAGATATATGATTGCTGCGAAAAATACAATGACTGTCTGACGGCAGCTCAATGTTACTTATAATATTATACAACTCGCTCATAATTTCGGGAGGTGACAGCAGCTCAAATTCACCACGCTCATACTCATCACGCAATTCACTTCCCCTATACATCATTAAAGTGAGAGCGCTGAGCATATTGGGTCCTATGGCACTTATTGCTTCAGCAGTTTTTTTTGCATGGCGATTTGACCCGCTTTTACCTGCAAGTCCTAGAATTACCATCATCGACAGCTTTATACCTGCACCGATTATTTTCTGTCCTGCTTCAATTGATTGCGCCGCGTTAACTCCTTTGCAGACATGTTCGAGAACCTCGTCATCGCCAGATTCCATCCCATAATATACTAATTTTAATCCGGCCTCATTTAGCTGCTGCAATTCTGCAGTACTCTTCCGTAAAATATCCTGTGGACCTGCATAACATGAAACTCGCTGCAAACGAGGAAAACTATCTTTAAGTATCTTTAATATTTCAAGAAGTTTCTCATTTGCTAAAACTAGGGCATTGCCATCAGCTAAAAATACCCTTCTAATATGGTTTTGATATCTTCTAGCCTGGTTAATCTGGTCCAGGATTTCATCCATAGTTCTTATCCGAAAATTTACACTGCGATACATATTGCAGTAAGTACACCGATTATGTGAACACCCAATTGTGACGCGTAAAATAAAACTCTGAGCTTCACTCGGTGGACGAAACACTGGTCCTTCAGCAGTATCAAAATACATTATTGTCCTCCAAAATTTTAAATATGACTCAATAATATAATTATTTTAGTATTATGTAACAAATACTTGTTATTTCTCATAGTATACATAGGAAGATGCTAGGAGGTGAAATATTTGTACCGTTATGAATTCCCCGAAATCGAGGACTGGGATGAAAGAAGTTATCGCAATAACTATAACGACCGCTGCCTGCCTGCTATAGCTGCGCTTACTGCTGTTGCCGCATTCGCAGCTTGTCGACCACGAAGTTGTTATCCCCGGTATGGTTACTCGTATGGATATTATCCATATTATCGACCTGTATATTGTTCGCCTTATTTTATCTGTATACCAAGGCCCTGTTATCCACGTTAACCAGCTTTAAGCACATTTCCCCCATTTTTACTTAAATTGCACACACACATTGGACTCCCTTGGAGTCTATTTTTTTATCTAAAATCTATAAAGTAATATATTAAATTATACCTGATTAATATCACATTGGCTATTAGAGCCACCAAAAACCAAGTTTTCTGGTGGCCCTTCTTAGGAATTATACCTCAATACTTTTTCTCCTTAATGTAAAGATAGTAACTTCGGCTGGACAGCCTACTCTAAATGGAAACCAGCTTCCAGTGCCAGTACTTACATATCCATAGGAATTGTCTTTTTGATATAACCCTCGCATATATTTATATTTTACTGGTAGCAGAGATTTCCCCATTAAGGCTACCTGCCCGCCGTGAGTGTGACCTGTCAACGTCAAGGGAATTCCCGCATCAAATGCGTTATGAATAAAGTCAGGGTGATGGCTTAATAGTATTTTAAATGCATTTTCAGGAACACCCTGCATTGCTTTATTAAACATATCCTCGCGTTTTGCCACTTGCTCGTATCCGCTATCTGCCCAAGGATAATCGACACCAAGAAGGTAAAATGACTGACCTTTATCGTCTAATAACTTACTGCTATTAGTAAGAACGTTGATCGAGGTATTTGTAAGAGCCTTCCTTACCTTGCTTATGTCGCGAAAATACTCGTGATTACCCCAGCTGAAATAAACGCCAAACTTTAGTTCTGATGTTATTTCATTGAGCTTATCCATGGTCGGTTGTAATAAGGTAAGATCATCAATTAAATCACCGGTTATTACTAACAAATCAGGGTTTTCCCTTTTTACGACACTTAGTACTTCCTCTAAATTGTCAACTGAGAAAAACGCGCCAATATGAGTATCGCTTAGCTGTATAATTTTTAAATTATCTAAGTGAGCTGGCAAAGTTGCTAAAAACAACTCATGCCGCTGTAAAACAAAGCTCGATCCGCCTGAAAAGACGCCGTATGAACTCAGTCCTAATGCTGTCATCGGCAATGTGCCCGCTACAGTTTTTAAAAAAGCACGGCGACTTGCTTGCGGCACTGAACTCATCGTGTCTCGCCTTGCAGCTAACCAGCGTGAAATAATATAAAAAACTGGTGAGAAAAAAAGAATTATGATCTGTCCCATTAACCATACAAACGCCAGTTTTATTAGCACTGGTGATATTGCACCTGGCTGTAACATTCTAATTGAACCTATGCAGGCAATCGTTAGCATACTAAATGCCCAATATAAGCGTGTATAAAAAGGTTCTGCAAACATTGGAAAAGCCTTTTTAAGAAGTCGGTATACTAACCAGCTAATTGCAACTAGAAGTAAAAATGCTATTAATAATGATATCATCGATGGACCGCGCACAAGAACCTCCTGAATTTACCTCATAACATTTAATAATCTTATTATGCAACTTTCTCCTGTATTTACTCTCTTCATTCCTTTGATTTTACCAGACAAAGACCAAAAATTTCAAGGCTAATTACTATTCTCCTCAGGCTATAAATTTGATACAATAGTTTAGTTAGCACTGACATTAACCTTAGGAGGTTTTTACATGAAGCTTTTAGATGAGATATACGATTGGGCGATTAGTTTAACAACTGCTTTCAGTCTAGCCCTAATTATAAATATATTTGTTTTTCAGCCAACACAGGTAGTAGGTAATTCGATGCAGCCAACTTTACAAGACAGCAATTATATTATTATTTCTAAACTTACACACACCTTCAAAACTGAACCAAATTATGGTGATATTGTTATTATAGATAGTCGTGTAAATCGCGATCGCACTTGGAAAGACGATTTAGCTGGCCCCGTATCAACTTACTTAAATGCTCTTGGAGTAACAAAATCTCCAGGACATGAAGTATGGGTTAAACGCGTCATTGGAAAACCTGGTGATATTCTAGAATTTAAAAACAACAAAGTTTATCGTAATTCTATACCTTTAGACGAGCCATATATCAAGGAAGTAATGACATATGCCTCTAACGCTAAAATAGTTGTTCCAACAGATCATGTATTCGTTCTAGGCGACAACCGAAACAATAGCAGCGATAGTCGTTTTATCGGACCGGTTAAAATGGATCATATTTTAGGAACTATGGTACTTAAAATCTAATCATGTACTAATCGCCATTTGCATTATAATATGGTGAGGTGAGTATTGTGGACTCTTCCAAAAATGAAGTAGATTTAAACAGTCTTGTATTACTTGCTGCACTTTTAGCCATTGCTATTGCCAAAGGGCGAACTACCAATGAGATTAACATCATCGGCAATTTTCTTTCCACACTAGGTACAGCTCTCACTGTTATCGGCTCAAATCAGGATAATACTACAGTTCCCGATAAAGACAAAAATGTTGATGTAAATACAGATAATGTGGACTTACAACAGCAAATCAATGTACTTAAGACCAAAATTGACGAACTTGAAAGAGAGCTAATAACAAAAAAAAGTAAGTTCAATTGACCTAATTCGGTCATCGAACTTACTTTTATTTTTAAACCTCACCTCGAAGATGTGCTAATTCTGCTTGTTTTTCACTATAGTACCACCTTACTGAATTACCGATTGCACAACGAATTGCATCCATCTTTCCCTGCTGAGCGAGCTTTTTCAATTTGCTCACATCAAACCCACAAACGGAAAAATAACTAGATGAAAT
This sequence comes from Dendrosporobacter sp. 1207_IL3150, assembly GCF_036763085.1. NCBI lineage: Bacteria > Bacillati > Bacillota > Negativicutes > Selenomonadales > Sporomusaceae > Dendrosporobacter > Dendrosporobacter sp. 1207_IL3150. The sequence goes on from NZ_JBAIYU010000021.1 coordinate 139,823, forward strand.
GAAGCCCCTTTCTTTCATGAGTTGACGATAGCTTACACTATCTTTTCGATCCATTTCTACTGTCTTAATTGCCATATTGTGCCTCCCATCAATAAAAAATGAGATTACAAATTGCAGTTGGTACTATACACCTATATTTTAAATCATTTTATTGAATCTGTATATTACATTTTTTAAAAATGTAGCCTAATAATGTTATTTTATTGTAAAGTATTCGTAAATCAGCAATTTATAGTATTAGGCTATCAATAACATGCATAAAGCAAAAAGACCAATTTACCTTTTGAGTAAATTGGTCTTGAATTATAAAGCGTGGAGCTGGCGAGAGGACTTGAACCCCCAACCTGCTGATTACAAGTCAGCTGCTCTACCAGTTGAGCTACGCCAGCAAATGGTGCCTCAGGGCAGAATCGAACTGCCGACACGAGGATTTTCAGTCCTCTGCTCTACCGACTGAGCTACCGAGGCATAGATATTTCTTAGTTTATGCATCTATTTTGATAATAAAATGGCGACCCGGATGGGACTCGAACCCACGACCTCCGCCGTGACAGGGCGGCATTCTAACCAACTAAACTACCGGGCCGTATTTGGTGGGCGATGACAGGATCGAACTGCCGACATCCTGCTTGTAAGGCAGGCGCTCTCCCAGCTGAGCTAATCACCCATATTAAGTTGGTGACCCGTAAGGGAATCGAACCCTTGATACCGCCGTGAAAGGGCGGTGTCTTAACCGCTTGACCAACGGGCCACATAAATGGTGATCCACGATGGACTCGAACCATCGACACCCTGATTAAAAGTCAGGTGCTCTACCGACTGAGCTAGTGGATCATTATGGCTGGGGCGGCTGGACTCGAACCAACGCATGCGGGAGTCAAAGTCCCGTGCCTTACCAACTTGGCGACGCCCCAGTAAAAATGGCTCCTCGAGTAGGACTCGAACCTACGACCGATCGGTTAACAGCCGATTGCTCTACCAGCTGAGCTATCGAGGAATAAAACCGGCATCTACTTATCCTCCCAGGCCGTTTCCAGCCAAGTACTTTCAGCGTATAAGGGCTTAACTACTGTGTTCGGTATGGGAACAGGTGGAACCCCTTAGCTATCGACACCAGATATTTAGGT
>NZ_JBAIYU010000022.1:0-110835 GCF_036763085.1 Dendrosporobacter sp. 1207_IL3150
TGAAGAACCTTGATGGCTCTTTATAATTCGAAATTGCTTTTTGTTAATTCGTTTGCACGATTAACGTTTTGTGCTCAATGAGCACCGCACATCTGGCATTAATTCTTCTTACATTGTTTAGTTTTCAGGGAACACTTTGCAGTTTGCACTGCGTTGCTGCCATCTGACAGCTTATCTATATTAACATAACTAATTTATCATGTCAACATATTGTTTTTGGTATTTTGTGCCACCGCTCATCGGCGACTTACTTATGTTAACATGTCCAATTAATTGTGTCAACACATTTCTAATATCGACAATTTCTTGGAACAAAATCACTTACGGCAACAGCCGCCACCCTTTTTACCTTTGCAGCCACAAGAACTATTTGTCTGAGCTTCAGCCCATTTTTCGGCTTCACTATGGGAATAAAACAGACCTTTGCCGATTAATTCTCGTAAGCTGTTTGCTATATCTGTGCGGTAACTTGATAAATCTTGTTCTTCAATAAGATAACTTTGTAAACTGCCATCTTCGTCAACTTCAAAGCTTACAATCCAGACTATTTCAGTATTTTTATCTTCCGGCATATACAACCTCCATTTTTCGTATGAATATTTTACGTTTTTTATTATGTACTATAATATCGTAATTATATCAGTACCAATATCGAGTTGCTATTTATTTTTTTACTACTATTAAATTCACTATTTTATTTTCTTTAATTATAATAAATCAAAGAAAATAAAAAACAGAGCATTACCGCTCTGCTCAAGTTTATTGCCAACAAACTAAGCGTTTTAAAAGTCCGACAGTATGTTCAAAGCTAATCTTTGAGAAAAAGTAATAGTGATGGTAAAATGCATTTCCCATAAAATACCACAATGCTAATGTTACTGCAGCTATAAAATACAGTATAATAGCCCAGCCAACCATTCTCCTTAACGCTTTGAGTGTTAAGGTGTACCCTTTTTGATAATTAATCTTAATCCAACTAGTGATCATCATCACAATCCCTCCGTGTCATTCAAAGTAATCTACAGAGGAAGTTCTTTTCATCACTATATTCCTTTAGTTAATAAATTATTCATTCCAGATGTTTTAAGTATCCAGACTATTTATTAGACATTTGCTTATTTCGATAAACTTCTGTTCAACACTTACCATATTCTCTTCGTATATATATGGTTCTGAATAAATTCTGGGAGGATTCTCATGGATACCTTGGTGATGTAGATGTTCAAATTCGAAATATAACAGTACGTTATCAATTTCATCTACTATAGAAATCTCTTCATGCGTGAGATCGCCAATTCCAAATCGCGAAAATATAACCTGCTGTAATTTGTGCTCAATTTTTCTGTATTCCTCAAGATAGCATTTTACTGGCCTTGTAACATCCGAAATATAAGCCTCACTTGCATCATGTAAAAGACAAGCAAGTTGCAGCCTATTTGATAATCCTCTTGTTTTTGCTTCATTTGCACAATTAATTGAATGCTGCGCAACACTATAAAAAGTTTTGAAGTGACCATTTGCCCTGCACATTTGTGATAAAGCATGTGCTATATCTTCAATTTTAACTTCATCTTCACGCGGCGAGAGGGGAAAGAACAAGGTATTTGTATAAGTCAAAATTGCGTTTTCTCTTTTCAATTTACGCTCCTTCTGTACCAATTGCCTTCAATTATCATATGCTTCCAAAGCTACCGGCAATGCAGCAATTACCTTATTACCGACAGCAGGAAGCGAAAGCAAGACTGCACTTTTAATTTCTTCTCGTGTAGCACCAAGCTCTTTAGCATGTTTGACATGAAAAGGTAATCCGCTTAATAGCCCTACCGCCGATAATACTGCAATGTACGCTATCTCTTGCGTTTTAGAGTCAAGGGCGCTAGTTTTATCTAGCTTTTTTACTATTTCCAGCCATGACTTTGCCTCTTCTGGTGCTTCTGTCATAAAACATTCAAATGCGCTGCTAACATTTTTCATAGTAAATCTCATCCTCCCTAAGTCCGTTTAAACATTTTAAAATAAAGAAAGTTGGTTATCGCCATATCCTTGCTTATATCCATTAATTATATCTTCCATATTGTAAAGAATGCCTCGCCTATCGCACTCATTCTTGAATATGCGCCATAAATCTATTGCGTTTGGCGATTGGCATTCATATGAATTGCCAAACCGATTTATGTACCTTTGCTTTAGATTTGGAAAGTGCTCATCAAGTTTTTGATAAAACCAATCCCGCTGATTTTGCCTTAATGTTACTCCAAAAGCCGGATATATAAACTTAGCTCCATTTTCATCCGCAAGACTAATTATATTACTTATGGATTTTTCGTTATCTGTAATAAACGGAAGTACCGGCATAAGTAGTATTCCGGTAAATATCCCATTGTTAGAAAGTTCTCTTATTGCAGAAAACCGCAATGAAGTTGCAGCAGCATTGGGCTCGATTTTTTGGCAAAGCACGTCATCCGCTGCAGTAACAGTAATTTTAATAAGAACAGGTGAATGTCTTTTAATTGATTTAAGAATATCAATATCTCTCTTAATCAAGGTACTTTTCGTAGCAATTGTAACACCATATCTGTATGTATCAATTAATTCTAAAGCACCTCTTGTTAAACCATATTTGTTTTCAAAAGGATTATATGGATCACTCATAGCACCTGTTCCAATCACACCAGTTCTACGCTTTGACTTAAGTTCGCGCGCAATAAGAGCAAGTGCATTTGACTTGGCCCTTACTTTGTCAAAGTTTTCAACATGATAACATTCACTTCGGCTATCACAGTAGATACATCCATGACAACAGCCTTTATAAATATTCATATTATAGTTTTTGCCAAACCAGGCATCACCATTAGTGTAGTTAGATATAATTGATTTTGCTTCTATGAACTCCATAGTTTTCTCTACTCTATTCCTTTACTATTAAAAATGCCTTTAATGGTGTGACACCTCTAAGGTAAGACATACTAACGCATTTTTTATTTAGTTCTTCAACCAGTTCATTATTCCTGCGATAATTATAACTTAACATTTGTTACGCATTACCTGAAAGACTTTGGGCACTCGTATTCATCTGATATTCAATAAGCTCCTTATATTTTCTTCCAATATCAGACGTCGGATTAACAAAAACCTGTGTAGGTTTTCCTTCTTCTACTACACTACCTTTATCCATTAGGACAATTCTATCGGCAACCCTCAACGCAAAAGGCAGTTCATGGGTTACAACTATCATTGTGCTGGCGCGATACCGCGCCAACTCCTCCATAACGACTAGTACCTCGCGGACTAAGATTGGATCTAATGAGGCGGTTGGCTCATCCCAAAGTAAAAGTTCAGGTTCATATGCCAAAGCTCTGGCAATACCTACACGTTGCTGTTGTCCACCTGATAACTGAGCTGGTGTTTGATCCAAATGTTGCTCCATTCCGACCTTACCAAGTGCTTCTAATGCCTTACTTTTAGCAGTTTCACGGTCCATCCCACTCATTACCAGACCAAACATAACATTTTCCAGGGTAGTCAATCTTCCGATTAAATTGAAATGTTGGAAAACAAAACCGATATTTTTGCGAACTTTTTGTAATTCGTCTGGTCTCATCGTAATAATATCTGAGCCATTAAGAAGTATAGACCCGCTATCAGGCTCTATAAGACGATTTATGGTACGAATAGTTGTTGACTTACCACAACCCGATGGTCCCATTAGTACAACAATTTCGCCTTCTCGTATTTCCAGATTCATGTTATTAATAGCCTTTATACTGCCAAACTGTTTATATAATTCTCGTATTAGAAGCATCTTAACACCCAACTTATTTAAATTTCATTTTTCTGCGATTAAGTTTTTGTAATAGTCCAGGCCGAGAACTCGGAATAACAATTTCTCGCATAATTTCGTCAAACGATAATCCTAAAGCTTCCCCTGCACTGACCTCGTCAGTAGAAATAGGATTAATTTTTTCAGTATTATTAGCAATTAATAAACCAATCATGGCCCCCATAAGTGGTACACCAAGCCACGGTAAATAAGGTATACCTCCACCAGAAATAACAAACATAACAGTAAGAAGCAGCGCCCCTATACCCATCCCATATACACACTCTGGGGCAGTAAATGCACTCTTAATACTATAAAATATTTTCTTCCATCCCTTAACTTTCGTTCTGCGAGTCACTGAACGCTGTCGTCGGATGATAGTCATTATTGCTGTGTGGTCGAGTGTTAGAAAGGTAACTGTTGCTACTAGAGAGACCATACCCGCAAGCACCGATTTAACCTGCTGTAATATCACCATCACTTCTGCGCGCGGATCAGGCTCAATTATGCCCAGCTCTGACAAATACAAGGATACATTACTATGACCTATTGCTTTATGAATAGTAGGTTGAACTAGTTCAATTGTAATATTACTTTTAGTTAAAATTTGCAGCCGCTGACTGGGGATTACTTGTCCTGCAATAAACTGATCCATAATCTTAATAGACCGACTAATCTCTTCATCGCTTAAGTTTGGTACAGCTGCACCAAGATATTGTAATTGTGCTGCTACCATTGGTGTATTAAACTGCTGCAACTGCCCCAATCGCCCACTAGTACTATTTAACGTCTGACGTGCACCTGCTATATCAAAATTTCGCAAATTGGTAATTGTACTATTGCCATTAGCTACAATGTTGTCTATGGCAGTTTTGGCTCGTCGAGCATCTGCAGCAACATTACCAAGCGTGCCTAGTCTTTCTTGGAGGTTTGAAAGATTTTGCTGCATCATTGTCACATCATTAACTGATGTTCCAACATCCGGATTCAACAAGCGAATAACTTGTAATGTATTTGCTAGGTTTCCCATTGCTTGAGCCGAGCTGCCTAACTGTGTTTGTATACTACTAGTATCAAGATTTGCTAACCCGCTAGTGGCTGCTTGGAGTGTAGTACCGGCATTTTCTAACCCTGAAAGTGTCTGCTCTATTGCTCTCAAACTTCCTGAGTAGTTGTCTAGCGATGTATTGGCAATACTTATCATGCTTTGCGAATCTTGAGAAAATCCGGGTATCTGTTCAACTAACTTCGACGTTTCTCCTAATGCATTACCTAATTCACTTCGAGGGTTCTGAAAAGTTGCAGTGCCAATAGGTTTTTCGATTACTGAATCAATGACTAAGTACCCTTGACTCTCAGACAATTTTCCGACTGTTCCCTGAATTACCATACCTTCAGCTGTTCCGTCTTGTTTCATGTTTGTTATTTGAACTAATACATTTGCCGTATCTATTGGTGACTGTGGTACTGGCGCATTAGCAGCTGCACCCTGGAATGCAATTATATCACCAGAACGGATTGCAGCTCCTGCTGCTGGACGAATAGAAGCTTTAGTTGCGTAAGCCATCAAAAAGCGTCTCAACTCAATAATAGTACTCACAAAAGAAGTCGTATCGTTTTTCTGTGTATCAACTGACACGCTTTCTGCAAAACCAACTGCTGTATCAGTCCTTAGAGCATCAGCAATTTGGCTTCCTAATCGGATAGGATTATCTGGTTCACTTCCCACTGGAAATGCTATATCAATTAACTGATACTGGGATAATACTCTCTCTACTTCATTATTTACAGCTGACGAATTTTCGATAGAGTTTAGAAGGATAATGATTGATCCACCACTCCTAAAAGCAAATAACACCCCGTTAATCTGCATAACCTGATCGATAACAGTAGCCTTAGCACCTTCCGGTACAGCTTTCAAAGTTAATCTAGGCTCGGACATAATACTAATACCAGACTTTCCTGGAACGCTTCCGAAAATATTATTTATCGTCTCAAATGTCTGTTTAGTTTTATGCTCTGGGGACACTCCAACCATAAAGCTTGTTACACCAGTCAAAGTGGGGCCTTCCTTCAATCGCGCACCTGGAAGGACTTCAGTAATAATTTTTTCAATCTGCGCTCGTCCGTCATCTTTTGATTCTTCTCTAACATTAATTATGAAGTCATATTCACCGTATTCACCAACAAGTGATGATATCGTTTGAGAAAAGTATGAATTTGCTGACATGGCTAGAACCCAGGACAGAGCACTTCCTATAAAAATGCTAATCAATAAAAGTATAAGAATATCACGGTTAAAAGAATTTCTAAAAAAAGTTCTTGATAGCTTTTTCCGAAAATCACTTACTGACTCAGCCATAGCCCTGCCCCCTCTAGATAGTAAAAACAGTCCTGCAGTTACTATTAAGTATCTGCAGGACTGTTTTATTTTAGTCTAAAATTACCCATATAGAATTTATCAGCAAGATAATGCTACTAAAACGTTTGCTATGAAATAATACTTACTCCAAGTATGACCTCATCGATTTGCTTTGCACTTAGTCTCCTCAAACATTCAATGCCTCTTGGATTAGCTGTTATTAGTTAATATAAGTGTAGTATCTTTTAGTATTGCATCTTTAATCAGCTTCTTTTTATCAATGTGGTGACCGCTCGATATGTCAATTGAAGTGCTTCCATTTGGTCTGTAATGAAAATCTACAAAAAAGGAAGCCCCATCAGCCTCGATTTCTACTCTATGACGATGTCCGTCTATATGAATAATTTCCGATACATTATACTTTTTATAGTTTTCCGAACAGATTTTTTTGATTGCAGAAACAAGCATTGGTCTATTTAACATTTTTTCTCGGCTCATAAAATATCCACCTCTTAAATTATCATTAGTCATACTTTAAATAATTTCACACTTTATCCTACTAAATTGCAAGTAATATTAAATTTTACAACTTATTATACTATGGATAAGTTTATCGACAAAACAAAAAATGGGATTTAGCTGTGCTAACCCCATTTTTTGTATTTACTATTATAGTTTCCCTAAAACTTACTACTTCAATTATACGCTAGCATAGTTTTTTGTCATAAATATTGAGTAACCCTGTCGTTTCTACTCTGGAAAATAGTTTTTCTTGGTCTATGGAGTATAGGTTTATATCTTTCATTCGTTCAAAATAAGTCGAGCCTGCGAAAGTGAATTTATTCTTGTCACCATCTACTTCACTCATTTTTTGATTTGAATAGGCTATAAAGTCTCCAGTAGCTAAAGTATCTGGTAACTCTAATAGTGAGGCATTTAATGCTTTTCGTACGCTATTATGACCTGCTAGATATCCAGTAACAATTGCTTCAGTATGCCCTATATAAAATCCACTCTTTTCCCCTGCCACAAAGAGATTTTCGATACCTTTAACCTTCATTGTATTCTCCCTAGGCGCAATTGACAAATGTCTTATAGAGTTTGCTACCCCGCCTGAATAGGGATCTTCAAATCTAGCATTCTCAAAACCTTTAATTTTTCTGAGTTTTTCAATAGGATAAAATGGCGCCATTAATTTCGCATGACCTGTATCAAGTAAGATTATGTTATCTGCAAAAGCGTCTAAAGAATAATGTTGACATATTTTTATATTTAGTTTTTCTGAGTTCTTTTCTTCGGCAGATAACGGTATAATTACGACCCCTTCTTTATTGAGCCTATCATGAAGTTCTTTACTTAGCGTTTCTTTATTTATTTTTACAGAACCACTGAAAGAACCATACGTTCCATCTTTGCGTTTTCCCATCATATCCTTAATTCCGCATTTTTCCGTTATACTCACCCTGCCACCAAAAGTAGGGCATCTTAATATACACATTGCACAGCCATTTCCATATTTATGGCAATTATTCATTGGACCAGTAGTACCGGTTGTCTCTACAAAGCAGTCTCCTTTTATCTTTGTTCCATCATTTAATACTATAGCCTTTATCCTTTGATCTTCTATTTCTACATTCTTGGCAGTCGTATAAAATAAAACATCAATTCCCAGTTCGTGAATTTTTCGTCTTACGGCACTCTCTATTAAATTTACATCATATATGCTTGCATGCTTATGCCCTGGAAAGTCTACGTTCTTATGCCTTGAACAGCTATCTGTTATTGCAAATAGTTCTCTACCGCCTAGCAAAATGCATTCCTCTGCAGCTGTGTATCTTCCGTTATTTCTAGTAAGTCCACCAACATTTCCGAGACCTAATAGTAGATCTGTTCGCTCTAATAGTGTTACCTTTGCGCCAGCTTTTTTTGCGCTAACGGCAGCCGCACATCCAGCCCATCCACCACCAATGACTACTACCTCTTTCACCTTATTTCCCCCTTCATGATACGTTAGAAGCTTATATGTAACACTCTTTTTCATTGTATATATATCACTTTATTAAGCATTAATTTGTCTTATCACTCATTTATATCTATTACCGTGTTAATTGAAATTCTCCTGGTTATATGAATAATTTTTCTTTTAACTCTTAAACGTCCTAAAATAAAAACGCCTAAAAAATTGTTTAGGCGTTCACTTATAATGTTACGTACCACAAAAGGTTCGATAAGGGCGGTCTGAAGACTCAGGAAGTATGGTGTAATCAGCTTGTTCGGTAGAGTGTGCGTAGGGAGCTGCAAGAACCTCAAGGAGGCGATGCATTAAGCTAAAGTCGTCATGTTTGACTGCAGCTTCTAATGCAGATTCTACCAGGTGATTTCGGGGAATCACCGCAGGGTTGGAGCTCTGCATCAAATCAAGTATAAGTGATTTAGATTCATGCTGCCTGCCTATTCTCGCCTTCCACAACTCGTACCACTTAGTAAATTCTTCAACGGCAATAAGGGTGGTATCTTCTGGCTTATCGAGAGCTAATGCCCGGAAAGTATTAGTATAGTCCGCACGGTTCTTTTGCAGTATGCCTAGGAGGTCTTGGATTAATGCTTCATCTTGTGATTCATGGTTAAATAATCCTAGTTTTGCTCTCATTCCAGTAAGCCAATTGTTGTGATATATCTCGTTAAAACCAGCTATAGCGTTCTGAGCAAGTTTAATGGCTTCCTCTGGATCGCTGTGCAGCAATGGCAAAAGTGTCTCGGCAAATCGAGCAAGATTCCAGCCAGCAATATAAGGTTGATTACCATAAGCATAACGTCCATGTGCATCAATGGAACTAAAGACCGTTGCAGGATCATAAGTATCCATAAAGGCGCAAGGACCGTAATCAATAGTCTCACCACTAACCGTCATGTTATCTGTGTTCATGACTCCGTGAACAAAGCCAACCATCTGCCATTTCGCAATAAGTTCAGCCTGACGATTAATTACCTGTTTCAGCAAATAAACATATCTATTTGCATCGTCTACTGCAATAAGTGGGTAGTGACGCTCAATTGTATAGTCAGCCAATACCCGAAGATCTTCAATACTGCCCCATTTTGCTGCATATTGAAAAGTACCGACACGTATATGGCTGGCAGCCACACGGGTTAAGATAGCGCCAGGCTGCTCTGATTCACGTTGTACTATTTCACCAGTTGTTATTACCGCTAGACTGCGAGTAGTGGAAATACCAAGAGCATGCATCGCTTCACTTATAATGTATTCACGCAGCATTGGTCCAAGGGCTGCTCTACCATCACCTCGGCGTGAGTAGGGAGTTCTCCCTGAGCCTTTTAGCTGAATATCATACCGTTCGCCTTTAGGGGTGATCTGCTCACCAAGCAAAACTGCCCGTCCATCACCTAACATCGTAAAATTACCAAATTGGTGTCCGGCATAAGCTTGAGCTAACGGTGAAGCGCCATCAGGAACATGATTACCTGCAAGTATTGCAGTACCATCAATACTTTGTAGAAACTCTACATCTAACCCTAAAGACGCAGCCAAAGAATTATTAAGAATTGCTAACTTCGGCGAGGGTACAGGCGTAGGATTAATAATGCTAAAAAATGAGTGAGGCAGCCGAGCATAAGTGGTGTCGAAGTTCCATCCTGTCTTTATTATTGTTTCCAATAACATCATAGCTCCTTTCTTTATAGGCTCCTATATTTTTTCTTACTCAAAAACAGCTATTACGATCTCCTTATATGAGCTATCTACCTTCATAATTCTCACAGTATAAGTCTTCTTTTAGTGTTGCCTGCAGTAACTAATTATACTCTTTAGTCAGAACGCAAATACAATTTAGGATTTCTCAACGTATTTGATTAGTGAAAAAACACCTGCAATTATACTCAAAAATCTTAATAGTAATTCAGATTTTATCTGATAGTTTAGTTGTTTTAATAGTGTGATAATTTAGATGTAGATAAGTTCACTTGGGAAGGAGAATTCTTTTATGGATGTCTGGGAAGAGCTTTCTAACAAAATGTTGTTAAGCATTATCCAAGAAAACAAATTTACAGAAAAAAGCGAGGTGAATTTAAAGTGAAACCTGAAGTGAAAAATGAAACTCCAAGAGGTAATGGCTTACTGGATTTATTCTGGAGCGTATTTGCAACCGGCCAAGATAAACCGCCAATGTCGGATGATCAAGGAGTAATTACAAAAACTTTTAATAAATACCGCTGGCAAGTTTTCTCCTCAATCACCATGGGTTATGCCCTGTTTTATGTTTTACGTCTTAATTTTTCCGTTATCAAAAAACCACTTATGGCAGCCGGCGTACTAAATGCGCAGCAATTAGGTATAATGGGTTCCGTATTCTTCGTTACTTATGGGCTCGGCAAGTTTGTTAACAGCTTTTTAGCTGATAGGATGAACAACAAACGGTTCTTTGCTCTCGGTCTTTTCTTATCTTCTATTGTAACTGTGCTTATGGGTTTTTGTAATCAGTTCACCCCGCTGGTAGTGCTTTGGGGTATAAACGGCTGGTTCCAATCCTTCGGCGCTGGTCCTTGTATCGTTTCTCTAAATCAATGGTTTAGTAATAAAGAGCGTGGTACCTTCTACGGCATTTGGTTTACTAGTCACAATCTAGGAGCAGCCTTCACGTATGTAGCTACCGCTACTATCGTAACAGCATATAGCTGGAAATTAGGCTTTATCATTCCTGGTATCTTTTGTCTAGTTGGATCTCTCCTTATTTATTTCTTTATGCATGACCGTCCTGAAACCTACGGCTTGCCCAATGTTGCAGATTTCAAAAACGACCACGCAGCAGTAGTTGAAAAAGAGAAATCAGTTAGTGCCTTACAATGGTCTGTTGTTAAACGCCCAGCTGTATGGATACTTGGTTTATCAAGTCTTTGCTGCTACATTGCACGTTATGCTATCGAAAGCTGGGGAATAATCTATTTGACTGAAGCAAAGGGCTATACTACTCTTGGTGCCAGCGGAGTATTGGGCGTTATGCAGTTTGCTGGTATCTTCGGCGCACTTACCTGCGGTCTAGTATCCGATAAATTTTTCAATCATAAGCGAAATATGCCTGCTTTAATTTACGGAGTTCTATATGCAGCTTCAATTGCCGCATTTGTATGGGCACCTGCTAACCCTACAACTGATATGGTAGCAATGTGTGTTTACGGATTTACCATGGGTGCACTAGTATGTTATCTAGGCGGTCTTATGGCAGTTGATATTTGCCCTAAACGCGCTACCGGCGCAGCAATGGGTATGATAGGCTTATTGAGTTACTTTGGTGCAGCCCTTCAGGAAGTAGTCAGCGGCTATTTGATTAATGCTCATATGACTATAGTTAACGGCAAAAAAGTTTACGACTTCGCACTTGCCTCCGATTTCTGGGTAGGATCTGCTGTACTTTCCTTCTTGTTAGCAGCTATGGTTTGGAATGTTAAAGCTCACGACTAGTTATATTTAACTATAGTTAGGAGAAGCACATGCAACTGAATCCGGTGTGTTTACAAAAACTAAAGTACTTTGCCTTAGATATGGACGGAACTATTTATTTAGGTCAAAAATTACTGCCAGGCGCAGCTCAATTTTTGAATTACCTAACTGAAAGCGACCGCAAGTATGTATTTTTGACCAATAATTCCTCCAAAAACAAACAAAACTATGTTAAGAAACTCCAATCACTTGGTATAAATGCTAATATTGATCAGATTTTAACTTCTGGTGAAGCTACTGCCTTGTATATAAAAAAAAATAAACCTAATGCTCGTATCTTTTTATTAGGTACACCAGACTTGGAAGAAGAATTTATATTGCATGGTTTCACCTTGACCAATTCAAAACCTGATTTTGTAGTATTAGGTTTTGATCAGACCTTAACTTACGCCAAGCTAACTGAAGCTTGTCATCTTATTCGCGAAGGAGTTCCATTTATCGCAACGCACCCAGACATTAATTGTCCAACCGATGAACGCTCAGGATATATTCCTGACGTAGGTGCTATGCTTGAATTGATTTATTCTTCTACGGGTAAACGTGCAAAAATCATTGGCAAACCCTATCAGGAAATCATCGATGTACTGATTGAAAGACTCGACTGTAAACGCGAAGAAACAGCGATGGTCGGAGATCGACTGTATACCGATATGAAGATGGCGGAAAACGCTAATATTTGCGGTATATTAGTCTTAAGCGGCGAAAGTACGCAGACTGATGTAACCAATTCAGAAATTCACCCACACTATATCTTCGAAAGTGTGCGAGAACTTGCTGCAGCATTGCAGCAAGATTGACAGTTAAGTAATTTTATTACAACCATCTTAAATACCAAATACCAAATACCAAAAAACGATCTACCTCTCATATATACAACTAGGTCATCCTCTCTTTTCAGAGGATGACCATTTTTTATCTAAGTACACTTATATAAGATTAAACTATGGTTGCCAACGACATTTCTCCATATCCACACAGCCATCAACGGTAAAAATAATCCCCTCCGCTTCGAGCATATGCCTCTGTACATCTTTTCCGCCAAAGACGAAGCCCGTAGAAAGTCTGCCGTCTTGAAAAACCACTCTATGGCAAGGTACTTTTCCTTGATGTGGATTACGGTGTAATGCATAGCCAACAGCGCGTGATGCTCGCCGGTTTCCAACCATTAAAGCAATTTGACCGTAAGTAGAAACTTTCCCTTCAGGAATTTGGCGAACTGCTTCATAAACCCTATTATTAAAACTCATAAATAGTTCAAAATCCTCTCATTAATAAAAGTAACAACTATCCTTCGTTCTTTAATCTTATGCTGTGCAATAAATTGATTCTGTAGTTGTTTGATAGTAAGAAAAATGTGTTAAACAGATATCAACTATAAACCCTTTTGCTCAAGAAATTTAATGAATTTATTATCTGACAATATTTCATTTGTCACAAATTTACCCTCATAAAAGAAACTATATGTCGTGAAAGGTGCGGGAGCATTTTGGGCTTGCTCTTTTGTCTGATACTTAATCAAAGTAAAGTCAATATTTCTTTGACTTGCAATCTCTGCAATCAAAGGTGCATATTTTTCAGTATGTGGACATTGGTTTGAGTAATATAAGACCATTCCTTGGTTATCAACTATCCCTTTTTTACAGCACTTTTTGAAACTCGGCTTATAAGTGCTTTTTTCGAACGGTAAATATAACAATTCAAAGTGCGGCTCTGCCGTGTCACATACTTCAAAACCTTTATATTTCAAATATTCAGGATCTGATAAAAACGGCATTTTCTTTTTTGACGAAAGAACAACAATACCTTTTTTACATTGCAGCTTTGCATCACTTATACATTCTTCTAGCAATTTGTTAGCATATCCTTGCCCTTTAAACTTCCCTGAAACCCAAAAACAATTAATAAACATATATTCGTCTGCTATTATTGGAACCCACGCATTTTCTGCAGGTATATATTCAATAAAAACCTTACCACGAACATTAAGCTTCTTGAAGACAATCCCATCGTTATAGCGCTCACTTAACCACGCTTTTTTAGATGAAACACAAAATTCGCCTTTTTTATCTGTAATCGCACAGCAAATGTGCTCGTTATCAATATTACTGCTATTAACACTTATAATATCCATTTTCATTTTTCCTCCCCAGATTTAATATAAAGAACGGATATCTGCATTATTCGCATACGAACTATTTGATAGTCCACAATTATGAAAAATCATCTACCGGCCTTGTCACTAATCTTACTGCCATTAAATAAAAACCTTATAATAGTCAGGACTTGAGAAGGTATCATATTATCTTCATAGCCTAACCCCTTAACCTCAGTCAATACACATTCCTGCATTTCCTTAGTAAGCACTGTTAAACTCTTAATCTCCGAAACAACAGATTTTATTTCTTTATTATCCATCAACGCCAAGATTCTCTGGGCTTTTTCTGCGCCAATTATTATTAGAAAAATGGCCGCTTTTTTTATCGGCTTCAATATGGGCCCCTCCCTGTAACTTCCAAATAACAGTTCCAACATTTACTCAGCGTTAAGATGATTTTTTATTAGTTACTGAGCATAATTCTTAAAAACTTTCAATTCCAGCTTTATTGCGTAAGCTAGAAATTCCATACTTTTACACAAAGTCCTCTCACATTACTTATTTATATCATTCCGTGTACTATTACTGACCAGAATAAAAAAGCACCTAAACAATAGTCTAGGCGCCTTAACCATATATTTTACCTTGAGCTATTCAATCCAGTCTAGATGAAACTCTCATGATCCTCGGATCGATGAGATTAACTAAAACGCCCAAGCTGGTCTTTCCATCATGGTCACATTCTCACCAACAATCTTTGCTGGAAATCCCTCAACTATTTGATTATCCGAAATAACGCTTCTTTGCTTAACAACACTCCCCGACTTCACTAAAGTATTTTTACCCAGTACGCTATAGTCGCAGATGATTGAACCAGACTCGATAATAGTTTTAGATCCGATCGTTGTTCCGTGAATAATACATCCAGGGCCAATCGTGACATCATCCTCAATAATAAGTTCATTATCCGGCAACAGATGTAAGACTGAGTTTTCAAGTATTTGCACATTGCTGCCGATTTTAACCGGTCCATGCGAGTTCCCAATAATTCTGACACCAGATGCTACTACCGTATTGCTGCCGATCGTAACGTCTCCAGTGATCTCGGCAGAATCAAATATAAATGCAGATTGATGAATAACAGGGTATTTGTCCCCAAAGTTATAGATTTTCCCCATTTTATCACCTTCCTTCGGTTCATGTTTTACAAGATTCTCTGCCACTAAGCGTAAACTAATATCATTGCCTCTCATCCTTAAAATCACATTTCTATCCTTATCACTCAAGCTTCTGACAAACCTGCCTGGCCTTCCGATAACAACCGATTCGCTAGGAATCACTGCCCCTGCTGGTATGATTGTGCCTTCGCCGAATATGCACATGTTACCAATCTTAGAGCCCGGAAGAAATATAGTACCATTTCCGATCTCACATAAATCACCGATTTGTGCGCCGATGGCAACACATTTGTGTCCAAACACAGTCTTACTTCCAATAGCAATAGGATACTCAGGCGTACCTATTAGGACAGAGTTTTCAAGTATCCAAGTTTCATTTCCAATTTTGAATGAGTCATCTTTAGACCGAAGTATCGAACCCTGGGCAACATATACATTCTCCCCTAGTCTGATTGTACCAATCAGTCGAGCTGAATCATCTATTCTCAAATTCGCGTAACGCTCCCCTCTATAATCAATTTCATCCTTACACTAATCTTAATGCCATGAAATAGAAATCTCATAATAGTATTACTTATGAAGGTGTCATAGTATGATTAACGCCCTTCAATTTTATCTCTATCGTTTTAGCTAGAATTTCCACATTCTTATATTAAATCCTCTCATCGTACTTATATTTACAATCCGCTATTATTTGAAATTATGTTTTCGTATACTGTACCGACAATTCCTCAATAAAAAATCTCATAGACTATGTCTATGAGATTACAACACACATATAAAATTACCGTAAAATAATCGAACCTTAATCCAGGCTATTCCGATTACAGAGATTAACACTGCCCACTCATCTAATCGCTATGCATTTTTAGCCTTTCTAGCGTAAAGTCTCATAGTTGTTAGTTAACTCAATAACTTCTTCTTCAGACAGAACTCGTGTAATAAATGTTGTCAATTCTTGAATAAGATTAATCTCTGACCATTCATTATGTAATTCTCCGTTTGAGTCTGTCAGTATCATTATTGTCGGCCTTGCTTGGAGTTTAGGCCGTGCTTCAGTTACTACTCCAATATGACCAGTGTCAAGTACAACAAAAGTTCCTATAGGATATAACGGCGCCTTAGCCAAGAAAATATTAGCAAGTTCTCTATCCAAGTGAGTTCCACTCATGGCCATTATTCCTTCATATGCCTGATGTGGTAAACATATTTCCTTGTTCTTCGGTCCTGCCACCATAGTATCATAGGCATCAGCAATTGCAGTAATTCTAGCATATTCATGAATTTGGTTAGCTTGTAGCCCTCTAGGATAACCAGTACCATCATACTTCTCATGATGCTGGAAGATAATATGACCTGAAACGACGGAATATCCACGTAGCTTACGTGCATAATCAAAGCCTAACTGAGGGTGTTCCAATTCATTTGCATCTTCATCCATCAATACTATACCAATATCATGAAGCAATGCACCCATAACAATTTCATGCATTTTAGTTGCGTTATAACCCAAGTCGCTGGCTATAACAGCTGCCAGCACTGCTACATTTACACAGTGTTTATAAACATAATCTCCTGGAGTAGCTATATTATCCATCCGAATAATTTGATTCTTTCTTATTGTCTCTTCTATCATTTTAGCCAAGGCAGATACACTACGATACACATCGATGAGCTTACCTTTTTTTGCATCATCGAAAGAATCCTTCAACAACCTAGTTACTTCGGTTTTCTTCTCTTCAGGTAGAGTCTCTTCGTAAGTTAACCCGATGCGTTCAATTATCGGGTTAGTCACACTCAAACAAAATACACCCATTTTTTGAATTCTTTCAATATATCGCTCGGTCAACTGGATATTGCTTCCTAGCAATATCCGACCATCTGCAGCAGATAACCGATTATAGGTAGTCATTCCATGTTTTAAATTTTGAACAGATATTTTTTGCATATTAACTCCTATATTTAACCTTATGTAAAATATTAGTAAGATGCTCTCGTACAAAATAAAAAAAGACAAGCTGCTGCCTGCCTAGATTAAATGCTATCTACACTAACAAGCAGTCTGGCAATCCTAGATAGTTTATCCTTAGACCCATGACTTTGCGTCCTTACCTTTCGACAAGTTTGCCCAATATAAGATTTTAAATTGGAATGTTAATGCACTTCGACATTTAGTTGCATTTTCCTTCATGTGGTATTGAATTGAAAAGGCGAAATGGGCCCCTCCTACAATGGCACTATTTTATATTCGTTAAAGGGTCAATTCTTTAATAGCTAACTATCAATTCTCCAACAACTTTTTTACTGTAGCGATATCATTGGCGGCAACCAGTAGTCCAAGATTATCAAATATCTTTTGCTCATCCCAATTCCACCATTGAAGCTTTAATAACAATTCAATCATTTCATTATTAAACCTCATTTTAATCAATCTGGCCGGATTGCCGCCGACAATCGTATAAGGCTCTACATCCTTTGTTACAGTCGCATTTGCGGCGATAATTGCACCGTCGCCAATCTTAACACCTGGCATAATCGTAACATTCTGCCCAATCCATACATCGTTGCCGATTATGGTATCTCCTTTAAACGGCAGCTGCTCTACTGTAGGTGTAACCTTCTCCCAACCTCCACCGAAGATATTGAATGGATACGTTGTAATGCCATCCATACGGTGATTTGCTCCATTCATAATAAATGTTACACCTTCAGCAATAGCACAGAATTTCCCAATGATTAATTTATCCCCAAGAAACTCATAATGATGCTGAATGCGATCATAGAACTTCTCGGGGGAGTTTTTGCTGTCGCTGTAATATGTATAGTCGCCAATCACCACGTTTGCTTTATCTGGTAGATTCTTTATATAGCAAACCGTTTTTATATTTTCGTTGGGAAATATTTTAGTTTTGTCTGGCGCTATCGGCATATTGACACTTCCTTTCGATTCGTCTAGCTTCTTAGGCTTCAATAACATCTATTTAGTAACTTACTATAAAAATTCATCGCATTTTGCCTTTTACCGCCGTTTGGATTTGTTCACAATATACATGCTTAAGTTATCGTTTGTATCCCAAGCTATCTATTCTGTTCTGAAACAATTCTTTATAACACAAGATTAATTTTTAGTGCAGGACGAACACCGTAGTGAGGTAAGTTGACACGTCCGTAACTGCGAATACTGCTACGATGACCAATAAAAAACGCACGCGAAGAATTATCAGATTGGGTTCTCAGCCACCACCATGAGCAACCAAATTGCTCACCATCCTCAACTATATAATTATCTCCGACTTTTTTATCATACACATACAAGTGACATCCATCGTTCTTTTTTATTTTTGAAAATTCCGTTCCTATTGCACGACGTTCTACACTTAGAGAATCTCCACTAACCTTAGTGGTCAGTTCTTTCACCTCTGAAACACTGAGCAGAAAAACCTTGTCCTGTGTATCTACACTACCGTTGTCCGTGCAATGTGTAATCTTGATAAATTTTTTCTCCGAGTCATTGAACGCGGCATTAAAAAACTCATCGTTAAGCCATTTCCGCAAATCAGAATCGCGCCAGATAATATCTTCAAAATCGCTATGGTATCGCTTAGAATCCAAAATATACTCACTCAAAAGGAACAGCTCACTCCCTGAATTTTGCAATACTCTCCATTTTATTGGTGTCAAGTCAGCTCCATCCGCATTCTGTGGATAAGCGCCGAAAGTAATGATTTCTCCAGACTTTGCATTTTGCGCGTTTTCTTTCATGTCCTGTTTTGTCATATTCATAGCTTCTTCCTTTCATTTAAAAACTCTGTTTTTTTACTTATTAACCTATTTATATAAACATATTACTCTCAGCCTCAGATCAGGACGACTGGAGAAAGCCCTCCAAAATCATCGCCAACGTCTGCCCTTAAAAAATTCCTCATTGCTTGTATTTTACCATTAATTCTCCTGCCTTATGAATGAAGCATATGCTATATTGAAAAAACACGCGAATCTGTTACTCCAAATTTGCTTTTTTCCTCAAAAACCAATCAGCGCTTTCTTAGCTCGTTTACTTCTTTTAATCGTAAATTAGCGGCAATAACTTAAAACTAAAAACAGTGGTTATAATAGTTAATATAAGAATTCGCTAGGGGTGAGATAAGAAGTGAATCCGGTAATTTGGTTTGAGATACCTGTGGCTGATATCGACAGGGCTAAATCCTTCTATGAAGCGGTATTTGGACAAAATTTAACCATAGTAGACATGGAGCAAAGGCAGATGGCTATGTTTTCCATGGAAATGGGCGTTCCGGGTATTGGTGGAGCGCTTGTTAAAGAGGAACACTTCGTACCGTCCTATGCTGGCACGATGGTGTACTTCACTGTAACTGACATCACCGAAACCCTTAGCAAGGTAGTGGCAAGCAAGGGCAAAGAAATAATCCCTAAAACAAGTATTGGAGAGTATGGTTTTTGCGCTTATTTTGAAGATAGTGAGGGTAACAGAATCGGGTTGCACACGATGTAGTTTTCCTACCAAACAATACGGCATTTTGATTTTAATAAGCACTATCAAAATCCATAATATTGTGCAAAATTAAGAATGAGTCGGCTTAGGTATTCGACCTAAAAAACCGACTCATTTATGTATCTTTCTATTTCAGTGCAAGGAGTAAGGCTTGACTTATTCTACTAAATCCGAAATTGTGGTTTAAAAGTTCGGCCCCCTCAATGTAGGGGGCCGTGTTAGTTTGGGAGTTATATTTTAGTGATACCTTCGCCAGACTCGTACTACAACTCGTTAGTTGTTAGATTCTCTTTTTTCACGATCAACTTCTAATATTTTAACCATTTTATAATCGTTCAGATATAGATTGGGCAAGAACTTCAACCATGTCTTGTGTGCATGTCGTTTGCCCTTTAACAAGTCCCATCTCGGTTAAAACAATCGCTTTAGGAATTAGACCTATGTTTTCAATTGTTCTCTTAGCACACCCGATGGAACACCCGTCAATTGTGATAACTTCTTCGGCAGCCTTAGCCGCGTCAATGAACTGCTGCAACCCCGCCCCAATTCCAATCAGACAACTAGCCTTTGTTGTGGCGAAGCCTATTCTGCGAAGACTTCTGCTAACCTGATCAGCCACCTCGCCCACATCGGCGCAGCCTGAGCATGCATATACAATTCGTTTTTCCCCATCGACCTGACAAGAATACTCCAAAATCAATCCTCTCCTTCTCCTTTACAGTCCCGAGGTTAATTAGTATTATAATAGTATCATATTATAAATAGTTGTATATGTCAACAGTTTGTAATATCAACGATTGGAGTGAGCTATTATTAATCAACTCAAAGAGAAAGCCCACTGTCTGCGTGATTCCGTAAAGGAAATGATTAGGCAGCTAGGCTTATTAGAAAACACACAATCATTTTGTAGTTCAGACTGTACATTTACCCAGTGCCATACCATCATTGAAGTGGGCAAGGATACTAACAGCTCACTCAACGATCTTGCCGCTCGCCTGAAAGTTGACAAGAGTGCGATGAGCAGAACTGTTGATGAGCTAGTTAAAAAAGGCCTAGTTTTTCGTGAGCAAGACCCCAACGATCGAAGATATATTCGTATTTCTCTAACCAGTCTAGGACTACAAAAATTTGAGGACATCGACGCTAAATCAAGGTCGATATTTGAACAACTTCTGCAAACAATGCCCGCCGAGGAACATGATGTTGTTATAAAAGGACTGCAACTATTCTCGGAAGCGCTTACCAAAAGCATTATGGGTAAAGAGAACAAAACGGATTAAAAACTACCCATAGCCATCTAACTGGCTATGGGTAGTTTTTTACTCCGTTTTGCGAGGTATGGCACCGCAAGGTCGTTTTTTTGTAGCTTCGGTTAGTTATAATTTAAAAAAGATAATTTCAGAGCAAGAACCTGTTACTTAAAGAATTGCCACCTTAAATTCTTTTATTAGCTTCCTTTTTCATCCTACTTCCGCTCTATCAAAACATGCACTCAACGTGTATTTGATAGAAACGTGATACCGAAACGCGAAAAAAGAGTTTCGCGTTTCAGTCGGCGCCCTTAATATAAGGGTAACAATTTATTTAAAGTTTATATTTTCGCTTACTTTTCATTGCTTCTATATGCATTTGATGTTGCCATTTGAGTAAGATCTTTTTCTTTATTTATTTTGCTATCCTTAAGCATTTCCCCGATATATGTTGAGCCCAATATTAAAACCCCACCTATAATTTGGAGGATTGTTAACTTCTCTCCAATAACGATTACACTGAATAAAATGCCAAATAAAGGCTCCAAGTAACTGTAGGACACTATTTCAACAGATTTCATATGTTCAGAGAGGGAAAAGAATATGGTATAAGCCACACCGGTGTGCAATATACCCAATAGAATGGTATAAATGACCGCCATAGCATCCAAGTTAACAAACGTTAAAATATTTCCATCCATCAATACAAATGGCAGTAAAACCAGCATCGCTGTAAATATTTGCACAAATGTAGCAGTTTGATTATCCACCCTGCATTTAATGCTGCGGTTAATAAGAACAATCGCTGCGTAAAGCATCCCCGAAATAGCACTAAGCGCCATCCCCATATATCCGTACCCTTCTAACACATTATGACCGACAATCAAGACGAGACCTATAAGCGAGCTTAAAATCACAGCAACTTGAAGCTTTGAAATGGTCTCCTTTAATATCAGTGGTGCAGCGATCATTACATACACCGGACACATATTATAGATAATAACAGCAGATGAAATGCTAGTATGTTTAAACCCATAAAACAAAGTTAACCAGCCAAAACCTAGCAATACACCTGAAATAATGTACGGTTTTAACAGCGGCCACTCTACCTTATCTGCTTTTTTCATTTTCATTACAACAAAAAGGACCGGCAGGGCAATTACTGCCCGGAGAAAAGCTAAGCTTAAAGCGGACAAGGGAATGGATTTTGTAAATACACCCAAACTACCCCAAATAATCATAACAAGTGCTAATTTAATTCTATTCATAGAAGCCTCCTTATCTTTGCTAAGTCCAGATTAGCTAAATAATAAGGAACTGTATTGTATAAAATTGGCACTATACCTTTACTTGCTCTATATATGTCCCTGGTGTAATGCCATACATTTTTTTAAATTCCCGAATTAAATGGGCTTGGTCATAAAATCTCAATTCCTCACAAATTGCAAATACGTCTACACCTTTACTTAATAACCTTTTTGCTTCAGCAACCCGATATTGTAAGTGGTATGCGGCAGGTGTGGTTGTATATAACTTTTTAAAATTCCTGATGATTGAAAATTTATTTAACCCGGATATTTGCTCAAGCTTATCTAATGTTATATCGTCATTCACGTGATTTAATATATAATCATGAATCGTTTTGACGATATAACTTGTACTTGCGGCAGTAGTATCAGTAATATCTTTTTCTCCAAACTCCAGCAATAACTCAATAAGTATATTTTCCAATGTGTCTGGAATCTTTTCTGTCAGTAATTGTTCAATAAAGCCTATTAGTTTTCGGATTTGATTACCTGTTAACTTCTTTGCATGACTAAAATTTACTGAATCACTGTAGTAGCTGGGATCGACAAATAACATAACATATGCCCAGTGATTAATATCATTCGGCGCACATCTGTGAGTCATTAATGGTGGTATAACGACACCATCGCCTGATCCATAGTGGATAGTCCTGTCTTTCAAGGTTAAGTCAGTGGATCCTTCTACGATATACCCTAATGAAAGTTCATTATGGACATGAGGCTTATACGCATGGGGATGATTTCTACATAGCTTGATCTCCACGCCTTCAATAATGCTTTTGCTAAATTCCATATGTCCTTCTTGTTTAATACTACTTATATAATCCTTGTCTAATATATTCAAAATTCAAACACTCTCCTTTCATTTCAAGTATATTGCTGCTGAGGACACGGGCTCACTCCATCCGTCCCAATATGCTCTATCCGTCGTGCTAATTCAATGTCATGTTATCCACGCTAAGTATCTTTCATAGTTGCTAGTGTTTCTGATAAACTTTCATCTTTTGATTTAAACGTTATTTTTGGTTACTTCACATGACTTCATTATATCATCAAGTCACTAAACATTCCCATATTAGGGATATACACTATCCTTAATTACGCCAGAACAAAACTTTTTTCATCTCCATATCATTTTGCAAATATCCCCGTTACTTTCGTGTAAAGATGAATTTCGGCAAAAAGTACCACCTCAATAAAATAAAAAAATTCGCCTAAACAAAGTCTAGGCGAACATAATACTTACCGAGGGGTAGATCGACGTCGTTTCTATTCTAATCTTCGAATGCCGAGGTACAAGCTGAACATCTTGTCGCCTATGTGTACACTAGAAAAGCAATGCGGGCACTCCTTCGTTGTTGGTACTAGTTTAAGCGAACACGTATGAAGTCATCGACAGGCTTCCCATTGTACAAACCTGATTATAAACACGGATCAAATCGTTTTCATTAACTGCTCCCAAAACGTATAACAAAGGCAGGAAATGTTCTAAGGTTGGTACCGCCATTTGCGCTGGACGTCCGAGTCGCTGGTATTCGATCACACCCTGGTGGGCCTTTTTCAGCACGTGGTCCACAATTGCATTGTCAAACTCGTACGCCCAGTCGTAGCCGCCCCCACGGGACCAATCAATCATACTCAAATTATGCACGACATTGCCGCTTCCGAAGATCATTACGCCTTGGTTCCGCAAATCGAAGAGTTTTCTGCCCAGAGCATAATGCTCTTCAGGCGATGCACTCCGGTCGACGCTGACCTGGAATACGGGTATGTCCGCTTCGGGATACATCGACCGCAAGACGCACCATGTTCCGTGGTCCAAGCCCCAACTTTCATCAAACACTGCCGAGTCTCCCAGCAGTTCTCTAGCTTTTCGGGCATAGTCCGGAGCACCGGACGCCGGATACATAATTCGGTATAGCGCTTCCGGAAAACCGTAAAAGTCATGAATAGTGCGGGGACGGTCATTTACCATGACGCGGGTTCCTTTTGTATACCAATGGGCTGAGATCGACAGAATAGCTTCAGGTTTCGGCAGCTCCGCCGCGATCTGTGCCCAGGTGCGTGAATAGGGGCTATCCTCGATTGCAATCATTGGAGAGCCATGA
Source organism: Dendrosporobacter sp. 1207_IL3150 (assembly GCF_036763085.1). Classification (NCBI taxonomy): domain Bacteria; kingdom Bacillati; phylum Bacillota; class Negativicutes; order Selenomonadales; family Sporomusaceae; genus Dendrosporobacter; species Dendrosporobacter sp. 1207_IL3150. Next base: position 24,149 of record NZ_JBAIYU010000022.1, read on the forward strand.
CCTACGAATATGGCCGGCATAATTGACATAGTTAAACCTCCAAATTCTGCGCTTTCGCAGGAGCTAATCCTTCCTGTAACCCCGCGATCTCATCTCATTTTCGGTCAAAACATCAACATAAGTACTCAGAAGCCGATCCTCAGCTTCGCAGCTCTGCTGATAATACCAATCGCGAACTGCTTTTTCAATTTCTGCGTCATCGCCATTAGCGGGAAACGGATATACAGCGATCAACTCTTTCGACTGTTTGTCGCGAAGTCCCACTTTCACATGCTTCTCAAATTTACCCATTCTGTATCCCTCCATTTTAACTATCTTCTAGGCTAGCTCGGTAAGTGTTTAATAAAAGTTTTGTCACGCAGTTCTTGGAAAGCGATATCCAGCTCTTCACGGGTATTCATAACAATGGGACCACCCCAAGCTATTGGCTCGTTCAGCGGTTTCCCTGCGAGCAAAAGGAACCTCATACCATTCGGGCCAGCTTTCACTCGTAACTTGGTTCCTGCATCAAATAATACAGCATGTTTCGCCGGTATCATTTTATCATTTTCCGGGTCGAGGTTTCCTTCACCATGCACAATATACACAAATAACGTCGCTTCGCGGTCTGTATCTAGTTCCCACTGAACACCAGCGGTCATTTCCACATCCAGGTACAGCGGTTTCACATAGTCGCCTTCAAAGGCCCCCGCTTTGCCGTTGTAAGTTCCGGCAATTACGTGAATCTTACTGGCACCTTCGTCGATTACTGGAATGTCACCACTAGTAATCCCATGATATTTAGGGGCAGTCATCTTGTTCTTCTTTGGCAGGTTGAGCCACAACTGGACTCCTAGCATTCGTTCGCACGGCTTAGGCATCTCTTGATGGATAATCCCTGATCCTGCAGTCATCCATTGGCATTCCCCATCGAGAATGCTGCCCTTATTGCCCAAGCTGTCTCCATGCTCAATATCTCCTCTGATCAGGTACGTGACAGTTTCAATTCCACGGTGAGGATGCCATGGGAAACCTTTGATATAATCATCTGGATTTACTGAGTCGAAAGCGTCCAGCATCAGAAAGGGATCGAAATCCTTCGTGTCCTTGTGTCCGAGCACACGGACCAGTTGTACGCCAGCCCCATCGACAGCGCGCTCCCCAGTGATAATTTTACGTATTTTCCTGATTCCGCTCATAATGAACAAACCTCCTTACAAATAGGGCAGTCCGCCCTGGACGTTTAGTAAATAACCGAGTACATCATCTTCAGTGTAAATACCTATCACATCAGAATATAAATACTGTTCTTATTAATATTATAGATATGGATAATAATTCCTGTCAAATAAAAACAATGCATAACTTTTCAAACTCTCTCTATATTTTCGCGGGATACTTGCAGGATTTGCTTTAATTATATTTTATATAGCCTTCCATAGTTTTATATAAATCTATAAAAGAGAATAGTCGCCTAGAGCAACTTCTAGACAACTATTCTTTAAATTTTTCGTCATTCACTTTTCCCTTTATGTCCACCTACATAGTCCGCCCGTTCAAGGAAGGTTCCACCAGCCATCGACCCGGCATAAAAGATGGCTTTTTTGCCAAATCGCTCCCGCAGATTATCTACTACTCTATCCATGGCATATTTCTTTTCTTCTCCATTAAAAAACAGTTCCAGTTGCTCATGATCTTGTGACACGATTTTTCCAGCAGCAATATTTACCGATCGCACCGGTTCACCATTCCACCGATTAATAAATTCCTGCCGTGCCGCTTCACTTATGATATCCGTTGAATGCTCCGGGCGGACTAACTTAATCCGGGCCGTAAACCCCAACTGTAATTCCCTATCCGAGTACCCTATCCCTAAATATATCTCTTGGCATTTCTCCCGGTGCTTACGCAGCCTAGCGCAAACATCTCCCACCATTTCCTTAATGACCATTAGAATTTCCGCTTTTAATGAGTAATCTCTCATTAATATCTGGTTCTTGCTATAGGATTTACTTTTGGGACGTTCCCTATGGCTAATGATGCTGGCATCTAACCCCCACGCATGGTAATATAATTGCAGCCCAATTACGCCTAGAGTTTTCTGTAACAACAATGGATTGGCGTGAGCCAGCGCCTCTATCGTATAAATGCCCATTTGCTTGAGTTTTTTATCGTAACCTCTGGAAATACCCCAAAATGCCGTTAACGGTTGTATCTTCCATACTGTTTGCGGCACCATTTCATACGTCCATTTTGCAATCCATGGCGGTCGCTTTTTGGCTTCATTATCCAGCGCTAGTTTGGCCAAAAGCGGATTATCGCCAATACCTGCAGTCACAATAAGACCTAACTCTTCCTTTACCCTCTTAAGAATGGCTTCTGCAATCACCTCTGCGGGTCCAAACAAATTTAATGATGCAGTGACATCCAATATGGACTCATCAATGCTATAAACGTGTAGATCTTCATCTGTTACGAATTGGCGGAATATATTGAGTATATCCTGGTTAATTTTGATATATAGCGCCATATTGGGTTCTACTACCATAATAGGAGAGCGCTTGGGAATCTCAAAGAGTCTACTTCCGGTCTTGATATTATATTCCGATTTAACCCGCGGACTGCTAGCCAATACGACTGCACCGGTTCTCCTTAGATCTGATACTACAGCAATATGAGCTTCTAGTGGATCAAGCCCACGCCGAACAGCCTCTACAGATGCAAAAAATGATTTTACGTCGATGCACAATACACTTCTGCGGGGAAAACGAGAAAAATCAACGAACCCCATCGCTGCAGCCTTCTTGATCTTTCATCTGTTCGTTGTGTTCGGACAGAAGCATACCCGCCCACTTGATCATACACCGGTCGACGTAAACTACCCGAATCATCTGCTGAAAAACAGGGATACTCAGTAAATCTATAGTATGTTCGCTCATCACTATCCACCTCTATAGATATATTACCAGAACATACGTTCTGTGTAAAGATCCTATAGAGGTGGTAATATTTGCAAATATTTACTGGAAATGATAAAAAAACACCTACTTTAACTCCTTAAGCTCGTTTCCTAGGTATGCTGCAATAGCACCCATTCCAGAGATTCCGGCCACTTCTTCGGCCTCAGACGATATTAGTGAACTGGTTGGTGATTTTCAACCACCAACCAGCTCACTTTTTCCATTTGTTAATTTTTCGCTAAACCTTAGTTATTCTTATTCAATTCCGCACTCAAAAAATTTACCTTTTTGCATCCAATGTTCCAGCTAGGTCTTTCTATGGAGTAGTAACACTCTTAGTTCCTCCTGCAGCAGGGGGAACTTCTACCTCGTAATATTCAACCTGATTGAAAGCCTTATTTTTTGTATTATAAAAATAAGATATAAAGCGTTTTTTGACCATTCGCTAATCGCTACAGGCATACCATTTCCCTTAATTCTTCAACATTGCGCCTTCCTATAAGATATTCATTTTTAATAGTTACCTCATGAAAACGGTTAATGTCGTTACCATGAATCCAGTAGTGCTGCGCCGGACTATGTAATAGCGAAATTTCCGTTCCTGGCGTTCTGGCAAATAGTAAACAATCGTTCGCCACCAGAACAAGCATATTCATATACTTACCTCTAACACTTTAAGTATTGATATTAACTCAACAATATCTATAGGTTTAGGCAGGAAGCTATGTGCACCAAGCTTAATTGCCTTATGCTGCAATGCCTCGGTCGTATCTGCGGAACACAAAATGATAGTTACCTTATTCCACTTCTCAGAAGCTCTGACGCGCTCTATCAGCTCCAGTCCGGAGAGTACAGGCATCTGTAAATCTGAGAAGATCAAGTCAACATCTTGTGTTTGACTTAAAATATCCAGTCCGGCCCGACCATCGCTACACGCTAAAACGCTGTACCCCGTTTTCCTTAAAAAGTTGACTATGCTTATTCTACAGGCTTCGTCGTCATCTATAACTAAAATCTTCATTTATACACCGCCTACCACTATGTGTGGCTTAAGTTCTAAAAGATGGTTGACTATATCTACATCAAATTGTTTTCCTGCATGAGCGGCCATTTCTTGAAAAGCGTAATGATTACACTTTTTTATCCGGTACGACCTATTCGATACCATTGCATTAAAAGAGTCAGCAACACTACAAATCTTAGCTAGCACGGGGATGCCATCACCTGTTACCCCGTACGGATACCCCTTTCCATCCATCCGTTCATGATGGTACAGAATAATATTGGCTACTTCACAAGGAAAACCAGCTAGCTTTGCTCTACGGAAACCAGCCCGAGGATGCTCTCTTACCCGGGCAAATTCCCTCTCACATAAAGGACCTTTTTTAAGCAAAATATTGGCTCCAACGTCTATCTTTCCAATATCGTGCAGCAACGTTCCCCACCGTAAGTAAATACGTTCTAAATATGAAATAGATTCTATTTTATCTGCGATAAGCAAAGCAAGACGGGAAACCTCTATTGAATGCTCTAAGGTTGCGCCCTTATCTATATTTAGCAGCGATAAGTAGGCTTCTGCCTTGCGATCTAAAACCCCAATCTGCTTAATTAATGAAAAACTTAATTGCATTAGCGGCTCCTTATAACTTGAATGTAGCGATAGCTGACTGCAGCTCCTCAGCTAACTTTGCTAATGCATGGCTTGAAGCCGAGATTTCCTGCATAGTGGCTGACTGCTCCTCGGTGGATGCAGATACACTCTGCGTCTCACTGGCTGTTTGCTTACTAATAGAGGCAATGTTATTCATAGAACTAACGACACTTTGGATTTCTTTAGAAACCTGAGCAACCTCATTTGATATCTGTTGTATCTGCTCAGTTGACAATTGTACAGCTTCTGAAATTGTTCGAAAAGCCTTACCAGCACTCCCTACAACACCTACACCGGTAGCAACATCGTTTCTTCCCTGCACCATTGCGCTCACCGCATTTATTGTTTCAGATTGCACCTCTTGGATCAGATGTGCTATTTGCTTAGCTGCATCTTGTGATTGTTCCGCCAGCTTTCTAACCTCCTCCGCGACAACGGCAAAACCACGACCTTGCTCACCTGCACGAGCAGCTTCGATTGCCGCGTTTAACGCCAAGAGGTTTGTCTGACTTGCAATACCCGATATCGTGGCTACAATCTGTCCTATCTCTTTTGATCTCTCTCCTAGCGTTTCGACAACTTGAGCAGAATGTGTGACTGTATTTTCGATTATCCTCATTTGCTCAATTCCGTGGGCAATAGCAGTCCCTCCCTCGCTAGCAGCCAAAGCAGCCTTAGAGGAGGTTTCCGTAACTTTTAAAGCATTGGCAGAAACATGCTCGAACTTTGCGAGCATTGCTTGTACGGTTTCTGAGCCATTGGCGACAGTTGTGATTTGCTTTTCAGCTCCTGTTGCAACTTCTGTTACAGAGGACGCGATATGCCCTGCGGCTATTGCCGTTTGCTCCGCGCTTGCTGTTAACTCTTCACTCGAAGCAGCAACTTGTTCCGCAGTACTTCGTACCTGTTTAATCAAATCACGTAAGTTTTGCAGCATGTGATTTATTGATAGGGCAACTTCACCAATCTCATCTCGCGAACTGATATCGACTTCTTTTACCGCTAAATTTCCTGTGGCCACTTCTTGTACACACAAAGATACTTGCCTTAACGGTATTGTAATTAATCGGCTTATATACCAACCTGTCATTGCAATGAAAAGTCCCGCAACTACTATTACAATAACCATCAGTAGCACGGCCTGATTAAACTCGCGTTCGTTCTCTTCAGTAGCCTCTATTGCCTTTTTTTCTATGTATTCCGACACTAATACAATTTGTTGTTGATATGCCTCACTAATCGGAATTACTTTTGTGAAATAAAGCTGGTAGGCTTCTGCATTCTTGTTTTCTGTCGCTAATTTAATAACTGCATCCCGTTCGGTGCGATATTTATCCAAAGTATCCTTGGTTTGCCGAAGTAGTTCTACCTCTGTGGCATCTAGTCCATTCTTCTCGTAGTTAACTAGATTCTGATTAAAAGCTTTTACCCTTGTTTGGATATCAGCTAACAAGCGTTGGTTTTCTTTTGGATCGACAGTTATCATCATATGGAGTATATTACCCTCTATCGCCCGTGAGTGGGCTCGATTCTCGTTAATCCACTGGGTCGGTTGCACCCGTTTCGTGTACATCGTCCGCAATTCAGTTTTAGCATTCTGTAGATAATGGTAACCAGTAAAACCTACACTAAGTAAAAAGATTATCGAAATCAAAATAAGTCCAGTCAGTTTTTTGGCCACACTTGCCCTCTGTAAATATTGCATAATAATACCTGCTTTCTTTGTTAAATTAAATTTCGTAAGAGATGACGCTCTTCGAACCAATAAAATGCAATAAGCGTGCCAATGATTGGCACGCTTATAAAACCCTTGATTTTATTAGAGTCTAAGAGATATTTGTTTGGCAATAACTTCTTTGGTTAACACAAATATGTATACCATTTTTGTTGTACATATTTGTACATCGTTTATTTTTTCATCTTGTCTAACCTATAACATAATGTTCTTCGTGAAATATCTAAATATCTTGCAGTCTCTGTTTTATTCCCGCCATGCAGCTCTAATACCTGAAGAACAATGTTATCGATCATGGTTTCCAGCGAAAACGGTTTATCCGGAATACTGAATGTCACCGTTGGCGAATCGGTCGTCTGTGGTGGCCTATTGGCAGAAAAAGTTGGCCGAAGATTTATGTGTTCAGGGCGGAGTTCATTTTCATCACAAAGTAGTGTAGATAAATCAATTGTATTTTTCAATTCGCGTACATTTCCTGGCCAATTATGGCTTCTCAGCATATCAGCGGCTGCTTTGGATAACGTACACGGTTTTTGCCCTCTTTGAGCGCAAAACTCTTTAATAAAAAGCTCTGCTAAAGGCATGATATCCTCTAATCGCTCTCTTAACGGGGGTATATGTATATGTCCGACTTTGAGCCGGTAATAGAGATCTTCACGGAAGGTGCCATCTTTGACCTTTTGCTCTAGGTTTGCATTCGTTGCGCAGATTACCCTGACATCTGTATTAACCTTTCGAATTCCTCCAACCCGATAGAATTGTTTCTCCTGTAATACTCGCAAAAGTTTTGCTTGCAGTTCTAATGGCATCTCCCCAACTTCATCGAGAAACAGAGTACCACCGGCGGCAATCTCAATTTTACCTTTTTGCCCCTTTGCTAGACCGCCTGTAAAAGCTCCGGCCTCGTAACCGAATAAGTCGCTTTCAAACAAGCTCGGAGTAATCGCAGCACAATTAAGGTCAATAAAAGGAGCTTCATTAATGTCGGACCCATGATGGACCATCTTCGCTATGACCTCTTTACCTGAACCTGTTTCTCCTTCTATAAGTACAGGAATAGAGCGGTCACTATGAAATTTTTTCGCGAGTTCAGAAGCTTGCAGCATTTTATTCGAAAAAAGACCAATCTGCGCAAGCCCTGTTACCCGGCTTGCTATTTTCTTTAGTCGAGCCATTTCTTGGCGGGTCTGTTCAGTAACTTTGCGAACTTCCGTATCGAGGTTATCCTTTAAGCGAGTATTTTCAGACCTAAGAGCCCTATACTCCGCAATTCTTTCTACAATTACCGTCAATTCATTTACATTTACCGGTTTAACTAAATAGTCATAGGCCCCTAACCGCAGCGCCGCAATCGCTGTGTCTACATCAGTATGTGCAGACATAAGTACGATTGGCATACCCGATTGTTCTGGAATTTCACCTACCTGACGTAAGAAATCGATACCTGACAGGTAAGGCATCTTGATATCTGTCAGCACCATATCAAAGTGTTGCTTTGCCTTACATAAAATGAGAGCTTCTTGCCCATCACCACATTCAGTTATGCAATGTCCCAGTCGAGCTAGAAATTTTGACAAGAAAAATCGGCCACTTTTATCATCATCAATAAGTAAAATATTCACCTAGGAGCCTCCTACTCTAACATCCAATAGCTTTTTGAAAGTTAACCTTAAATGTTACCCCTCGTTTATATTCGTTGATGACTTCAATTCTAGCTTTATGCGTCTTTGCAATAGATGAAACAATAGCTAGACCCAATCCTGTACCGGAACCTTCTTTACCTGTAGTAAAAAAGGGCTCGAATATCTCATTTTCAATAGAAGGATCAATACCAGTTCCGTTATCTTCAACTTCTAGACTAACTTCACTGTTACATGTACTGGTCCTAACAATAATTTGTTTATCTTTGACCGCTGCCCTATGAAGGGCTCTAATGGAATTAGTCAACAGATTCAAGACCATTTCTTCTAGAGCCGTCTCATTCCCCACTATACACCCAACACTACCCAATTCTGTTTTTACCTGGATACCAGCCACCGCAGCCTCATGAGATATTAATCGAATAGCCTCTAGGATAATTCTATTTAAATCACAACTGCAAAAATTTGGGTCGCTCTTATTGGCTAATCCCTTTAAATGTTTAATTATCTTATTAATACGATCTGCCTGCTGTGAAATCTCATCCATATCAGTTGCAATCTCTGTATGAGAGACTTGTATACCGTTTTTATTAAGAAACACCATACTATCAGCCGCGACTTTGATGGCATTAATGGGCTGCGTGATCTCATGGGTTATTCCGGCTGCAAAGGCCGCCAGAGAGGCTAAACGCTCAGCGCGATCAATAAGCTTATCTTGTTCAAACTGAAGCACCTGGTTTGCGTGTTCTAATTCACGTCTTCTCTTTTCTACTTCCCTGGAAGTATTAGCGGTTTGAATGCTGAGTGTATTCATTGTAGCAACGATATGATTTCCTGCTAGAAGTGGCTTATCTATAAATACAAGATAGTACTCTCCATCTAGATAGATTGTACATTCAGTCTTAACGATAAAACCTTGCTGCTGAAAATGCCACACGGTCTGTACAGGCTCTTTACTTACCGGGAGAGCAAGGTTATCTTTAGTTTCACTAGTTACATAATTAAACAAGCTACACTCAATGGGGGACCTGACTAGCCCAAGCATACGGGAAAAGCCCGTGTTGGCGTACTGGATTACTAAGTCTCTCCCTAATCGCAATACACCTACGGAAGTTCGATTGCAAATATAGTCGTCAGTTATCTCGGTAACCCTAACGCAAGATACTGTTGTCATTCGTTTGTAATCCCTTTAGCAAAAGATGACGCTAATTTAAGAATCTCTTGGCAGTCAAGTGCTATGGCATCTGCACCAATAAGACGCCATAGTGTATCGTCATGTAAGAAGGCGGACCCTCCGACGATAATTTTTGTATTGCATATATCTGGATCACTCTTAATACGGCGTATTACTTTTTGGGCTAATAGTAAGTTGAAGGGGATAACAACACTAATACCAATAAAGGTGGGGCGTTCCCTCTTGACTAATTCAATTAAGTCATGTACCGGAGTATTCGCTCCTAAGTAAGCTACATTCCATCCATCGAGCTCCAATAGGTCTGAGGCCATACGAGCCCCGATTTCATGGAACTCGTTTGGAGCTGCGGTAATGATTGCCTTACCTTTTGCTGGAACCACACCCGGTAGTTTCATATATTGTACCAACATAAGCCGGGTAACAATAGCTGTAGCTAAATGCTCCTCAGCAATTGATATTTTACCAGTCTGCCATAAATGGCCAAGCTCGTACATCGTTGGCTGAATGATATCCATATAATAAGCCATGAGATCTTTCTCTGTAGAAACGTATTTTTGAGGGTATGCGAGGCATCCCTTATAATCGCCATTGAGGAGATGGTTGAGAAAGTTAGCCTGTTCCTTTTGCCACTCACCAGACATGGAAAATAGCTTGTACTCACCGCTCTCTACGATATTAATGATTATGTCATGCTTTTTAATTAGCCAATCATATACAGCTATAATTTCAGCAGCACTTTCTGCCTCTATGTGGTGATTAATCGCATCTTTCCATGCTGATAGTGCAATGGGAAAATATTCGTACGAATAGCCATGAGATCTATAGGCTCTATAAACCCAAATAAAAACCCTACCCAATAACTCAAAGCTATTTAAGTGAAGTACATTTACCATAAATCGAGCATGATTCAAGTGGAATTCTTGCATCGCGCTTAATTCATTAAACCCAATTAGCTCTTTAATATCCGTTCTATGTTCCATATTACGGCTTACACATAACCGAAGGTCGTTATGATTTAGTTCATACTGAAGCGCTGCGTGATTTGAAACCGGAGGTAATGATCTTATATCTTCAATTAGTAACATTGTCACCGTCACTCCTAATTTAACATTAACGGATATGTCAATTCGACACCTTCCTGCAAAAACCTGCAAATTCTGCCCACTACTATCATTTTTGTGTTCTGGCAAAAGACAAAATCTAAGATAATGAACTCAACCCCAGAAAGGGCAGATTGAAATTCTTCAACCTGCCCTTTTCTAATCATATGCATTATCTCAATTCCACAAATTGTTTTCCTGTAGTTTCAAAACTATTAAATCCCAATTTCGTTTTAAGCTGATCTTTCTATGATGCTGTTCAAATACATTTGTATCGCTCCCTTCCCAAGCAAAAAAACCAGACATAGTCTGGGCTAACATAAACATATCTATTAAATTATCGTCAAACCCGCTAACCCTTTGATTTCAGGCTATTCCCGATCTACCAACGCCTCAACATGTGTTGTGATAGAACGATGATACTAATACACGGATAAATTGTAGTTTCTACACCCCTAAAAATGCCGCGACACCTCTATGCAAGGGGGTCGTTTTGTGTGTGGGTTATGCTTTTACACGAAATTATTATGTACCCAATGTATTGAAGCGGTTAGAGAGGTCAAATAAGTAGCAACTTTTAATTTTTATAAAGATCATTGTATTCCAAATATATCTTGCAGATAATTATCAAGAATACGAAGGGTATCGTGTAAAGCCTGGTTGGGAAACTTGTGAGTTACCTTATAGCATATCCTTGGAGGCACTGGTGTCGATAATTTCTGAAGGACAAACTCTCCAATCTGAATCATACGTGCGCCAATAGAGGCGGGAACTATAGTCCATTGTCTTTCATCCTTCAAAAAAGTAGTGATAAGTCCCGCCGTGTCCAGATGAACGCGAGAAGGGCAAAGAGGATCCCACCACTGGTCATGTCTAAATTGAAACTCTCGATTCCAATTTATGAAGACTTCGTGTTCTGCCGCCAATTCTCCCATTTCAACAGTATCACCAGCTTGTCGCCCGGGCACAGCCAGGCGCAGTAGCACCATTTCTTCAGAAAAAAACGGTTTAACCGTGACACTAGGCGACACGATTTCTCGCACCACAAATGCCACATCCATCTCGCGACGCTCAATACTATCAAATGCTTCCTGGGTATGCTGCGTACGAATTTGCAGTCGGATCGGCGGGGTATGCTGATTTAACATTCTATATACAGGAGGCAAAACAAAGTGACTTATACTTTCGGCAGCGCTAATTGCCAGACTTAGCTGAGAACCGCTGACCCGTAAGATTTGTGTTTCCCGCCAGAGAGCATCCCATCTTTCCGCAATGCTAAAAAAGTTTTCCCCTTTTGGCGTCAACTGGATTTTGGATGCCCCTTTTTTTCGCTCAACCAAAAGGCCACCCATTTCCTTCTCCAGGGTCTTTAGCCGATAGCTTACAGTAGCCTGCGACAAGTGCAACACTTCGGCCGCCTTGCTTATACTCTCGGTCCGTACAATAGCTAAAAACGCCTCAATCCCAGGAAAATACATTAGAACACCTCTTAATATATAGAAAAATTTAATATAGTTCACAAAATTTTTGAGTTTTACAACAACATTCTTTATGTTTAAAATTATCATTAATAGAGATGATGGTCAAACGTTTTTTCACTAGAGAATCACATGACAAATCCGATAAGTAAAAAATGGAGGTATATACATGTTTGAACTTATGATTGAAAAATTAAAAACCAAACATCAAAAGCTAGTATTTACGGAAGGTTCAGATCCAAGAATTCTTGAGGCGGCAAGCCGATTAAAAAAAGAGAAGATACTCGAACCTATACTGTTAGGTAATCCAGAAGAGATACATATGGCAGCGCAAAAGTATGGTTTTCTTATAGATGAAATTGAAATCATAGAACCTAAAACATATCCGGCTATAGAAGCTATGGTTACGATGATGGTTGAACTTAGAAAAGGAAAAATGGATGAAGCCACCTGTCGGGAGTATTTGATGAAAACAAATTATTTCGGTACGATGCTTGTACAAATGGGGTATGCCGATGGCCTTTTAGGTGGTGCAACCTATTCTACGGCCGACACTGTTCGTCCGGCACTTCAACTTATTAAAACATCTCCCGGGAATAAAATTGTTTCAAGCAGCTTTATTCTATATCGCAAAATAGAAAATGTTGAAGAAAAGTACGCGATGGCCGATTGTGCTATAAACGTGAATCCAAGTGAGGATGAACTTGTCGAGATTGCTGTTGAAACGGCAAGAACAGCAAAAGTCTTTTCAATTGATCCAAAAGTCGCTTTATTATCGTATAGTACGTTAGGCTCAGGCACAGGAGAATCAGTTGATAAAATACGAAATACAGCCGCAAAATTAAAGAAAATGAATCTTGATTTTCCAATTGACGGTGAGCTCCAGTTTGATGCCGCGTTTTCCAAAGATGTTGCAAAAATAAAAGCGTCACACTCCCCTGTCGCAGGGGAAGCGAACACTTTCATATTCCCAGATATTAATGCTGGTAATATTGGTTATAAGATAGCTCAGCGCCTCGGAAACTTTGAGGCATATGGTCCCATCCTACAGGGGTTAAATCCACCGATAAATGACCTTTCAAGAGGTTGTAATGCAGATGAAGTTTACAATATGGCGATTATTACTGCTTCTTTAAAAGACTAGTTATATTAAAGCAAAGAGTACAATGAAATTCTGAGATTCTCTTGCCCGGAAAATATGCCAGGCTTGTAATTGCACACATCAAACGGGTTTTATTAGAAGCATAGTATAGAGCATGAAAGGTGATTTAGCAATGAAGATTCTCATAGTTGGCTATTTTAGCGAGACCTCAAAATCAAATATTGCAAGGCATTTTCCGGAAGACTGGGACATTGTAATTGCCCCTCCCGGAAAAGAAATGCTGCATCACATTGAAGATTGCCAGGTAATCATACCTGAGCATATTAAAGTGGACCGTGGCCTGCTTTCTATGGCAAAAAACTTAGAATTGGTACAAACGGGTGCAGGATTTGATAATGTAGATATCGATGCCTGTACGCATCTTGGCATTTGGGTGGCCAATGCTGCAGGAGTTAATGCACAGGCAGTAGCCGAGCACGTAATGGCACTGATATTGTCTTATTATAAAAACATACCGTTTCTTGATTCTTTCATGAAAAACAGGATGGATGAAAACCAACTGGACTATACAGGGAGTGAATTAAAGGGCAAAACGATTGGGATTATCGGCTTGGGCGCTATCGGTAAAAAAGTGGCTGAGTTTTGCAGGATTTTTGATATGAATGTGCTAGCTTGTACTAGAACTACCGTTGCACCATCTGACGGTTATGTGAAAATGACGGATTTCGATAATCTTGTGAGCACATCGGACATAGTAAGTGTACATATACCCCTGAATCAACAAACCAAACAGCTGATAAACAAAGCGGTATTTAAAAAAATGAAAAATACCACCCTTTTTATCAATACATCTCGCGGTGGGATTGTCAATGAAAGCGACTTGATAGATGCATTAAAAAACGGGGACATATTAGGCGCATGCCTGGATGTGTTTGAATCTGAACCGCTTCCAATTGAGAGTGAGCTCCGAAATTTTAGTAATGTGATACTTACTCCCCATACGGCAGGCATGCCCGACGGCCGCAAGTTCCATAAAAAAAGATATGATTTCTTTGTGAATAACATAAGACGTGTAGAGAATGGTGAAGAACCTGAAAGCAAGCTCAATCAGTTATTATAGTTTTGTTACAAGTCAAATGAATTTCATTGGAGGGATTATATGACAGGATCGGCTATTGTTCTTATCCTGATTGCCGCTTTCGGTCATGCTGCCTGGAATTATTTGGCCAAAAAAACATGCGGTGGTATAGCCTTTATTTGGCTATTCGCAGCTCTTTCCACTTTGCTTTATTCCCCGTTAGCTTTATGGATAATCGTTGTACAAAAGCCGATTATCGGATGGTATCAATTAGGGCTTATGCTAAGCAGCGCCGTATTCCACTCTTTATATTTTATCATGTTGGACAAAGGCTATAGGATTGGTGATCTCTCTGTCATCTATCCTCTGGCACGCGGTACGGGTCCTATGCTTTCGACTATTGCAGCCATTGTAGTTTTAGGCGAACAGCCTTCAGCAGTAGCGCTTGTCGGAACAGTATTAATTGGATTAGGAATTGTTGTAATCACAGGGAATCCCTTTAATCTGGCAGAACCTACCGCCCGCAAACCAATAATATTTGCTATTCTCTGCGGCACTATGATTGCTGGCTATACGCTCTCAGACAAATTGGCTGTCAGCACCTTTCTGATACCACCTTTACTCCTTGACTGGTCGGCAAACTTAGGACGACTATTTCTCTTAACCCCATATGCGTTTAAAAATTGGGACAAAGTAAAAGACCAATGGGCCAGTCATAAAATTGAAGCTGTTAGTGTGGCTATTTTATGCCCATTGACGTATATTTTGGTTTTAACTGCCATGGTATTCAGTCCTGTAAGTTATATCGCACCAGCGAGAGAAGTTAGCATTTTAATAGGCACTGCTATGGGAGCCAGACTGCTATCGGAAGGAAATGTAAAGATTCGTGTCATCGGCGCAAGCGCGATGGTCATTGGATTAGTAGCGTTGTCTATAGGATAGTTAGATAATAACGAATTCATAGGAGGAGATAATGTGATAGAAGGCATCAGTCACGTTACTTTTATTGTTAAAGACCTTGAACTTGCGACTAAATTTTTCAAAGAAATATTTGAAGCAGAAGAAGTTTACTCTAGCGGAGATAGTACATTTTCGATCTCGAGAGAGAAATTCTTCATGATTGGCGGGCAATGGATCGCAATTATGGAAGGAGAGTCCCTTCCTACTCGTACATACAACCACATCGCATTTAAAATATCAGAAGCAGATTTTGAAACATATCAATCACGCATTCAACGATTAGGTGTAGATTTTAAACCACCTCGGCCACGCGTAGAAGGCGAAGGCAGATCATTGTATTTTTATGACTTTGACAATCATTTGTTTGAAATACATACCGGAACACTTTCTCGGCGGTTAGAAAGATATGTATTGAAGTAACAAGGCATGTGCGAGAACGATGACAATTTAGTTTGTGTCGCGAAAGTGAGGTTACCGATACTTTTCAGTGTTTTTTAAAGACCAAGAAAAACGCGGGGATAGGTTAACTGTTCTTCAAAAAACAATGCCTGTCCCCGCCTTTTTAAAAGCAGCCCTCCCATAGTTTGAAGCTAAAGTATTGCATAATATGCCTGCCTCTATGTTAGAGTAATAGGATTAAGTGGACGAAAGGCACACCCATTAGACCTTGAACTTCTTTTCATCAGACAAAATACAAGGCATCAAACCCGTAATAATCGGGTGATGCCTTTCTCCATTACCAGTTATACGGTTCTCACTAGCTAATCTTAAACGGTAAGTACTAGACGCCCTACTTGCACTCCTACTAGACGGATAAGTGATGTACTTTTTCAACCTACTTCCGCTCTATCAACGCTACGCACTCGACGTGTGTTTTGATAGAAACGTGATACAAAACGGCTAATTATTACTCCATATATGCTCCAATTGTTCTTTTGACAAATCAGAAACGCCTATTGTGTCGTCACTGCCTCTTATGAAGATAGTGTCCCCCAATGATTTTAAATTTCGGCAACGCCGACCGACTTGAAATAGTTGTAAATGCCTTCATAGTATTTAGTAACGCGCGTGTTATCGTTATCGTTTCCTTTTGGAATAAAAATGACCATCCCTTGGCGGGCTCTTGTCAGCAGAACTCGATATGAATTTTTTAGATAAATGCGCTTGTCCATTGAATTTACATTGTTCCAGCGATTCCCCGAAAAGTTATAATAATGCCATTCATTGTTTTCAAAACGGAAGTCTGCATCCCAGGCAACAATTGAATAATCGAGCTCTAAGCCTTGAATATCAAATTCAGTGACAACATCTTCTAGATAATAACTTGAACGGACGTCATTCTTTCCATTTAAAAACCAATTTTCTACAGAAATATCGTTCTTCACAAATATTCCCTCTGGCTTCAGACGCAAAGCTCCGCTACTGGCAAGAAGGCCATAACGCGTTGTCCCTTGGCATTGTGTTCTTATCCAATCCTTTGCTTTCACCATTTCTCTTGTTATCATAATAGGATATTTGTCCTTACACCTTTCAAGTAAATCCTTCGCTTTTTGTGTATCTACATCCAGAATGGCTTTGACGAAGGAAGCCAAATCAGGTGTGCGAAATGATCGAACTGATGTAGATAAATGCAACTTTTCAACTTCATAGACATTTAGTCCCGCAATCATATCTTCCCATTTATTGCTTCTCCGATACTCGTCATCATTAAGATGTGGCGTGATATAGACATCCCAATCGAGAAATTCTCGTCTGAGAGAATTAAACCATTCCGGCAGTCCTGCCTCACCTGTATTAATTTCTTGCCCTCCACCAACAAGGCAGATAATCACAGCCCAGTCCTTGTGTCTGTCCATTGTGCTAATTAAAAATTCCGGCTCACTGTAATCAAAATCTGTGATGCCTTTTTTAGTAAGCATGAATTTTGATATTTGCTCTTTGGTCCAAGCTCTCTGTGCCTCATCAAAGATCGCAACTCGCTCCGGAGGAATATTATTATTTCTAACAAAAGAGTCTCGATATTTGTGGATAATCTGTATAAATGCCGACGTGCTACGCAATGCGTCCTTTTTCGTTATTTTATTATTCACATTTTGTGCTTGCGCTACCTTGTCGCGAGCCAGTGCCTCTTGCAGAACGGCCACAAGCGAGTAATTTCCAGACAGAAAAACCGCATGTTCACCTTTTTTTGCGTCAGAGCGCTGAATAGCTATATTAAGGCCAACTAAGGTTTTCCCTGCTCCTGGTACGCCGGTTACAAAGCAAATGGACTTTTTTTGATTAACTTTGCTGTATTCTATAATTTTATTTATTTCATCAGTCGTAACAGTGAGGTTTTCAGCTCCGGCATCACTGCGTGTAATATCCGCAACATTATGCCCACGATATAAAGCCTGTGCAGCCTCTACAATAGTGGGCGTAGGTAAATATTCGGAATTTTCCCAGGACAAATAGTCAAAAGCCGGTTCGACATATTGACGTGCAACATGCTTAATTGTATCGGCTATATTATTCGAATTACATTTTATTGGCTCGATGATTCTAGCGTGTTCTTTGACCGTTAATGTCTCAGCAATCGCTTTTGTGGATATCATTATCGGCACAATCAGCTTGTTATGACTTTCTTTTTGAAAATTTCGTAAATCCAGTGCATAATCATATACTTGATCATAAGTGGAAGATTTATATTCGTTATCGCCACATTTGAATTCCAAAATAAACACAATGTTTTTATAAAGAAAAGCAACATCTACTCGTTTTCCCATTCGTGGAATTATATATTCGAATATTATCCGTCCATTATTAAAGTCGGCCAGTTGTTTTTTTAGTATAGAAATTTCCAGTTCCCAAGTATTGCTTTGTTGAATTTTTGTTTCTGCAGAAGCATCATTTTTATATATAATACCAAGAATTTCGGAATCAGATTTATTCAAAAACTCTTCAATTTCGGAAGAATAATATGATCTTAAATTGCGCATTCTTTCACCTCAATTTCAAACAACCGATTTGCTATCTCCACCCTTTTGAAATCTTTCTAACTACAGCATTAAAAAATATTAATCATTGTATTTCTCCTTAGAATTCAGCATTTATTCCAAATTATACCACTGTCTCGCGCAACGTGCAAAGATGATGATTTAGTAAAAAATCGTTCCCTCACCTTTGCCGTTGACTACAATAACCCGACAAGCACTTCAAAGCTTATCGATATTTCAGCTGTGGATGTACTTGTCATACCTTTTCGCAAAACTCCTTTTTCTTTCGGCATAAAAGTTGAAACCCACCACCCCTTAAGATCAAAATTCGCCTAAACTCAACGTCTAGGCGAACATAAATCACATATATTAATTTCATTTAAAAGCTTTGAGCCTTATGGTTTAAGGCTTTTCCCTCTCTATCAAGTCTACACACTCGACGTGAAACGTCTATGAGAACAGAGGGTGGTCCCTTTCACAACCGTAGGCGTCTGGATAAACATTTCATGTCTTTAAGCCTTAACACAATATTATCCCAAATAATGTTCTCATTATGCCATTCCAGATATGTTTTGATAGACAGATGATACTGGTACACGGAATTAGCTATTTCGTGTAATGGTGCGAACTGATTATACTACTATCATTCACAACAATATTCTCAATCAACGCAAAAACATATCAACATCAAACTCTCCTATCGCTTCAGCCACTGACAAAATGTGCATAAACTGCTTCGCTGTGCGCCAAACCCCGATTTTTTGACTGCAAAAATCCGGGTTTTTCAGTAGCTTCCTAGCGGGTAAGTTTTCTGAACTTCAGTCGATGCGGCTGATCGGCTTCTTTGCCAAGGCGTTTTTT
Source organism: Dendrosporobacter sp. 1207_IL3150 (assembly GCF_036763085.1). Taxonomy (NCBI): domain Bacteria; kingdom Bacillati; phylum Bacillota; class Negativicutes; order Selenomonadales; family Sporomusaceae; genus Dendrosporobacter; species Dendrosporobacter sp. 1207_IL3150. The sequence goes on from NZ_JBAIYU010000022.1 coordinate 42,863, forward strand.
GCGTTCGGCTTCGTAGTCCGAATAGTTACCCTCAAAGAAGGTCACGACGGAGTCACCCTCAAAAGCCATGATGTGACTCGCGATGCGATCAAGGAACCAGCGGTCGTGGCTGATGACCAACACGCAACCGGCAAAGTTCTCTAGTGCGTCTTCCAGGGCACGCATGGTGTTCACGTCAAGGTCGTTGGTGGGTTCGTCAAGGAGGATTACGTTGGCCCCGGCTTTCAGCATCTTGGCCATATGAACGCGGTTGCGTTCACCGCCGGATAGCACGTCCACTTTCTTTTGCTGGTCCTGTCCTATGATGTTGAAGCGCGCGCAGTAAGCCCGAGAGTTAATCTCGCGGTTGCCTAGCTTGATAGTGTCGTAGCCGTCGCTGATAACTTCGTAGACGGTTTTTCCGGGCTCAAGGGAGTCGCGGTTCTGGTCCACGTAAGCCAAACTAACGGTTTCGCCGACTTTTAGGGTACCACTGTCGGGCTTTTCCTGTCCGGTGATCATCTTGAAGAGAGTGGTTTTACCGGCTCCGTTTGGGCCAATGATACCGACGATGGCTCCAGCCGGAATCATGAAGCTCATGTTTTCCATGAGCACCTTGTCGCCCATGGCTTTGCTGACATTCTCAGCTTCAATGACGATCTTACCCAAGCGTGGTCCCGGTGGAATGTAAATTTCCAAATCCTTACCCAAGCGCTCAGACTCATGTGAAAGCATGGCTTCATAAGCATTAATCCTGGCTTTACTCTTGGCGTGGCGTCCTTTGGGAGCCATGCGGATCCACTCAAGTTCCCGGGCCAGGGTCTTCTGGCGTTCGGCTTCGCCTTTTTCTTCGTTGGCCAGACGTTGTTGCTTTTGTTCCAACCAGGAAGAGTAGTTGCCCTTCCAGGGAATGCCGCGACCGCGATCAAGTTCAAGAATCCATCCCGCCACGTTGTCAAGGAAGTAACGGTCGTGGGTTACGGCAATTACAGTACCGGGGAAAGTTTTTAAAAAATGTTCCAACCAGGAGACCGATTCAGCGTCCAGGTGGTTGGTTGGTTCGTCCAGAAGCAGGATGTCCGGGTTTTTCAGCAGCAGGCGGCACAATGCCACACGGCGGCGTTCACCGCCCGAAATCACCGAAACCGATGAGTCGGGCGGAGGGCAGCGCAAGGCGTCCATGGCCATTTCAAGCTTGGAGTCCAGATCCCAGACGCCCTTGCTGTCCATAAGTTCCTGCACTTCACCCTGGCGGGTGATAAGCGCGTCCATTTCGTCCGGTTCCATGGGCTCGGAAAATTTGGAGTTGATGGCTTCGTATTCATCACGAATCTGAACCAGTTCTTTTACGCCTTCTTCCACTACCTCGCGCACGGTGCGGGTTTCATCCACCAACGGCTCCTGAGGGAGATAACCGATGGTGTAGCCGGGGGCGAGAACGGTCTTACCGTCAAAGCTCTGATCTTCTCCGGCCAGTATTTTGAGGAGCGAACTTTTGCCGGATCCGTTCAGACCCAGGACACCGATTTTTGCTCCGTAAAAGTAAGAGAGCGAAATGTCCTTGAGGACTTCTTTCTGCCCGTGTTTTTTAGATACACGGATCATGGAATAAATAATTTTGTCTATTTCCTGACTCATTTACTCACCTCTTAAAAATTTTTAGTTAAAAGTAATAATACTATCTTGATAATACTATCAAGTTTACGGGCAAACAAACTAATTCTTCATAACAATTAAAAACAAGTGCAATTATCTAAATATAATTATAGCACATCCCACATATCCTTCTGCAATGAAACCAGAAAGCCTGGGATATACCCAGGCAATGCTTAAACGTTAAAAAGCTTTTTGTCATTTTTTTGATTGGCAACTTACTTACCTCAATTACTACCTTATGACGATCCCAGAGTTAATGTCAGCACTCCCACTTGAATATTCCTACTGTTGCACGATCGTGGTGTCTTTCCTTTGCAGGAGTGTGACTGTCTCAACGTGTGTTTTGATAGAAAGGTAATACTAATTAGCGGAATTGGATATTCGCTCAATGGTCTCGCCCTATTTTTCTAGAGAGGGTACCCTGTCTCGTCGAGATATACTGATCCAGTAGAAAAAACATCAGGTGTTATGGAAGGGTTAACCTTATCATTCAATAACATTATCATTGATGAAGTTATCGTGCCCCATAACTTAGCTTGTACTCACATTTCGGATAATTTGAACAACCATAAAACCTACCATAAGGTCCATCTCGAACGACTAAACTTCCACCACACCTGGGGCAAACTAGTGATTTTTCCTTTGATTTACATTCGCGGACATGATTTTGAACCTGATGATAATGCTCCATTTTTGCCACTTTATCTTGGATTTTAACTTTATTTAGTCTATCTGCGATAGAATTAACTTGCTTAATTGATAAACTGGGGATTCCTCTAATATCCATAATGGTTCGAAAGAGTTGATGGTCATAAACGACTGGTATTTGGGACCTTACGTTTTTTAATTCTGCACTACCGGCAAAAACAACGATGGAATGGTACTTAACTCGTTCAAAACCTGAGAGTGCTTCCTTTAAAGCATATATATGTGCCCAGTTTTGCTTTATCGGGTTCCTGAATTTCGTTTTAACATCATAATGAGATTGAGTCCAATATTCTGAATGCTCGTTCCCGTGAATCCAACCACTGTAGTTTTTAGTTTCAATAACAAAGATACCATATATTGAGATGACGATATGGTCAATTTGGCTACTTCCCCTACCCGTTCTTATCAAAACATCGTTAAAGACTTTGTATTCTTCATCCTTAAGCTTGTCCAATTGCCTTGCTACTCGTGATTCGCCTATGTAACCCTTGATTTTAGGCGCGTATAACATGTAAAGAACAACCAAAACAATTAGGCTTACAAACAAAATTTCGTTCAAATCTTTTCCCTTTCTCTAATTGCTTTAAACTATTGGTATTCCGCCACTAAAAAAGCATCTACTTGTCAAGGGAGACGATAATCAGGCACTTAGTTTTCTAAGGTCTTCTATTAGAACTTTGATGTCCCCCACTATATTTTTAAAGTCCTGCATAATATCTTTTTCTAAATAACACGGAGTTTCACTATAAGGCTTACTTCGTGAAAACTTTGCCATTACCACGAACCCATTTAAAGTTTTCGATGTTTGAATGCCGTTTATCCGGTTTACTATATTGCTACTTAGATAGGGCTCATAAATACCAAGCGTTCTCGAAAGGCTGTCGCTTAACTGTTTTATTTGCTCCAATATTTCTTCTAACTTACTTTTATCTTTATCAACAACCGATTTCGTAGTTAAGTCAATTTGTGAAATGGCATTATAGTAGTCATCATTAAAACAATTATTGCTATAGTCTATCTTGAATGCAGCAAAATTTTTCCCTTCTGCTCTTGGGTCTAAAACATAAAAAGCTAAAAATAAAAATATTTCATATGCAGATATTACTCTCTTAGCAGCAATACTTTCCCTAACTTTTCGTTCCCTTTCAGCCTTAAATCTGATTACTTGGTCATACAAGAAAATCAGAATTACACTACTTACTAAGCCAGTACCTAAATTAAACAAGAGATCTTTCCACCAAGGTATCATTGAATACTTTCCGAAATCATAAATTAGAAGTTGTGCTGCTATATCAGCAGACCAATAGATTAAATATAGCCCTACACACAGAGTTAAAATCAACAATATATTCATAATTCACCCAATCAATTTATTTTGCGGTAGTCAGCTTGTTTTTGTCACCGGTTTTTTAATTTCTCATCAGTATCTCTAATCTTCTAGTTATACTCTTTGATAGTGCAGGTTAATCACTCCAACTTTTAGTGGTATAAATCTTTCAGATGTAATTATCCTATATTCCTTAAAGAACTCATACGATCCCAAAGGAGCAAGATTCTTACTTTCGAAACTTTTATCTATTTCGTCTTCATTAAAAACAAGGCGCTCAATTTCTCTTTTCACAATAGAAGAGTCTTTTAGTTTAGAAAGCATTATTATATACACTTCTTTTTCTTGACCAGTAAAATGTTTTCTAACCGCCTGGTTGAACGCATTTTCAAACGTTGCTTTTCCATCCCACCATTTGAACTCTCCGGTTATAAATTCTAAGTAATTATCCCTGTTAGTTACTTTAAAATCTACTCGCCCATCATAATTAAACGCTTCTCCTTCAGCCTGTTTGAATACCAGCTTTAGCGTGAGTAGAAATATATCTCTAATTAAAGGTTCGTCTTGATCGTGCAACGATTCGGGATGCTGCCTGCAAAAAAACTGAAAACTATGAATAGTCTCGAATACTTTGTCCGCAAAAGATCCAGAAAAGTCTGGTACTGGTGTAGAACTCAAAATAAAGTTCTGAAATGCAGTAATAGTAGCCTCCGCTCTAAACCAGTAGGAACGTGATACTGAAATCGCAATCAAATCATTTGTTACAAACGTGCAATAGGCATTCGTGGTAATTCCAAATTTGTTTTGTATAAATATTGGAACTATTTCCTCAGGCCTAATCCCTTCGGTTAATATTTCTCTCCGTTGGCTTATATCAAACACTCTTGCATGTACTTGGTTATTCTCCCCTTTGAGTAGTATGATGCTCACTGAGTCGTAACTTAGTTGGTCTTTTATTTGATTTTTAACTATATCTTCTATCTCATTTACTGTTTTGTATATAATATAGTCTTCCTGATCCCGATTTTTCAAAACATCAATCCTCCAAAGACATTTTTTAACAAAAAAATATTCAACTACAGCACTTGGGCCACTTCGCTAAAAACTTTATTTTAACAAAGGCATCTCCTGCGCATTATATAGTTTAATACCTAGCTTTTCATAATCAATTTCAATCATTGCACAAGTTTGACTAAAAGCTTCTTTTATGGAATTCGAGTCCAGGTTGTTAAAATTATATAACGGTAAGGTTTCAGCCAGCGAAATCATTTGTTTAAATTCAAACTTCGCAACATAGTCGAGCAGTTCATCATATACTTCTGTCGGTAATCGATGCTTTGAATCAATTATCATGTTCAGTATACGATAATAATCATTCTGATCACTATTTGACATACTGAGGATTCCACTAATGCATTCATCCTTTTTACGTTCAAAGAACCCTTCTAATGGAAATCCTTTTTTGATTGTTATGTTATCAACAACAGAATGAATAGCTGTATTGAATATCATCGCAACAAGTTCTGATTTTTTATAATCCATAGAAATATGTTCTTGATATATACAACAGTAATTCTCTTTAGACCAGGAATAAATATGTGCCAATTCGTGTGCTATATCGTATTCTTCAGCATCATGAAGATTAACTCCTATCTTAATAAGGTAGTCATGTTGGTATAGTTCTTTTGCCTCGGCTTCCAAAGCTTTAAATGTAACATTAGCATATACGTTGCTGTTAACTGAAAGTTCTGCGGGAATAATTACGGCGTTTTTTAATGTAGATTGCGTTTCAATCCAGAATTCTTGTAACTTTGGACTAAAGCTATCCCATATTTCTTTAATAACCGGCTGGTAAGCAACTACGTCCTGCGGTATCCTATTCATAAAACCTACTCCTCTCTTTAAAGCTAACTTCAATGAATTGCAGAGCGACCGATAGCAGCACCTATGTAAAAATAACCATAACTTACTTTAAAAGTAAACTATGGTTATTTTACTATTTGAGCTAAACCCGCCATACATTTAGCGTAGAGAAATTAGACGTAGCCACTACCAAATCGTCTCCGAATAAAAAGTCGATTAAGCTTAGTGATAGGTAACTGCATGGCGAGGGGATATTAATCCTAAACAATATCTTAGTCCAAAACTATCATTATATGGGTCGACCACAAGAAGGACAAACCCGTAGCGAAGACACAGGACCAGCATTTAGCCCTGCATTCTTTCTCATCGTTGGTCCAGCAAAAACGCCTTCAGTAAGGAGGAATTTATTTAGTAAATGCTTATCTAAATTGTCCTTTTCCGCTTGAGACATAGTTTCATACCAATTTTCAAAAGCTTCTATAGCTTTGCTCATGAAAGAAATCCCCCTAGTTAGTTTTAGTCAATACGGTATCCACAATTGGGACATTGCTTGGATTTCGGGGCCGGCCCGCCGCCTATCCCTAGCTTTCTCCTATATCGTTTCTTTGACATTTCCGTATCCATTTCAAAGCTATTAATACTATTAATCACTTCAAGTTTTTTTTCAGTACTAAGTTTTCTAAACCAAATTGAAAATAATATTATTTTATCCATATTCAACTTCCTAATTTGCATCTACATGCTTCACACCGTTTTTGAAAAAACCAGCCACGTTTTGCATTCCATAGAGCTGTGTTACATACCGGACACTTAGCGTTCCTATCTAGTTGCTTTAAATTAGCAACATACACTTTCTGTATTTTTCCTTTACTTATCGAAGCGAGAAGTATACTATCCTGGTTATTAACACTATCAACTCTTTGAGAAAACAAATTCATTTCATCAGTTGTTATACCTTTGGAAAGAAAATAGTCTACATCTTGAACTACCCGCGTATTATTTTCTAGTCCGAGATGATAATCAATGCTTTTTTGATCATTATTATTAATTAACGACCAAACTGAATAGCATGCCGTAAAAATCGAAAGAAATAATGAAATTAATCCTATACTATTTTCATATGGCTGACCTTTGGCCCAATATAAAGCAAAAAAGAACATTATCGGAATAATTAGAGTAATTACATAATAAACTTTTTGGTAAAAATTCCATTCCTTAATTTTTGCAAGATATAAAGTCTTGGCATTCATTGCGTCAAGCTTAAATTGATTCAATTTATCTATTGTTTCAGGTGACATGATTACTCCAATTTTGTGAATTATATATAATTTTCCATTTTTTATATTTTACCACGTTAAAATATAAAAAAACAAGCAACTTCGATACTCCTGATTTAAGTATTGGAAAAAATCAAAACTAAAGTCCTATAATATGCCATTCTGTAAACAACAAAAGCCAGAGTTGGCGCACCTTTGCCGCCTCCTGGCTCTCTTTCTGGCCTTTATGCAATTTATGCAATAGAAAAGTTGTATAAACATCTCAAAACATACTCATCTAGGTTATAAATATACAATGCAGTCTGTCTTGATATTAGCTTTTCAACCACTAACCTTCTCAAGGATGATCCTTTTTTCAAAGCCCCCGCGCTCAGCTAATTTCTTCTGGCGAATTTCCTCCACCCGTGTGGGGTCGAGATTAAATGTATGAAACAAGGAAAAAATGACTTCTAGCATATCCGCCGCCTCTTCTTCATTCGGCGTTTGGCTAAACTCCAGTAGCTCTTCCCTAAGCTTCTCGATTAAGAATTGCTGATATTCTTTTTCTTTAGCGATATGATAGCTGTACTGCTTGCCATGACTTTCAATGATATCGAGAATTTTATCTCTAACCAGTTTATTATGGATTACTTCTCCTGCCACAGTATCATCCTTTCACAGCCATCCAGAATTTCCGTACGTAATCTTTCTCAATGGCTAATTTCAGTTCGTCATAGTGCTTTTCCTTCTTGAATTCACTTTCCTCTAGTTTTTGCTGGAGGAGTTTGTTTCTTTCTTCTAATCGAATAATGATATCTTCTAATGGGCTAGTGTTTGACTTACTCGAATTCTCCGACTTATGGCTGTACACCAGGTTCCACAAATCGTCAGAGAACATATATGACCAGGGTATCACATGATCAACGGACAAGTCGCCTTCCGCAATTGGCTGATGGCAATAAAAGCAGGTCCGCTCACCATTGTCAAAGGCTAAGTCCAAATACGGATGGAATGACGATAAGTTTTGGCGCCGGATTTTGCCTTCCGCTACGGCCCGTACCTTCATGGCGATTTTAGGACTATAGTTAAAGCTCTCTAACATCTGTGTCCAGCGATAGTTAATTACCTGTAAAAGTAGTTCTGAGTGCTCTGTCAATGACCTTATTTGTTCTGAATTTAGCGTAACCATTCCCGATTTCCGGTCAAGCTGATATATCTCATACGTAGTACCACCCACAGTCATGAACCGGTAGCATACATCCTTCTTCAGTGTCTTAGCAATGCTTACAATAGTTTCCTGATAAGCCAATGATAAACTCAACCGTTCAAATTGAACTTTTTCAATGCGCTCTGGAAGATAATTATCTTTCGCTCTATAATACCGGTCAATACTTCTGGCAGCTTCTTTAAATTAGAACCTTGCACAAGGTCAAAGTATATTGTTTGATTCCAGTAATAGCTCAGATACTTTTCGGCAATTTGCTCAAACGTAAAAGCAACATGTTGTTGGCCTCTGCCCTGAGCCGCAACAGATAATTCTACTAATGCTTTAGCCCATGCCATTTTGTATGTGTTATCATAACCGCAATTCATGATGATATGATTCCAAGTTTTGATATATTCGTCCATCTAGGACCTCCGCGTAACTTAGGATACGTTTTACATTAACTGCGGCTCGGCAACATGGCCTTTAACTCTTCAATGCTATAGGCCTCATTGTTGCCTTTCGAATGTAATGCTAAGTGACAATTCGGGCATACCGGTATTAGATCGTTTAAAGGGTCTATCTGATATTCGCCTTTTACTTCTGCTAAAGACTTAATATGATGCACATGTATTTTTCCCTTGAATTCTTCGCCATAGAAATCACCAAAATTAAATCCACAGATTAAACATGTATCCCCTTTATGTTTAATACATTCTTGCCGAGCTTTATAACTTCTTTCATACGCATTAACGGTGATTTGTTTTTTGGCGCCTTCTATATATTGGTTTACTTTATCAGAAGGTAATTCTTCCGCCATTAATGGATGTTGCTTGCGCGCAATAAGCCTTTGAACTTTTTCTAAGAGTTCATATCGCATGATCTGCTTAACTTGCTTAAAGGGCTGAATGGAATTGTCAATAACATAGAGCTCTTCATATGTAATAGGTTCAAAAATAGTGACACTGTTAGTATCAAAAATATATGCGCCATGATAATGCTCGTCAACAGGGGGGGCATATTTCACAATATCTATAATGCGTGCTGCTGCTATGATCGCATTATTAAATTGAAATAGCACGAGTGATCCTTTAGCACAATTCATACCCGATTTACGGTAATAGTAGTAACCATTTTTCTCGACTAGATCTTTTAAGAAATACTTTTTCTGTATCTCCTCGAATGACCACCCAGGAAATTCTTCATCCTTACTCATAGGAAGTATTCGTATCTGTATTTCAAACTCTTCCACAATCTCGTTATTGGAGCGCGGCAAGTCTAAATTAAGCCCCAAGTGGTCAGCAAGCTTATACCATTCTTTACACTCTCGGATTTTTTTTAGTTCTAATTTGAAAAGCTCTTTTTCCGAAAGCCCTTGAGTATCAATGCCGTACATCTCGTAGAGTGGATAAAAGCCAGCACCTGCGGTATTCGTGTCTTTATTAACAACTTTTGCAGATAGAAGTGGTAAGCCAAGTTCATGGCATAATGTTGATACCTCTCCAATTTGTTTGCCGACATTCCTATGAAAAATCGGAGGATTAATCCTTTCTGCTAACTCATGATAATATATAATGTTTTCTTTCTTTATTACTGAGATTAGTAATTGCTCCGCCAGCTTTATTTGAACATCAGTCAACTTAGTATACATAGCTTACTCTCCCATCACCAACGCCAAATTTCTTTTAGGGCCTTGTCACTGGAACTTTTTTCGTGTTCGCGTTCACCAAATAGTTCGTCATTTCTAGCTACAGTTGGGTCAAACCAGTCAGCTTTTTTCGTTGCCCAATCAACCCACGCGGCCGTTTCCTCATCCAGTCCATCGTGTCCACAGGAAGCCGAAACAGCCTTGACATAAGCGCGGATTCTACACGCAGTCTCATAGTCGAGTGCGGCATTTTCCAGTGCTATTGTTCGCTCAACTTCCTTATTATATCTTTTTCGCCGTTCTTCCTTCCGGCGTTCAGCTTCCGCCTTTTTACGAGCTTCCTCTTCTCTCGCTTCACGATCAAGACGAAGCACTTCAGATTCCTCATAAAGCTCTATTAACATTTCGCCAAGCCGAGATTCAACATTAATTTTATCTGTGTCTCTGAAATATCGTCCCTGCCGAATGCTTATTCTAAGCCTTCCGTTGAACACATAGTCATACTTACGAATCTGAGGCTCTGATGCCCACGAGCTGCGCCGCTTCTCATCTCTATACTTAATAAGGGCTTGCGCTTCCTGTTTTGTAATTTCATGCTCGACCTTATCCTGGCCCTTAGCAATTTCAACACGTATTTTCATTATGACACGAAGTGAAAGGTCTTCATAATCTTTTTTCCTTTGTGCACCTTCTTCTTTTTGTCTTTATAATTCCATTCTTTTACGACACTTCTGTAGGCAGCCATTTTTTTATACATTTGAGTATTTCCAGTAGGAATCTTGATTTCCTGGAAAACTCGGGTACAGATTAACTGTTTCAAAACAAAGTAACTATCCCGAGTTTTTTTTTGACTTTAGCTAGTTGGAATCTTTGACACTATAACTTTATTGTCCAAGATTGAGTGAATCCTTTATAAACTCCGAGTTAGTATTTCATCAAGATATCTTGTTAAACTGTCTTGAAGCCTAGATTTGCCAGGAATTGTGTTTTCGTAAAATAAAACTCTGAATGCTGATACATCAAACGGAAGCTGAGTACCTTTTTCAGCTAGCAAAACACAAGGTTTATTAAGGGCGTGTGCATATCCCACTTCATAATAAACATTAGAATTTGGTTTTGATATATCCGCAATAATTATCTTTGCTTCTTTTATTTGCTGCACTATATCTCCTAGAATTAATCCAGGTAAATATGTGTCGTCTGCCCTACATGCAGTTAATCTATTCTGACTACAAACTTCTTTTATTACATCCTCATATATTTCGTTATAAGGGCTAGAGAATTGCATAACTACAAATGCTCTCGCACGTTCTTGTGTTATAGCAAAATTACGTATGAACACATCATATGCCGATGTACAATATATACCCACCTGGCTTCTTGGCCTAATTTGCGGAACAATAGCTGAGAGTACAAGTACATCATTGACTTTAAGGTGCACAAGCGATCCTTTCACTTCTACCTTAAGATTATATTTCACTCCAGGTGTCAAGTTCTGAGAATCACCTGACACAGCTAATGAATTCCATCGCTGATTGCTGAACATTCCAATATAGTACATTCCCGAGGGACTACCATCACTAGAAGAGGTCAAACCCGCCGTAACAAATTCATGACTACTATGCGAAACAATTATTTGACAAGCTGTCCCATGACCGATATTCTCGAAATCTAATTCGGCTTCTATTATTCCACCGTCAAAGTTCGAGTTACAAACGGCAACTCCTACTCCTGGAAAATCACTATTCGATTTGTAGCCCTTAAAAGTTGTCAAATTATGTTCATATAGAAATTTCCCGATCAATGATGCCCACTTTGTAGTCATACTTTAACTACCTCCAAAATTTTCTACTCTTCAATCTATTCCTACTAAACGACAAAAAATCCTGTATGCATTAAAATGTATACAGGATCTCTCTATATTGATCAGTATTGAATAAACTCCCCCATTTTCGTTATTACCGATGATACGTTTTCCACAGCTCAGACGTTAAGTACTAGACGCCTTACTTGCACTCCTGGTAGACAAATAAGAGGTGTCATTTTCATCTTATTCCCGCTCTATCAACGCTACGCACTCCACGTGAAATGTCTGCGGGAACATATCTACCGGTTGAACTTCAACAGTCTTATATCCGTGCTCATTGAGTACTGCTAAGTCCCTAGCTAACGATGCGGGATTGCAGGATACATATACTATTCGCTCAGGCTGCATATTGACAAAGGTTTCAAGAACAATACGTTCACAGCCAGCTCTTGGTGGATCGACAACAATTGTATCAGGACGAATTCCTTCTTTAAAGAGCTTGGGCATTACATCTATGGCATCTCCAACAATAAATTCGGTATTTGTAATGCCATTGCGTTCGGCATTTGCATTGGCGTCTTTTATTGCTGGTTCGACTATTTCAATTCCAATTACCTTTTTCGCTTTGCGGGCTAAAAACAGCGTTATTGTTCCAGTACCGCAATATGCGTCGATGACTGTTTCATGGCCATTTAGACCGGCGTACTCTACGGCCTTATTATATAATACCTCTGCCTGTACTGTATTAACCTGAAAAAATGATCTGGCAGATATATTAAAAGAAAACTCCCCTAGTTTATCAGTTATCGTATCTTTACCCCATAACGTTGTTGTCTTATTGCCTAATATAACATTAGTTTTTCTAGAATTAACATTTTGAATTATGCTCACAATACCTGGTATTTTGTTCTTTAGTTGGTCAATTATTTGAGCTTTACGAGGCAGACCATCCGTCGCTGTCACTAATACTACCATCACCTCGCCGCTTGCATTACCAACTCTTCCTAAGACATGACGAACAACACCTTCACCAGTTCTCTCGTTGTAAGCGCTAATGCCAAGTTCAGATAAAACTATTCTAGCTTGCTGGGCAATAGTATTATTAGCTTCATGCTGTATCAAGCAATTTTCAGTATTTACAATGCTATGAGTGCCTTGTTCAAAACAACCTATGACTAAATTATTATTAACTGTACCTACCGGAAATTGCATCTTGTTTCGATAGTACCAAGGACTATCCGCACCAATAGTAGGATGAACTGTTACGTCTGAAAGTTTACCGATACGGGTTACTGCGTCCACAACCTGCTGCCGTTTAGCTTTAAGCTGTGCTGAATAACTCATATGCTGCATCTGACAGCCGCCGCATCTTTGGTACAAGGAACACTCTGGCTCATTGCGTTCTTCTGACGGATTAATTACGGAAATCAGTTTCCCTTTTGCATAATTTTTCTTAACCTCAATAATCTTCGCTTGAACCTGCTCACCCGGCAACGCATATGGCACAAAAACAGTAAAGTCCTTATATCGTCCGACACCTTCACCGCTGTGCCCTAAACTTAAAATGTCAATTGGATATTCTTTGCCCTTTATTACTGGTATTTCATTAATCACAACAACTGCCTACTTTCTTATACGGTTTGACAGAAAAGCTGATAACGAAATTTTTGCCGCTCATGACTCCAATCAGTCCCAAAGGGGTTGGAGCCAGAGCGGCCTTTTTCTAAAGATTATTAAACTTTAACTTTAGTTTCGCCTTCTGCACTTTTACCTAGTTTAATTAGCGTATCAGTATATTCGTTAAGCTTTTTATTAACTAAATGGTGAACACTGCCTTCTGGATAATTGCCATCACTGTTCACTACCCCGGCTTCTACACCGGTCAGTATCTCAATGCCTTCATCAATAGTCTTAACAGGATAGATATGGAATTTACCTTCTCGAACGGCTTCAACTACTTCATCATCAAGAGTTAACTCATCAACATTTTGATGAGGAATCATTACGCCTTGTTCACCGTTTAAGCCTTTGGCCTTACATACTGAAAAGAAGCCTTCGATTTTTTGTGTTGCTCCGCCTATCGGCTGAATTTCGCCTTTTTGATTTACCGAGCCTGTAACAGCAATATATTGCTTTAACGGCAGACCAGACAAACTTGATAATATTGCATAAAGTTCGGTGCTAGATGCGCTGTCTCCATCGACACCTTCATAGGTCTGTTCAAAAGTTAAGCTGGCAGTTAGGGTGAGTGGACGCTCCTGCGCATATTTTTCTCCTAAGTAACCGCTTAGAATTAGAACGCCTTTAGTATGGCTTGTCCCGCTCATTTTCGTTTCACGCTCTATATTTACAACACCGCTTTTGCCAAGGTATGTGTTTGCTGTAATGCGAGATGGCTTACCAAAGGAATATTCGCCAACCGCCATAACTGCAAGTCCATTCACTTGGCCGACCTTTTTATCTTCGGTATCTATTAGGAATTTACCTTCTACATACATCTCTTGCAGGCGTTCTTCATACTTATTGGAGCGGTTTCTCTTTTCTGTAATAGCCTTATTAATATGACTGACATTAATTATCGAGCTGCTTTCGGTGGTTGCCCAGGCGTCAGCTTCACATAATAGTTCAACAATCTCATTAAAGCGAGTTGTAAGTTTTTTCTGACTGCTTGCTAACCGGCAAGAATATTCAACAACACGGGCGACGGCTTTCTTATCAAAGTGCTTTAGATGCTCTCGTTCAACTGTTGAGCTGATAAAAGCTGCCAGCTTTTTGATATTTTCAGGATTATTTTCCATTTGAACATCAAAATCAGCATGTATTTTAAATAACTTACGGAAGTCCTCATCATGGTTAAACATTAGATAGTATATATATGGATTGCCGATTAGAATTACCTTAACATTAAGCGGAATGGTTTCAGGCTTAAGTGAGGCCATAGCAAGCATACCATATTGCTCACCAAGGTTCTCTATAAATAGTTTCCTAGTTTTAAGCACTCGTTTCAGTGCTTCCCAAGCCCCCATATTTGCTAACACATCGCGGGCATTAAGAATAAGATAACCGCCATTAGCCTTGTGGAGTGCGCCTGGCTTAATCATACTATAGTCGGTTGAAACTACGCCCATACGATTTTCATATTCTACCCGGCCCAGAAGATTATAATAGGTCGGATTAATTTCAACGATAACTGGCGCACCTTCGCAATCGCGATTATCTACAAGTAAATTGACTGTATACTTAGTCTTTATAGTATCCTGCACATTTCTTTTAAAGAGCATCAACGGATTTGTTTCTTCATCTAGCTGCGCAGGTTTAAAATCATTAATATTTTTAACTACGTCCTGCTTAACTGCTTCGAGATATGTTACAACTTCTTCGTACCCGCCGTATTTTTCCTTCAATTCATCTATAAAGTGGCCGGCAGCGAATAAGCCTATCTTTCGATCAAGATCTTTTACTTGATCACGCACTTCACGTTCTAAATGCTGCATTCGGCGAACTATTTCAGTGGCTTTTTCGTGAACAGCTCGTAGTTTTTGCTCGATGCTCTCGCGCTGTTCCTTGTCCATTTTCTGATATTCTTCAGGTGTTAAGGGCTTACCTTCATTGATCGGAACACCTGCAAAACCAGTTGTGGACCACTGTGGCATAATACCTTGCTCTTCGGCGTAATGATTAAACTCTTCCAAGATAAAAGCACGTTTATCTTGAAAGCCTTTTACAAGTTTAGTCTTAGCCTGTTCATAATCATCACTGCTGAAAACTTTAGGTATATCAGTCTTAAGTGTTTCAACTAAATCTTGCATATCTTGGCGAAAAACACTGCCAACGCCTGCTGGCAAGGATACAGCTATTGGCTGACCAGGGTTTTCGAAATTATTAACATAACACCAATCATCTGGTACACTTTCTTTCTTGGCTACTTTACTTACCGAGGACTTTGCATAGGTAATTTTACCTGTTCCAACTAAGCCCGATATGAATATATTATAGCCTTGATTTTTAGTAAATAAGCCAAACTCAACCGCCTTAACCGCACGTTCTTGACCTATCATATCTTCAAGCGGCGGAACATTTGCAGTGGTTTCAAAACCAAGCAAACTCTCATCACAGTTAAAGCGCAGCTTATCTACTGGGAGTTCCTTCAAATTGGTCATGAAATCAGTCCCCTTTTCGTTTTGTAACTATGGTTAAATTTGCCATATATTTCGACTAAATCTAACAGAACTCCTCTATTCTTCACTATTATTCCAGTCAATATCCTGACTTCCACAATGTATACATGTATCAAAAAACTGCTTAGGATCATCTACTGCCTTAGTTATTGAGGCTTTACTGGCTCCTAGACTGCTAACACTAACAACATCATTTTGATTATTAAACTGGGCAATCATTCCTGACACTGGGCCATTAGCGGTAGGCGCAGAAGGAGGAACTTCACTTGAGCCAAAGCTGTATGTATTTCCACAAACTTTACATTTAGGCATAGTACATCTCCTTTATATTCTAAATTAGAGGAATACCAAAATAGATCATGAGCACTTTGGATGTATTTATCAAAGAATGTGCAACAATCGAGCTTAACAATGAGCCTGTCCAGTAAAATAACAGTGTTAGGCCTACGCCAACAACAATTATTTCAGCCAGCCAATAAGCATTAAAGTGCATTAATGCAAAAATAGCTGAACTTAATAATGCCCCTCCCCATAGTCCCCACCGCTGCTTTAAGGGTAAGAAGGTAAAAAAACGATATAATACCTCTTCAGCAACAGGTGCTGCAAACCCAGCTAAAAATAACGGGATTACTAATTGTTGAAGGGACGCCGCACTTTGCACTTGCGCTACCAATGGATGCTGATTTGGTGTTACAAATAATAATGTCGTGTAAATTCGTTCACTATATAGACTTATCCCAAGTAGCAGCACTCCTGCACCAATACCCATAGCTACATTACGGCCCAAATTCTTAAAGGTTATACCAAGCTCACCTAAATCACGCTGATACTTACGTACTGTCATCCACACAAGGGCTATTACTATTAACCTGTCAGTAATCTCAACCACAAATGAAGTGGCATTAAATAGTACTGGGTAAATCAATCTCACTAAAAGTAAACCAACAACCAGTCTCAAAACATGTACTGATAAAACTTCTTTTAGGTTCCAGGGAACTTTTCCTGATAGCATAATTAGACACCTTCTTTTTAGGCGTATCAATAGAATTATGTGCTTCATTATGCCATTTCATACAAAAAACAGGGTGCGAAAACTTCGCACCCTGCCGGTAATAAAAGGAATCTTATTTTTATTTTAGAGAAACTCTTGCTAGCTAAGCCTTTGCTAATCTTTCTTTTAAAAGGTTGTTAACCATTTCAGGATTTGCTCTTCCTTTTGTTTGTTTCATGATTTGTCCAACTAAGAAGCCAATTGCTTTTTCTTTACCAGCTTTAAAATCCTCAACTGATTGTGGATTCGCTGCAATTACTGAATCAACAATTGCTTCGATTTCACTAGTATCGGTAATTTGAACAAGCCCTTTTTCCTTGACAATATCAGCTGCATTCTTACCGCTTGACCACATATCTTCAAATACTGTCTTAGCTATCTTGTTAGAAATAGTACCCTTACCAATTAGATCTATCAAGCCGGCCAATTTTTCTGGAGTAACAGGACAATCAACAATACTAAGATTCTCAGAGTTTAGAAACTTTGATACTTCGCCCATAAGCCAGTTAGCTGCAACCTTAGGATCAGCCTTGAAACTTACTATTTCATCATAATACTCAGCAACCAAGCGGCTGGCTGTTATTACTCCTGCATCATAATCAGAAAGACCAAATTCATCCATCAAGCGTTTTTTGCGGGCATCAGGAAGCTCTGGCAGATTAGCACGGATTTCTTCGACGCGCGCAGGGTCAACAATTATTGGAACTAGATCAGGCTCAGGAAAATAGCGATAATCATGAGCTTGTTCTTTACTGCGCAAAGAGACGGTAATTCCTTTGTTATCATCCCATGAACGGGTTTCCTGAATAATGCGACCGCCGTCTTCTAAAACTTCGGCTTGACGTTCAACTTCATATTCTAAGCCTTTTTGGACCATTTTAAAGGAATTCAAGTTTTTAATTTCAGTCTTAGTACCAAGCTTAGTTTCGCCTTTTGGTCTAAGTGAAATATTGGCATCACAACGTAGACTTCCTTCTTCCATTTTGCAATCCGAAACATCAATATATTCAAGGATTGATCTTATTTTCTCAACATATGCCTTTGCTTCCTCAGGTGAACGAAGATCAGGTTCAGAGACAATTTCAATAAGCGGTACACCAGTACGATTATAATCTACTAAGGCATAATCCGAGTTTGAGATTGTTCCTGAGTGAACTAGTTTACCCGCATCCTCTTCCATATGTACTCGGGTTACGCCAATTCGCTTGGTGTGTCCGTTAACATCAATATCCAGATAGCCATTAACTGCTATCGGTAAATCATACTGGGAAGTTTGGAAGTTTTTCGGCAAGTCAGGATAGTAATAATTCTTACGATCAAACTTGCTGAAGGGGAGAATTTCACAATTAAGAGCTAGACCAGCCTTAATTGCAAATTCAACAACCCGCTCGTTAATTACTGGAAGAACTCCAGGTAAGCCGAGACAAACTGGGCAAACGTTAGTATTTTGCTCTGAGCCAAATTTTGTACTGCAACCGCAGAAAATCTTGGAATTGGTTTTTAGCTCACTATGTACCTCTATACCAATAACTATTTCGTAATCCATCTATTAAACCTCCCCAAGTGGCGCAAAACGCTTGTGGTAGTCATTGTTTTGTTCAAATGTATAAGCTGTGCGCAGAATGGTTTCTTCGTCAAGTGGTTTTCCAATAATTTGCAAGCCTATAGGCATTCCGTTTGAAAAGCCGCATGGAATTGAAATACCTGGCACACCCGCTAAGTTAACAGGAATTGTGCAAACATCCTGTAAATACATGGCTAAAGGATCGTTCGATTTATCACCTATTTTAAAGGCAGTAGTCGGGGCCGTAGGCGTTACAAGCACGTCTACTTTTTCAAAAGCTCTGTCAAAGTCTTGCTTAACTAACGTACGAACTTTAAGTGCTTTCAGATAGTATGCATCATAGTAGCCGGAGCTTAATGCGTATGTGCCAAGCATAATCCGACGTTTAACCTCAGTGCCAAACGCTTCACTACGGGTCTTTTTGTACATATCAACTATATCATTGCCAGGTACTCGATGACCATAGCTTACGCCATCATAACGCGCCAAGTTGGAACTTGCTTCGGCAGGAGCGATAAGGTAGTAAGCGGATAAAGCATATTCAGTGTGCGGCATTGACACTTCTGTAATTTCTGCTCCTAAAGCAACAAGCTGATCAATTGACTGGCGGATGGATTTTTCTACTTCTGGGTCCATACCAGCGACAAAATACTCGCGTGGGATACCAATTTTTAGACCTTTAATATTATTAACAAGTGCCTTGGTATAATCAGGCGTATCTGCTTTTATTGAAGTTGAATCTTTGGAATCATATCCGGCAATAGCATTCATTACAAAAGCAGCATCGGTTACGTCACGAGTGATAGGTCCAATTTGATCAAGAGATGAAGCGTAGGCAACTAATCCGTATCGGGACACGCGTCCATAAGTTGGTTTTAATCCGACTACACCACAATAAGCGGCTGGCTGACGGATTGACCCGCCTGTATCAGACCCTAACGACCAAATAGCCTCCCCTGCTGCGACGGCTGCTGCCGACCCGCCGCTTGAACCACCAGGAACGGTAGAAAGGTCCCAAGGGTTATGGGTTGTATGAAAACCAGAATTTTCGGTTGAACCGCCCATTGCAAACTCGTCCAAGTTTGCTTTGCCGACAACAACTGTATCTTGTCCTAACTTTTCCATTACGGTTGCGTTGTATGGCGGTATAAAATCAGCCAAAATCTTTGAAGCACAAGTAGTTTTTGTTCCCGAAATACAAATATTATCTTTTATTGCACCCGGTATACCGGCTAAAGGCGATATTTCTTCACCTTTTTGTATTTTAGCATCAACTGCTTTTGCTTTTTCTAAGGCAGCTTCGCTGGTTTGAGTTATGTAAGCTTTAACACTACCTTCTACTGCATTAATTCGCTCAATTACTGAGTTAGTAATCTCAACTGCAGATACTTCTTTATTCTTAAGCAAGCTATGCAGTTGGTGTGCTTTATATTTAAAGAAATCCATTAGTCTTCCTCCTATCCTTCCATAATCTTTGGAACTTTGAAATAGCCGTTTTCCTGTTCTGGGGCATTAGATAAGGCTAATTCCCGCGCCAGTGAAGGCTTGGTTTCATCTGCTCTCATTACATTTTTCAGCGGCAGAACGTGGGCTGTTGGCTGAATGCCTTCAGCATCCACTTTATTTAAAACATCTGCATATTCTAAAAAAGCATTTAGCTGCTCAGTTAATTTTTCTAATTGGGTTTCGGGAAACTCAAGGCGAGACAGTAACGCAACATTTTCAACATCTTTACGCGTAATTTTCATTTTTTTCACCATCCAACTATAATAAATTCTTTTGGGAAATTACCATATAAATCATATTATACCACGCTTGTCCAGTAGTGAAACTGCTATCTTACGACACTTCGTCGATCATATTTTTAAATTCAGCTTCATCGATCACACTTATGCCTAATTGAAGCGCTTTTTCCAGCTTGCTTCCGGCTTCTGCCCCAGCAAGTACATAGCTGGTTTTCTTGCTGACAGAACCGGCTACTTTCCCGCCCAATGATTCGATAATTGCCGCCGCTTCATTCCTAGTCATTTCAATAAGCGTTCCTGTTAACACGAAAGTGAGACCTAAGAACGGCTGCTTGTCTGCAACAACTATTTTGTCTTCTGTTGTTTTAACGCCGGAGTTATGCAGCCTTTCGATTAACTCAAGACTGGCTGGAGAAGCGAAGTAGGCAGCAACACTTTCAGCAATTTTTTCGCCTATTTCATCTAACTTAATCAATTCTTCGACACTAGCTGACTTAACCGCATCAATATCACCAAAATGCCTTGCAAGTACTGATGCTGCTTTAACACCAACGTATCGAATACCTAAGGCAAACAGTAGTCTTGCTAAACCCGCCTCTTTACTTTTTGTTATGGAAGCAAGGAGATTAGCAGCTGACTTTTTGCCCATTCTTTCAAGCTGAAGTAATTTGTCCTCAGTTAGCTGATATAAGTCGGCAGCATCCCTAATAAGGCCAGCTTCTAAAAGGTTCGTCAGTACAGCTGGCCCAAGGCCGTCAATATTCATTGCATCGCGCGAAACGAAGTGGAAGAGTCCTTCTCTCAATAGTGCCGGACATGCCACGTTTGTACACTTGCGGGCGGCCTCAGATTCATTCCTTTCGGCCGGGCTGCCGCATTCTGGACAGGCTTCTGGCATTACAAAAGGCGCTTCCTCACCAGTTCGGTGATCAAGAACGACTGAAATCACCTCAGGTATTACTTCACCAGCTTTATGAATAACTACAGTGTCGCCAATACGAATATCTTTTTGCTTAATATAATCCTCATTATGCAGGGTTGCCCTGCTCACAGTCGAGCCAGCTAAGCGTACTGGCTGTAGAATAGCCGTTGGTGTAAGAGTGCCAGTTCTCCCGACACTTATTATTATATCTTTAACGATCGTAGTTGTTTGTTCGGCAGGAAATTTATAAGCAATAGCCCACCGCGGATCTTTAGCTGTGCTGCCGAGTATAGTTTGGCTTGGCAGACTATTAACTTTTATAACCATACCATCTATGTCATACGGCAGGCTAGAACGTTTTTCGCCCCAACTATCACAGTAATCGGCAACCTCTTGTATATTATTAAAAACACGATATAATTGGTTCACTTTAAAGCCAGCTGCCTTTAAATATTCGAGAGTCTGAGCATGAGTAGTCAACTCTACTCCTTCATATTTTCCTATCCCATAGATAAATGCATCTAAAGCTCTATCAGCTGTAGCACGAGGATCTAACTGACGGAGCGAACCAGCTGCAGCATTGCGAGGATTAGCAAGCAAAGGTTCCTCATTCTTTTCACGTAAATCGTTTAATCTTGCAAATTCCTGCTTAGCCATGTAAACCTCACCGCGTACTTCGAGCAGTGGTGGAATGTCGACATCATCGCCTTGCAGTTTTAGCGGAATAGACTTTATCGTCTTGATATTTGAGGTAACGTCTTCGCCTTCAATACCGTCGCCTCTAGTCGCTCCGCGTACCAGCAGACCATTTTCATAAACTAGACTGATCGCTAATCCGTCAATTTTATGCTCAACAACATATTCTAGATCATCACTTGTGCCAAGTCCGCCAATGACTCGATTATGAAAGGCCTGTAATTCTTCTGCAGAGAAGGCATTACCAAGGCTTAGCATAGGTGTTAAGTGACCTACCCGCTGAAAGCCTTCTGCCGGAGCTGCCCCCACTCTTTGGGTTGGTGAGTATGGGGTAACAATTTCCGGATATTTTGTTTCTATTGCGATTAGCTGTTTAATTAGCAAGTCGTAATCAGCATCGTTGATTTCAGGCTTATCTAATACATAATACAGGTAATTATGGTAGTCTATTTGGCGAGTTAACTCATTCGCTTTAATAACTGCTTCTTCAATTGTTCTAGGAATGTCATCGGCCACTATCGTCCACTCCTTACCGCTTATACTTCAACTTTAACGATTGGGGCAAATTGGGTCATAAGCTGCTTAATACCTTGCCCAGGAAAAGCGATTTTTAATTCTTGCTTGTCTTGCTCGCCCTTGACCTCTACAACCGTTCCTACACCCCATTTGCTATGCTGAGCTTTATCTCCGACCTTCCACGAAGTTTGCCCAGCCTTTGTCAATTGGACTGGTGTTGGTTTTGGTGCTGGTATGCTTTGGGCGATCGGTGACTGCTGGCTGACTCGATTACCAGCTGTGACAGCAGTTCCACCAGCGTTAAAGCCAAACCGACTAGGTCTATTAGTAACACGTTCAACTGTATCTTCTGGTATTTCACTCAAAAATCGTGATGCTGGGTACATGATAGTCTTACCATAGATAGTCCGCATTCTGGCATTAGTCAGATATAGCTTGCGTCTGGCCCTTGTTATGCCAACGTAGCATATTCTACGCTCTTCTTCAATTTCGCATTCATTCATAAGTGTTCTGGAATGGGGAAACAAACCTTCTTCCATGCCTGCCATAAAGGCAATTGGAAACTCTAGTCCCTTAGCCGAATGCAGCGTCATTAGTGTAACCTTTTCCCCAGCTATTTCAGCTGTGTCTATATCAGATACTAATGCCACTTGGCTTAAAAAGTTCTCAAGAGTTTCCTCAAGTTCACCTTTGGCAAAATCTTTTGCTACGCTCAAGAGCTCGCGTAAGTTTTCAATCCTTGCTTCATTTTGAGGTGTCAACTCTTTCTGAAGTTCAGCAATATAACCCGAATCCATCATAACTTTATCAATAAGGTCGACTACAGGCATTGAGTCCTGTATTGAGATAAGATTAAAGATCAGTTCCGCTAACGACTCTAATGGCCGTTTAGCCCGAGCTGTTAAATCCGGGACTAATTCTGGGTTAGAAATTACATCAAATAACGTCAGATTATTTTGAGCAGCATAATCTGTTAAACGGCTGATTGTTGTATCACCAATGCCCCGGCGTGGAACATTTATTATCCTAAGTAAGCTGACTGTGTCGGCTGGATTAAATATTACTCTTAGATAAGCCAAAATGTCTTTGATCTCTTTTCGATCATAGAATTTCAGTCCCCCCACCATAGTATAGGGTATACCGTTTTTCATAAATGCTTCTTCAATTACCCTCGACTGAGCGTTAGTCCGATATAAAACTGCAATATCGCCATATGGGGTGTTATAAACGGTATTTAGTTTGATAATGTTATCTGAGATATACTGTGATTCGTCTCTCTCATCATTAGCTAAATAGTAGGTTATTAGTTCACCCTTATTATTTTCGGTCCATAGTGCCTTAGGCTTGCGCTCAGAGTTGTTTTCGATAACGGCGTTTGCTGCTTCTAGAATAGTCTTTGTGGAACGATAGTTTTGTTCAAGCTTTATTACTTTGGCTTCAGGGTAATCATTTTCGAAGTCCATTATATTGCGAATATCCGCACCGCGCCAACCGTATATACTTTGGTCAGCATCACCTACTACGCAAATATTACGAGATTTTGCTGCCAGCAAAGTAGCGAGCAAATACTGAGCATGGTTTGTATCCTGATATTCATCAATCATAATATACTTAAATTTATCTTGATATTTTTCTCTGACTTCTTGATTGTTTTCTAGTAGACGGACTGTTAGCATCAGTAAGTCGTCAAAATCAAGAGCATTATTATTTCGTAGTTTATTCTGGTACAACTGATATATCTCTGCTATTTTCTGAGCAAAAAAAGTATCTGCCTCGCGAGTAAACTGCGGTACATCTTTCAAGCCATTTTTAGCATTAGAAATTGTTGCCTGAACACTATTTGGTGCATACTGCTTATCATCCAAATTGAGTTCCTTTAAGCAGGCTTTTATCACTGCTTGCGAGTCACCCGAATCATAAATAACGAAGTTTCGCTTGTAGCCTGATATAGCTTCTATCTCCATTCGTAGGAAATTTGCACAAAAAGCATGAAATGTACTAAGCCAAATATCTTTAGCTCTGCTGCCAACCATCCGGTCAACACGTTCCCGCATCTCTGCTGCAGCCTTGTTAGTAAAAGTTATTGCCAAAATATTATAAGGTGCT
This sequence comes from Dendrosporobacter sp. 1207_IL3150, assembly GCF_036763085.1. Classification (NCBI taxonomy): domain Bacteria; kingdom Bacillati; phylum Bacillota; class Negativicutes; order Selenomonadales; family Sporomusaceae; genus Dendrosporobacter; species Dendrosporobacter sp. 1207_IL3150. The sequence continues at coordinate 67,089 of NZ_JBAIYU010000022.1, forward strand.
ACGCCTTGATCTAATAAGTGGGCTATTCGGCAAGTTAAAGCTTTTGTTTTGCCTGATCCTGCACCAGCCATAATTAAGAGCGGCCCATTGATATGCGACACTGCTGCTGCCTGAGCATCATTCAAACCATTGAATATATTTTGCATTGCTTCCTCCGCGAAAAGATTAAATTTAGCATTACCAAGTTTTGAGATTTTGTATCAGCTTTGTTGCTTTTAGACTACTAAAACATTCATAAATTCGTCAAATTTTCCTATATTCCTTTGAATACAAAAAAGAAAAGCTTGCCGCTTTAACGACAAGCTAAATTACTATATAACTATTTTTTTCATTATCACTACACCGGCGCTATTTAAAAGTGATTCTGCATAGTCAGCTTTAGAATGATCAATTCGGGCTGCCAAGCCTTCACATGAACCTGAGAGCTGCCGTGGAATAGAAATTAATTCGATATCAATGCCATTTTCTAATAAGACGCTTCTTGCTCTGAAAGCATGATAAACAGATGGAAAGGTAATTATTAATTGCATTGGCTATCCTTTCATAGACTGTTTATTTTCCTGATTTTCAATTCAAACTCTCTACCTTTATTGATGCATTCTGTCTGCCAGCCTTGAGACTTAACGTACTTTATAATATTTTCCTTAGCAGGCATTTCATCAACAAGTACTGTCAGGCTATCACACACAGTTAATGAATCCTTAGTTCTAATCAGAGGAATCGGACAACTTAGACCTCTTAGATCAAGCACCTTCTCCATTTTACTATGCTCCTTTATTCATGAAACTGAAGTTTTCGCGGTATTTAAGACCAATACCGGCAGTAATCACCAAACCAGCACTAACGGCTATCTGACCGTTTATAGCAAGACCAACTGGTGATCCTGCCGCATTAAAGCCATGCGCTATACCCGCACCAGCTAACATCCCTAATATACAAAACATAGCATCAGTATTACCTTCGCCTGACATAATCAGTTGGCGAAGAGGGCAGCCTCCAGCTAGCGTTGCCGCAAGTCCGGTCAAGAACAAACCCAAAAAGTTCCATAGATGCATATCATGTGCTAATGGCTGACCTGTGAAGCCAAGCTTGAAGAAACCAAAATATAAGTTACCTATTAAAGCAGCAACAAACATTACACCATATATAATCAGCATTTGGGTATCACGAACAAGTATGTAATCACGGACGCCGCCGCTCAAGCACATTCTTGTGCGTTGCGCAAAAAAACCAGCTAACAAACCAGCTATTAAGCTGATAAAAATTGGGGCATGCATCGCGCCTGGGCCTTTAGCACTGAAGTTTAAATACCCGGCATTAGTGCTAACAGCAAACACTAGTATTAACGCAGCGAAAACTGAAGCGTAACCGCTAATGCTCGGCAAAGTACTAGTATATATTTTCGCACGCCCAAGACTGTAGCCATTTTTAAGAAAAGCAATGCCGGCAGCAATCCCAGCGACAAAACCAACTAATCCTGTCAAACCATTTAAATCGCCTGCCGCAAGTCGCATTATTCCCCTTAATGGACAGCCTAAAAAAGCTAATGCACCAATCATCATAGTAGCACCTAAAATAAATCTTATCAATGGACTAGAACCGCCCCGCGGTTGAAATTCACCATTGATCTTTGCAATACCAAATGCCCCTAGAACCCAGCCTAAAATTTCAGGCCGAGCATATTGCAGTGTAGCAACCTTATGTATTCCTAGTGCTCCTGCAATATCACGAAGCTGACAAGCTGCGCAAAAGCCGTAGTTTCCAGGGTTACCGAATTTGACTAATAGTACAGCCCCTAGTCCAAAAACTATGCCTGTAATTATAGCAATAGTTAAAGTCACAATACCACCTCTATATATAAAATCAATATCACTACTAAAGATATTCTATATTGCAAAAATACATTCCTTCTCAAAACCAAAAACAGGGAATATTAAGAATTATAAAGAAATAAGCAAAATAAGAGGTGATTAAATGTCTGTGTTACAATCTTTGCCAATCTTTCAAGCAGTTGCAGAAGAAAAGAGCTTTTCACAGGCCGCTAAAAGGCTTGATCTAACCCAGCCAACAGTCTCTTTTCATATCGATAATTTAGAAAAAAAACTTAGCTGTCCCTTATTTCTTCGCACGTCTAAAGGGGTCAGCCTAACAATCTATGGTGAGATACTATTAGAATGCGCAAAAAAAACCAGTGCTCTGATGATTGCTGCGGAAAACGAGCTTAAAACTTTATTAGCTGGTCAGACTGGCCAATTCAAATTGGGCGCAAGTACTATCCCGGGCGAATATATTCTTCCTGAAATAGTTACTGCCTTCCTAAAGCATAATCCAGGTATTAAGTTATCACTTGAGATTTCTGACAGCAGTTCGATAATAACTAGTTTTGAAAATGGTGAGTTTCCGCTGGCAATAGTTGGCGCTAAACCAACTCATAATATAAATTATCGCGAACTTTGGAGAGATGAGGTTGTCTTGGTTGGACATCCCACCATTTGGCAGGAGCTAGGCGGCAGCTTAACTTTAGCAGATCTTCCAACGGTTTCGCTGATAACTAAGGATACTCTTTCAGGAACTAGAAAATCAATTTTTAATTCGCTAGAACTAAAAGGTGTTGATGTCAGCACTCTAAACATAATACTAGAAACCAGCAGCAATGAAGCCCTTAAGACGGCCATTTTAAATCAGTTGGGTGTAGGGTTTATTTCTCGTTGGGCGGTAAAAAAAGAATTGACTTCAGGTATGTTAAAAACTATAACAATACCTGAAGTCAATATAGAACGTTCTTTCTATCTGCTGCAGACTAGCATCACGCAGCCTACTTGTATAGATTTATTCTTAAACCACCTAAATAAATCTCTTAGTTGAAGTTTCTAGCAGCCTCAACCATTGGAGGAATAACCTGTTTCTTTCTCGACATTACTCCAGGGAGATAGACAACGCCGCCTTCTCCTTTATTGCCAAAAGCCTCGCCAATCAATATAGATGGGTGACCGCTGTAGATGAGATGCGTACCTTCATTTATTATATCTGTAACCATTAATAACGTCATATCATAGTTTTCTTTGGAGCGCATGGTTTCCATACCAAGTAATAAATCATCCTTAACTGCCAACACTTCAGCTGTATCCATTACTGATAACTGACCAATAGCAACACGATACTCACCAATTTGAAACTCTTTTAAATCATTGCGGATTATCTCCGACGGTGACATATCGCCTATACCCGAACCAGCCTTCAATACGGACATACCAAACTCTTGGAGATTGAGTTTAGCAATTTCAGCTAATTTAACGGCTGTTTCACGATCGTAGGAGGTAGCCGTAGGTGACTTAAACAAAACAGTATCTGATACTATCGCTGCCAAAAGCAGACCGGCAATATGTGCTGGCATTTCTATACCTCTGTGCCAGTGCATGTTTGCAACAATTGTTGCTGTCGAACCTACTGGTTCATGTCGAATAAAGATAGGCTCGCCTGTTTCTAACCCGCCAAGTCGATGGTGATCCACTATTTCAACTATTTGTGCTTCTTCAATGCCTTCTACGGCTTGTGTACGTTCATTATGATCTACCAGAATAATTTTTTCACGTTCAGTTACAATCAGTTGATCGCGAGTTATTAAGCCGACAAGTTTTCCATTTTCGATTACGGGGTAATTACGATATTGAGTTTCAGCAATAATTTCTTTTATATCACTAACCATATCTGATGGCTTAAACGAAATTACCTTCTTCTGCATGATCATGCTTACTGGGATACATTGGTTAATAAGCCGAGCACAAGTATATGTATCATATGGAGCGCTAATCACCGTTATGCCTTCTTTGGCTGCAACAGCTAAAATATCTTTATCTATCTGAGCATTTCCTGTCACAATAAGACAGGAAATTTTCTTTTCAATACATTCAAGTAAAGTGCTGCCTCGATCTCCAACAAGCACAACATCCCCAGCCTGAATTACTTTTTGGATTGTTGTAGCACTGCCAGCAGCTATTCGAACTTTTCCTGTTACCTTGCGGTTTAGATCATCACCTTGAATAAGTTGTCCATCTAAAACCTTAATAATTGCAGCAAAATCTACACCAGCTTCGCATAAGTCCTGCATTTCCAATTCATCAAAATACCTTTTAGCTAAATCGCTAACTGAAACAATTCCCTGCAACGAGTTATTTTCATCTATTACAGGTACTGATTTAACACCAAGCTGACGCATTACTTTTCCTAACTCGCGCAGTGTGTCATTAGGCTGTAATACAATTGTGGTGTCCAACATTACATCGCGTACTCGCGGATATAAGTCTGTTAACAATTTGGGTGATTCTATCCCAAATTGTTCTAGAACAAATTTGGTTTCAGCATTTATTTTACCAGCTCTGGCTGGGACTACATTTTCACCAAGCGCTCTCTTTAAATGTGCATAACCGATTGCTGAACAAATTGAGTCAGTATCAGGATTGCGGTGTCCAATAGTATAAATAGGTTTAGAAAGTTTCATCTATGTACCTCCAAATTCCATATCATTAGGATGGTTTTTTTGCCATCATCTATTATACGACATTTTTTCTAAATAACAAAAGTATAACTTGGAAATTTTTTATAAAACCATATATTCAATTTTAAATGTGAAGCAAAGCGTTAAGCGAAACATATGTTTGCAAAACGTACGTTCGTATAATATAATTAACGTAACATATCTAATACAACAGCTCTCTATGAGGTGACAGCCGTGATTTTATGCTCGCCAACACCAATATCTATTATTAAAGCAGCTATGCTGGCTGAAATACATAATGATTTACCTTGCCTGAAAGGCGATCAAGAAAGTCTAGGATTATTTATGTTCACCAGCGAACTCGATGCTGATAATACTACTCTGCCAGTGCTAATTGAAAAATTAAATAATACTTGTGGTCTAAATGCAAATTGGCTTCTAAGTAACCCTGGTAAAATATTAACACAACTAATTAGTGCGAATTTACGCTATCAATCAAATGATAAAACTGCTGTAATTTTTGCTGCAATCGAACAAGCCATACGCTATGGACATGTTTTTTGCTTTACTGGTGCCGGAGACATTAGTAAGCTGTTTAGAGACCGTTCGAAAGCAGTCTCACACGAAATCCATAGAATGCTCGGATTTGTTCGCTTTCGGCCTGCTGCTAACAATACGCTAATTGCTCAACCCAAACTATTTCATAATACTGCCGATATTATTTTACGAAGGTTTGCACTGCGTTACCCTAATACTCGTCTTGTTATTGTGCTGGATGATCAGGCTCTGGTTTTAGATAATAACATCCTTTCTTTGGTGCCTTCCGCTGAGTTTTCTCCATATCTTCTTGCCAGCGACACCTTTAGCAAGACTTGGGAAACCTATTATCAAGCACAGTATCTAGCTACACGCAAAAATATTCACTTGGCGGAGCGGGCAATTCCAAAAAAATACTGGAGTTGGTTAAACGAAGGCCAGTATTCACAAAAGGAAAGTTCCTCATGAAGCAAATGCATGATATAAGATAACCTAAAGAAGATTTGTGATAGCAAATTATCTTTAGGTTATTTTTTACTATTTTCTCTTAAGAGTTAAGCATTTATAATAACGATATATCAAATCTTTACGAGGTGCCTTAATGAAGAGAACTTTGCCCCAATACTATTTCAGCCGTTTAATGCGTGCGATTGTCGAATTTGATTTAATTTCTGAAGGAGACAAGATACTGATTGGTCTGTCTGGCGGAAAAGATAGCATATTTCTAACATATGCTTTATCAATCTTACGTAAATATTCACCACGTAATTTTGAAATCGCAGCTATCACCCTAGATCCAATGTTCACAGAGGGTTTTGATACTCAACCCATCGCTGATTTTTGTGACAGTCTCGACATTCCTTATTATACTCGTCAAGTTAATGTCGCCGGGGCAATCGAAAATAATGGCGGTAAAGATCCCTGCTTTACATGCTCATTTTTTCGCCGCGGTACCATAAATAACTTTGCCATTGAGCATGGTTTTAATAAAATCGCTTATGCACACCATAATGACGATGCCGTGGAAACCTTTTTTATGAGTCTAATGTACTCCGGTCAGCTTAAGACATTTTTGCCAAAAACATATCTTGACCGGACAAATTTAACAGTCATTCGTCCACTAATTTACTTTCGCGAAGATGAAATACGGGCAGCCATAAATATTCACGGTTTTACCCCTCTCCCAAGTCCTTGTCCACTTGATGGTAAGACAAAACGCCAAGAAGTAAAAGAAACAATTCGTAATTTACAGACCACCAACAAAGCTCTATATAAACATCTAGCTGCGGCAATGCGTCAAAGCGCGGTTATCGAATTATGGCCGGATGAACCTGCACGTGAAGAGTTAAAAGTTCAATACCTAAACTACATGAAAAAGCCTAATTGAATCTTAGCTAAAAAACTCCTGAAAAGCATCTAGCCTTTCAGGAGTTTTTATTTATTCTTATTCGCCGAAATTGCTCTCTAGCAGTTTAGATAAAGCTTCAACAGCTTCACGCTCATCTGAACCGTCCGCAGAGATTGTTATCTCTGTTCCTTGGCCGATTCCAAGTGCCAATACTTTTAAAATAGATTTAGCATCAACAGCTTTTTCATCTTTTTGTATTGTTACGCGGGATTGAAACTTTGAAGCGGCTTGTGTAAATAAGGTTGCTGGTCTTGCATGAAGTCCTGTTTTATTATTTATTAAAACTTTAGCAGAATACATTTCTACTCCCCCTAACTTAATTTAAACCTAGATCTTTTAAAACTTGAGCCGAATACTGCATAATTTCTTCAGGAGTATCCATTGTCATCACAACATCTGCAACTTCCTTAGCCTTTTCGTAAGAAACGGCTCTTATGATTTCTTTCACTGTTAACATAGTAGCTGCATTCGTACTGAATTTCTCTAGTCCCAATCCCAATAAAACGATTATCGCGAGTGGGTCACCCGCCATTTCACCGCATAAACCGGTTACTTTGCCATGCTTATTTGAAACCTCAATTACCTGCTTTATAAGTCGCAGCACCGCAGGGTGAAGGGGCTGATAAAGATGACTTATATTTTCGTTAATCCTGTCAACTGCTAGTGTATATTGGCATAAATCATTTGTTCCAATACTAAAAAAGTCTACTTCTTTACTGATAATATCTGCTGTAACAGCGGCAGAGGGAATCTCAACCATAATCCCAATCTTTAAGTTTTCGTCAAACCTTATTCCTTCGTCGCGAAGTTCCTGTTTAGACTGTTCCAGAATAACTTTGGCTTCACGAACTTCACTAATTCCCGAAATCATCGGAAACATAATCCAAATCTGTCCGAATGCGCTTGCTCTTAAGATAGCCCTGAGCTGAGTTTTAAAAATATCGGGACGTGATAAACTTATCCGAATTGCCCGCCAGCCTAAAAATGGGTTTGTTTCCTTCGGTAGCGTAAAGCATTTTGCGCTTTTATCGCCGCCAATATCCAACGTTCTAATAATTACGGGCTTACCCATGAATTTTTCAGCTACAATTTTATATGCTTCATACTGTTCATCTTCACTAGGCAGCTGGGCATGTTCCATATAAAGAAATTCCGTTCTATATAAGCCTATCCCCTGCGCTCCTTTTTCAATAGCGATATCCGCATCCTGCGGAGTACCAATGTTGGCCATTAATGTTACTAGTTTTCCATCAGTCGTTTGTGCGGGAATACTGATGAGTTTTTTCAATTCCTCCTGGCGAGTTACGTACTGCGCCAGCTTTTCCTTATATTCAGCTAATAAATCCAGACTAGGATTAACTATTACTTTACCTGTCGATCCATCAACAATGACCAGCTGGCCATCTTTTATATTATTTGTACTATTTTTTAATCCCATAACTGCTGGTATCTCTAAAGTCCTAGCTAAAATCGCAGCATGTGATGTTTTGCCACCTGCATTAACAATAAAACCTTTAACATGCCGCCTATCAATCGTCATAGTATCGGATGGCGTCAAATCTTCAGCAATGATGATATTCTCACCAGAAAGATGATCAAGGCGTTTAGGAGCAATTCCTAGCACATTCCTTATTAATCTCTCACCAACGTCGCGGATGTCGGCAGACCGTTCACGCATATACTCGTCTTCCATATTGGAAAACAAGCTAACATATTGAGCAATAACTTGCTCTGCGGCATAAGCGGCAGCATATCTATTTGAACTAATTAATTCTTCAATCTCTTCAATTAAAGTAGGATCGCTAACTATTTCTAAATGTGCAGCAAATACCTGCGCCTCTTTTTCGCCTACTTCAGTCAGCGCTTTATCCTTAATTATTTCAATTTGAAGTTTAGTAAGATCAACAGCCAGCTTTAACTTATCCTTCTCTTTGGTAATGCAATCAACGGTAATTGGTTCTTTATCAATAATAAACTCTTCCTGACGATAAATATACGCTTTTCCTATTGCAATGCCGTTAGAGCCGGAAATTCCTTGATATTCCAAAATATCACCCCCATTCGAAATGCAGCTTATTTGCCCCAGTTCTGTAATAAATATTTCTCGGCCTCAGCATTCCATAAGCCCTTATTTCTGTTTGTTATCTCGGCAAGTTTGGCAAAGTATGGATTAAACTTTCCCTTATCTGCAAAGTCGGCTATCGCTGTTAGTTCCATATCTATGCCAGTATAAATAAGTTTCTTACCAGCAGGTTCATCAGGTAGCCTAAGTGTAGCTTCCGCTGCACTATCAAGACCGCCTACATGGGTAACCATTACTGCAGGATTGATTCTTCCCTGTTCAGTAAGACGCAAGGATTCAATCATATCACTTGTATTACCGCCAGTTGTTCCTACAATATGCGTCGAGCCGTAATGAACATTGTAAAAGTTGCATTCAGCTGAAAAGTTAATATCAGTTGGTCCAGCAAAGAAATTCAAACATCCATCTCTGCCAAGAATTTTATCGCCTTGTTCCACGACCGCTTTTATTGGTGCATATACATAAACATCATCAAAGCCCTTGCCGTCAGTCAGTCCCCGTAAATACTTCACTGGATCACTCATATCTTTGGTATTGACATATATTAAATCAATCCCTTTTTCTTTGGCTTCGCTAACGCTAAAAATCGCACTTGCTCTTGTAAGTCGACCTTCATCTATATCTGTAACAACAATCAGGCCTGGTCTTATATCACCATTTAGAGCATAATCAATTGCTCCCAGTCCCATAGGCCCAGCACCAGCCAATATAGCTAGCTTGCCACCTTCAACAATACCCATTTTATGTTCATAGCTGCCCATACTAGTATGGTAATTGGCATGGTACGCTCCAATAATACACGACATAGGTTCTGCTAGTGAAGCTTCATAGTAAGCTTCACCATCATATTTTAGCAGGCAGCCTAACTCCATTACCTCTTGAGGCATTATCGTATAGGTTGCAGCTCCACCACAGTATTGATAAGAATAACCAGGTGAATCCATACTGCCCTTATAATTAAGGGCAGGCTGCATGGCAAACTTTTCACCTTCTTTAAATTGATGCTGCCATTTTGATCCGACCTTTACTATATTGCCAGCCATCTCGTGCCCGATAATTATTGGCTTGTCAGCAACATCATTCGGAACTCTTTTGTGATCCGGCCCAAGAATTGCCGCTTTATAACTTGACATACAAATACTATCTGATATAACTTGCACTAAAATTTCATCATCATTAATCTCCGGGAGTTCAAACTCTTCCAGTCGAAGATCCTTCTTTCCATATAGCCTTACCGCTCTTGTTTTCATACGCTACCATCCTATCGCTATTTATTAATCAAGTGAGACTTGGTTCAGGTGGAGTTAACTTTGCCCTACGGGTAGAACTCCACCTGAACCTTAGTCGAACTTATCCAGGGACTTAGCCGCTCTCCTGTGCCCTTTGGGTATAGAGCGGCTTGGTCATTGGATAAACTCCCAAGTAACTTGTTTTTCTAATTGCATAATTGTCTCTAACGTACTTGGCTCAGTGCCTGAAGTCATGACATTCGCCGTACCGCAGGCTACTGCAAGCTTTATAGTATCTTCAAAACTATATCCTTGATCAATCGAATATGCCAAAGCTGCTACCATGGCATCGCCAGCACCAACCGTACTTTTTACTTCTACCTTAAGACCATGGGCTAAAACATAGCAATCCTTTTTGATAAATAGTGCTCCTTTTTCCCCCATAGAAATTACTACATTTTCAACTTTATATTTATTGATGATCTCAACAGCTATTTCAATTGCATCCTCGATAGTGTTAATTTTTTTATTAAATAATCTTTCTAATTCATGGATATTGGGTTTAATCATGTATGGACTAGCTTCAAGAGCCAACTTTAATAGATCACCATCAGCATCTAGTATTGTTTTGGCCCCTTTTTCTTTTGCGCTAGCTATCCATTGACGGTAAACCTCATTAGGTACATTACTAGGAACACTTCCGGAAAAAACTACGACTGATTTATCATCAATACCACTTAATAACTTATTTTTTACAGATTCTAGATCATCCATTAAAATATCTGGACCAGCTTCATTAATATCTGTATTTGTTTTATTTACTGGATCAATTATCTTAATGTTTGTTCTTGTCTCTCCTGATATAGAAACAAAATCTTGTTCAATATTGACAGCATTAAGATAGTCCTGAATAAACCTTCCAGCATTCCCGGCAGCTATCCCGATAGCTTTACTTTTTCCGTTTAAAGTTAAAATAGTCTTGGATACATTTATGCCTTTTCCGCCTGCGTCAAGTCTTGTAGATGATATTCTATTCACGCTGTTAATGCGGAAGTCATTTATAACTATTGTCTTATCAATTGCCGGGTTTAACGTAACGGTAATTATCATCTCTCTCCCCCGTAGCTACTTTTTTAGATAAATAGACCGTATATATATTCAACATCATTTGTTTTTCGAAGCTCTTCAGTGATATCCTCATCTTCACCATCTATGACTGTAGCAATGTTAGACAGGATACCTAAATGTTCATTTCCAACTCCAGCAATTCCAACAATTAAATAAGCTTTTTCCTCGCCAAAATCAATACCGTCAGGGAATTGTAATACGACCATTCCAGACTTTTTAATTTCATCTTTTGATTTTCCTACTCCATGTGGTATGGCAATGCCTTTTCCGATATATGTGCTTAAATCTTTTTCCCTTTCGAGCATTGCTTCTATATAATCTTCATTTACATACCCGCTTTGATAAAGTAATTGCCCTGCCATCCTCACAGCCTCATATTTATCGACGCTTTTTAATCCTAACTTTATGTTTGCTCTTCTAAGGATGGCATTATCCGCTGCATTTTGGACTTCAGGCAGCTTTGTTGGCTCCAAGTCAGCAGGTCTCTCAAAACGCCCTCTTAAGATTTCAAAAGCAGGATTATCCATAAAGTCTTTAACAAATATATGTTCAGCATTTACAGCAGTCCGCCTTACCCTATCAGCTAAGTTTTCATGACTAATAACAACCTGAGCATCTGACGGAATATCCTCAATAGCAGAGTTTACTACCTCTACATTAATCCCTGCCTTCTTAAATTTTGTTCTTAGGTTAGCAGCTCCCATAGCACTTGAACCCATTCCGGCATCACAAGCGAATACTATCTTGGTAATGCGAGTCTTAACTTGCACACCTTTTAACTCTCTTACCTTTTCTTTAGCATCTTCTAATTCCGTTTCGTCAATCTTATCATTAGCTCTTTTAACAAACACTGAAGCTACCAAGAAGCTTACAACCGTTGATACAAGTACTCCAGCTAATACACCTAAGTATCCTCCTTTAGGTGTCATGGCTAAGAGAGCAAATATACTGCCAGGTGATGGTGTTGCAACAAGTCCTGCTTTGAAGATTGTAAAGGTCAATACGCCGCTTGCTCCACCACAGATTACTGCAATTAAGAGCATAGGATTCATCAGTACATATGGGAAATAAATTTCATGAATTCCGCCTAAAAAGTGAATAATTACTGCTCCTGGTGCCGACTGTTTAATCATACCCTTGGAGAATACCCAGTAAGCCAAGAGAATACCAAGCCCAGGACCTGGATTTGTTTCCAGCAGGAAGCATATAGACTGACCTAATTCTTTTGCCTGCTGTATACCGATTGGGCCTAGCACTCCATGATTAATCGCATTATTTAAAAAGAGAATTTTGCCTGGTTCGATAAAGAGTGATGTCAAGGGAAGAATACCAGCATTTACAATTGCCTCTACACCGTTTTTCAGCATATTATTTAGAGCTAATACGATCGGACCTATAGATGTATAACCTAAAAGAGCGACAGCTGCCCCAATAATTCCTGCAGAAAAGTTATTTACTAGCATCTCAAAGCCAGTTGGAATCTTGCCTTCAATCCACTCATCAAAATGCTTAATTACAAATCCACCTAGCGGTCCCATAATCATAGCACCAATAAACATTGGAATGTCTACCCCAACTACTACACCCATTGTTGCTATGGCGCCAAGTACGCCTCCTCTTGTGCCGCCAATTGCCTTACCTCCGGTATAGCCGATTAAAAGCGGGAGCAAGTATACGATCATTGGTCCTACAAGTTTACTAAGATACGCATTTGGTATCCAGCCAGTAGGGATGAATAATGCTGTTATAAGTCCCCATGCAATAAATGCACCTATATTTGGCATAACCATGCCACTGAGAAATCTGCCGAATTTTTGCACCTTTTCAGTATTACTAGGTAAATAAGTATTTACGACCGTTTTTTCTACCTTCATTGTCAACCCCCCAGTAAATTAGCTGATTTAGATTTATAAAAGCCTTGGTAAATATTGCTTATTTCTGAAATCGCTTCGCTGTAACCACTTAATAATACTTCTAAAAGCCCAGCTCTTTCAATTAACATTCTGCTTAGATAACTAATCGTCTCCATACCTTCTTTAGTGCAATTTTCGGGAGCGAGCATTACAACACCTAGTTTAGCTTCCTCTAACTCATTCCTACCATTTAAAAGATGAAGCTCTTTACCAATTCTCACTAAACCAAAGTGGAGCGATTGCACAGCATCTGTACGACAATGCAGCAAGATTAGCCTATGTCCAGTTATAAAAGTACTACCCTTCTCCTCCCTGCTCCTTAAGGCATCAGCTATTGCCTGTTGGTTTATGTGATCATTTCCGATTTGGTTGCTGAGCTTAGCAATTAAATCATCAATAGTTGAAGATTCGTTATCATCTACAATGAAGAAATTATCTAAAATCTGAATAACACCCTGATTATATTCATTTAGTAAGAGCAATTTATCTTTTAGCTTTAATGAGCTTTTTTTAGGAGCAATACTTGAAGTAGTTCTATTCTGCACAAGCTTTATCAGCTTATTTATTCTTTTTTTATCTTCTTCAAATAAGAGTGGATTTACTGTTACGGCTGGAATAATACAGTTATCGATGGTTACAGTTGCTATTATAAAATCAATATCTTGCTCTTGAAGCATGCCCTCTTCAATATACATAGTGGATATGATATCAACGACCTGTATATTGTCATACTCTTTTTCTATTCTTGTTGCAAGCAGCCTAGAGGTACCTATACCCGTTGAACAAGCTATAGCACACCTATAAATTGGTTTAGCAAACTTTTGGGAATTTTCTATAGCTGCTCCAAAATGCATTGCTATATAAGCAATTTCAGCTTCAGGCATTTTAATACCGATATTTTTTTCAATAACAACTGCACAATTTTTGCTAACTTCTATTAGATCTGGATAAAAAACTTTAATTTTTTCTAGTAATGGATTTCTAATTTCCAGATTCATTTTTAATCTACTTATTGCCGGCCCCAAATGATTTACCAAGCCGACTAATAGGCTATCATGTTGCGAGAGAAAATGTCCTGTCAATCTTTCTGCTACTTTTATCATTTCTCTTGAAAGTTTAACTAGCTCGAAATTTCCAATAGTTTTATTACTTGATTTAATAGAATCCGTTCGGTTCTTTGATCCTTTAAGGTGCATGGTAATATAGCCGACTTCATCTTCGGGAATTTCTATCGAAAAACTGTCGGCAGCACTTGCTGCAATATCTAATGCAATAGAAAACTCTGGGAGTTTTTTTAACTCGTCTAAGAATTCTTTTTCAATCTTAATTTCTTCCTTTATCCTTAATCTTTGAATGGCAAGTGCCAAATGCACGATTAAGCCTACATAAGCATTGTCAGTTAGCTTATGTCCCATTTTCCTTTCTGCCTCACGGATAGAGCTTTCTAACTTATATACTGATTGTGGTTCAATTAAATTTAGCAGCCTTCGTTTTGCTTGTAGATCTACGTCATTGCTTGGCTGGTTTGACCTATTTAGATTGCGGCGTATTATTCTAATAAGCTGGTCCTCATCAATGTTTTCATAAATAAAATTAATAGTTGCTTTTCTAAATTCAGTTTCTGATCCTTCCACATAAACCCCTAGACCCTGTTTTCGAATTAAATTAAGCCTATGAGTGGAAAACCACTGTTCAATTTTATCAAGATCGTTACTTATAGTACTTTCTGTAACTTTAAACAAAGCAGCAAAATTAAATAATTTTACTGGTTGCTGATTTTTTAACAATTCACTTATGATAAGAGTCTGCCGCGCCTTAGGAGAGTACGCTTCCTCTGTTCTGTCCTCGCACTGACTTTTGAGAAGCTCTTTAGCACTCGCAACATTTCCTTCAATTTTGATACCTAAACCAGTTTTTTTGCTAAGACTGCAGGCATTAGCTTCTAGCCAGCGTTCGACCTCATCCATTTCTCTTAAAACAGTTTTAGCACTTACACCTACATCTTTGGCAATAGACGATATGGTTATATAGTCTGGTTGACTGCAGAGCCTCTGCAATATATTTTTCACTCGCAAATTAACCTTATTTACCTGCAACTGCAGTCCCCCCCTTAACGCATATCACCGTATTCTTATACTTCCATTGTAATACAAATTTTAGATTAAATGGGTAACAAAGTTACCCATTTAATCTTTTTATAATTCTTATATCAGCTAAGCATTCTCTATTGCCCGTTTTACCAATTCGTCGTATTCTGGACTATTCATAAAATTCATTATAGATATATGTTCTGCTTTGGGAGCTTTTGCCTTAGCTCTTTCGGTTAACGATTGATGACTGACAACAATTTGAGCATCCATTGGAATATCTTCAATAGCGCAGTTTGTAACCTCTACATTAAGTCCAGCTTTTTTAAATTTATTTCTTAAATTTGTTGCTCCCATAGCGCTTGAACCCATTCCGGCATCACAAGCAAATACGATTTTGGTAATGCGAGTCTTTACTTGTACACCTTTTAACTCTTTTACCTTTTCTTTAGCATCTTCTAATTCTGTTTCGTCAATCTTATCATTAGCTCTTTTAACAAACACTGAGGCTACTAAGAAGCTTACAACCGTTGATACAAGTACTCCAGCTAATACACCTAAGTACCCTCCTTTAGGTGTCATGGCTAGGAGAGCAAATATACTGCCAGGTGATGGTGTTGCAACAAGTCCTGCTTTGAAAATTGTAAAGGTCAATACGCCACTTGCTCCACCACAGATTACTGCAATTAAGAGCATTGGATTCATAAGTACATATGGGAAATAAATCTCATGAATTCCGCCTAAAAAGTGAATAATTACTGCTCCAGGAGCTGATTGTTTAATCATTCCCTTTGAGAATACCCAGTACGCTAATAGAATACCAAGCCCTGGACCTGGATTTGTTTCCAGCAGGAAGCATATAGACTGCCCTAATTCTTTTGCCTGCTGTATACCGATCGGGCCTAACACTCCATGATTAATTGCATTATTTAAAAAGAGAATTTTGCCTGGTTCGATAAAGAGTGATGTTAAGGGAAGAATACCCGCATTTACAATTGCCTCTACACCGTTTTTCAGCATATTGTTTAGAGCTAATACGACAGGGCCTATAGATGTGTAACCTAATAGAGCTACAGCTGCCCCAATAATTCCTGCAGAAAAGTTATTTACCAGCATCTCAAAGCCAGTTGGAATCTTGCCTTCAATCCACTCATCAAAATGCTTAATTACAAACCCGCCTAGCGGTCCCATAATCATAGCACCAATAAACATTGGGATATCTACCCCGACTACTACCCCCATTGTCGCTATGGCGCCAAGTACGCCTCCTCTTGTGCCGCCAACTGCCTTACCGCCAGTATAGCCGATCAAAAGCGGCAGCAAGTATACGATCATTGGTCCTACAAGTTTACTAAGATACGCATTTGGTATCCACCCAGTAGGAATAAATAATGCTGTTATAAGTCCCCATGCAATAAATGCGCCGATGTTTGGCATAACCATGCCGCTGAGAAATCTGCCGAATTTTTGCACCTTTTCAGTATTACCCGTGTGAACAAACTTGGGCTGAATTTGTGCACTTGACATTTTCTTACCTCCCTATTATTTATTGCCGTGTCGGAATAATCTTTCTATTCCGTTAATTAAATTATAAATAGTAAGATGCAATCATTCAATTTGAAGATATATGGATTAGTCCATAGCCATTAATGACAAAACTGAATATCTAGCAATCATATAAACAAAACATGACACCATATTTTTTGCGCGAGCTGAAACCTATAATCACCACTAAAATAATCTATTTTCTTTTATATAAAAAAAGCCTCTATGCGGGCTTCGCATAAAAGCTTATGAAGTATTTTACATATAACAAACATATTTATTGCGGGTCAGGTATCCGCTTTCTGACTTTTAACCAATCATGCTTTTCCAAGAAACTGTCTGGAATATTTTCTTCCATAGACAAAAACATCGTATACGGAACAGTAAAAGATAGTATATCAGCATCAACCATAGGTCTAGCTGTTATATCTATCATTCCGACCACGGCTCTTGGTCTTGCCTGTTTGGACTCATGATGAGGCATAAGGCATATACTTTGGCAGCCAGCACCGAATGGAATTATGGCGTTATCGTTGCCTGGGCGATCATAATTTGCTAATACGACTAACGCAGATAATTGGTCTGGATTAGCGTAGATAGTAATTAGCTCTGGTTTTTCGTTAGACAGATCTACTAAGGATAACGGTTTAAAAATAACGTATTTAAACGGAAGGTCAGTATATGGCAAATTATCAGCAAAATCAGATCCAAGTTCTGGCGTTTTTATATAAGCCTCGCCTTCTGGATATCCCTCACCGCGACCAGTCGAAAGAAAGTACTCTATTCCACCCGGGAAATGGGGGTATGCATTGCCAAATCCTAGACCAACAGCACCTCCCAAACAGCCAGAAGTTGAGCGATCGAATACCGCAGTCCTCCCCTTTGCTGCTGCTGTTAACATAGCAATTACACAGCCACGCTTTCCTTCCTGAAACTGGAGTGATTCCATTGGCTTTTCGTCCGAAAAAAGAATTGCTATTGGAGAATACCGGAGTTTTAACTCACTAGCTAATCGGCTGTTCACAATAAGTCCCTCCTGTCATTTTAGTATATACATTCTACCAAAATTATCCAGAACCTTCTTGTGATAATAAGCATATATATGTGCTGAAACCTAACTAGCAGCATTTATAATGTACATATACCATAAAAATCATTAAGACATCTGCTAAATTAGCAGATGTCTTTTATCAAAAAATAGTTCCTCTATGATTTTCTCGGACCACTGCCTTCATTACCTGTTAGAATACGAGCACGAACATACTGTCCCATTAGCTCCAGTGTAATAACTAGCAGCAATATTGCAATAATTAATGTTGATACTTCATGATACATAAATAATTTCATGCTAATAATCAATTGAGTGCCAATACCACCTGCACCTACAAACCCAAGAATTGTAGCAGCTCTTAGGTTACATTCCCATCTAAACAATGTATATGACAAAAAGATTGATAGGCTCATAGGGAACCTGACAAAAATAAACTCCTGAAATTGACTACTACCACTTGACCGCACGGTCTCAATTAGTCTAGAATCCACCGCCTCAAACATCTCACTGTAAAGTTTTCCTAGAATTCCAGTACTATGAGCTGCAAGTGCTAATATTCCAGGGAACGGTCCTAACCCAACTGCTACAACAAATATTAGTGCCCACATTAGTTCCGGTATCCCCCGTAATAGACCTAACAAACTACGAACTGTATAGTATAGTATCCACCTTAGTGTCCATTCTGACATTCCCAGCCTTTTAAGAGTAAATTCTTCACCCTGAGGCCTAATAGACGCAATCGATAAAGGCAATGCAAGTACAATTGCTATTGCCGTTGATACAAGAGAAATCTCTACTGTTTCAATTAATAACTTAAAAGTTTGAAGTAAAAAAGCAGCGTCTGTTTCGATTGGCCATAGCCCAGTTAAAAACCTCTGAACTGCTTTTATATTCTTCGGTTCGAATAACACCCCAAGCGAAACACCTGTATCTATGCCGCTGTAAAAGATGCTGACTAATACCCCTAAAGTAATTATTAAGTTTAAGATATTATTCATTGGTGACCCCCATTTGGAGATCTTTATCATCCAGACGAGAATATGCACTACTTTGAGCAAATTCCGTTGGTTTCCCGTCAAAACAAATTTCGCCCTGCTCAAACATCAATATACGATCACAATGTTTTATTGCATGATCTAGCTGATGTAAATTCATGATAATAGTTTTTCCTTGATATTTTAAATCTTTAAATGCATTTATAATTAAATTTGCGGTTGCCGGGTCTACTGAAGCTATCGGTTCATCTGCAATAAATAAATCAGCCTTACTGTATAGAGCTCTAGCAATTGCAACCCGTTGCTGCTGTCCACCTGAAAGTTCCTGGCAGCGCTCATTTAGTTTATCGGCAATATTAAGTTTTTCTAGTATACTTTTGATTTCTCCAAGCTCTTCCCGATTCAAAAAAAATAGACGGCGTATAGTTTCTAGCCAGGAGACCTCAGACAATCTTCCGAGCATGACATTGCGGGCAACATCAAGACATGGTATTACATTATAATTCTGATACACAACAGAAATTTTTCGCCTAAGATTAGTCAGGCGCGCCCTTCTGATATTTGTCATATCTGTATCATAAATTATTAGTTCTCCATCTGTCGGAAAAATTGCTCCGCACAACAATCTCATTAGCGTTGTTTTTCCAGCACCGCTCTCTCCAACAATACCTACAAATTCCCCTTTACTTATCGTAAAATCAACTGACTTAAGACCTTGCCCATTAGAATATATTTTTGATACTTTTTTTGCGCTGATTATTTCCAAAAGCGATCACCTACAATAACATTCGTTATATTATGAAAAGGCAGGAGTAAGCCTCCTGCCTTCCTGCTATTTCTTTGGATTTAAGAGCCCTAATCGTTTAGCCTCTTGCTCTGCCTCCGCATAGGTTTCGTTGGAGACTTTTGCAAAACCTTCCGCCCTCATTAAATCGAGCAAAACAGGATCTTTCATCGTTAAGAAAGCATCGACAATTTTAGCCTCGAGCTGTTTATCCAAACTATCCCGAACAACCCAAGGATACCCTTCAACTAGATGCCTTTCTAACACTTTTATCTTAGCCTCATCTACCGTGTCCTTAGCTATAAGACGTTTTAAAATTCTCCCCTCAATGCCACCAGCATCAACTGCTCCATTCTGCACTGCCTGTGCCGTTGCATCATGTCCGCCTGTGTATACTACGTTTTTAAAATCATCAGGCACTTTAATGCCTGCCTTATCTAACATAACCCTCGGATAAAGCGACCCAGATGTAGAGCTGATATCACCAAATGCAAACACTTTACCTTTCAATTCTCCAACCGATTTTGTATCTTTTTCAGCTGGAGCGATTATTAAACTATAGTATTTAGTTGTTTTTGTTTCTTGATCAATCTCCGTTACAATGGGATGAATCTTCGCCCGCTGCTTTGCTTGAACATATGTAAGTCCACCGAAGTACGCAACATCCAGCTTATCATTAGCCATTGCTTCTACAACACCTGCATAGTCTGTTGCAACAAAAAGCTCTACAGGCATATTTAATTTCTCAGATAAGTATTTCCGAAAAGGTTCATATTGAGCTTTTATTTTGTCTGGTGCCTGATTTGGTACCAGTCCAACTCTTAAGGTATCTTGCTTGCCTGCTTTATCTGATGTGCTTGCTCCGCCACACCCAGCTATAACTAATGTAAGTACTAAAAATACCACAACCAACAAGCTATTAAATCTCATATAATCCTCTTCTCTCATATAACATTACCTATACTATTTTAGAACTACACAAGACTAGCGTCAATATAAATTCTATAGCCAATCAATATTTTATCTATGTCATATAAATATACCCTCGCTTTGCTAGGAATTTGCCCCATAGCTAA
Organism: Dendrosporobacter sp. 1207_IL3150; assembly: GCF_036763085.1. NCBI lineage: Bacteria > Bacillati > Bacillota > Negativicutes > Selenomonadales > Sporomusaceae > Dendrosporobacter > Dendrosporobacter sp. 1207_IL3150. The sequence goes on from NZ_JBAIYU010000022.1 coordinate 87,420, forward strand.
ATAGGTTATTATATAGTTGCTTTTTAATGGCTAGCATTAGTACTAGTAACAAAAAAGGATGCCATAAGGCATCCTTTTTGATTTTTTGAAATATTAGTGATGAGAATTGTGTTCACTTGCAGTTGCTCTAGGTGCAGCATGATCGTGCTCACTCATATCAACCGAATTCACAAGGTCTAGCATAATTTTGTGAAGCTCTGCATCATTTTGCAGCATTTGTTTCATCATGACTTGCATTTCAGGTGTTTTCATCATATCTTTCATCATTCCCTGCATTTCAGGTGATTTCATCATCTCAACACATTTTGCAGGGTCTTTCATCATATCTCCCATAGCCTTTGCATCCATATGACCGCCCTGCATCATGTTATGCATCGCTGGTTTTTGCTCAGCGTTTTTCTCTGCAGCATTAACGCTATAGCCAAATCCAAAGGCAGAGACCGTTATAATACCGCCAATTACTAAAGCAGCAAATTTTTTCTTCATATTTATCATCCTTTCAACTTGTCTATATTTATACTATACAACATCTTTGTGAATTACTGATGATGAAATTGTGAAATAAGTATGAATTTTACAAAACCCTTTTGGAACCATAATATCTTTTAGCAAAATAATCTTCATTCATATCTGATATTGCTACTACCCCTTGCGAAAACGAAGTATGTATAAACTTGTTTTTCCCAATATAAATGCCAACATGTGATGCTCCAGGTTCGTAGGTTGTAAAGTATACTAGATCTCCTGGTTGTAATACAGTCTTTGAAATTGTCACACCGACTAAAAACTGAAGATCTGCCGTACGCGGTAGATTAACACCAGCTTGACGATAAACATATTGGACTAACCCTGAACAATCAAATCCTAGATTTGCTGAGGCGCCCCCCCAAACTACTGGTTTCCCTAACATACTCTGAGCAAATCCTACTATTTGGTTGACTTGAATACTCTGTGGCGTTATCGTTCGGGTATTAATAAGTACTTCATCATCTATCGGAATAGCTGCTCCAGTTATGAGCGAATCAAGTGATTGCAAAAAATCATTATAACCAGAGGGAGGGGCGGCGCTTACTATGTTTGCGCCGCCAAAGTATAGTGAAATAGCTATTGCAATGATTAATTTTTCCATTTGCTCCCTCCGATAATAAAAACTATTGTTTATTATGTTCTTTCATCTGTTCTGGAGTATGGCTGGTATGGTCCATATTCTGGGTAGCAGGCTTAGTAGTTGCAGGTGAGGACTTTTTATCGGTAGAGCCACATCCTGCAATAAATACTACCGCCAACGTTACTAGGAGAATAGCAAAAAGCATTTTGTTTTTCATATTTCCTCCAATAAACTACGAATTTTGACGAGACTAATTAGCGATATCTTGAACTTGGGCAGGTTCAGCTGGTTTACGTTTGCGGTCATTCCAAATATAATAAATGCTTGGTAATACCACTAGTGTCAGTACTGTTGAAGTTACTAGTCCACCGACTACCACTGTTGCCATTGGACGCTGAACTTCCGCTCCAGTACCTGTAGCAAAGATCAGCGGTAATAACCCAAGACTTGCGACAAGCGCTGTAATCATTACAGGTCTTAGACGAGTAATCGCCCCCTCAATAATGGCTTCCTCTAATGACTTTTTATCCATTAGCTTCTTGATATAGGTAACCATAATAACTCCATTTTGGACGGCTATACCAAACAGCGCAATAAATCCAACTGCTGCGGCTACTGTCAAGTACATGTCAGCCATATAAATAGCCACTATGCCACCTACCAGCGAGAACGGGATGTTAAGCAGTATCAACAGCGCATCACTAGCTGAGTTAAACGTCATATACAAGAGGAAGAAGGTCAAAACAATCACAAGTGGTACAACTAAGGCTAAACGGTTTTTAGCGCGTTCCTGATTTTCGTATTGTCCGGTCCATTTAATTAGATATCCAGGTGGTAAATCAACTTTTTCTTTAATGGCTTTATTAGCTTCATCAACAAAGCTTACAACGTCACGGCCACGGCTATTAAGCTGGATTATAACACGATAAGCTCCATTTTCACTACTAATCATGGAAGGACCATCTACTACTTTAAACTGAGCAACCTCACCTAACGGAACATATGCTCCCGGTGGTGCAGCATTAGCACTCAGTGAAGCTCCCCCCATGCCGCCCATACCACCGCTGCTTAAAGCTTTAGCACTACCTCCGGAAGATACAGGAATAAGAATGTTTTTCATGGCATCAATATTCTCACGGCTGTCACGATTATAGCGCAGCATTACATTGAAACGCTTTCTTCCTTCAATTGTTGTAGTGGCATTTCTACCACCGATAGCAAGTTCTAGAGTATCTTCTACTTCATTGATATTCAGTCCGTACCGAGCGGCTTTTGTACGATCGATGTTGATTTCTAGATATGGTGCACCAAATATTCGCTCAGCTAATAGATCGCTAACTCCTGGTATCGTAGCTAGCACCTTTTCGATTTCAAATGCCTTTTGCTGCAGAACTTTTAAATCTTCACCATAAAGCTTAATACCAAGATCAGTACGAACACCCGTTGTGAGCATAGAGAGTCTACCTGCAATTGGCTGAGTTAAAGCCATATTTAACCCTGGCAGCTTAGAGAGTTCAGCCATCATGTCTTGCTCGATATCGGCTTTTGTTACCCCTGGTCTCCACTGGTCTTTGGGCTTTAAGGTAACAATGGTTTCAATCATATTTATTGGAGCGGGGTCCATGGCCGACTCGGCCCGACCGACTTTACCGACCGACATTTCAACTTCAGGAACTTTCATTATGACTTTATCCATTTTCTTTGCAGATTCTACTGCTTCAGTCAGCGAAACACTTGGCAGCATTGTCGGCATTACAAGATAAGTTCCTTCATCAAGTGCCGGCATAAATTCTGTACCAATAAGCGGAAGCAAGGCAAATCCAGCTAGCATAACTACTAGCGCAATAGCTATTGTAGCCTTGCGATATTGTAGCGATTTTTTGAGCATTGGCACATATAAATGATGAAGTTTTTCGACAACCCATGTATCTTTCTCTTGTATCTTACCCTTTAGTAACAGCGTGCAAAGCACAGGTACTATGGTAAAGGCTAAAATTAATGAACCTGTCATAGCAAATGTTTTAGTCCACGCCATCGGGGTATACATTTTACCCTCAGTACCAGTCATAGTGAACACTGGTAAGAATGTAACAATGATTATTGTAATTGAGAAGAATATCGGCGCAGCCACTTCTTTAGCAGCTTCCATTGTAACATCTATAATATTTCTTTTACCGCCATCTTCAGCTAGATGCCTGTAAACATTCTCAACCATAACGATAGCAGCATCCGTCATAACCCCGATACCAATTGCAATACCACCAAGTGACATTAAGTTAGCTGACAAATTAATCTCTTTCATAAAGATAAAAGCAATTAAAATACCAATCGGTATTGCACTTGTCACAATAATACTAGAACGGAAGTTGCCAAGGAAGGCTAATACGATTATAGAGACTAAAATAAATTCTTCAATTAGTGCCCTATTAAGCGTATTAACTGCCTTTTTAACCAGATCAGTTTGATCATAGAACGGTACTATTTTCATTCCTGCAGGCAGAGTTGGCTGGATTTCATCGATTTTAACTTTAACTTGATCTATTACATTAATTGTGTTTTCACCCATGCGCTGGACGACTATACCGCCTGCTGCTTCATAACCAGACTTAGTAAGAACACCACGGCGGAAATCAGGACCTGCTACAACTTTTGCAACATCTTTAACGTAAATTGGGACATTGTTATTTTGAGTGATAACAATATTTTTAATATCGTCAATTGACTGTACTAGACCTAGACCACGGATAACATACTCCTGACCGTTTTGTTCAACAACTTTAGCACCAATATTAGAGTTGTTAGCTCCTACGGCGCTAAATACTTGCCCGACACTAACACGGTTTGCTTTCATTAAGCCTGGATCTAAGTTTACTTGGTATTGCAGTACGTATCCGCCAATACTCGCTACTTCAGCTACACCGGGAACTGCGCTTAATTGAGGCTTTATTAAAAAGTCCTCCATTGTTCTAAGTTCGGCGAGATTGTGCTTATCGCTCTCAATAGTGTACATAAATACTTGTCCCATTGGCGTACTAGCTGGCCCTAATGCTGGCTGAACACCTCTAGGAAGCAGCGGAATAGCTTGCTGTACTTTTTCGTTTACTACTTGACGGGCAAAATAGGTATCTACACCGTCTTCAAAGATTACGGTTACCATCGAAAAGCCGAATGAGGACGAACTTCTGACATCTTTAACTTTCGGCAGGCCTCTCAGTGCTGTCTCTAGTGGGTAAGTTACCTGATCCTGCACTTCCTGAGGACCGCGCCCCATCCAGTCAGCATACACTAAAACCTGGTTTTCACTTAAATCAGGAAAGGCATCTATTGGCGTATCCTTAACAACAAAAACACCCCATAGCGCGATAAGAACAGTTAAAATTACTATAATTACTCGATTCTTTAGTGAGAATTCGATCAACTTATTTAGCATGCCAATCCTCCTTAGTGACCACTATGGCCATTGTGTCCGCTATGATCACCTTGTGCTGCTGGAGCAGTCGGATGCTGTTTTATAGGTGTATTTGCTGCAGGTGTGTTAGGTGCTGTGCTGGCAGGAACTTGGTTTGACTTGCTTCCCCCATGGCCGCCGTGCCCTCCGTGGCCACCGAATCCGCCAAGCTGTGTTTGTGAATCAATAAGAAATGTTGCAGCTGTTACAACAGTTTCTCCCGGCTGCAAACCAGATAAAATTTGGATAAATCCTCCGGCTTCTTTACCTACAACTACATCTCGTTTAGCAAAGGTATCCTCACCTTGAGCAACATAAACCACCTGTCTAGTACCTGTATCAAGCAAGCTAGATTCAGGTACAACCAAACTCTCGCCTAGCGGTGTATTAATAACAGCATCGACAAACATGTTGGGTTTTAGCACCCCACCAGGATTTGCCATCTCTACTCTGACTTTTACAATGCGGCTGCCATCGTCTAGTACTGGATTGATAAACGTTATGCGTCCTGTGAACTTTTCGCCAGGGTAAGCAGTACTTGAAACTACTACTTCTTGTCCGACTTTTACACTAGATAAATCTTTTTCATATATATCTGCATACATCCAGACAGTAGACAGGTCCGACAGCGTAAATAACTTATCACCTGGCATTATATAACCGCCCGGGAGTAAAAGTTTTTCGAGAACGGTACCCCCAAATTGCGCGCGTACCAGCATATGAGTATTGGGCTGGCGTGTATGTTCAAGATGGGCTATATCATCTGATGGTACACCTAGTAGTTCAAGCTTGCGTTTTGCCGCTTGCAATAGTTTGTTATTCAGTTGAGCAATATCCTTACTTGCTCCGCGCAGTTTATTAACAGTATCTATTGCTAGAAGATATTCTTCTTGGGCTGCTATATAAGTAGGGCTATATACTGCTGCGATAGCCTGTCCAGGGGCAATATAATCTCCATCAGCATTTATATAGAGTTCATCTATCCGGCCCTCTACTCGAGACGTTATATAAGTACGACCACTTTCATTAAATGCAACTTTGCCTGTTGTTTTAATTTCTTTATTTAACTGCTTTGAGACTACTTGTGAAGTTTGGACTCCTGCAAGCTGCCTGGCTTTTGCATCAAGTTTTACAACATCGCCCGCTACTTCTACCGAGCTAGGACCTTGGTGTGCAGAGTGATCAACCATCGCAGGCTTCTTATGATAATAGGTATAATAGCCAAATGAACCTGCTACAAGTGCACCTAATACCGCACCCACTAACAGCCGCTTCTTAGTAGTTGTGTCTCCTAATTTTGAAAGTAAGTTATCTAACATACTGGCCCCCTTATTCTATTTTGTAGTTTTTACAAGCTGCCAACAAGTGGCTTTCCTATTGCTTTTTCTAAGTTGGCTATAGCTTTTTCATAATCAACTTTTGCTTTGTAATAACCAAGCTTGGCGTTTCTAAGGGCATTTAGACTGTCGAGTACAGCCATAAAGTCTACTTTGCCATTTGTATATCCTACAACTCCGGCTTGATAAGTCTGCTCTGCTTGAGGAATCACAGTACTCTTAAATAACTCGACCTGACGCCAGGATGACTGCGCTTCAGTTAAGGCCATCTGAACATCAAGTGATGTCATGTTCTCCATATTATTAAGCGAAGCTTGCGCTGCCTCTAAGCCAGCCGATGCAGATTTAATTTGAGCACTATTTTTGTCCTGCCAGATAGGCAGCATTACCATAAAGCCAACTTTCCAATTATCTGGCTTAACAGGCATCATTTCTTCCTGCTTGTAAGTCTTATATCCAAGCTGTAATTCAAAATCTGGTAGCTGCTCTTTTTTAGCCAGGTTTATACCATTTTGAGCCATTTCCACTTGGCTTTTCATTCCAATTAGGGCAGGTCTAGTTTCTGATGCTGTTTTTTGCAGTGATGCTAGGTTGAAATTAGGCGGAGGCGAGTTAAATTCTTCTTGGGCTGTAAAAGGTGTATCAGTTGCCCTTGCCATTAAAACGTTTAGCTTGGCCTTAGTGACAGCAAGCATTGCTGCCATATCGACTAAATCTGTAGTCATTTTAGAAAACTCTGTTTGCGCCTTTAATGAATCTTGTAGTGAGACCATCCCAGTAGAATAGTTAACTTGAGCAATTTGCGTAAGCTGCCCCATAAGCTGTTGGTTTTCTTTTTCAACTTCTAAGGCTTTAGTTGCATAAAGAACATCGTAGTACGCTTTTTTCGCCTCACTATATAATTCAATACGCTTGTCATTATAAGTTTGTTTAGCCATTGCTGCCTCATTAGCTGCCATCTTTCCCATCAAATTAACTTTAGATGGGTTCATTATTTCCTGGCTAATTGTAAACTCTGTCATCATGCCTTTGAGTGGATCTAATGTGCTTGTTGGTATATCATCCTTCATTATTCCAAGTTCTGGATTAGGCTGTGCTTTTGCTATAGGAATACTTTTTTCCTTTACTTCCCATTGCTTCTGCATTTCAATAACTGATGGATTTTTACTAACCGCTGCTGTAATAGCCTCCTGTAAATTCAGAGACTGAACAGTATTTGCAGTAACGACGGTTGTATTAGCTGCAAGAATAGAAACTACTGAAAAAATTGATAAGTACCTCTTATAATGTTTCTTCACTAAATTCCCCCCTAAGATTTAAATAAAATTGCTGAAATTTTAGTTTTGTTATTTCAGCTACTTTCATCGGTTGCGTCAGTATTTGCATGTTTTACGAGACCACGCTTCATTATAAAGTGCATAACGGGACATATCAGTAGCAGAATGAAGTTTGCTGTGCCCGTATAGCCAAATGCAGGCAGTAAAACTGCAAGTATTAAAGGGGTAATACAGCATAATATCATCAAAAGGATATGTTTACTTTTTTCACTATGCTGATTTCCCGCTAAACTCTGGTTAACTGTATCGATTTCTTCTATAATATTTCCTAGCTGTCTTTTCATCTTGAATACCTGCCTTACTGGCTATTTTTAGATATCGTACCTTATAAATGTGAAAAAGCTATGAAGTAAATGTGAATAAATTATGAATTTTTTGGCAAGGGAAAATACATGTTACAAATCATCTAGGAATGTTATCGCTACATCCTCGCGAACTTGAAGTTATAATTTCTGATAACAAAAAAGTAGATCCCCCGTAGTAAACGGAAAACCTACTTTTTAAAATGACTGATTTATATTATTAATTTATTATCACGGTTTGAAATTTTTCAACCTTAGAGCATTCGTCACAACTGAAACTGAACTAAAGGCCATCGCACCACCTGCTAAAACTGGTGATAAGTAGCCCGCCGCCGCAATGGGAATGCCAAGGGAGTTAAAAATTAAGGCCCAAAACAGATTTTGCTTAATGTTACGCATTGTTGCTTTACTTAATTTAATGGCTGCTACTATACCGCGAAGATCTCCACGCATTAACGTAATATCAGCAGCTTCTATAGCTACATCTGTACCTGTGCCAATAGCAAAACCGACGTCAGCAGTTGCCAAAGCTGGTGCGTCATTGATACCATCTCCTACCATGGCAACGACTTTGTTTTCTTTTTTCAGTGCTATAACCTTTTCCGCTTTGTTTTCCGGCAAGACTTCAGCCATAATGTTTGTAATTCCAACCTGCCCAGCAATCGCTCGTGCTGTCCGCTCATTATCCCCGGTAATCATCCATACCTCTAACCCAAGTTCCTTTAACTCTTTCACCGCCGCTGCTGAGTTTTCTTTAACTGTGTCGGCAACTGCAAATAAACCTGCTATCTGATTATCAATAGCCATAAGCATTACCGTCTTGCCTTGTTCTTCCATCGCTTCTATTTTGGCTATAATACCTGAAATTTCGATACTGTGGTCTCGCATAAGTTTGCGGGTACCCATATATATTTTTCTATTATTTATTACTACTTCTACACCATGACCAGGTATAGCTTTGAATGCATCAGGATCACTTATAGCTATTCCCTGAGCTTCACCATATTTCACTATCGCTTGAGCCAATGGATGTTCAGAGTTTTTTTCCGCCTGCACAGCTAACTTTAATAGTTCAATATCAGGAGTATTATCCAGCGAAATTATATCAGTTAAATCAGGCTCACCTTTAGTAATAGTACCTGTTTTATCTAAAACAATTGCAGTTAAACGATGGGCATTTTCTAAATGCTCAGCGCCTTTAATTAAAATTCCATGTTCAGCGCCTTTACCTGTACCAACCATAATGGAAGTAGGAGTGGCTAATCCTAGTGCACACGGGCAAGCTATTACCAGGACCGCTGTAAAGTTAACTAATGCTCTAGAAAAGTTCCCGGGATCAAACATAAAGTACCAGGCCGCAAACGTCAGTACAGCAATTGCAACTACAGTAGGGACGAAATATCCTGATACTATATCAGCAAAGCGCTGAATAGGAGCTTTTGAACCCTGTGCTTCTTCTACTATGCGTACAATTTGGGCAAGAGCAGTGTCTTTTCCTACCTTAGTTGCTCGAAATTTAAACGTCCCTAGTTTGTTTATTGTAGCTCCAACTACTTCATCATTCAACTTCTTATCTACAGGAAGGCTTTCACCTGTGAGCATAGACTCGTCTACAGTTGAAGTCCCTTCCACAATTATTCCATCGACAGGGATTTTCTCTCCTGGCCTTACGACAATGATATCACCTAAAATTACTTGTTCAGTTGGAATATCAATTTCTTTGCCATCACGAACTACTCTAGCAGTTTTTGCCTTTAACCCCATAAGCGCTTTTATAGCTTCAGAAGTGCGTCCTTTAGCCGTAGCTTCAAGCAGCTTACCTAAAATAATTAATGTTATTAAAATTGCTGAAGTTTCAAAATATAAATCAGGTGAACCGGTTAAGACGTTATAAATGCTGTAAAAATATGCAGCAGACGTTCCTAGGGCAACGAGAACATCCATATTGGAACTGCCATTCTTCAAGGCTATAAACGCACCCTTGTAAAATTGCCACCCTGCTATAAATTGAACTGGTGTAGCTAGTATTAATTGCAGGTAAGGATTCATAAGGATATGGCTGATATTCTCCGCTGCCTTGAAAAAGTGCAGTACCATAGCCAATAGCATAGGAAATGATAGTACCGATGACAGTATCAAGCGAAACCTTTGGCTGGATATTTCATTTTTCCTAGCCTTCGTTTCACGATCAGTATCTGCTTCATCTTCTAAATTGTGTGCTTCAAACCCCATTTTACTTACCATTTCTTGAATCTTACTTTGGGTGATATCACTTGAATTAAATTCGATAGTAGCTTTTTCGGCAGCAAAATTTACTGAAACGTCATATATACCTGGTGCCTTCTTTAAACCGCGCTCAATCCGATTCGCACAAGCAACACAACTCATGCCTGAAATTTTATAGTCAACTTTGTCTTTAATAATTTGAAACCCCAGTGATTCAACTTTATCTTGAATGTCTTTTAATTTAATTTTGGAATTATCATAGGTAATTGTTGCTTTTTCAGCAGCAAAATTTACTACCGCTTTTTCCACACCTTGAAGTTTGGATATGCCTTTTTCAATACGATTTGAACAGGCAACACATGACATACCTCCGATTTTTAAGGTATCTGTTTTTATATCTGGCATTATAATCACGCCTTTCTAGTTGATTTTATATTATCGGCTAAACTGCTTTAGCACACTAAGAAGCTCGTCAATACTCTCTTCTGCACGGTTTTCCTTAATAGCTGTGACGACACAGCTTTTGGCGTGGCTTTCCAGTATAATTAAGGCTACGCGGTTAAGCGCCGCCCGAGCAGCTAATATTTGCTGTACGATATCCACACAATAACGGTCATCTTCAAGCATCTTATCTATGCCATTAACTTGACCGGCTACTTTTTTTAGCCTTTGTCTCATATCGCTTTTCTCTTTTTCCGTTAACATCTCGCGCCTCCCTACTATACCCCCGTGGGGTATACAGTAATTATATTTCATTTTATTAATGTCCGTCAATAGTATTAGCCTTTTCCAATATCTCATAACAAACCCGACAGGGATATAAAAACAATACCTAACGCCATTACTGCTGCTAATAAGTAAAAAGTCTGCCCTTGAAAGGACAGACTTTTTACTTATTAGTGATTATGCATTATATTAGAACCGCTAGAGTTCCAACCTAAAATCTGCGGATCTAGCATTCCGAATACCATAGCAACGTGTGCTACAACAAGGAATATTGTCAAAAGTATAAAATGTAATTTCATCTTTTCTTCGTCGGTTTTTCTTGAACCTATTACCCCTAGCTCCAGGAGCGCTATAGCGAATAACGGTACTACACCTGCTAGGTAAGAACCAACAGCCAAAATATCAGCCGGACCACGCCACTCTATGTTCGGAACAACGCTAAAGCTAAGTTGAAGAAAAATACCCATAAAATAAAAGCCTAGAATTATGCCAAGCCACTTATTTAGTGTGCGTAAAGCACCGGATTTCAGATGATGAAACACTACGAAAAATTCTGTTGCAACAAGAGCTTCAGCTAGTGCTACAGGAATAACCATATATATTATCAAGTTCCATGGCTGATTTACTGCTAATAACTCCATATAATGTGTCATACTCATAACCATTCCCCCTTATTTGTTCTGACTTAAATATAACAAACAAATGTGAAAAAGTTATGAAGACATTATGAAGAAATTGTGAAGAATTAAAGTTTTAATTTATTTCAGCAGCTTAGACGCAAATACTAGTCTTATCCCGCTAGCTTCTAATTCCGGTATCATCTCTGTTATAGCTTTGGCCGTATTTATTCTTGCATGACCAATCGCTATTGCATTGCCGTAACGACCAGCTATTTGACCAGCACTGCGCAGCTGTTTTTTTATTGCATTAACGTCATCTTCATTATCAAGAAATATGTTATTTTCACCTGTTTTAACTCCCAGCTGCCTAGCTGTAGCAAAAGCCACCGATTCACTGTTAGTACGGCTGTCAATAAAAAATAAACTATTGTTTTTTACTACTTTTATTACATTAAGCATAACCCGCTTAGCTGCCGTAGCTCGTGATCCTTGATGATTATTTACTCCGATGATGCCAGGAACCGCTTGTATGGCCTTAGAGGCAAAAGCTTGGATATCAGAATCAGTCATATTAACTGTAATGGTCTTTTCCTCGGATTGCTCAGATGAAGCCAGCGGCTCCATTGGTAGATGTAATATTACTTGCTTTCCTGAACTAAGCCCCCTCGTAGCCGCTTCATTACTGTATGGCCGATATGGGATTACAGCAAAAGTTAAGGGCTTATTTATGTCAGTAAAGGCACCTATTACTTCCTTGGTATAGCCAAAATCATCAATTACTATTGCTAACTCGCCGCTTATTTTGACATTTTCTTTAGGTATTGTCGTTTTTTCCCGGGAAATAATTATTTTATCAGTTACAATAGTAACTGGCTCGCCGCCCAAATTATCTCTAATACCTATATCCATTCTTATTATTGGTAAGCCCATATAATGATCAGGCTGGGAAGATAACACCTCGCCACCTGCTGTTTTTACTAAAGCTGTTAAATCATTCTTAATCGTCTCAATTGTCGTATCAGAAGTCTTTTCTATAGATAACTCCCTATAGTGCCAACGTATTTTTCCTTCAACACCAGTGCGGGGAACTTCCTTAACTTCTTCTTTATTATGCTCTGCAGTGACTCTATGCTTGCTTAACGCATTATCAACAGCCGCGTGAACTTTATGTGAAGCTTTAGAAAAATCTGCCGTTGAAGCTGCCCCGCTCTTCTCAATATCAAAGCGCTGCCGATTATTATCAGTCTTATTAGTACCATAAAAATATAACACTGCTATTATTAACGCAGCTATAGCAGCAATCCATAGATATTTGTTACTCTTTTTGTTACTTTTTTTCTTTGCCATTAACAATACCCCGTAAAATTCTATTGTTCTTAATCTTCTTCAAAATAGTAGTTTTACTATTCTTAAATTTAAATTAGCATATACTGAAATAACACGAGAAGCTAGTCTACTCGTTAGATAGTGAAAAAACCCGCGATGAAAGCCTGCTTCCACCACGGGTTATATATTAGTTACTTACCAACTGTGGCTGCATAAATAACAAATTGCTCTTGTCCGTCAATACCTAGTATTTGATTGATCTGCTCATCATCAAAAGCAGCAATCGCGCAAGCGCCGCAATTTAGTATCCGAGCCGTCAGATAGAGATTTTGGCAAACATGACCAGCGTCAAGATGCAAATATCTATAACCTCGCTCTCCATATCGCCAGGTCATACGAGCGGTTACCGCCGTCCAAATAAAGGTCACCGCACTTTTTTTAACTTGCTGCTGATTTAATAGTGCAGCAGTTACTTCATCAGTAATATTATCTGCAGTAGTTATTTCAATAAGCTTGTGATCTATTGCTAAAAAACGATATAAGCCCGGCTTTAAGCCCTCAACATTATTTACAAGCAAATAGGTTTCAAAGGCATGCCTAGCTCCTGCTGAAGGAACTGTTCTAAAGGTTGCTGAATCCGGCATGACTAATTTTACGCCCTGTGTACACCATAATAGTTGTGATAAATTTGCTAAAGTTATCGGCTCATCGCTATACTTCCTTGAAGTTGACCTCATCTCAACTAATTCTAGAAAATTAACATTGGTATCAGGTAGAAGGTCTGGTTCCGGAAGTTTTATTATATTTCCTGTACTGTCAAATGGCAGTTCCAATTCTGGCTGAGTGTGCCCTTGAGATTGACCGGTACCTTCTAAGTATGCATAGCGTGTACGTAACATAAATTCTTTACCAACTGTATTACCCATTAAAACTACTTCCTCCGTTTCTGCAATTCCTCCAACAGCTCGCTTGGACTAACATCATGGTGAGCTAATAGCACAAGACAGTGATACCAAAGATCAGCCATCTCGTATAACAGTTCACCTTTATCATTGTTTTTCGAAGCAATTATTGTTTCTGCAGATTCCTCGCCAACTTTTTTTAGAATTTTGTCCTGCCCTTTATCAAACAAGTAGTTTGTATAAGAACCTTCTTTAGGATTTGTTTTACGATCCATAATTACATTATACAACTCATGCAGTACAGTTGACAAAGATTTACCATATACTTCTTCGGCATTAAATAATTTTTCGCTACTACTTTCAGTTTCACCCAGTCTGCGGCTAAAACAAGAGAAGGTTCCTTCGTGACAGGCAGCACCTGACTGCTCTACTTTGACTAGCAGAGTGTCTGCATCACAATCATAATACATTTCTAAAACTTTTTGAACATTTCCTGATGTTTCACCTTTTTGCCAGAGTGATTTACGGCTGCGACTATAGAACCACGTCACCCCTGATTGTATCGTCTTGGCAAGAGCTTCTTTGTTCATATAGGCCAGCATTAAAACTGTATTTGTAGTATTATCCTGAATTACAGCTGGGATAAGACCGTTTGAATCGAATTTAATATTATCTATGTTCATAGCCGTACCTCCACCCCACGTGATTTAAGATATTCTTTAACTTGTCGTACAGTGAATTGGCCATAATGGAATACCGAAGCGGCCAGTACGGCGTCAGCTTTTCCAGCTGTTAAAACATCATAAAAATGTTCCATTTCACCCGCACCGCCTGAAGCAATCACTGGTACGTTAACAGCTTCTGAAACAGCTCTAGTCAAGGCTATATCGTATCCATCCTTGGTGCCATCCTTATCCATGCTTGTCAATAGTATTTCACCTGCGCCAAGTTCGGTACCTTTCTTAACCCATTCTAAAACGTCAAGGCCAGTAGGCGTACGTCCTCCATTAATGTAAACTTCCCATTTATCCTGTCCAGTCTGCCGAGCATCAACTGCCAGTACAATACATTGACTGCCATACCGCTGAGCACCTTCAGCAATAATAATGGGGTTCTTAATCGCAGCAGTATTTAAAGAAACTTTATCGGCACCGGCTTTTAGCATGCGGCGAATATCTTCTGACGTTCTGATGCCGCCCCCAACGGTGAATGGAATAAATACTTGCGAAGCCGTCTGCTGAACAACCTGCACCATAGTATTTCGTTCTTCATAAGAAGCTGTTATATCTAAGAAAACTAATTCATCTGCAATTTCTTTATCATAAATATTCGCAAGCTCAACAGGATCACCCGCATCTCTAAGGCCGACAAAATTAGTGCCTTTAACAACTCTCCCATCCTTAACATCAAGACAGGGGATTATTCTCTTAGTATACATGAGTTCACACTCCTCTAGCCTCTCTTAGGGCCTCCTGCAGACTTAGACTGCCTGTATAAATGGCCTTACCAACAATTACTCCCTCGATACCATCCTGCGCTGCTTCTCTAACGGCTATAATATCTGCAATACCACTTACGCCGCCTGAGGCAATTATAGGAATACCAGCAACACGAGCTAGCGATGCAGTAGCTGGAACATTAACTCCCGAAAGAGTCCCATCCCTAGATATATCAGTATATATAATGCGAGCTACGCCAACATCAGCCATTCTTTTAGCCAATTCTACCGCACTTATTCCACCGGTAACACCCCAGCCATCTACGGCTACCTCACCATTGCGGGCATCTATGCCAACTACGATTTTACTATCAAACTCTCTGCATGCAGCCTTTACAAGCTCTGGCTGTCTTACGGCGATTGATCCCAGTATGACCCTGTCTATACCTAACAAAAGCAGATTTTCTATATTTTCGAGGGTTCTTATTCCGCCCCCTAACTGTACCGGAATACTTACACTATCAACAATTGCTTTAATGGCGTCCAGATTAACTGATTTACCAGCTAAAGCTCCATCTAAATCTACAACGTGCAAGTACTCTGCACCTTCATCTGTCCAACGTTTAGCCATATCTGCCGGATTATCAGCAAAAATTGTTTCTTGATCAAACCGTCCTTCAGTTAGACGAACACACTTGCCGCCTCTTATATCAATAGCTGGAAAAATAATCATGTAAGTCACTCCTTGTTACCGCAAAAAGCTATTCAAAACTTTTTATTATATTTTTATAAAATTTTGTAAAATCTCCATACCAACAGTACTTGATTTCTCAGGATGAAACTGCACAGCCTGAATATTTCCTTTTCCCACAGCAGCTGTAACAGGCCCACCATAATCAGTAACGGCGGTAACAATATTATCTTCAAGCGGTACAGCGTGATAGCTGTGCACAAAATAGACATACGATTTTGGATGCAGCTCGCTAAACAACGGGCTTGTACTGCGCATTTCTAAACTATTCCAACCCATATGCGGGATTTTTAAATTAGGAGCAACTATCCTTTTTACCTGGCCAGGAAAGATTCCCAAGCCCTGAACACCAGGGTTTTCTTCACTTCCCTCAAATAAAAGCTGCAGCCCAAGACATATTCCTAAAAAGGGTGTACCTTTTTCAATCACCGTTTTAATTACAGGAATTAATCCCGAATCAGAAAGATTCTTCATACAGTCGCCAAAGGCTCCAACCCCTGGCAACACAACTTTATCTGCTTTTGCGATTGTCTCAGAATCGCTAGTAACAACCACTTCAGCTCCCAATTTAACAAACGCTTTTTCAACGCTATACAGATTGCCCATTCCATAATCAATTATCGCAATCATCTTAATTCCTCCGTAATCGCTCTTTATAGCGTTCCTTTTGTCGACATAACACCAACAATTCGTTCATCTTTACGCGTTGCTTCATCCAAAGCGCGGCCTAATGCCTTAAAAATAGCTTCGACTATATGATGAGAATTTTTTCCTGATAGTAATTTAATGTGCAATGTCAGACCAGCATTAAAAGCCAGTGCACGTAAAAATTCTTCAGTCATTTCACTATCATATGTTCCGATATTTTGCGAAGGAATAACAACATCATAAACTAAAAACGGACGGCCACTGATATCAAGAGAAACCATAGCCAAAGCTTCATCCATAGGTACAAAAGCTGTCCCATAGCGTTTTATCCCGGCTTTATCCCCTAATGCTTTTGACAGGGCCTGCCCTAAAGCGATACCGATATCCTCAATGGTATGATGACAATCGACTTCTAAATCACCGTCACAATTGACTGTTAGATCAAATAAACCATGCTTTGCAAATAACACAAGCATATGGTCGAAAAAACCTACCCCTGAGTTAATTACCGATTTTCCATTTCCGTCTATATCAAACTGCAGCTTTATATCTGTTTCTGCTGTTTTACGAGCTATTTGAGCCGACCGAATCATAATATTAACCTCTTTCCAGGTAATCTTTAATAGATTTTAATAAAGCATCGTTTTCGTCTGCCGTTCCGATCGATATACGCAGACAGTCTGTTAAACTAGGTGCATTGCTAAAATCACGAATTCCAATGTTTTTAGAAGACAGGTATTGATTTAGCTCGGCAGCATTAGGCAGCTTAATAAGCAGAAAATTCGTTTCTGATGGATATACAATAACTCCTGGTAATAACTTTAAAGCAACTTCGAGACGTTTACGCTCAGCAATGGTTTGTTTAATGTAGGGCACGAACTCATCTCTCATTTGATAAATAACTTCCGCTCCAGCTAAAGATAATGAATTTACATGATATGGCATGCATACTTTACCAACCATTTTGACAATATCGGAATCTGCAACCATATAACCTACTCTTGCTGAAGCAAAACTATAGGCTTTTGAAAAAGTCCGAGCAATAATAACATTAGGATATTTTTTAAGCAGTCCTGCTGAGGTTTCGCCATGAAACTCAAAATAAGCCTCGTCAACTACTACCGGACAATCAACACTAGCAACTATATTTTCAATATCCTGCTGTGGCATGGCATTTCCAGTGGGATTGTTTGGTGTACAAAGTATAATAAGTTTTGCACCGGAAGCTTTGGCAGCAGCAGTTATTTTATCAGGCTTAAGCGAATAGTCTTGTTCTAATTCTACTGGTATTGCAATACTTTCGGTTAACTTAGCATAAATATTATACATAGAAAAAGAAGGCGTAGGAAAAACGATACTCCTCCCAGGTCCGCCAAAGGCATAAAAAAGTTTCTCTAATATCTCACTAGAGCCGTTGCCTATAAGAATATTATCTATATCTAAATTAAAGTTTTGCGCGATTAGTTCTTTTAAGCTCTTCATTCCCATGTCTGGATAACGATTAAAGTCTATGAATGACAGTCTATTCACAAGTCTTTCATATACTAAAGGAGGAAGATTAAGATTGCTTTCATTTGCGTCAAGCTTTATATCCCACTCTTTTTCTTCAACAGAATAAGTAGGAAGCTGCTCTAAGCCTGGTCTATATTTTGACATATCATTCACCTCTTACCCTTATAGCGTTAGCGTGTGCCTCTAGGCCTTCCGCTGACGCAAGTCGTATAATATCATCGCTAACTGCCGCCAGAGCTTGCTTAGTATAAGCAATGATGCTTGTTTTTTTCATAAAAGTTTCTACATTAAGAACAGAATAAAAGCGTGCTGTTCCTCCTGTAGGCAATACGTGGTTTGGACCAGCAAAATAATCTCCTAGCGGCTCTGGTGAGTATGGTCCTAAGAAGACTGCACCTGCGTGCCTAACGTAGGGCAGCAGCTTAAAAGGCTCTGCTGTAAGTATTTCAAGATGTTCAGGAGCCGATATGTTCGCAAGTTCCACAGCCTCTAAGATATCTTTTGAAACAATTATTAACCCATTAGTCTCTATTGATGCGGCTGCAATCTCTTGACGTGGAAGCTTTGCTAGCTGAACTTCAACTTCCCGAGCAACTTTATCGGCTAATTCTTCACTATTGGTTATTACAATACTGGACGCCAGTACGTCATGCTCAGCTTGACTGAGCATATCTGCCGCAATGTAGCGAGGGTCCGCAGTTTCGTCAGCTACTATTAAAATCTCGCTAGGACCTGCCAGCATATCTATATCACAGTATCCATATACTGCTTTCTTAGCTAAAGTCACAAAAATATTGCCTGGTCCTGTTATCTTGTCAACTTTCGGCACCGATTCAGTACCAAAGGCCAATGCAGCAATAGCTTGCGCCCCACCAATCTTAAAGACCCTAGTTACACCAGCTTCGCGTGCTGCGGTTAGAACATAAGGGTTCACACTTCCATCCTTAGCTGGAGGTACAACCATAATGATTTCTTTTACACCGGCAACAGCGGCTGGAACAGCATTCATAATAACAGAAGATGGATAGGCGGCAGTGCCCCCTGGTACATATATGCCTACCCTTTCGAGAGGTATACAGTTTTGCCCTAGCATGGCTCCATATTCGCGATAACTCAACCAGGATTTCGGCAATTGCTCTGTATGATAGCGACGTACATTGTTAATCGCTAGTTTAATTGACCTCAATACATCTTCTTCAACGGCTTGAGCAGCAGCGTCAAATTCTGCAGGAGTTACTTCAAAAGACTGATTTGTAAAATCAGCCCTGTCTATTAGTTTCGTATATTTCACAACAGCTTTATCGCCGTTAGTCCGTATTTCATTAATAATTTTATCAACAACCTGTGCTGCCGAAAGATCTGAGCCAAAAGCTTCCTTGATTCTTGCCCTCGCACCATCCCCCAAAACAACTTCATCAAAGGCAGGTTTTTTAAGCAAGTCAGCTGTTTCAAGTTTGCTTAAATTCTTTGTAAGTACAATTCTCACTTCGCTGCCTCACTTTCCATCAAAACTTTAAGATCTTCAACCATTTTGCTAATGCGCCCAAACTTCATTTTAAAGCTTACCCGATTAGCAATAAACCGGGCTGTTGCATGATTTATTTGCGCTATCTCAACTAATTGATTCTCTTTAAGTGTCCGTCCTGTTTCTACGATATCAACGATAATCTCTGCCAGCCCTACCATTGGAGCTAACTCAATCGATCCATTAAGTTTAATGATTTCAGTTTGAATACCCATGCTATGAAAAAAGCGCTCAGCGATATGAGGGTATTTTGTTGCCACTCTCATATGTGCGTAATCACTTAGTTTTTCTTGCTTTAAGGCTTGAGGTACCGCAACAACCATTCGACAATACCCAAATTTTAAATCTAACAGCTCATAGACATCTTTGCCTTCTTCAAGCAATACATCTTTCCCAATTACACCAATATCGGCTGCTCCATATTCAACATAAGTAGGCAAATCTGCCGTTTTAGTAATAATAAATCTAATTTTTTCCGCCTCATTGGTAATAACTAACTTACGGGAGTTTTCACTTAATCCATCTGCAGTATAGCCTATTTTTGCCAATAAATCGGCGGATGGTTTAAAAAGTTTGCCTTTAGGCAAAGCAATCGTAAGATATTCCATATCACTCGAAGTCATGAAAACCCTCCTACTTATTCAATGCTTTAGCGATTTAAAGTATTAATATATTAATATAGTAACACTAGATTATTCCTTCGTCAACGCCCTTGTAGGATTTATCTAATTTTAATAGAAGTATATTTAAAGAGTATAGCCGAAAAGGAGGCAAAATAAATGCACACCCCTAATATCCTAGTTATAAATCAATTATCAGATAGGCACATCTCTGCAATTACAAATTCTGTACCAGGCTGCAGCATTATTTCCTGTGATTTAGCTGACGCAGAAAAATATATAGACACAGCTGAAATAATAGTTGCCTGGGGCTGGATGGATCTTCAAGAACTCTATTTAAAAGCACCTAAACTCCGTTGGGTTCATGCTTTGAGTGCCGGTGTCGAAAAAATGCTGTTTCCTGAAATGATTTCCTCTTCAACTCTGCTGACAAATTCACGCGGCATTCACGGTATTCCGATGTCAGAGCATGTCATTTCCATGATTTTGGCTTTTACTCGTGGTCTTAATGTATTTATAAAACAGCAGCAGCAGAGAGTATGGAAGCGTACTGCGCTTGAAGAAATTCATGAGAAAACCATCGGGATTATCGGCCTCGGCAGTATTGGCAGGGAAATAGCTAAAAGAGCAAAAGGTTTAGGAATGAGAGTCGTTGCGAGTAAAAGAGAAATGACTACCGAACTTTTTGTTGATACTTTATATACATCAAACCAAATTGAAGAGGTTTTAGCAGTTTCTGACTTTGTCGTCGTCACCTTACCAGAAACTAAGCAAACACAGGGATTATTTACCCTAAACTTGTTTAAACTTATGAAACCGTCTGCCTATTTCATAAATGTAGCCAGAGGCTCAATTGTTAAGGAAGATGATCTATCAATCGCCTTATCCCAGGGAATAATAAAGGGTGCTGCGCTAGATGTTTTTGAAAATGAACCCTTGCCTGAGAGTTCTCCGTTGTGGGATGTGCCTAATGTAATTATTACACCGCATATTGCTGCAATATCTCCGCATTACTTAGATAGAGCAATGAAGCTTTTTTGCGAAAACCTCGCATGTTATTGCGGCGGACAGGAAATGGTCAACATCATCGACAAAACCAAGGGTTATTAATGTAAGTTGTCAGCATCCCGTAATATCGTTAACTCCGGCGGGTCTTGTTCTGCCGGAGTTTTATGATGCTGTAACACTATACTAACTACTTGCTGACCGGAATGAGCTTCAAGCAAAAATCTTGCACTTTTAGCCGGGTGGCTGAAATAAATATAAAAAGCATGGCGTAGGTTATCTATTTTACTTCCCCGCCCCTCGCGCCCCCAGTTTTTCGCCCATTCTGGTGCAATCATATGAGCAGCAACAGTAATAATTTTATCAAGTGTACTTACATCACCTTTGACTTTACCTACATCGTGAAGCAAGGCACACTTAATTAGTAAAATTCGATCAATTGCGCTGCCTTCTGCCAGCTTTATCGCAGTATAAGCAACATTTAATGAATGCCTCTGATCTGGCAAGTTCATTCCCCAGAACAAATCCTGCTCGGCTTTTGTTAGATATTTCCCTACAAAAGCTTTATCTTTGCTATTTATATAAGCTGTAAAAGCTGATAAAACCTGCCTTATGCGAGTTAACATCAGTCACTTGCACCAACATATATTAATTTTTCATAGCCTTTAGCTGCCTGACTGTTTCTTGCTTCATCCTTAGACTGGGCGTGAAATGCCAGTTCAACATGCTTGCCATCTTTGCGCAATTTATTTGATTCTAAAATTGCCGCAGACAGGTTTCCTTCCTGCCATGCAATATAGTAATTTTTCTCCTCGGAAACAACAGCTATACCCTGACGCTCAAGAGCCAACATTACCCGTTCTATTCCTAATGCAAAACCAGTAGCAGGACCACCGGCACCAAATGATGTCAGCATCTGGTCATATCTGCCTCCACCGCATAGTGGAAAACCAAGACCAGGAGTATAACCTTCAAAAACCATTCCCGTATAATAATCAAAATCACGAATGATTCCTAGGTCAAAATTAACATATTTCTCAACACCATAGGCTGTTAATAATTCATATATTTCGGACAGATTATCCAATGCATTTCGGCTTGTTTCATTCTTAACCATGGCGCGAGCTTGAATGAGCATATCTTCCCTGCCATGAAGTACGGGAATTTGCTGCAGCATAGTTTGAACGGACTTGCTTAAACTACTTGCTGACAGTATTTCTCCCAACCCAACTAAATCTCTGGTTATCATAGCATTCTTAACTTGCTGGCGCTGATTGTGAGTTAATTCGCTTTCCTCCATAATGCCATTGATAAAGTCTACCTGACCTAAACTAATTTGGAAATTCTGAAGTCCAGCTTCAAGCATAGCTTCCACAGCCAAAGCAATCACCTCGGCATCAGCAGTTGGTCCAGGAACTCCCATCAACTCTACCCCGGCCTGATAGAATTCGCATTGCCTTCCAACCTGAGCCTGCTCATACCGAAAGACATTAGTAATATAAAATAATTTTAACGGTGGGGTATTTTCCCTTAACCTACTTGCAGCAAGACGAGCAATAGGAGTTGTCATGTCTGGTCTTAGAGCTAAAATATGATTATTCTTATCAAAAAACTTAAACATACTCTGCTGCATATCACAGCCAGCTCCTACTTTCAATGTGTCAAGATACTCTATAGTAGGCGTTATTACCTCGTCATATCCCCATCTCGCAAACATAGCCGCAAGACTGTCTTCAATCGCTCTTTTCCGGCTAGCCTCGCGCGGCAAAAAATCTTTAGTTCCATAAGGAATCTGTGGGACAAATTCATTTTGGTTCATAATAACACCTCCGCTTTATTTTTCTTCATCCTTTGTTTCATCCAAACGCAGCAAGACTGTTTTATAGCCATCTGCTCCATAATGCAAACAACGCTTAACTCGGCTGATTGTAGCGGTACTCGCCCCTGTCCGTTCAACAATTTCATCATATGTATGACCATACTTCAGCATGCTGGCAACTTCCAAACGTTGCGCCATGGCTTTTAATTCACCTACTGTACAAACGTCCTCAAAAAATTGGTAGCATTCTTCTTCATTCTTTAATAATAAAATGGCTTTGAATAATTGATCAGTAAGCTCATCTTTAAGTCTAGGATTAACAGGCATTTCATTCACTCCTTATACCAGTACAGTCGCTTCTGTAATCTATTCTTCTTTTATATATATTTTCCTTCTTTATCCCTTTACTTCTTTAATCTATGAAATTATTTTTATTATAATACATCTAATTAGTGCTTGCAAAATATGGACAAATATTTTATAATTTAATTAGATAATAATTATCCCCTAATAATATATATTATCGAATGGGGTGATTCCATTGAAGGAGTCAGTTTTCGTTAACTTTTCTTAGTTTATCCCTCCCCCTCTAAAAAAATATAACCACATACTATTTTAGTTTTTCAAAGCCCGTGAAACTTTGAACTGAACCCAGCAAAACAGACATTGTGACAAAAAGCCTCCTGTTGTAGGATAACTATGACGGGAGGTTTTAATTATGCCACGAAAATGGACAGACATAATGTCTTTGGAAACAATCATAATA
>NZ_JBAIYU010000023.1:0-46738 GCF_036763085.1 Dendrosporobacter sp. 1207_IL3150
TTGTTCAGATTATGCGGTCGGCAAACCTGCATTTATTCTAACAAAGGAGGCTGTTTTTTTCGACGCATAGCTATAAGCTTTTTGGAACCACATGCATAGCATGTGGTATTCGCTTACGCAAAAAAGTGGTGGCAAATTTAAATTTGCCACCACTTTTTTATTTGCTAAGTAATTTCTTTAAATTTATATGCTTATGCCATTGGTCAATCGGATAGTGAGTAAAGAACAAAAATATTATAGGTATAACAATTAATGTAAAAAAGGTTGATGACAATAGGCCTCCGATTATTACCCACGCCATACTGACTCTTGTTTCAGAGCCTTCCGTTAAGGATAAAGCAGTCGGCAGCATCCCTACTACCATTGTTAGTGTCGTCATGAAAATCGGCTTTAGCCTAGTTTTGCCAGCCTCAATTACTGCTTCATAGGCACTCATCCCTCTATCCATAAGCGTAAGAGTATAATCGAGTAACAGTGTTCCATTTTTGGCGACTAAACCGTCCATAACCAATATCCCAATAAGTGAATATAAGTTGATGGTATTGTTTGTGATGAGTAAGAATATCAGTGAACCAATTAACCCTAGCGGCAGTGAGAACATTCGTATAAATGGAGTGAGCAGTGACTCATAAAGTACTGCTAACAGCATATATACCAGAACTAATGATAATGCTAATGCCTGGATCATTTCTCGGAAGGTATCATCCATGCTGTTCGCCTGTCCAGTAAAACGATAAGTAACGCCGCTGCCTACGTTCTCCTGATCCAACTTAATCTTAATCTGCTGCAATACTTCTTTTAACGGCCTGTCTGTAAGATTGGCTTGCACATTAATCGCCCGCTGCTTATCAACTCTGCGGATCATAACAGGCCCAGTTCCTTCTTCAATTTTAGCGACATCACTAAGAAAAACTCTGCGATTTCCTGCCCCTACCGTGATTGACTGAATATCAGCTGCCTTAAAGCCGTCACTGCCTTGAAGACGAACAATTATATCTGTATCTTGTCCATCGTTTTTAGGGTCATTGGCAAGAACCCCTGCCTTTTGCCCTGCAATAGCTGCAGAAAAAACACTGGTGATCTCAGTTACTGAGGTGTTATAAAATTTCAGACGTTCTCTATCGACTGTTAATTGTAATTCTGGCATTCCTTCTGAATATGAACTTCTAATATCCTTAACCCCATCTATCTCACCAAGAAGTTTTTGTACTTTATACGAAGCACTCACCAAATTTTCCAGGTTGTTGCCAAGCAGTTCTATTTGTACGGGGGATCCAGAAGATCCGCCGCTTCCGGCCCCGCCGGAAACTCCAGCAACAGAAGATTGCGTTTCATTAACTCTGACAACAGCATTATTCACACTGCTTCTGGCAAATTTACGGACATCATCAGTAATTTGCCATACACTTCGACTGCGCTCTTTACGATCTATTAATTGTACTGAAATTGATCCATTATTGCTTGTCGGGGTGCCAACACTTGATAAACAGTTTGTGACCTCAGGAATAGTTCTTACGTATTGCTCCAGCAAGTTTATCACAGCATCAGTCTGCTCAATATTTTGGCCCACAGGCAGCTCGACTGACACTCGAAAACTGCTTTCATCTGTCCGCGGCATATACTCGGCTCCGATAATACCACTCGGAATTAAAGCAACCGACAATATAAAAATTAATAAAACTGATGCAATAATTTTCCTGCTGTTGTCTAAGCTCCAGACTAACCATCTCTCATAGCTGGCGATTGCCTGGTTTTCGATTTTGTCCATAATTACCCATATTTTCCCTTGCGGTTCTCTTAACCCGTTCCGAAAAAATTTAGAGGCCAACATTGGCGTTAACGTAAAAGAAACAAATAGGGAAAATAAAGTGGCCAAAACTATAGTTAAAGCAAACTGTTGAAAAAATTGCCCAGTCATACCGCTCATAAATGCAATCGGCATAAAAACAACTACATCGCATAATGTAATCGCAATCGCCGCCATGCCAATTTCCATTCGTCCTTCTACAGCAGCTGTTTTAGCATCTTTACCCATATGAAGATGTCGATGAATATTTTCTAATACTACAATTGAATCATCGACCAATATACCAACACATAAAGCCATCCCCATTAAGGACATCATGTTAAAACTGAAGCCGACCGCATACATAGCTAAGAAAGTTGAAATAAGTGAAGTTGGTATAGCTATCATAACAGCAGCTGTTGAACGCCAGCCGCGGAGAAATAAATATAGTACTATACCAGTAGTCAGCAACCCTTCAAATAATGTAGCTAGAGTATTATTCAGCGATTTGCTAACGAAATTAGCTGAATTTGTAACCACTGTAAACTCATAATCAGGGTAAGCTTCTCTTAATGTTTCTAACTGCTTAAGCGCCCCTTCAACAGTAGTAACAATATTAGCATCACTATTTTTATATACTGTTAAAGAAATGGCGTCTTGTCCGTTTACACGCCCAAACCTTGTTACCTTGCTGTCCTTTTCCTTTATTATTGCAATCTCTGTTATCGGAACACTAATCCCGTCAGAGTTAGTTATGTTCAAGTTATTTATATCTGCCGAATCTTGATATTGAGCCAAAAGCCGAACATCTGTCTGCAGTTTATCAGTGTATACAGACCCTGAAGGTAATAGTGCGTTTTCTCCCTTGACTTTATTCACAATTTGACTCAAAGATAGGTTATAAAAAGCCAGCTTTTCTTTATCAACTTCGACGGCTATTTCCTTATCCCGTCCACCATAAAGCGATACTTCAGAAACACCCGGCGACTGTTCTAGACGCTCTTTGAATGTGCTATTAGCTTTTGCGTATATATCTGAAAGAGGATATTTCGATGTAACAGCGATTTCTAAGACCGGAGCCGCATTAATATCACGCTTAACTACTACCGGCTCATCGATACCGTCTGGAAGTCTTCTACGTACTGAATTTACCTTTTTAGTTGCTTCGATAGAGGCAAAGTCAGAATTTGTTGAAAGCTCAAACTCTAATATAATTATCGCCCGCTCAGGCCTGGCAATGGCGGTCATATGTTTTAAGTTAGATAAAGATGCTAGAGAATCTTCCAGCGGCTTAATTACTTGCTGTTCAACCTCTTCAGTTCCTGCACCGGAATAATTAACTGAAACCGTTACGTAGGGAGTGTTTAAAGCAGGCAATAACTCAACGCCAATTCGATGAAAACTATATAAGCCAAGCACAACAAACAGCATAACAATCATACATATGCCTACTGGTCGCTCTATTGAAAAACGAGTTATGTTCATTACCTACCTCCCTGATTATCCGAATTAACTCGTATATCCTCGGCAGGAATAATATCAACACTCATTCCATTTCTTAATCTAGCTAAATTACTTATAGCTACTCGTTCCCCTTCGCTAACGCCGCTAAGTATTTCTACTACTTTGTCATTACTCAAACCGAGCGTAACCGAACGCTCTTCAGCCTTATTATCAACATTAATTATGAAAACATATCTCTTGCCATTTTTCTCTATAATAGCCTCTTTGCTTACGAATAGCGTTTGAGGGCGTTGTAACACTTCGAGTTGAGTTCGGGCAAACATTCCGCTTCTCAAAAGAGAATCAGGTTTATCAAGTGAAATTCTTACGATATAATTTTGACTTTTAGCATCACTTGCTGGACTTACGTAAATTATTTTCCCTATATAGTTGTTACCAAGTGATTCTACTTGAACATCAGCTGTCATTCCCAGACTAATATGAGCAATATCCTTCTCAGACATCTGACAGTCGATATATATGCCACTGTTATCTACTATCGACAATAACTTTTGACCTGACTGAACTAAAGCACCTATTTCAGCCTGACGATAGCCGATTACGCCTGAACGCGGGGCCCGTAAAATTAAGTCTTCACGCTGTTTCTCTAGCGCATCAACATTTCTCTCAACTTTTTCTAAAGCTGCCCGCTTGGATTCCAGCAAGGCAGGTCCAACACCATACAGGTATTGATTATCCAGTGTTTCGAGCTCAGATTTAGCATTAATCATTTGCTGCTCTATTGTATCTAACGATTCCCGCGAAACCGCCCCCGTACTATATAAGGCTTTATATCGTTCATAATTTTTCAAACTACGTTGGTATTCTGACTTAACTTTTTGATATTTAGCAAAATAGGCAGCTTGAGTTTCGGCAGCTTCTGCTTCGGCCTGACGGCGCGAGGCATCAGTCTGAGAAATAGATAAGTCGATATCACCAGTATCCTGGATAATTAGTATATCTCCGGCTTTAACAGCCTGACCTAGGCTCACATTTACCAGAGTTATACGCCCAGAGTACTTTGCCGCTATATCAACCTGAGCCTCTGGTACAGTCTGCCCGGCTAATGTTATTCTTCTTGTCATATCCTTACGCTGGACAGTTTGAATATCTACCGAAGGCTTGAGATTAGCTCCATTAGATTTTAATATAGTTGTTTGGCTTCTCATATTCGGCAAAATGAATACCAGAGTTAAGATAACAACAAACATTACGCCAAAAAAGATCCACCATTTTTTCTTTGCAGAAAACTGTCTTTGCAAAACCCATTCACCTCATACTTATCCTGAACTTCGATTTAGATAAAACCTACTTATTTATAAATCACTTAATAAAATTCAATACGAGAATATTTCGTCAAGAGACGACACTATCCTCTAAATTTACATAAGAAAAAATCCATACCGAAACCTCCTAAGAAAACAGTTATACTTTGCTATAAACCTATGCGAAAATGTTGCCGTAAATAAAAAAGCTCACCATCAAATGGCAAGCTTTCAAAAAATTGTTTATCAGCTACTCAGATAATATTTTTACATATCCCTTACGTCCGTCTATTCTAATCATTTCTCCATCTTTAATTTTCACGGTTGCACCATCAACACCAACCACTGCTGGAATGCCATACTCTCTGGCGACTACTGCGCCATGAGTCATCAGTCCGCCAGCTTCTGTTACCAAACCGCCAGCAAGGGGAAATAATGGTGTCCATCCGGGATCGGTAAAGGGTGCTACCAAAATCTCACCTTTGTTAAGGCGAGCGTTAGCTAAATTCGTTATTACCCTGGCTCGACCTTCAACCAAGCCAACAGAAACAGGGCTCCCAACTAAAGCTCCTTCAGGAATATCTTGCTGCTGTTGCAAACCAGTTATGATTTCTCCTTCACTTGTCATTGCTCTAGGAGGGGAGAGTTTTATATATTGCTTAAACTCTTCCTGTCGCTTCTTTATTATTGATAGATCCGCTTTCTTTGAGTTTATAACCTCAATTAATTCATCTAGCGAAAGCCAAAATACGTCGTCTGCTTTTTCTAGAATCTTTGCAGCAACAAGATATTCAGCTTCTTCCAGTATAGCTTTTTTGATAATATCAAAGTTTTGCACTATAAAGAACTTAGGGTGCTCCCTTACACCAATAACCTGACGATATGCGACTAATAGGTGCTTCATTATTTTAGCCTTAATAAACCCAAAGCGAGTATACTGCAGCCGCCTAATTAAGCTCTCAACTGCCTTCTTAGCTTCCACTTCGCCTTGTAAAAACTGAGTTCGATGCATCCCTGCACTGTTGCTTTCAACATTACTGAGGATTGATCCAATCAGTTGAGTCGGATCTTCTCGCCAACGCGGCACGGTAATATCAATTTCGCCAGTAGCACGCATACCATATTGAGCTAAAAAGCTATTCAAAGAAGTTTTTACCTTATTGCCGCCTTCTACTCCGTCCAACCCTGTCATAAACTCAGCATCTGCTGCCGTTTTTAAATACTCGATTACAGAAGGATATCCACGTATAATATCAGCGACATCACCAAGAGCTAGTCCCATCTCACTGGTAACATTCCCCACAGGTGCTTTACTAATGCCGCGCAATTCTTGTTCTGTATCATTAAGCCATAAGCCAGCTAATTTATTTATCAACCGGTAAGTTAATAAACCCGTCCCTATATACGGACCAACATTTTTCAATACAAACGGAAGCATAGTGGGCAAAAGCTGTTGGATTTGCTGAACCCTGTCTATACCAACTTTTTGGTAAATAATATCTCGATTTACTCTAATCTGTTTATCGATTAAATCATCTACACGCTCTGTAATGCCTTTGCTTTCTTTAAAAACTATATTTTTAAAAACTTTCATTATGAATGGAGCTATTTTAGCTATTAAGGGCAGCTCGATCTTTTTCCCAGGACCAGACTGGATTTTGAAGGTTTTCCACGACGAAAACTCTCTAAGAGCGTTACCAATAAATTCGTCAGCATTACTAATTAATCCAGGAAACAATTTACGCCCCAACTTATAATCAAGCACTTTAGTTATATCAATGTAGAGCCTACCGCCTGCCTCAGCCATCAAGTTACTTTCGGTTCGCTGATTGCCATTCTTACCAAGAGGCATAAATGTTTTTAATATTGAAATACCCAATGGTTTTATAGGATTAGTCATCATTTGCGCATGCCCTAAGGATATCAATAAATGAAGTCTTTCATCAAAAAACCTCGGTACAGGATATAATGTTGTGATAGGTCGGCTCTGAAGTATAAATACCGTGTCATCAGCTATACACCATTCAATATCCTGGGGGCAGCCGAAATGCTGCTCAATTTTTTGCCCCAGCTCGGCCAATACAACAGCTACTTGGTCTTCTATCGACTGCCGGTTAACCTTTTCTTTAGCAACCGCTCTTTTAATAGTACCGCCATCTTCTAAGCCATAAATAGCTATTTTTTTCTCGGCTATCTTCTTATTAATTACAGTTCCATCCCTAACTCGATATAGATCAGCTGATACTATGCCGGATACTAAAGCCTCCCCTAAACCGTAACTTGCATCAATTGAAACTACTTTTCTATTGCCGCTTACAGGGTCAGCGGTAAACATTATACCAGCCACTTCAGGAAAAATCATTCGCTGTACAACTACTGCTAAATAAACGTCACGGTGATTAAAGCCATTTTGAATTCTATAGATAATTGCACGATCAGTAAAAAGTGATGCCCAACATTTACGAATATGAATTAGAATTTCATCTAGGCCGGAAATATTAAGGTAAGTATCCTGCTGTCCGGCAAATGAAGCCCCAGGTAAATCTTCCGCTGTAGCACTGGACCTAATTGCATAGAAGAAATGTTTGCCAGTATGCTCCCAAATCTCAGATACTTCAGCTTTTATTTCCTGGGGAATAGCTAATTTTTCTAAATGACTCCTGATTTTTGAACCGATAGTTTCAATTGCGTCGATGTTATCAATAGTCATCCTTTCTAAGGAATTTAACATTTCGTTAAACGCCTCATTCGAAGCAATAAATCTTTTATATGCCTCTGTAGTAATACAAAATCCCTCTGGCACAAAAATACCAGGGACATTAAAAAGTTCACCTAAGTTGGCTCCTTTTCCGCCAACTACTGCTATTTTAGATCTATCTATAGCCGTAAACGGAAGAACATACTGCTGCATTATTACACGTCCTCTGCTGTTAAAATGCATCATCTTTTCTTCTATTAGTATACCCCGCATTGAACAAAGGTACGCTACAAAGCAGTAGCGTACCTTTACGACTTAGAAATGTATTATTACTTTTTATCATTATTAACATCAACCTTAACTTCAACGCGGCGCTTTAACCGTTCTTCTAATATCTTTTGAATTGTCAAAGGTAATTTAGTATCTATAGGATTAGAGCTGGAAATTCTGGCAGTAACCACATAAGTACCCGAGCTTTTTCGGTATTCTAAAAGATAATCCTCTAATTTACTCCCAGGTAGTAATAGCAATTTTTCACGAATAGTACTTTCGATTACTTCTTCAGGAGTAGTACTTCTGACTACTTCTACAACTTCTTTTTCCTTTACTTTTGGAAGCAATTCTCGGAAGTTATCTATGTTAGTTTTATCATTAACCTTTTGTACTAGAAAAACATCCGCACTTACCACGACCGTTTTTCCCAACCGCAATTCCAATAAGTTTTCCATCTGCCGAATGTTTTCCGGAACAATAGTTTTGGTGGTTCGAATTGCCGCATCAATATTAAAGTTGTTATCCTGTTCAGTATAATTCAAAGATATAAGACTAGACTGCGGTGCAATCATGTCGAGAGATTCCACTAGCGAGCTTCTTATTGTTTTTTCTATATTAGCTTGATTATATGTTTTATACATGATATATGCTAATGGCAGCGAGATAATAATTAGCAAAGCAATAGGATATGTCATGCGGTACTTGGCAAAATTGTTAGAGATATTGTTATCACATTCATTTTCACAAAGATCGCTCGAAAACCCAGCAAACTCAAACATCGCAATAGCTGCTACATTAATCGCAATCATATTGGCTAGAAACAGCAAAAATGCACCGCCCATAACCGCGAAATCTTGCTTTGCCAAGCCAATGCCAACAACGCATAACGGAGGCATAAGAGCAGTAGCTATAGCTACGCCTGGCAGAGTTGCCCCTTGAGGCCTAACACACATAGCGAATGTACCTGCCGCCCCTGATGCCAACGCTACTACTAGATCTAAGATAGTTGGTGTAGTTCTAGCCAACACTTCCGAGGTCAATTCCGCCCGTGGTAAAACAAGAGTCAGCAGCGCTGCTAATACTACGGCTGTGACTGCTCCCAAGGCCTCAGCTTTAGCTGAAACTTTAATTAGGTCGTTACTGTTTGTTGCTACAGCTAGAGCACCACCTAGTATGGGTCCCATTAGCGGAGCAATTAGCATAGCTCCTATTACAACTGCCGTGCTATTTGAAAGCAGACCGTAAGTTGCCACAGTACAAGATAGTATTACCATGCCAAAAAAATAACGATCTGGTCTTGCGTCATTCATTACATTATTATAAATATTCTTTTGGGTCTCTTTGTCAGGCCACTGTATCATGCACTGTATTCTCCTTTTTGTATTATGCTAATGATAAAACAATGACCAGAATAACTTGACACAGTTCCCTCATTGAGACTATGAATTACTCAAAGACAGCAACATCACCAAACGGTTTTCCCCTGCTCCATACTCATCGACCCTCATACCAGCCTTTATAAACCCTAACTTACCCTCATAAACTCTTATAGCCGCGATATTTTGAGGATCAACTGTCAATTCGACCTCAGTAATCCCTTCATTCTGTAACAGTCGTAAACTCTCCCGAAGCAGTATGGTGCCAAATCCTTTTCCTCGTTCCTCTGTATCTATAGATACTCCCATAAGGTATGCTTTATTAGGTTTATCCCAGTCTCTCATATACTGCGCCATTCCAACAACATTCTGACCTTCTCTGGCAAGATATACCCGCCCATGTCGAATAAATGGCACGAGGTGCCATTGGTTTAAACCACCATCGCCAAATGCGTCCTCTTCCATTTGGATCAATAGTTGTATTAATTCTTGATCAAAGTTTTTTACTACTTCAACGTTCATCATTTATTACCTCCTTTGAACAGTTTTTTTACATAACGGGAGTCACTTGCTGATAATAGACCTGGATAAGTTAGACCGAATATTACCTCGTCACCAACCCTAATCTTATCTCCAGAATCAGTAACATCCAGAATAATATGATCACTGCTCGCGCCTAGAATGGTTATGTTTTTATCTAATGTAAAAAGACCCTCTATATAGACATCCTGCTTACCTAGAGCTAGAATTGCTCGTTTTCTAATACCAACATCAACAAACCGAGGAACATTCCCAAAAGCATCCTGCCCAATCTCACCGATCGGAACCGAGGGCTTATCTTTAACCTCAATGACCTCTGCCTTCAGGCAGAAGGCATCGTGATGCAGCCATGGAATATTTCGATTGTTTGTGGTATCAGTACCAAGAAGTATTCCTTCACCTACCCTTAGCTGATTAATTCCTGCAGGGACGGTGTTATTTTCTACTAAAAAGAGTGTTGAAGTTCCACCACCTGAAATAATTTCTAGTTGATAGTCCAAGTGGCTCTCTACTTCATAGGCTACATCAACTAAAAGATTTAGGTTTTCGATGCTGGGCAGTACTCCGCCAAAACACCCCATGTTGGTACCAATGCCAATTAACCTGATTCCTTCTAAACAGCTTATCTTTTCCACCATATGCATGACATCTTCACGCATAACACCCTCACGGAGGTCACCTACATCCAGCATTAGAATGATTTTATGAATTTTTCCGATCTGCTGGGCTTCAGCCGATAAAGCTCTTATAACTGATATCTCTGAATTAATACTAACATCAGCATACTTTACAACATTTGCAACGTTACTTATTCGGGGAATTCGCAGCAAAGTAAATGGGCTGTGAAAATTTCTTTTCCGCAGTTCCATGATGTTTTCCATCCTGGCATCCGCAAAGCCTTCTATCCCGCCAGCAAGCATAGCACTAACAATTTGGTGTATTGCACTAAAACCTTTAGTGACACCTATTACATGTATGCCTTTAGCAAGGCATTTTTCAACTACCCGAGATGAATTATCCGCGAGCTTTTCTAGATCGATCTCTAAAGTCGGTGCGCCCTGCATATGTCCCCCCCCTTACTATGTTCGTTAAAATTAGGTTTTTAGACCCCCATAATAGTTTACTGGTCTATTGATTTACTATAAATAGTGCGAATCGGGAAAGGTATTTCAATACCTTCGATTTTGTATCTTTTGTGCAATCGTTTAATAAAATCGTGCTTAAGCTTATATTGATCTGCAAATACTTGTACACGCATTATTACATTAAAAAGTATGCTAGAGTCTCCAAAGGTGTGAAAGCGTACAACGGGCTCATAGTTTTCAACTCCAGCAGCAAATTCACTCATTACCTCCTTTGCCACCGCAATTGTCACCTTTTCTACGTATTCTAAGTCACTATCATAACTTACGCTAGCTCCTATGCTAACAGATAGCTCACTGCTAGGCTTATCAAAATTAATAATAACTGCAGAGGCTATCTTCTGATTAGGCACAATGATCAAACTGTTTCCTAACGTCTGAATAGTAGTATTCCGCCAAGAAATATCCACAACATGTCCTTCCTGACCAGCTTCTAGTTTTATATAATCACCTGTTTGTATAGGTTTAGCTAAAAGAATGTGCAGTCCGGAAAAAACATTACTCAAAGTATCTTGCAACGCTAAAGCTACGGCCAGACCTCCGACGCCTAAAGCAGTAAGAATCGGCGTAACGGATATTCCTAAAGTTTGCAATATAATTAGAATTCCAGTTATATAAGTAGCTGCTTCTATGATATTAGCTAAGATTGATGCCGAGGGAAAAGCCTTTTCGTCCTTTTGCGCATAAAAAGCGGCCATCGTAGATAAAAAACGAGCAGTAACCACCGTTAATGAGAATATGCCAACAACAATGAATACTCCATCTAAAAAACGGAGGTTAGCATTTTTTAGATCGACAAACTGTATAGAAACGTAACAACCTATTAATGCTCCCCATAATGCTGGCATGCCTCTAACCGACTTGTCTATCACTTCATAGTATTCTCCCGAAATATGAAAAGAAATTCTGCGAAACTGCTTCCATAAGCCTTGGACTATGATACTACCGAGAGCAGTACACAGAAGCAAGATGGACAATGGGAAAATGATGAGATTAAAATCTGATAATATACTAGCCATTTTGACCTCCTTTTATTTTAATACAATGAAATATAGTTAGTAAGAAATTCAAATTTAGATGATACCAAAACGGGAGGAGCCATTTTCCGGACTCCTCCCGTTTTGAATATTATAGTAATTGTGCTTCAGATTTTCTCTATTAAATTAATCCCTTAGACTTAAGCCATTCACGAGCAACTATTTTCGCATCCTTTTTTTCTAAATCAACTTTAGCATTAAGGCTTGACATTTCTTTCTCGTCAAGTTTTCCAGCTAGTAAATTTAGGGCATCCGCAATTTCGGGGTGTTTATTTAAGGTATCTTCACGTATTACAGGAGCGGCATAATAAGGTGGAAAGAAGCGTTTATCATCCTTTAGTACCTTCAAATTAAACGCCGGTATACGCCCATCAGTGGAAAATGCGTCAATTACATCTACTTTATAGTCGCGGCAAGCACCATATGTTAGGCCTGGATCCATTCCACTTGTACTGCCAAATTTAATACCATAGGCCTCCTGGAGACCCTTGTATCCATCTTGTCTTTCAAGAAATTCATGAGTTGCACCAAGTATTAACTTGGGGGCTTTCCCCACTAAATCACTGAAAGTTTCTATTCCTAATTTTTCAGCTTGATCGGCGCGCATTGATAAAGTATACGTATTATTGAAACCGAATGGCTTAAGCCAAACAAGTTTTTTCTTTTCACGATAGATCTGACTTACTTTAGCGTAAGCTGCGTCAGGATCTGTAATCAATTTCTCCCCAAGAATATTGATCAGTCCAGTTCCAGTATATTCCGCATAGATATCCAAGTCACCGCGTTCTAACGCTTGAGAAACGACATTCGTACCGCCAAGGTATGGTTTTACTTCAACCTTTAGATTTGTTTTAGCCTCAATTATATCCTTCATAATATATACTAGAATATCTTGCTCAGTAAAATTCTTACCACCTATAACTATCTTATCTGATTTTCCTCCTGTCAAAGCGGAACATCCAACTAGAGATAGACTTAACAATACTATCATAAGTAACAAAGTAAGTTTTTTCACTAAACATCATCCTTTCGCCATTGTTTTTATTCCTTTAGGCTGTGATTGGTTTTCGACCCCCTTCAAAATAAAGTCAAATATCACTGCCAATAATGCAGCAGGCAAGGCTCCAGCTAAAATTAAATCTTGGTTAGCCATAGCTATACCGCGGAAGATTAAATCACCAAGACCACCAGCTCCAATTAAAGCTGCTAACGTGGCTATACCAATTAGTAGTACTGTCGCAGTACGTATACCTGCCATTATTACTGGGCGAGCCAAGGGTATCTCTATAAGGAACAGAATTTGTTTGGAGGTCATGCCCATTCCAACACCAGCCTCGATTGCGGCTTGATTAACGCCTAGCACTCCGGTATAGGTATTCCTGAGTATTGGCAGTAAGCCATAAATTGTCAGTGCGACAATTGCGGGAATAAAGCCAATTCCGAAGAGAGGAATCATTAATCCTAAGAGTGCTAAACTTGGTATAGTTTGGAAAACTGCTGTGATACCAATAATTGGTTCAGCTAGTTTCTTATATCTAGTCAAAAGTATACCTAGCGGTATAGCTATAAGGTTTGCCAGAAATAGCGCTACGAGTGTAAGCGTAATATGATCCATTGTCGCCAACATTATATCCTCTGAGCGAGTTCGCCAAATTTCTAATAACGTCATTAGCACGCCTGAACACCTCCTACTCTCTGTGGTTGTGTCGCGCCTAGCTGTTTTGCCATTACGTCGACTAATCCGGCACGTGTGATTACACCCAATAGGCGGCGATTATCATCGATAACAGGCAAATAAGCAACTTGATGTCTGCTTATAATATTCACTGCTTCGCTTAGCGGTTGGTTATACAAAACAACTGGTAAATTTGGATTCATTACATCACCTACCGTAAGCGCTTCATTTTGAAATTTATTTTGAATTTCCCAAACACCTACAATGCCTAAAAGTCTTTCGTTCTGATCGACAATCAGCAGTGAGTCGACCCTTTGCTTTCTCATATTATTTAAAGCTTCAGTTAATCCGCGGTTTGGTTTTGAAGTTACCGGCCTGATCATAATTTCAGTAATTTCAGGCATAATTCCAGTTTGGCTAAGACGGTGCAAGCCAATAAAATTCTTAACAAAATCATTTGCTGGATGCCTTAAGATTTGCTCGGGAGTACCTGTTTGTATAACCTCCCCGCAATTCAAGATGCAAATTCTGTCAGCTATTTTTATGGCTTCATCAATATCATGTGTCACAAAAACTATTGTTTTGCGAAGTTTCTGCTGAAGGTAAACAATTTCATCTTGAAGCTGTTCCCTACTAATAGGGTCAAGCGCACTGAATGGTTCATCCATTAGGACAATCTCTGGATCAGCAGCAAGCGCTCTAATGACCCCAATCCGCTGCTGTTGCCCTCCGCTAAGTTCGGAAGGATAGCGATTGCGGTAAGTTTCAGGATCAAGCCCGACCATATCCATCAACTCATCCGCCCGCTTTCGATATACATTTTCATCCCATTGCTTCAAACGAGGTACCAAAGCAACATTGTCTGCAATAGTCATATGCGGTAGTAATCCAATATTTTGAATAACATATCCAATATTCCGTCGCAATTCTACAACGTTAAGTTTAAGAATATCCGTGCCACCTATAAAAATTCTACCTTCAGTCGGATCAATTAAACGATTAATCATTTTCATAGTAGTCGTTTTACCTGATCCGCTTGGTCCGATAAGAGCAACTATTTCACCTTGATTAATATGAAGGTTGGAATTATTCACAACACAACTGTCACCGTACATCTTAGAGACTCCTTCAAATCTAATCATCAAACCCCTCCCTCTACGTTTTCCATGCTATGCATAAACTTTATCTGACGGACACGCCAACAAACAACCTTGGTTTAATTATAAGGTTGTTTGTTTAAATTTGTAAATACTTTTTTTCTGGAAATTTATTGTACGCTGTTTTAGAAAAAGGAAAAGAACCTGTACCGGTACATCCGGACAGGTTCTTTTCCCTTTAAATTTGACCAATAGCTTTTAGTAATTTAGCTTTATTTACGTTATAGTCATACAGTGCCTGTGTATAGTTAGTTTTGGCCTGCGTAAGCGCTAATTGAGCATCGATTACGTCCAAGTTAGTTCCAACACCAGCGTAATACTTAGTTTGAGCAATCTTTAGGTCTTCAACCGCTTTATCAACAGTTATATGTGTTGTTTCTATTCTTTTTTCTGCTTCTTTCATGCTTAAATATGATTGGCGAACTTCAAGTTCTACGCTATTTTTAGTCTGAACTGCCTGTTCTTCAGCTTTTTCTAAAGAAGCCTTTGCTTGCTTAACTTTAGCATTGGTTTGACCTGAGTCAAATAAGTTCCAATTAGCCATAACATTCATTGACCAATTATTGTTATCACCCGGGAAATCATTGCCACTCCAGCTTTCGGTTGCTCCGAATGAAACATTAGGCTTACGACCACTATCTGCGACTTTAATACCTTGATTTGCCGAATCTATGCTAATTTTGGATTGCTGTAATTCTGGACGATTTGCAAACGCATGGTTTACTGCATCCTCAATAGTTAAATTATTTTTTGCGTAAACTAATTCATCTTTAAGAATATTCTCAGTGTCAAGAGGCGCACCAATAATGTTATTTAAAGTCGACATCGCTATATCATAACTATTTTGAGCTTTGATAAGGTTCTGCTGTGCATTAGCAAGCTCAACTTCTGATCTTAATACATCAGATTTAGCTATAACGCCTACGTCAAATTGAGCTTGTACTTTCTTTAAATGTTCGGTCAGATTGTTTACCGTATCCTGATTTACTGATACCATATTACGAGCCTGCAAAACACTGTAATAGCCTGTAGTCGTATCTAGTTTTATCTGCTGTTTTGTCTTAGCAACATTAAGCTCTGAACTATCGGCGTTTAGCTTGGCTTGGTTAATAAGCCCTTCAGTTCGTCCGCCAGAATATAATGTCCAGTTTA
The DNA here is from genome assembly GCF_036763085.1 of Dendrosporobacter sp. 1207_IL3150. Classification (NCBI taxonomy): domain Bacteria; kingdom Bacillati; phylum Bacillota; class Negativicutes; order Selenomonadales; family Sporomusaceae; genus Dendrosporobacter; species Dendrosporobacter sp. 1207_IL3150. The sequence goes on from NZ_JBAIYU010000023.1 coordinate 15,605, forward strand.
ATTTAAGTGAACTATTATAATTAGTACCATCAGATGAACCTGCACCGCTTGATCCTCGTGAGCCGCCAGCATTTGCCGATATGGACGGAAGCGTTCCGGCTTTTGCTTCACTTATCCCCCACTCTGCTCTTTCTTGATCAGTTAAAGCCATCTTTATAGCCGAATTATTTTTGAGAGCTGCTGCAATGCTGTCGTCTAAGGAAAGCTCCTGCGGCGCTGCCATAACGCTAGTACTCTGCAGCAAAAGAATTCCGCTGCTAAGCATTATTGTAAGCTGTTTTTTCCATGCAGATTTCTTCATGTTATCAACCTTTCATTTGACCAGCTGGTCAACGTTATTCAAATAAAAAGGGCTACGTACCCAAACGCTTATCCCTGTGTTAAGTTAATATATTATGTTTTAATATTATTAATTTTAATAACATTTGACTGATTAGTCAATCATTCTATTTTGTTAAATATGGTATAATTTAGTGATTGATACCTTAAATCGCCATAAGCACGTATTGAAGTCACGTTACACGATTAAGCTTACTAGAAAACGAGAGCCTCCCTAATTGGAGGCTCTTATTTATTTTCTTAGCAGGCGTTGATTATTCATATCTTAAGGCATCTATAGGATCAAGCAAAGCAGCCTTGCGGGCCGGGTATATTCCAAAAAATAGCCCAACCCCTACCGAGAAGGCAAAGGCTGCAATTATTGAAACAGGAGAAATAACTGTATTCCAACCGGCGAATATTGAAACAACATAAGATGTTCCTACGCCAAAAAGAATGCCAATAGTACCGCCGACCACACCTATAACAACAGCTTCAATCAGAAATTGCATCAAAATATCCTTATATTTAGCGCCTAAAGCTTTACGAATGCCAATTTCTCTAGTTCGCTCGGTAACAGACACTAGCATTATATTCATAATGCCAATCCCGCCGACTAGCAGCGATATGGCAGCAATATTACCAAGTAATAAGGTAATTGTCTGCGTTGTCTCAGCAGCGGTATTCATTACACTTACCATGTTGCGAACTGAAAAATCATCAGTCTTATCACCTGTTATTTTATGACGCGCCCTTAAAAGTGTTGTGAGATCGTCTTGAACTTGATTAACACTATCAGTGTTCTCAACTTGCACACTTATCATTTGAACGTATGTTATGCCCATAAGCCGTTCTTGGGCCGTTGTTATTGGAACAATAACTGTGTCATCCTGGTCCATTCCACCTGCCGATTGTCCCTTGCTCTCTAATACTCCGATTACTTTAAAAGGTGACTTGTTAATTCGAATAGTTTGACCTACTGCATTTACATCACCAAATAAGTTGGTTGCAACTGTAGGCCCTATTACAGCAACTCTATTTCTTGTCTCAACATCCTGATTAGTTATAAAACTGCCGCTTTGGACAGTGGTATTTCTAACCTCTTGATATTCAGGTGTCGTTCCTTGTACAGATGTAGTCCAGTTTTGGTTTCCTGCGATGAGCTGAAACTGGCGGCTAACACTTGGCGCTACTTGTGTTATTCCCGGAACTTCACGTGCGATAGCTTGTGAGTCTTTCATTGTCAAAGTAGTATTAGAACCGGCTGCTTGCCTGGCCCCAGAGGACGAAGCTGCCCCTGGCGTAATCATAATAAGATTACTGCCAAGACTGGCAATTGAAGTTTCTACTTTATTTTGCACACCCATCCCTATTGAAATCATAGCAATAACCGCACCAACACCTATAATGATACCTAACATTGTGAGAATTGAGCGCAGCTTGTTGGCAACTAGCGCATTTAAGGCAATTGCAACGCTTTCACCAAACATATAGTCACCCCTTTCTCCACTCGTCACGCACAATCAAGCCATCACGTACATGAATAATCCGCCGTGCATTTTCTGCTATATCAGGCTCATGTGTAACTAAAATAATGGTTCTTCCCTGGGCATTAAGATTATTAAATATCTCCATAACCTCGATACCGGATTTAGTATCTAGATTTCCTGTCGGTTCATCAGCCATTATAATTGTCGGATTGTTTACGAGCGCTCTAGCAATTGCAACACGCTGCCGCTGACCGCCTGACATTTCATTCGGCAAATGATGAAGTCGCTGTTCAAGCCCCACCATCGCCAAGGCTTGTGCCGCCCGTTCATTACGTTCATGCTTATCTACCCCAGCATAAACTAGCGGAAGAGCTACATTCTGATGAGCCGTAATCCGCGGCAGCAAATTAAAATTTTGAAATACAAAGCCTATTCTCTTATTGCGAGTAGCAGCAAGTTCATCGTCATTTAAAGTAGCCACTTCCTGATTATCCAATATATATGAACCGCTTGTTGGACGGTCCAAACAGCCTAAAATATTCATCAAAGTTGATTTACCCGATCCCGAAGGACCCATTATTGCAGTAAATTCCCCTTCGCCAATACTCAGAGTTACACCAGCCAACGCGTGGACAGTAGTATCACCCATCTGATAACTCTTTGTAACTTTAGATAACTCGATAGTCACTGTTGTTCCCTCCTATCAGCGTCCTCCCATACCTCTGCCCATTATACTAGGACTGCTGCCTTTCTGACCTGTTGGGTTCTGAGTTTGCGGCTTTGCTAAAGTTATAACTACTTGATCACCATCATTCAAACCGCTTGTAATCTCAATGCGATCGTCGCCGACAAGACCTGTTGTAATATTGATATTTTCAGTCTTGCCGCCCTCTCTTAATACAACAACATACTGTTGATTTTTATTGGTTTTAATAGCCGCCAAAGGCAGGGTCATTGTATTTTTACTTTCTCCGCTCTGAATTGACACTCGCGCTGTCATAGTCGGTTTTAAGAGACTATCTGTTGAATCAATATCAATTATTACAGAATAATAAACAACATTCTGCTGTACATTTGCTTTTTGCGAGATATTTGAAACTTTACCTTTAAAAACTTTCCCTGGATAAGCATCAACCGTAAAAGTAGCTGTTTGGCCTAGCGCTACTTTGCCTATATCGGATTCATCCACTTGGGTTTCGATTTGCATTTTTGACATGTCGGCAACAGTCAAAATAACCATTGGATTTGAAATACCTTGAGCAACAGTTTGCCCCGCAGGAATTGGTTTGCCGATAACTACACCATCAATCGGTGACTTAATAACTGTTTCATTGAGCTGCGATACAGCATCATCATAACTAGCTTGCGCTACCTTGTATTCCATTCTTGAGGTATCTATCTGCTGATTTGACACCGCTCCGATTTTATTTAAAGTTAGATTGCGTTCATAGTTTGCAGCGGCATTATTAAGTCTTTCCTGCACTTGAGTCAGTTGTGCCTGTAAACGCTTATCGTCAAGTATTACTAATACTTGACCTGCTTTAACATAATCGTTCTCCTTAACTTTTACCTCCTGCAAAAGTCCGGTTATCTTCGAACTGATATCAACCATATTTACTGGTTTTATGGTACCTGTAGCCGAAACCGTCGAAACAACGTCACCTCGTTCAACTTTTACCGTTTGAACCGTAGACTGCCCTTGTGTTTGGCTTGACTGATAATACAGACCGCCTTTAATGGCTAAACCAACAACCAACAGAAGTAACAGCCACTTTTTATTTTGTTTAATTTTCGTCCATATTGACCCCATGCGGCACCCCCACTTTATTTTTTTGCAAACTAATCCAATAGCGGTTAAACCGCCTTAGCGCAAAACAAGAACTATCATAATTACCTATTTGAATTATACTATATATTTTTTTGTTTTTTTTTAGAGAAATCAAAAGTATTTTTATCCAAGGTAACTTAAGCAGGCATGGACCAACAATATTCTATATTAAATAAAAAACATCTACCCTAAGTAGATGTTCCTGGCCGTTGAAAACCTATTGTCTGAACTGCCCTAGAAGATTCATAAACGTTAATAAATTAATCAGAATGAGCCGGACATTTTTCGCCGGTAATTCGATCAAGGAAATTTAAACGATCATAATTCACTGTTTCCTCTGGAGCTATACTGACTAAAAGATCATAGCACTCTGAGCATATCTTATAACCAGCTGATTTAATTAATTGATCTGACAAGCCTAATCTCGCTAGTTTTTCTTGGCGCTGCTCAACTTCAATATCTTCAATTTCCACGGCTTCATTGCTCGCAATGACTAAGCCTATATCACTTTTGTATTTTTGATCATGCCTTACCACAAATGGTTTGCCAATTTTACGCGCTAATTTCTGATATTTTTCAGTATTCTTGTTGTCCAAATCACCGCTTAGGATCAGTTTCGCTGATCGTTTATCCTCAAGTGCCTGCTTTATTTCAGTATATATCGCTGCTTCTTCAACCTGCTCTTTCGTTAAACTGCGTAGAATCCTTTCCTTAAACTCTCCCAGATAAGCCGATTTTTCCCCTTGTTTAATCTCAGGTACTCCATGCATACCTACCGTTACAACCTTTTCTAACTCACTTTTGGTTGTCCAAGTCCCTAATGCTGAGTTATTACTTTCTTTTGTCATTGCTCTTCCTTTCTTAGTAATTTTGTTGATCCTTTTAATACTTACAAAACAAATGATATCCAAAATAAAAGAAGGATTAATTCCAACGGTAACTGAATAATTAGAATAGTAGAAGCTAATAGGAGGTAATATTTTTTGACTTTCTCAAAAATGAAGTTTACACAACACTTTGTTTCTTTCTCCTTATTATGTACACTGCTTGCAACAGCATATCTAGCTTACATGGCTTATGGCACTAATATCATACTTGCTAAAATAAGTTCAGGCCATAAACTGCCAGCAGAAGAGCTTCATATTCTTATTCAGTCGCTGGCCTCAATTGAAAGCTTTGGCGGCATTATCCTTATACTTACCTCAATTAGTATGTTGAGTTTTCTTATTTGGTTATATAAAAGCTATAAAAACCTACTAGTATTAAATAAAGTCCCGGCAAAGTTTTCACCTGGCTGGGCTGTCGGTTGGTTTTTTGTCCCGATATTAAATCTTTATAAACCATATCAGGTAATTACAGAATTATGGAATGAGAGTTTTAAGAATTCATCTAAGCAAGGCTTTGCTGTTAAACAAGGTCCAACAATCATAAAAATATGGTGGCTTACGAATGTTGCCAGCCAAATTACCTCACTCTTAACAAACGGTGCCGCAAGTCAGGTTAAAAACATTCAAACACTTCCGTTTGCCGAAATAGCCTCACATTATCTTGCGCTATTAGAACTAATAACAATATCCTCAATTCTCTCAGTTTTTGTAGTGGCAGGATTTATCTTTGTAGTATTTAACATCAATGAGATACAGAGGTCAAGTCATCAAGGTAGCCTTAATTCAGGTGGAGCTTAAACTCCATCTGAAATTCAGCAACTGACTTAGTATGCCCCCCTATGGAAGCACCATAGGGGGGCATCTTTTACTGAAAAGAGCTTATTCTCCTCGCAGGAACATCATTGCAGCTTGGATGCTCGCTTCAGCTTTAGCTTCCTTTTCTTCCTCTGGTGAAATTTCTTGAGTCGAATCAATCTTCGGACCTGAGTATTCTAAGTATGCATCAGCTTTATTTTTACTTTCTTTCAATTTTTTCTACCTCCATATAGACATCTTTGAATTGATAGTCTATACAGTTGGATAATTTATATACCCAGCCCAGAGGTTTAACAGATTAATCCTATTGTTTACCGCATTCTCCGCCAGTACCACGCAATATTTCGATTGCATGGGGCAGGACGGGCATGATAACTTGCAAACATTCACGAACCCCTTTCGGACTACCAGGCAGATTTACAATCAAGCTTTTTCCTCTTATTCCGGAAGTTGCGCGGCTTAACATTGCCCGTGAAGTCTTTGAGTAGCTTTCTCGCCTCATAGCTTCCGGAAGTCCAGGGACTTGACGTTCGATAACTTTTAAAGTTGCTTCTGGTGTAACATCACGCTGAGCGAAGCCAGTTCCGCCTGTTGTCAACACTAAAGCAGCACCGGTCTGGTCAATAAGTTCAGTCATAGCACCGGCTAGGATGTCAATATCGTCTGGCAGTATGCGGTAATCTATAACCTCGCCATTTATTTCGCTAATCATTTGTTTAATTTCTTGTCCGCTCAAATCTTCCCGTTCGCCTTTTGATCCTTTATCACTGGCAGTTATTACAGCAACTGGTATACCATTCCATACCTCTATTTTATCGCCAGTACTAACTTTACCGCCTTTGAGAACCCTTGCAAAGATACCTTCCTTAGGCATAACACATTCGCCGACTTGTTTAAAAATCTCGCAATTATGATGGCACTTTTTACCGATCTGAGTTACCTCCAGCAATGCATCACCAACTGTTAAATATGTTCCTATAGGCAGTGCTGCTACATCCATACCAGCTACAGTAAGATTCTCGGCAAAATCACCTGGAGCTAAATCAATCCCCCGCTCCAGACTGGCTTCACGCATTTTGTCGACACTCGTTATACTTAATAGACTAATTTGTCGGTGCCACTTACCTGCATGTGCGTCACCTTCTATTCCCCAATTTGCACACAATTGAGCTTCTGGGACAGGCTCTTTCCTTACCCCTTTAGCTTTGCTGATGCAGACAGCAGTTATTGTTCCGGACATATATCATCCTTCCTCTCATACAATCCACTTGCGCCGCCTTCTTTATGTACAAGACAAATATTAGAAATGACCATCGCCCTATCTATAGCTTTACACATATCATAGATAGTTAATGCAGCAATCGATACGGCAGTCAAAGCTTCCATCTCTACGCCAGTTTGACCACTTACCTTCACGGTAGCCTCAATAAGCACTGATTTTGTTTGACGATAAAAAGTAAGCTCAATTCCACTGACTGCTAGAGGATGGCAAAGCGGAATTAACTGATGCGTCTGCTTTGCCCCCATTATTCCTGCTAATCTGGCAACCTCTAGAACGTTACCTTTTTCGATTTTTGAATCATATATTTTAAGCAGCGTCTCTTCCTTCATAAAAACCTGACCACGAGCAATCGCAATGCGATTAGTCAACGGCTTATCCGTAACATCAACCATTCGGCTTTCGCCGCGCTCATTAAAATGAGTAAAGTCTGGCATTTAATCATTCCTCCGATTTACTTTTAATATAAATTTGGCATAAGCATCGGTCCATCTTTCCGAATTACAGTTTTTGAAGAGCTATGTTATTAGAAGCTAATCTAACGCTTACTTTTACATCATAGAAGGTACTTCCTTTGGCTTTATCGGTCAAGCGTTGTGAAGTAAGTGCATTAACAGCTCTTTTACCAGGAGCATGTTCTATCCACCAAACACCTTCTGTGACAACTATACCAGGCGGTACATCATTTGTTATCTTTAATTCAAAATCAACTTCACCACGGTTGTTATAAGCAGTAATAAAATCGCCAGACTTAAACCCTTCCTGAGCTGCATCAGCTGGATTCATTTTGAGCAGCATTTTATCTTTTTTTATTAGATCAATACGCTCATTGAACGACGAATTTAAAAGCCGTGGATCAGGTGAGTTCACCAGCCAATATTTTTCCTCGTCACCATAAGGAAGCTTAAAATAAGGTAAGCGTTCTTCTTCCCTTGGATTGAGTATTTCAATTTTGCCTGAAGGTGTCTTAAAGCTGGTTTTATAGTCGTGAGCGAGAGGTAATTCAACTGGCAATCCTTGTCGAAGTTCATCTAGATTGGTCTGAGCCAGCCAGGTCGAAGGCTCACTCAAAGCCGCTTCAATTAAATCATCAGCTGACATATTAAAAAAATCGTTCTTTATTCCCATTGCATTTGCAAGTAAACAAAACACTTCCCAATTAGACTTCGACTCACCCACTGCCGGTATCACTGGATATGCTCGTTGAACTGCATAGTGCCCATAAGAACGATAAATATCGCTATGCTCAAGTGAAGTAGTAGCTGGCAGAATTATATCAGCATACTTAGCCGTGTCAGTCATAAATCTTTCATGAACAATGGTAAATAAATCATCTCTTTCTAGACCAGCGATAACCTTATTCTGGTCAGGTACAACTGCCGCCGGGTTAGATGCGTAAACATATAGACTCATTACTGGCGGATTTGCCAGTTCATTAAGTGCACTTCCAAGTTGATTCATGTTTATATTTCGGGTAATGTTTTCTTGAAAATCTTCCCTGGTTACAAATGCGGCATCTAATGCACTTCCAGTAGAAACTGACGCCATTAGCCCGCCCCCTGGCTTTTTCCAAGCACCAACCAGCGCTGGCAAACAGGTTATCGTTCTAACAGTCATAGCACCATTACCATAGCGTGATAAACCACTGCCTAAACGTATAAATGGTGCCTTGGCTTTCGCATAAGCGCGAGCCATTTCTTCAATAACCTCAGCGGATAAGCCTGTTATTTCACATACGGCTTCAGGTGTGTATTGAGGCAGTATTTCATTTTTAAAATCCTCGAAACCTTGAACACTCGAATTTATAAAATCATTATCTATTAAGTTATCACGATCAATTACATGCATCATACCTAATGCCAGCGCACCATCAGTACCAGGCTTAACCACAAAAACTTCATCTGCCGCTTTTGCCGTTGATGTTTTATAGGTATCAATGAGCCAAACTTTAGCACCGCGTTTTTTTGCATAATCCACATCATGCATAATATGGATATTTGTGGCTAAAGCATGAAGTCCCCACAGGATAACCAAATCACTCTTTTGAATTTCACTGGGATGCGGAGCTAATGTTTCCCCCATAACAGCCTGCCAGCCATAGCCCTTTGCTGGCGCACAGATGGTTCGTTCCAAACGGGATGCACCAAGACTATAGAAGAAAGGATGACCTGCGTTGCGCTGTACTAAGCCCATTGTTCCTGCGTAAGAGAATGGCAGTATTGCTTCGGCCCCATATTTTTCAATTATCTCTGTCCATTTAAGCGTAATTTGTTCAATGGCTTGCTCCCAGGAAATCGGTTTATAACTACCGCTTCCTTTAGGTCCAGAGCGAATTAATGGTGTAACAATCCGTTGAGTCGAATGGACCGTTTTTTCATACTTAGCCATCTTGGGACATAATGTACCCCTGGTAAAAGGATGCTCATTATCACCGCTAACCTTTATTGCTTTTCCTTCCTCAACATGCACAAGTAAGCCGCAGGCATCTGGACAGTCATACGGACAAACCGAACGCATTACAACCAAATTTCTCCCTCCTCGGAACTATAGTATAACTAAACAATTATAATCTGTTAAATAATTATTCAACGATTAGTATTAAGAAGCCTTCAAAAAAAATAATGTCCTAATATTTTTAACCAATATTTAATTTTTTGCTCTGAAAATATTAAAAAGAGGCAATGAGTAATTCGCTCAATTGCCTCTTAGCTATATCACAATTTATTTTACTCTTTTTACTGCTAGCACAACTGGCACAGTTATAGCCGTGGAAATAATCGCTTCAGGCACACCGTTCATAACTGCGATGCCACTGATAACTTTAAATACTGTATCAGGATTAATTCCTCTTGCAACTGCAAAATCGGCTGCATATAAGATATAAATCATTCCAAGCACACCAATAGTATTAGTCAGTGAACCAATAGCTGCACCAACCCCAATACCGAGCGACTCTCGCTTAGCAGAAATAAGTTTATATGAGTAATAAGCAGTTAATCCAATCATTATACGCGGAACTACAGACACAAGTGGATTAATAAATGCAAAGGATAAAACATTAGGTGTCGCCATGTTTTGAAAAATACTAAACAACCCAAAAATCAAGCCTATCAGCATTCCAACTATCGGCCCTTCCAATATAGCACCAATTATAACAGGAATATGCATAATAGTCGCTTTAGCCATAGGCAGCGGTATAAAACCATAACCTGTTAAACCTAGGATGACACAGATGGCTGATAACATTCCTACAACAGCCATTTTTCGAACTTTAGATTTTTTTTGTACCATTATAAACCCCTCCGCTCTTATTCCATAAGGATATAAGTCGTCTAAGACCAATGCCCTTACTAGTTCGGTTCCTGCATGGATACCGACTATAACTCAGAAATTAACCAGCAGTAATATGCTATCCCTGTGGCTCTAAGTCTACGGTCTTATTGGTTCAACAACAAATCCAAAATTCCTGCAAAAATTTACACTTTACTAACGAACTAATGCCGCCGGTTATTTTCTCGAATTAAACACTCATACTCCTCATGAGTATCAGCGTCATAAAAGACCCATTTATCAGTCCATTCCAAGGGCTCTACCCACTTAGAATTTTCCCTAATAATGCTGCGTCCACCGTTATCTCCGGCAAGGTTCATTAAAGAATCCCGCCATTCGGCACCAAATATTACTGGACTAAAATTTTGTCCTTTATATTGAGGAACGATAATAGCTTCTGAATTGTTTACCATATAAAATCGGTCTATGAGTGCCTTTATTAATTGCTCAGAAATTAAGGGCTGATCCCCTGGTATAAAGATTACTCCATCCAGTTTTTCGCCTAATTTACTTAAAGCCAAACGGATAGATGACGCCTGACCTGTTTCCCGAGCATCATTAAAAATCCAGTTAACTTGATGCTCATCGCAAATTTCGGCTAAATTTTGCTGCGGTTCACCAATTACAGCTATACACTCAGCCCATTCAAAAGCCATTACAGTACCCAAAACATTTGCTAGTATCGGTATATCGTTTAAAGGAAGCAAAAGCTTTTGCTGTCCCATCCTGCGAGATAAACCAGCCGCCAAAATAACAGCACCAAGGTTAATTGTCACAAGTTATACACTCCAATCGGCTGCATTTGAAAGCCATACCCGCTAGCCAATATACAGCGGGAAATTTGATGGTCCACCTTTTGGAAATATTCCTTCATAAAAACGCTAGAACTTACTGCTGAGTTTGCCCCTGAAAGCAATAATATTTTTTGTCCCTTACTATATTGAAAAATGCCGAATTTATGGGTAGCTAATTTTATAAGATCAAGCCACTCTACTATATCACCTTGTTGCTTTCCCAATAACTTTAGCACTAATGGCAAACGATGCGCGGTTACTGCTGATAATGGTTTCCCGATTGCATCAAGACTCAGTACACCTATTGTGACAGAGGTTAAATTCGGTACTACTGGTTCATGTGCTGCAGGTGCTTTAATCATGGTTTGTGCTGCGCCATCTGCTTCAACCAAAATAAAGTAGTTAGGATTCTCCTTAGAAAATCGATCAATCCATTCAGGCGGAATACCGATAATCTTATCACTCTTTATTTCACGAAACCAAACAACAGTATGTTCTTTCGCAAGAAGTTCTTTAACAGCTAAACTTCCTTCTTCATATGTCGAAGATGCTACCTGCTGAAACTTTATAATTTGATCGTAATACATTTTGGTCGTTGTTGTGATAACTAACGGGATCTTCCGAAACTTTGCACCTGCGCTTAGTGACAAAATAAGCGAGGTCTTTCCACCCGCTCCTGTACAAGCTATAATACCAGGCGTTCGCAGGCAAACTGTATCCCATAAATCCATTAGTCCACCTCAAATCAGACATTACGTTAAATTCAAACAATTTGAATAAAAACTTCCATAATTCCGCCGCAAACCATGCCTTCCTCGGCAGCTGCATCGTTTAGCATACTAATCTCGTAAGTAAAGGAACGTCCATCATCGATTGCTTGAAGCGCCTTAATCTTCACCTCAGCTTCCGCACATCCCCCACCAATCGTTCCTACAACTTGACCGTTTGGATAAACTAGCATCTTACTGCCTGCCTTTCGTGGCGTAGAGCCTTTGGTATTGATAACAGTAACTAAGGCTGCTTTTCCTTCATCTTCCTTAATAAGACCTATTGCTGTAAGTAGATCAAAATCCATATAATCACCTCCGCTTAGCACTAAGTGGCAGACAACTTCCACCCCGAGCGTCAGCGATAATTTCGGAAACAATGCTAACTGCAATTTCGGCTGGAGTTTGCGCTCCTATATCAAGTCCAATAGGCGAATGCAGCTTGTTCAAAGCCTCCTTTGAAACTCCTTCCTCGGTCAGCATTGCTATTATTGAGTTTACGCGACGCTGACTACCGATCATACCAATATAATTATTTTTTTGGTTTATTAGACCTCTTAAACACTCTAAATCATAACGGTGCCCTCTTGTTACAATAATTGCTGCTGAATAAGTGGCTTGCCCTATCTCCTTCATTATTTGCCTGAAATCTTTGCAAATTATATCTTTAGCTTTAGGAAAACGGCTTCTATTAGCAAAATCCGGACGATCGTCGGCAACAGTAACTTCATAGTCGACCATAGTCAAAAGATCGACCAGAGGCTGACTAATGTGTCCAGCCCCAAGCACCAGTGCGCTAGGACGTATTGAAAGCTGATCCCAGAATAAACGATACTCTCCGCCGTAATCTAAATCTATTAAATGGGGCTTAGTCCATGTATGAGTTTTAACATATTCCATTATCAGCCCGCTAAAAATCTCGTCAATGATAATTCCTTCTCGCTCGTGGTCAGAATAACTTATTAGCATTTGCCCTGCACGACACTTGTCAGTTGGTGTGCTAACTAGTGTAATGATGTCCGCAGTTTGTTTTTTTTCAGCTATTTGAATTAATTTTTCGAAAACATCCATATTATTACTCCATTATTTTAAGTGCATAATTGCTTCTAACACACCGCCCGCAACTGCTCTCGCTTTATCAGAGATAGTAAAACAATGTTCACGCCGGCAGCGAGGATCAATATCACCAATTTTCATACCTTTGTAAACAATAAGCTTGTCTTGAATAAGCCCCCGAATAATCCCATTAATACCTGCACGGACTTCATTGCTAGCTACATGTCCTACAATATCACCAGCAACTACTTGATCGCCTATTTTACGGGAACTGACGAATTCCCCATCTTCGGGCGCGCGCAGTAACCGCTCAACTGTATAACCGGCAATTTCACCAGGAATCCCAGTATCGGGAATGGCAGCACCTTTATAGTACACTCTTCCCAAGTCGTGGCCTCGCATAGTTTCAACTACAGCATGAACATCCTGGCCAGCAGTGAAGCCGGGACCAACTGCTACTACCACTTTGGCATCGGTTATACTGGTACCAGTATTGTATTTAGCGATTATTGCATCTACAAAAAAAGTTGGCTTAAGTTTATCAATACAGTTATTTACATCGCTAATTATAACCGGAATGCAGCCCTGCACCAAAACACTCTCGGCTTGCTCCAATTCAACACATTTTGCTGTAACACCCTCTACTGTTGTTTCGATATCGTATACCGACTGTGCAAAGGACACGCTTCGTCGTACCATAGTCGGTTTAGGAAGTTCAGTAATAGCAATTTTGAAGCCGCTCATGAAAAGCCTATGGGCAATTCCTGTAGCGATATCGCCGCCGCCCTTGATCAAAACCAATTTATCCATTTCACACCTCAAGAAACTCTTTATAGCTATAGTATACAGCAGTTTGTATTTGAATAAGCATTAACCAAATATTTCAAATTTAATTTAGTTCGTATTTCAATACAATTGCAAAAATGTCCTTCATTTATGAAATTTCGTAGACCAAAACATTTGAAAAGCACGGAAAAGGGGTCCAGGCGATAAATACCTGAACCCCTAATTATTACTAATTATAGATATTCTTGTCTAGGCATAGGCTCAACTTCTTTTGCTGTATCATTCAGCACTGCATTTAGTACTATTGCCATGATGCTTCCGGCAGTTATGCCACTGTGCAGAATTACTTGTGCCCAGCTAGGGAATTTATGATAAAAACCAGGAACAGCTAGAGGAATAAGACCAACTGCAATACTAATAGCAACAACCATCATATTATGGGTACCTTCAAACTTAACTTTGGAAAGTGTTTTGATTCCACTTGCAGTTACCATACCAAACATGGCAATACCTGCTCCGCCTAAAACAGCGTTAGGAATTGAAGCGACGATTGCAGCCGCTTTAGGGAATAAACCAAGTACAACTAAGATAGCACCAGCGGCAGCCACTACATAGCGGCTCTTAACGCGTGTCAAGCCAACAAGACCAACATTTTGGGCATAGGCTGTATAAGGGAATGCATTAAAAATACCGCCAAGCATTGTTGAAAAACCATCAGCTCTTAAACCGCGTGTTAAGTCATCTTGATTAATAGGTTTATCAATTATTTCACCTACTGCAATTATATCGCCAGTAGTTTCAGTCATTACAACAAGCATTACCAGCGTCATAGCTGCTATTGAAGCTATATCAAAAGTTGGCAGACCAAATGCAAATGGAGTAGTTACGCCAATCCAGGCGGCCTTAGGAACTTCAGAAAAATTAACTAAGCCCATTGGTATAGCGATTATTGTACCAGCAACTAAACCTAGTAAAACAGCAATGTTACTCATGAAGCCTTTAAAATAGCGATAGAAGAATAATACAAGTAATAATACCAAGAATGCCAATGCTATAAAACTCGGTGAACCAAAATTCGCTGCAGCAGGATTTCCCCCGCCCGCCCAGCGCACAGCTACCGGAAGAAGCGAAACACCGATTATTGTAATTATAGAACCTGTAACAACAGGAGGGAAGAAACGAATCAAACGGCTAAAATAAGGACTAACTAATAATGTTATAAAGCCTGCTACAATTACTGAACCATAAATACCAGTTAAACCATGAGTTTTACCAATCATAATCATTGGGGTTACAGCAGCAAAAGTTACACCTTGTATAATAGGAATTTTTACTCCAAACTTCCAAAAACCAAGTGTTTGGATTAGCGTCGCAACACCACAAGTAAACAAATCTGCATTGATCAAATAGATAAGCTGTTCTTTACTTAAACCAAGAGCGTTGGCAATAATTAGTGGAACGGCAACTGCACCGGCATACATGGCCAAAACGTGCTGTAAACCATACGCAAATAATTGACCTAACGGTAGCATCTGGTCAACTGGGTGAATTTGATTTTTGTTCATTTTCTCTCTCCTGTTCAATAACTTATAATTTTTGCATACCCATAAAAACTTTTTCTGGAGTTACCGGCAAGCTGTTAAACCTTACCCCAATAGCGTTGTAAATTGCGTTAACAATAGCTGGCGGAGGTGTATTAACTACAACTTCACCAACAGATTTAGCTCCAAATGGCCCGGTAGGTTCATAGCTTTCTTCAAAAGCTACCCTAATAGTACCCACATCTTTACGGGAAGGTATTTTATACTGCATAAAGGAGTCTGTTGTCATTCTGCCGCGTTCGTCATATCGAACATCTTCATATAGTGCCATACCAATTCCTTGAACTATACCGCCTTCAACCTGTATCCTTGCTAAATTAGGATTAATGACAGTACCGCAGTCAACAACGGCTACATAGTCAATTAACTCTACCTTACCAGTTTCCTTATCAACTTCAACTTCAGCAAAGCCGGCGATGAACGGTGGCGGCGAAACAGGACTGCCATATGTGGCATTTCCGACTAACTGCTTATTTCCCATACCGAGAACTAAAAGCTCAGCAAGTTTTTCTAATGTTATAGACCGTGAGCCTTCGATTGTCTCAATAACCGTTCCGTTAAATTCAACTTCATCAGGCTGTACTTCTAAAAATCTAGCGCCTTGCTCAATTATCTGCTGTTTTAAGTCTTCAGCTGCTTTAACTACTGCCATACCTGTAACGTAAGTTGTACTGGAAGCGTACGAGCCTGGATCATATGGTGATACATCAGTATCTGCCGAGTAAACAATAATTGTGTCCATTGTTGTTTCCAACACTTCGGCCGCCATTTGAGCCAAAATGGTATCACTGCCTGTCCCCATATCAGTTGAGCCAACTAATAAGGTATAGTTGCCATCATCGTTTAATCTGACTTCAGCCGAAGCTGTATCAATACCAGCTATCCCTGAGCCCTGCATGGTAACGGCCATACCGACCGCTCTTACCTTGTTGTCAGGTAACTCCGTTTTAGGATATTTCTCATCCCAGCCTATTAGCTGTTTGCCTTTTTCAATACATCTGTCCAAAGTTGAGCTGCCGATAATTTTCCCCTTATACGTAAGGCAAGTTTCACCTTCTTTGATAAGGTTTTTAAGTCTTAATTCCGTCGGATCTATGTTTAACTTTTCAGCAAGTTTATTAACTGTGCATTCAAGAGCAAAAGTTCCTTGGGTTGCTCCGTAACCCCTAAAAGCTCCGGCAGGCATTTTGTTAGTGTAAACTACATTGCCCATAAACCTTGCGGCTTTAGTCTTGTTATAAAGAGGAAGGGTCTTGTCCCCAACAACCGAAAATACTGTTGAAGCATGTTCTCCATATGCCCCCGTGTCTGACAAGCCTTGAATATCTACTACCCTGATGAACCCGTCATTGTCTGCTCCCAGTCTAACTTTTAACCGCATCGCGTGGCGGCTGGTAGTACTGGTGAAGGTCTCTTTTCTATCGTAAATCAATAAGGCCGGTTTACCTGTTTTAACTGTTACAGCCGCAACGAAAGGTTCAACCGCAACTGTCTGTTTACCGCCAAAACCTCCGCCGATACGGGGTTTAATTACTCGAATTTTACTTGCAGGCAACTTCAAAGCTCTGGCCAATTTTCTCCGAACATGAAACGGGATTTGGGTTGAACTTATTAAGACAAGCCTTCCTGCATGGTCCATATAGCTGAATGCGCGGTATGTTTCCATCATTGCATGGGCTTGAGCTTGTGTATAGTAAGTGTCCTCAACAACTACATCACACTTAGTCAGTTCTTCTTCGACGTCGCCTGCTTCAAGCTTATAGGAAGAAACTATGTTTAAATCCTTGTTCATCCCAATATCGAAATTACAGTGGAGGTCTTCCTCTGGATGAATTACTGAGCTATGTCCCTCTGCCTGTTCGAAATCCAATACTGGTTCAAGCACTTCATAGTCTACCTTAATAAGTTTCATTGCCTTTAAAGCAGTTGCTTCATCAACTGCCGCAATTATTGCGACCTCATCGCCCACATATCTTACCATGTCTTCAAGAATAAGCCTGTCATAAGGAGAAGGTTCAGGATAAGATTGTCCGGCAAGTGTAAATCGAACGTTAGGTACGTCTTTATAAGTTAAAACACATTCAACACCAGCTAACTTTTCAGCCTTGGTTGTATCAATAGACTTTATTTTTGCAAAAGCATGAGGGCTGTGCAATATCTTAACAACTAGAGCATTATGCATAGCCAAATCTTCAGTATAGACAGGTTTGCCGGTAGCAATGTTTATCGCATCAATTTTAGCAATCCCTTTACCTACAATATTCATTATGCTGTTACCCCCAAATACTTTTTAACAGCTCTCATCTGTCCCATGTAGCCAGTGCAGCGACAGAGGTTACCAGTCAGATAATGAATTATTTCTTCTTCATTAGGATTTTGAAGTTCTCTCTTCATAGCAAGCACTGTCATAATAAACCCAGGGCTGCAAAATCCGCATTGTTCGGCTCCTTCCGCCGCAAGAACTTGAGCAAATTCTTCGGCTTCCGTTTGAACGCCTTCTATTGTCGTAATATCTTTGCCATTGACTCTAAACGCCAGGACGGCACAGGACAGTGTTGGTTTACCATCAATCCAGACACTGCAAAGACCACAGCAAGTGGTGTCACAGCCTCTACGAACACTGGAAAGACCGTGTTTTCGCAGGCTATCAACTAAAACTTCATCATTTGCTACTTGTAACGATGCTTTTTTACCATTGATAGTAACTTCTATTTGCACTGTAACACCTCCTTAATAGCTCGCTTAATCAATACTTTGCACATTGCTTTACGATACTCAGCAGTACCTCTGGCATTTGTTCCAAAGGCTAGTTCCTCAACAGCAATATTTGCAAAAAAATCAACATTATCAGAGTTTACCTCTTTTTGAGACAACTCCTTAGATAACATTTTAGCTATCGCCGCTCTCCGTGGCCTTGCACCGACAGCGACTGTCCACTTGCCGTCAGTGTTTGAAACTGCAACATTTAGAACCGGATAATCACTTGCAGACATTCTCAAACTTTGATATGACGCTTTACACATATTTTTCTTTATTATAATTTTTGTCAAAATATCTTTATCACGCGGCCTGTCCAAAAACTCAGCTAGCGACATTCTTCCGCCCTTATAGAGTTCTATCTCGGTTTCTAGTGCAAGTAAAGCCGTGATAAGATCGGAAAAGCCATACCTTGAATAAACTGAAGCACCTATTGTAACGACATTTCTGAATTGAACTCCTAAGACATTGCCGACCGCCTGAGGTAAAATTCCATTTGCTAAACGGAGCAGGCCGGGATGAACCTCGACATCACGGAATGTAGCCATAGCACCGATTTCGATATACTCATCCTGCTCTTGAATATAATTTAAGCCTAGCTTGGTCAAATCTACTGCTGCCGAGAACCTTTGGGAGCCCATTCTTAAAAAAGCGCAGCCACCTAATACAGTATTGTTTTTTCTAGCAACAAGAATTTGGTAAGCGTCCTCGATTGTTTCTGGCTGCACAAGATCGTTTAGTGTAAACACACTTACTCCCCCTTAAATGAAAAACTTAGGATACTCAATTATTATATTTAAAAAGTTATTTACAGCTAGTTTCTACATTAGAATTCTGTTATAAATTAATACGCAATAAATTGCTGAAAAGTTTTCGACTAATTACGACTTAATCCTTCATCAAAAACCCCTTCACTATTATAAACTCCAATGCCGAACTTTTTCAATATCATTCTTTTAAATTGTTCGGTTATTTTTATCCTTTTTTCATTTCATATGCGCAATTTTTCATTTTTAAGGTAAATAAAGTACATTATTCCATACAATTTAAAAGTAAAAATATAAAAATCGAATATTTAGCCTAGATATAAAAAACCATCCTTACTTGACTTTAAGCCAATAAGGATGGTTAAACTTAAATATTTTAATTATTTTGTAAGAATTCACTTAATTCTAGAACAGTTGCAATTAAGTGGGTTGGCCCAGTTGCTGTAAGTTCTTCCTTGCTGCCATAGCCATAAGCAATAGCAATGACATCAATACCATTATTTTTAGCCCCAATAACATCATGCTTTCGATCGCCAACCATAATAATCTTGTCACGATCAATAGTACCAAGTTCCGATAAGGCAAATTCAATTACCTCACCCTTTTCGACTCTTGTACCATCAAGATTACTGCCGACTACCGATTTGAAATATTCGCTTAGCCCAAAATGTTCTAAAATTTTGACCGAAAAAACAGTCGGCTTTGAAGTAGCAACAATAAGCGTTTTTCCCTGGTCTTTAAGTTTGTGGAGCATTTCCCTAATTCCCGGAAAAACAGCATTCTCATACAGTCCAATATCCGAAAACCTTTCTCGATAATACTTTAAAGCAAGGTTAGCCTTAGTTTCGTCCATATTATAGGCTTCCTTAAATGATGTGAGCAGCGGCGGCCCAATGAAGTGTATTAATTTATCTAAACCTGGTTCATCTATTCCCAGTTTAGCTAGAGCATACTGTACTGACTTTGTTATCCCTTCCTTTGGATCAGTAAGTGTTCCATCAAGATCAAACAGAATTATATCGTACAAAAGTATTCCCCCCATTTCCAATCGTTTAATATATTTTAACAGCATGTCCATAATTCGGAAAGCTCTAAATGATTATATTAGTTTAAATTTGATGTAGTATTTATTTGATTTTATATAGATTACCAAGAAGTTCTTAATATTAATAGCTGCAAAATTAACTGGGCAAGATTAACTCTTAGCTTCAAAGTTTTAGATAAAAAATAAGCAGAAATGGTGTTTTATACCACCCTTCTGCTTATTTTTTACTTTCTGGAGTATTTCTTATGCTGGTTAGATTTACTTGCTGCACCTACTTGAGAAATTTTAAATCCTAATCATCTGGCGCATTATCAACACAGCAAATCTGCTTCTTATTTGGGGCAAGCAACGGAAAGTGCCACGATTTCTTCGATATTTATCCACACAAGTTGACCAGGAATAAAAGGATATGATGGACATGTCAATGACAAAATTAGAAATTCATCTTTACCCTTTACTTTGTGTTTATGCTGGCACTTGTCATGTTTGTGTTTACATTCTTTTTTATGATAATACTTATCGTCATCATTTTTTTCTTCGTGTTTATGATGATACTTCTCTTCATCATACTTTGCTTCGTATTTATGTTGATGTTTCTCTTCATCTTCCTTTTCATGTTTATAGTTTTTCTCTTCTTCATAATACTTTGAATCATTGTCTTTACAGCAAATATTTTTATCTTCTTCGTATTCATCATCATAATAGTCGTTATCGCAGTATTCTCCCTCAACTGTAATATTTACAGTTTTTGGTAGGCGGTCAAATTTTAGGTCTGTATCATCAAGTACAACACCAGTAAAGACGCCTTGATTATTTGGCCGTTTATAATTTGTACATGCAGCCGCAGTTGTAAGAACAGTGACAGTTGAGCCGAATTCTAATTTAAATTCGGGAAATTTATTCTTCATAAACATACTATCAGCTCCCAGAAATTTTTTATTATCTGCTACATTATTCTATTCATTAATCTAGCTACATGCTTATTGCTACATAAAAAAATATTAGTATTGATGCTTATTCTAGACATAAGAGGACATTAAGTCACCATTACATAACAACTGCATAATATGTATTAGGCGCAAACAAATGCCAAAATGAAAAGGGAGTGACAGTATGGGATTAAAAACACTTTTTCCAAAAGGATTTGATTTCTCAAATTGTGTTAATGTAACGTTCGTTCTTAAAGACCTTCAGGTGTTAACAGGAAAAATCAAAGGTTTTCATGGTGATGAAAGAAGCTACTTCATCCCAGGCTACAATGCTGATCATTTAATTCCAGACGAAAAATGCAAGCATGATGATAAATGCAAGCATGAAGACAAATGCAAGCATGAAGACAAACATCACGACAAGTGCTGTGAACCTAAGATAGATATTGATGTTGAAATAGAAGATGACTGCAAATTCATATTATTAGAGTTAACAAGACCCGCTGCTGCCGTAAGTTTAAGCAATTTTACCTGCACAGTAATCGGTGAGATTTTAACTGGTCTATCATTAGGTATTGCAGGAACAACTTTCCCTGAAGGAACTTGCGTTGCAATTAATTGTGAAAACATTATCTACGCTGGCGCTGGCCCTACCTTCTGCGACATTCCTATCACTATCGGTACTGGTGCTGCAGGCGGCTTAAATATAACTCTCGGAAGCGGCAGCTAGTCTTTAAACATTTAAATTTTAATATTACGTAAAAATAAACTGCCCTGGGGGTAACCCCAAGGCAGTTTATTTTATGGTGATCGTCCTTGCAAATAGATCCTCAAAGTAGTAGACTCACAAGCCACCTCTGATTTATATCTAACTATAAGTAGCCTTCTCATAAGGAGGTTTCAAGTTATAGTTAGATATCTTTTTTATTAAATAAAATCGAAAAGAATATTAGGACGCACCTGTAGTTCCCGCTTAGGTTCTCTCGCTGGTTTTATTGCTCTCATTACCACACACATTTCTGACACAATATTCCGCAGATTCATAATATCCGCCATTATATCTTGAACTAACTTGCCGCTGTACTTTGCTGAAGATATCTTAAGTCTAATAGTTTCTGGCTTCCAATCTCCTGTATAACCATAATTTGCCCGCCAGTAATAGGGCTGTGAAAAATAAGAAAAAGAATTGAGGAAATATGGCCTTATATGCGTTGGGTCCTCAAAAGCATCATCACTTGCCCCATAAGGAACATAACATATCATCTCGGCATCCGGCTTTGCAACACGATATAGCTCTTGCATCAAAGGAAGCGGCTTTGAAATATGTTCTATTAAATGAACAGCCATAATTCTTTCAATACTATTATCTTCTAGTGGTAAACTTTCTTTATCACAATTATTTAGGTCAAAGACTAAATCAACACCAGGATTAGCCACACAATCAACATTTATCCAATCCGGTAAAATAGTAAAACCACAGCCAAGATGTAATTTGCTTGATTGCTTAACCATAGATCGTTCCTCCTTAACTTGTCCCCGTAAGATTCTTTGATCTTTTAAAAATTTAATTGTTGTTTTATATCTTATTCTGAGCCTCTTCTGTTGTGAAAGAAAAAAAGATTTCTCTGCTCTCGCAGCTATCTAATTACCCCAATGTGTTCCCTTTAAATAAAGAACTACATAGTATATTACGTAATACTTTACACAGAAACTGAAAGGGGGAACATTCAATTGGACCATACTGACAGCTCTAATAAAAAAAGTACATCCTCTGATACGCATCGTCGCAGAAGGAGACGTGGTCATAAGCACTTTAAAAAACAATATACCTACTCAAATAATCAAGAGAACGTTCAAGAGACCCATTATTCAAACCATCAGCAAAATTTACATGATGACCAACCAAGCTACTACCCAGGACACCACCAAGAACCAAACTATTATCATAATCACGAAAAAAAATGCGAAGAAAAACACCATGACAAATCTTGCTGCTGTTTACCCGACCCTTGCTGCTTCATAGGTCCTATAGGACCTGTGGGCCCTACTGGAATCACTGGTTCAACTGGCGCTACTGGTATAACAGGCCCTACCGGTCCTACTGGTCCTACTGGAGAGATTGGACCAACAGGCATTACTGGAACAACTGGTGCTACTGGCGCTAACGGCTTTACCGGTCCTACTGGTCCTACTGGCCCTACTGGTCCAACTGGCCCTACTGGCCCCACTGGTCCTACCGGCCCATCTATTACTGGTAGCACTGGTGCCACAGGTCCTACCGGCCCTACTGGTGCTACTGGCCCTTCTGACGGCCCTCCTGGTCCTACTGGTCCTACCGGCCCAACTGGTCCTGCTGGCCCCACTGGTCCTACTGGCGCAGGTGAAACTGGTGCTACCGGTCCAACCGGCCCTACTGGTCCTACCGGTCCAACTGGCCCTACTGGCGTAGGTGAAACCGGTGCTACCGGCGCAACTGGGGATGCTGGTATCGCAGGTGCTACTGGTGCCACCGGACCTACTGGCGCTACTGGTGATGTTGGTCTCGCAGGTGCCACTGGTGCTACTGGCGCAACTGGTGCCACCGGACCTACTGGTGCCACTGGTGATGTTGGTCTCGCAGGTGCTACTGGTGCCACCGGACCTACTGGCGCCACTGGTGATACTGG
The DNA here is from genome assembly GCF_036763085.1 of Dendrosporobacter sp. 1207_IL3150. Lineage (NCBI taxonomy): Bacteria > Bacillati > Bacillota > Negativicutes > Selenomonadales > Sporomusaceae > Dendrosporobacter > Dendrosporobacter sp. 1207_IL3150. Next base: position 38,721 of record NZ_JBAIYU010000023.1, read on the forward strand.
TCTTGCAGGTGCTACTGGCGCTACTGGTGCTACTGGCGCCACTGGTGATGTTGGTCTCGCAGGTGCTACTGGTGCCACCGGACCTACTGGCGCCACTGGTGATACTGGTCTTGCAGGTGCTACTGGTGCCACCGGACCTACTGGCGCCACTGGTGATGTTGGTCTCGCAGGTGCTACTGGTGCCACCGGACCTACTGGCGCCACTGGTGATGTTGGTCTCGCAGGTGCTACTGGTGCCACCGGACCTACTGGCGCCACTGGTGATACTGGTCTTGCAGGTGCTACTGGCGCTACTGGTGCTACTGGTGCTACCGGCGCAACTGGTGATGTTGGTCTCGCAGGTGCTACTGGTGCCACCGGACCTACTGGCGCCACTGGTGATACTGGTCTTGCAGGTGCTACTGGCGCTACTGGTGCTACCGGCGCCGGTGCTATAATTCCATTTGCTTCCGGAGGTCTCACCACACTAACTACGGTTTTAGGCGGTTTAGTTGGCATTCAGTCCCTAGTTGGTTTTGGGTCCAATGATGTCGCTACAACAATAGGTGGCGTTATTGACATTACCGGTTCTAACAGCTTTGCATTCTCGATGCCGCGAGATGGCGTTATTACCTCGATTGCCGCTTATTATAGTATTGGAGCAGCTGTAGCCCTTGTAGGGAGTACTGTAACAATTTCGGCGCAGCTTTACAGTTCAGCCACACCAGATGATATCTTTGCTCCAATTCCGGGAGCTACTGTAACGTTAGCTCCTGCATTTACCGGCCTGGTTGTTATTGGTGACAATGCTAGTGGAATCACGACAGGTCTTACAATCCCTGTAACAGCTGGAACGCGCTTGTTAATGGTATTCACAGCCAGCGTTTCTGCTGGACTTGATATAGCTACAACCATATTTGGTTTTGCAAGTGCAGGCCTCAATCTTGAATGATCAAGCGTTAAGAAACCACTTCAAGACCAAGATTTTGACAATACTCTCTAATATTACGCTTTACTAACCTGATTTAGGATAGGCAACTGCCGGGTCTACTCGCTTAGCTAAAATAGTTATCGACTAAATCCTAAATTCAGTATTAACCCAACTTAAACCAGTAATTTCTTAAACCATACTTCTTGCTGATGTTCAAACACCAATTCGAATAATTCTCGACTAATAAGGCACCCTTTCGTCAAGAAATGGGTGCCTTGCTTTACACTTAATTAGCCTTACAACATTCAATCTACAATAAGACTTCAATAACAATTACTTTAGTTATAAGGCTCTCTTAACATAGATATTTTTGTAAATGCATAACACTAATTTAAAATTGTTTTTTAATTTGTAAATTAGGTCTCCTATGTTGTAGTAATTACATAATATATTATGAATAACTTTATAAGGAGGCTTAGTAATGGATAATAATTCAAGATATTATAATCATCCTCATAATCTATGCCACCCAAAACAACACTCAAGTTGTGATTGCGGATGCGACTGCCCACCCAAACCCTGCTGCATTATCGGACCCGTTGGACCCACGGGTATAACGGGTTCCACTGGCGCGACTGGTAACACAGGCCCAACTGGGCCTACTGGACTTACCGGTCCTATAGGTCCAACCGGAATAACTGGAACAACGGGTGCTACAGGTGCCACTGGACTTCCTGGATTCACGGGGCCAACCGGACCAACTGGTGCTACGGGCCAAACTGGGCCAACAGGCGCTACCGGTGTTGGAATAACTGGCGCAACCGGCGCGACTGGTGCAACGGGTGTAACTGGTCCAACAGGTCCTTCCGATGGACCTCCCGGTGCGACTGGTGCGACTGGTGCCACTGGGGCCACTGGTGCTACTGGCGCTACTGGTGCTACTGGCGCTACTGGCGCTACTGGTGCCACTGGTGCCACTGGGGCTACTGGTGCCACTGGGGCTACCGGTCCTACTGGCGCTACTGGTGATGCTGGTCTTGCTGGCGTTACCGGTGCCACTGGTGCCACTGGTGCGACTGGACCTACTGGTGCTACTGGTGATGCTGGTCTTGCTGGCGTTACCGGTGCTACTGGCCCAACTGGCGCTACCGGTACTACGGGTGATACTGGTCTCACTGGCGTTACCGGTGCTACTGGTGTCACTGGTGCGACTGGACCTACTGGTGCTACGGGTGATGCTGGTCTTGCTGGCGCTACCGGTGCTACTGGTGCCACTGGTGCGACTGGACCTACTGGTGCTACGGGTGATACTGGTCTTGCTGGCGTTACCGGTGCTACTGGTGATGCTGGTGCTACCGGTGCTACTGGTGCCACTGGTGATACCGGTCTTGCTGGTGCTACTGGGGCGACTGGCCCTACCGGTGATGCTGGTGCTACTGGCGATGCTGGTCTTGCTGGTGCTACTGGAGCGACTGGCGCTACCGGTGATGCTGGTGCGACTGGCGCGACTGGCGCTACTGGTGATGCTGGTGCTACTGGGGCGACTGGTGATGCTGGTGCAACTGGGGCGACTGGCGCTACTGGTGATGCTGGTGCTACTGGGGCAACTGGCGCTACCGGTGATGCTGGTGCTACTGGGGCAACTGGCGCTACCGGTGATGCTGGTGCTACTGGGGCAACTGGCGCTACTGGTGATGCTGGTGCTACTGGGGCAACTGGCGCTACCGGTGATGCTGGTGCTACTGGGGCGACTGGCGCTACCGGTGATGCTGGTGCTACTGGGGCAACTGGTGCAGGCCTAGCAGCTTTTGGTTATGTATACCAACTTGCAACTTTATTAGACGCTGTAGTCTTAGGTGGCGGTGATGTTCCATTCTCCAATAACGGCCCACTGACTAACATCACGCACACTCCTGGAACTACTCCAGTAACTGTAACTATTGCTGGTGTATATTTAATAGAATACTCTATTAGTATCACTGCTGGAGTAGTTCCAGAGATTGCAATAGCAGTTAACGGAACGGTTGATGCATCAACACCTGTCTCAGCGTTAGTAGCAACAGGCGAGATTTCAGGTCAAGCGATGCTTACCTTAGCTGCTGGTGATGTCATAACTTTAAGAAATAACTCACTAGTGGCTCTAACACTAACTTTAGCTCCTTCAGTAGGTGCTCAGTTGACTTTAGCTAAACTCGATTAAGAATATCTAATGAAAATGAGCTCTCACCATTCAAGGTGGGGCTCATTTTTATTTAAGAACAATAAAACAGTTAATGAATAAGATAATTACAGATAAGCATTCAGGAGGTATTTCTATGCCACGTTCTACAATACCACTCACAACAATCAGCCTGTGCATGATTGTAAAAAATGAAGAAGCAGTCATCGGCAGATGCTTAGAATCTGCTAAAGACATAGTCGACGAATTTATAATTGTGGATACAGGTTCGACAGATAAGACCAAAGAAATCGTTAAAAATTATAATACAAAAATATACGACTTTGAGTGGATTAATGATTTCGCCGCAGCCAGAAACTATGCATTTAGTCTAGCTACCAAAGACTATATTCTTTGGCTGGACGCCGATGATGTAATAATGCCTGATGATAAACAGAAGTTTTTAGAATTAAAATCCGCACTTGTCCCAACGGTAGATGCGGTAAATATGTTTTATAACTTGACTGTCAATCAAAGCGGCCAAGTATCATCACGCCTGCGCCGTAACCGCCTAGTAAAACGAGAAAAAAACTTCCGCTGGATTGGAGCTGTACACGAGTATATTGAAGTCTACGGTAATATCGTAAGCAGTGATATTGCTGTAACACACAGTCCGGTAGAGCATGATGCTAATCGAAATTTACTTATTTACGAGAAACGTCAGCGTAACGGTGAAGTATTTTCTCCGCGCGATCTCTACTATTATGCCAACGAATTATATGACCATCAACTGTATAATCGCGCTATAGAATTTTATCAAAAATTTTTAGCAACAAATCAAGGCTGGGTGGAGGACAATATAGGAGCTTGCGGAAAGCTTGCGGATTGTTTCTATAATCTTAAGGATTCTGAAAACCAGTTAAAGTATATATATATGTCTTTTAAATACGGCCCACCTCGTGCGGAATTCTGCTGCCGTTTGGGTTACTATCATATGAATTTAAATCAACTAGAACAAGCTATCTTCTGGTATAAGCTGGCGACAACTCTAGAGAAACCAAATAACTCATGGGGGTTAATTAACAACGACTGCTGGACTTGGCTGCCGCATATTCAGCTATGTGTCTGTTATTCACGCGCTGGTAAAAATGAAATTGCGAGAGAACATAATGAGCTAGCCGCTCAATATATCCCAGACGACCCCAGAATTGAGTATAATCGAAATTACTTCAAACAAGTCCTTTCTTGATTATACAAAAAAGCTCTGTCTGCCACTAAGGCAAACAGAGCTTTTTTCTACTTATATAATTCCGCCAGCTGCTTCTTTACTTCACCATTTTCTAAATATTCGTCATAGGTCATACGACGGTCAACTAGTCCGTTAGGAGTTATTTCAATTATTCTATTTGCAACTGTTTCAATAAACTGATGGTCATGGGAAACAAAAAGCATAGTGCCTGGGAAGGCTATTAAACCATTGTTAAGTGCTGTAATGGATTCAAGATCCAAGTGGTTTGTCGGCTCATCTAATAAAAGTACATTAGCGCCAGTAAGCATCATTTTAGCCATCATGCAGCGTACTTTCTCACCACCGGATAAAACACTAGCCTGCTTTAAGCTTTCCTCGCCAGAGAATAGCATTCTACCAAGGAAACCACGAATAAAGCTTTCTTCCTGATCCTTTGAAAACTGTCTTAGCCAGTCAACAAGATTTAATTCTATGCCGTCGAAGTAAGCAGAGTTATCTTTAGGAAGGTAAGCTTGGGTTGTTGTTACGCCCCATTTGAACTCACCGCTGTCCGCTTCCAGCTCACCCATAAGAATCTTAAATAGTGTTGTTTTAGCTAATCCATCAGGGCCGACAAAGGCAATCTTATCGCCTTTTGCAACAGTAAAACTAACATTATCTAAAACCTTTTCGCCTTCGATGCTCTTAGTGAGGCCTTCAACAGTTAGTAATTGATTGCCGGCTTCACGGTCAGGCTTAAATGCAATATATGGGTATTTTCTCGAAGATGGTTTGATATCATCGAGTGTAATTTTTTCAAGCAGTTTTTTACGTGAAGTTGCTTGCTTAGATTTAGAAGCATTAGCACTAAAGCGTTGAATAAAGGCTTGCAATTCCTTAGCCTTTTCTTCTTTTTTCTTGTTAGCATCTTTAGCAAGCTGTAAAGCCAACTGACTTGATTCAAGCCAGAAGTCGTAGTTACCAACATAAAGCTGAATATTTTCAAAATCAATATCTGCAATGTGCGTACAAACTCTATTTAGAAAATGACGATCATGGGATACAACAATAACAGTGTTAGGGAAGTTAAATAGAAATTCCTCAAGCCAGTTTATTGATTCAATGTCAAGATGATTCGTCGGCTCATCAAGCAGCAGAATATCAGGGTTGCCGAAAAGAGCTTGAGCTAAAAGTACTCGAACTTTTTCGTTACCACTGAGTTCAGACATTTTTTGACTGTGAAGAGGTTCTGGAATACCTAAACCATTTAACATGCGTGCAGCCTCAGGCTCCGCGTCCCAACCATTTAATTCGGAAAACTCGCACTCAAGCTCTGATACTCTCATACCATCTTCATCAGAAAAATCAGGCTTTGCATAAAGTGCATCCTTTTCTTCCATGATCTGGTATAAGCGCGCATGTCCCATAATAACTGTTGTTAAAACGTCAAACTCATCAAATTCGTAATGATTCTGTTTTAATACAGCAAGGCGTTCACCAGGGGTAATACAAACATCACCTTTAGTTGGTTCTACTTCACCGGACAAAACTTTTAAAAAGGTTGACTTACCTGTTCCATTTGCCCCGATTAAGCCATAGCAGTTTCCAGGAGTGAATTTTATATTTACATCTTTAAATAATATTCTTTTACCAAATTGTAATGTTAAACCATTTGTACTAATCATAGTTTTTATTCCCATCTTTCATAATTTTTGCTTACAAAATATAATTTTAACACATATAGCTCATTTAGTCTAATAAAACCAGCCAAATTGGCATAATACGGGGTTAAATGCCCCGATGCATACATTTACTACCATCTTGTACTATGCCATAATAGACGGTATGAGGTGATAAGATGTTCCAAATATTAAAAGAAATTCCAAGTAAAGTCTGGTTGTTGGTGCTAGCTCACTGCATTACAGATTTATCGCAAGGAAGTTTGCTTGTAGCACTTCCTTATTTTAAATTTAAATTTGGCTTGAGTTACGCTGAAGTCGGCTCCTTGGTACTCATCCAAAATCTTACTTCATCCGTCAGCCAACCATTATTCGGGTACTTTAGTGATAAATATCCTAGACCTTGGTTAATTCCAGCAGGCTGCCTGTTATCTGGTATAGCTATGTTTGGCTCTCTATTGGCTCCTAGTTTTTATCTGTTATATTTCAGCACTGCATTATGTGGCCTTGGTATAGCTGCCTTTCATCCTGAAGCGGCCAAAATGGCTAATAAATTTAGCGGTACATCTAAAGGCAAAGGCGTAAGTCTTTTTGTTGTAGGAGGCAATGGTGGTTTTGCCTTAGGATCATTATTCATGGCTATACTGCTGTCCGGAGATGAATTAATGAAAGCCTTATACCTATTACCGTTTATAGCAATTTTCTATCCTCTTTACAAGCTCGCCGTTAGTCTCCCAACCATAACAAGCAACAACTCAAAGCAGCTTGAAAATAAGATTAGTAAAAGCTTTAGCTGGCCATTAGCAGCATTATTAGGTGTTGTCCTATCACGTTCGACTGTCGGCTCGGGCGTCAGTACTTTTCTACCTCTATATTATGTTACATACCTTCATGGCAGTCAACTTTATGCAAGTTCGCTTTTGACAGTTTATTTGGCTGCAGGAGCTGTTGGTACACTTTTCGGCGGCTTTCTCAGTGATCGCTACGGCAGTAAACGCATAATGCTATGGTCAATCTTACCAATATCAGCTATGCTATATCTTTTCAGGCTGTCCGAAGGATTTGAAGTTTTTCTTATTCTCTCGATTACTAGCGCCTTATTGTCTTGCGCATTCTCAAGTACCCTTGTCCTAGCACAGCAAATGATGCCTAATAATATTGCTGTTGCGTCTGGTCTAACAATAGGCCTAAGCGTTGGTTTAGGAGCAATGGGTGCAGTTGCTTTAGGTAAAGTTGCCGATATTTGGAGTATGCCTGTTGTCTTTGATATCCTAGCGGTTTTACCACTCATTGGTTTCTTGCTTACATTCTATATTTCTGAACCCAATAGCAAAAATCCTAGTTATGCCGCTGTAAGGACCTGATTAGCTTTAACAATTATACGATAAGCGAGGGTTTATCTATGAAAAAATTTATTATAATTTGCCTGGTATTGATCTTATCCTTAAGTACAGTAAGCTGCTTAGCAGCTTCAAATGATAATGCTTTAGCTGCTATCGCACTTTATGTAGATACTTCCGGATATTATATTCCTGGTACCGATATGCTTAACAAAGCCCTTAATGAAGTAATACGCTTTAAGATAAATGCACTATTACTTGGCAGCGAAGTTCAATCAGGTAATGAAGTACTTCGTGATCTCAGTCGCTGTAATGTGAGCAGCTCTGCCAGTGCATCTCCTGAAAGCTTAGCCTCATATGCAGCCAACCGTCATGTAAACTTTATAATACTTTTTTCTGTTCGGCCACTTGATGTAGCAATTGACCTTAAAGCCTATTCTGCAGCTTCTAATTCGTATTTGATAGATAAAACAGTTACCCGACCTGAAGGAACAGAAGCATGGTCTACCCTTGAAGCGCTTTCCAGTATGATTGGCGGCGAAGTAACACAAGTTCTGCAAGCTCTTAACAAGCCTTAATCGAGTAAGAGGCTACCCATTAATTGAGTAGCCGACTTCTCACACCACCGTACGTACGGTTCCGTATACGGCGGTTCAATAGTTTAAGTGCATTACCTCGTATCTTTTAGCTATGTCATCATAGC
>NZ_JBAIYU010000024.1:0-8492 GCF_036763085.1 Dendrosporobacter sp. 1207_IL3150
TTAAAAGCTGGCGATGACTTACTCTCACATGGCAAACGCCACACTACCATCAGCGCGAAGAGGTTTCACTTCTGAGTTCGGGAAGGGATCAGGTGGTTCACTCTTGCTATTGTCGCCAGCAAACTGTTGTGGTGTTTTCGGGTCTTATTCACATTAATTAATAATGTTTGCCTTACTTACGATCCAAAGAGTTATTAACGGATTAGATAATTGGTCTGTATTGTAACTAGTTTGTACACTAAATCAAGTTGTGTATTGAATTTATCTTGAATACAACAACTGTTTGGGTGTTGTATAGTCAAGCCTCACGAGCAATTAGTATTGGTCAGCTTCACACGTCACCGTGCTTCCACACCCAACCTATCAACGTCCTAGTCTCGAACGGCTCTTTAGAGGAATAAATTCCTAGGGAAATCTTATCTTGAGGTAGGCTTCCCGCTTAGATGCTTTCAGCGGTTATCCCTTCCGAACATAGCTACCCGGCGATGCCACTGGCGTGACAACCGGTACACCAGAGGTTCGTCCACTCTGGTCCTCTCGTACTAGGAGCAGATCCTCTCAAATTTCCAGCGCCCACGGTAGATAGGGACCGAACTGTCTCACGACGTTCTAAACCCAGCTCGCGTACCTCTTTAAATGGCGAACAGCCATACCCTTGGGACCTGCTTCAGCCCCAGGATGAGATGAGCCGACATCGAGGTGCCAAACACCGCCGTCGATATGAACTCTTGGGCGGTATCAGCCTGTTATCCCCAGAGTACCTTTTATCCGTTGAGCGATGGCCCTTCCATACAGAACCACCGGATCACTAAGACCTACTTTCGTACCTGCTCGACTTGTGGGTCTCGCAGTTAAGCGCGCTTTTGCCTTTATACTCTACGCGTGATTTCCGACCACGCTGAGCGCACCTTCGTACTCCTCCGTTACTCTTTAGGAGGAGACCGCCCCAGTCAAACTACCCACCAGACATGGTCCTCGTCCCGGATTACGGGACAGAGTTAGAACCTCAACATTACCAGGGTGGTATTTCAAGGACGGCTCCATTGGAACTAGCGTTCCAACTTCAAAGCCTCCCACCTATCCTACACAAGTAAGGTCAAAGTTCAATGTCAAGCTGCAGTAAAGGTTCACGGGGTCTTTCCGTCTAGCCGCGGGTACACTGCATCTTCACAGCGATTTCGATTTCACTGAGCCTCTGCTGGAGACAGCGCCGCCATCATTATGCCATTCGTGCAGGTCGGAACTTACCCGACAAGGAATTTCGCTACCTTAGGACCGTTATAGTTACGGCCGCCGTTTACTGGGGCTTCGATCAAGAGCTTCGCTTACGCTAACCCCATCAATTAACCTTCCAGCACCGGGCAGGCATCACACCCTATACGTCCACTTTCGTGTTTGCAGAGTGCTATGTTTTTAATAAACAGTTGCAGCGGCCTGGTTTCTGCGGCTGCCAACCGCTCAGGGAGCAAGTCCCATCACCGTCAGCAGCGTACCTTCTCCCGAAGTTACGGTACCATTTTGCCTAGTTCCTTCAGCAGAGTTCTCTCAAGCGCTTTGGTCTACTCGACCTGACCACCTGTGTCGGTTTCGGGTACGATTCCTGTGTAACTGAAGCTTAGAGACTTTTCCTGGAAGCATGGTATCAGCCACTTCACTGTACAAGTACAGCTTGCTATCGACTCTCAGCATAGAGCACCCCGGATTTGCCTAAGATGCATGCCTACGGTCTTCCACCTGGACAACCAACGCCAGGCTGACTTAACCTTCTCCGTCCTCTCATCGCATTACACAGAAGTATTGGAATATTAACCAATTTCCCATCGACTACGCCTCTCGGCCTCGCCTTAGGGGTCGACTCACCCAGCCCCGATTAACGTTGGACTGGAACCCTTGGTCTTTCAGCGAACGGGTTTTTCACCCGTTTTGTCGTTACTCACGTCAGCATTCGCACTTCTGATACCTCCAGCATACTTCTCAATACACCTTCATCGGCTTACAGAACGCTCCCCTACCACTTGACTAATGTCAAATCCGCAGCTTCGGCACATAGTTTTAGCCCCGTTACATCTTCCGCGCAGGCCGACTCGACTAGTGAGCTATTACGCTTTCTTTAAAGGGTGGCTGCTTCTAAGCCAACCTCCTAGCTGTCTATGCCTTCCCACATCGTTTCCCACTTAACTATGATTTTGGGGCCTTAGCTGGCGGTCTGGATTGTTTTCCTCTTGACTACGGACGTTAGCACCCGCAGTCTGTCTCCCGGATAGTACTCATTGGTATTCGGAGTTTGCATCGGTTTGGTAAGTCGGGATGACCCCCTAGCCGAAACAGTGCTCTACCCCCAATGGTATTCGTCCGAGGCGCTACCTAAATAGCTTTCGGGGAGAACCAGCTATCACCAGGCTTGATTAGCCTTTCACCCCTATCCACAAGTCATCCCCTGGCTTTTCAACGACAGTGGGTTCGGTCCTCCAGTTAGTGTTACCCAACCTTCAACCTGCTCATGGATAGATCGCCTGGTTTCGGGTCTATACCCAGCAACTAAACGCCCTATTAAGACTCGATTTCTCTACGGCTCCCCTATTCGGTTAACCTCGCTACTGAATATAAGTCGCTGACCCATTATACAAAAGGTACGCAGTCACCGAACAAGTCGGCTCCCACTGCTTGTATGCATGCGGTTTCAGGATCTATTTCACTCCCCTCACAGGGGTTCTTTTCGCCTTTCCCTCACGGTACTGGTTCACTATCGGTCAGTCAGGAGTATTTAGCCTTGGAGGATGGTCCCCCCATATTCAGACAAGGTTTCACGTGCCTCGCCCTACTCGTCATCATTATGTGTGCCCTTTCGTGTACGGGAATATCACCCTCTACGTTCGCACTTCCCAGAGCGTTCCACTAAAACACACATAACTTAATGGGCTGCTCCCCGTTCGCTCGCCGCTACTAAGGGAATCTCAATTGATTTCTTTTCCTAAGGGTACTGAGATGTTTCACTTCCCCTCGTTCGCTTCATAAACCTATGTATTCAGTTTATGATACCCGCCTTATAGCGGGTGGGTTCCCCCATTCAGAAATCTCCGGATCAAAGGATATTTGCCGCCTCCCCGGAGCTTTTCGCAGGCTATCACGTCTTTCATCGCCTCTGACTGCCAAGGCATCCACCACATGCACTTAATTACTTGACTATACAACCCCAAACAGTCGTTAACACATACAAGTGAGTGTTATCGTTGCAAACTTAATTGCTACTGGTTTGTTGTCTGTGAATTTAATCACCATACAGCTTCAATCTAAATTCATATACCAAAACGCTTGATTCAGTGTTTTTGCTAGTTCTCAATATGTTTAAATCAATCAAATTACTTCGATCAACTTAAATTCTTGAGTGAACAATTTATTTCAGACTCAATTTTCTAATCTGTTAATGATTAACTACAGCCTCGTCAGCTTGCAGTAAACTGTGATAAATCACAGAGATTAATAAACCAAGATCAATTACTTAATCTTTTTATTCATTAAACTCTATAATCTATTTAGCTTTGAATTAATTTCGTTTTTACAAACTCTTTTAATTCATGGTGGAGACTAGGAGAGTCGAACTCCTGACCTCCTGCGTGCAAAGCAGGCGCTCTACCAACTAAGCTAAGTCCCCAGCTTTAATCATAATGAACGACATATCTTTTTATCTAGCAGCTTGTGATTATTCATCACTTCGTCAGTAGTGGTGGGTCTGACAAGACTTGAACTTGTGACCCCACGCTTATCAAGCGTGTGCTCTAACCAACTGAGCTACAGACCCTCAGATACATCTTCGAAGAACAACTTGTTGTGGATTCTTACCGGTCACCAATCTTTCGTTAAGGAGGTGATCCAGCCGCAGGTTCCCCTACGGCTACCTTGTTACGACTTCACCCCAGTCATCGGCCACACCGTGGTAAGCGTCCTCCTTGCGGTTAGACTACCTACTTCTGGTGCAACAAACTCCCATGGTGTGACGGGCGGTGTGTACAAGGCCCGGGAACGTATTCACCGCGGCATTCTGATCCGCGATTACTAGCGATTCCGACTTCATGGAGTCGAGTTGCAGACTCCAATCCGGACTACGATCGGCTTTTTGAGATTAGCATCACATCGCTGTGTAGCAACCCTTTGTACCGACCATTGTAGCACGTGTGTAGCCCTGGCCGTAAGGGCCATGATGACTTGACGTCGTCCCCGCCTTCCTCCAGTTTGTCACTGGCAGTATCCTTAAAGTTCCCATCCGAAATGCTGGCAAGTAAGGAAAAGGGTTGCGCTCGTTGCGGGACTTAACCCAACATCTCACGACACGAGCTGACGACAGCCATGCAGCACCTGTATCTAGATTCCCGAAGGCACCAATCCATCTCTGGAAAGTTTCTAGTATGTCAAGGCCAGGTAAGGTTCTTCGCGTTGCATCGAATTAAACCACATGCTCCACCGCTTGTGCGGGCCCCCGTCAATTCATTTGAGTTTTAGTCTTGCGACCGTACTCCCCAGGCGGTCTACTTATCGCGTTAGCTGCGCCACTAAAGCCTCAAAGGCCCCAACGGCTAGTAGACATCGTTTACGGCATGGACTACCAGGGTATCTAATCCTGTTTGCTCCCCATGCTTTCGTACCTCAGCGTCAGTATTAGGCCAGATGGCTGCCTTCGCCATCGGTATTCCTCCAGATCTCTACGCATTTCACCGCTACACCTGGAATTCTACCATCCTCTCCCATACTCTAGCTTCCCAGTATCGAATGCAATTCCCAAGTTAAGCTCGGGGATTTCACATCCGACTTAAAAAGCCGCCTACGCACGCTTTACGCCCAGTAAATCCGATTAACGCTCGCACCCTCTGTATTACCGCGGCTGCTGGCACAGAGTTAGCCGGTGCTTATTCTGCGAGTAACGTCCACTATCCAAGAGTATTAGTCTCAGTAGCCTCCTCCTCGCTTAAAGTGCTTTACAACCATAAGGCCTTCTTCACACACGCGGCATGGCTGGATCAGGGTTTCCCCCATTGTCCAATATTCCCCACTGCTGCCTCCCGTAGGAGTCTGGGCCGTGTCTCAGTCCCAGTGTGGCGGATCATCCTCTCAGACCCGCTACAGATCGTCGCCTTGGTAGGCCTTTACCCCACCAACTAGCTAATCCGACTTAGGCTCATCTATTAGCGCAAGGTCCGAAGATCCCCTGCTTTCTCCCGTAGGACGTATGCGGTATTAGCATTCCTTTCGGAATGTTGTCCCCCACTAATAGGCAGATTCCTAAGCATTACTCACCCGTCCGCCGCTAAGATAAGGTGCAAGCACCTCATCTCCGCTCGACTTGCATGTGTTAAGCCTGCCGCCAGCGTTCAATCTGAGCCATGATCAAACTCTTCAGTTAAAATCATTTTGCACCTTAGTTAAGACAAGGTGCTAATTCTGGCTCATCAATTTTCTGACTAAAAATTCGCTCAAATAAACTTCGAGAAATTTCTACCATTCAATCAATGAAAATATATTCGATCGATCAACCAGTAAAAATCCACACAAGTTGTTCTTCTATTCTCTTAATGATCTTTTTTCACCTCGTCAGTGAAAAATTCAACACAATAAAGTTAATCAACTTAACCGTTTAAAGCTAAGTTATTTGCTTCATTGCGTCGGGATGTGTGCATTATAGGAGGTTTTTTTTGGTGCGCAAGTGTTTTTAGAAAAAGATTGTGACGAGTGTTGTTTTTTTACCCACAACACCCATAAAAATACAGAAAAAATCACATTAAAATATTGAATTTAAACAAATAAATTAAATTTTCATTTTAATTTATTCGTTATTTCTTTATTTGCACACTGATAATTTTAATCGGTTGCTTTGGTACATTTTGATGCATTCCATAATTACCTGTAGGCACATTTACGATTTTATCAACAACATTCATTCCTTTGGTGACTTTACCAAATACGGCATAACCTGCATCCATAGCTGAACGATTCAAGAAGCTATTATCAGCAACATTAATAAAAAATTGACTCGTGGCAGAATTAGGATCACTCGTGCGTGCCATTGCTAAAGTTCCCCGTGCATTTTTGAGACCATTATTTGCCTCATTAATAATTGGAGATTTAGTTGCCTTCTCAATCATATTGGCATCCATTCCCCCACCTTGAATCATAAATCCTGGGATGACTCGATGAAAAATGGTTCCAGCATAAAAGTTACTTTTTACATAATTCTCAAAATTTTTTGCTGATACGGGTGCTTTATCATTAAAAAGTTCAATTTCAATATTCCCCATTGAGGTTTTCATATCAATAATTGTATTTGCAAATAACTGACCACTTGCTAAAACCAAACTGGTTGCGAGGAATAGTTTTTTCATGATTACTGTTCTCAATTTAAAGTCTATTTAGAATAGGTATTGATTTTAGTTTTCTATCTATAATTTTGCTATTTCTAATTGTTAATTAAAGCATGCCGATGTTCCACGTGAAACATCGGCATTTTTTGAATCAGCTATGCTTATCCCAAAATTTTCTAAAGTTCTTGGCTATTTCGATTGTATTGCGCTTAGCCTTACTAGAAATAGGTGTCAAATTGATAAATCCATGTGTTTGATCTGGATAATCTACATATTGAACTTTGACTCCACTTTGTCTCAATTTATGGCTGTAAATTTCCCCTTCATCATGAAGCAAGTCATGCCCAGCTGTAATAACATACACAGGTGCTAGCTTTCTCAAATTACCATAGGTTGGAGAGATCAGTGGATTATCCAAAGCGATGTTGTGTTGAGTCGCATAATACTGAGTAACATAATCAACATCCTTACTCGTCAATACTAGCCCTTCACCATATGCATAAAATGATGGATGTCTACTTTTGAAGTCTACAACTGGATATATAAGTAATTGAGCTTGTGGAGCATAAGATTTACCAGCTGTGTGTTGTGCAACGACTGTACTGATATTTCCGCCGGCACTATCACCAGCAACAGCAATTCTATTTTTATAAATCTTTAATTGTCGGCGATTCTGATAGACCCATGCTAATGCATCTTCACATGATTTGATTAAAAGTTGCGGAGAAGCTTCAGGTGCAAGTGGATAATCGATACTTAATACCTGTACTTTGGCATATTTGGCAATGAGTCGACACACCTCATCATGAGTATCCAATCCACCAACCACAAAACCACCACCATGATAGAACAAGATCATAGGTAGTTTTTTATTGGGTGCAGGATGATAATGTCTAGCGAAGACTGTTCCACTTTGTAAAGGTAATCGAATGTCTTCTACCGATTCAATCTGTGTCGCTTTGTTTAGGATAGCCAACATTTGTGCATCAAACTGGCGGCGTGATTCAATTGGATCTTCCCCGATAAACCCTATACGCCCTTGTTTAATTTGCACCGCCATTAAGCACTTGGTAAAGGCGTCTAAGTCAGGATATTGATAAGGATAACCTAAAACTTTTGCGAGAGATTCTTGAACTATTTTGGGAAGTTTATCTAATGCACGTGCAGCTGTACCTTGTCCTTTATCTAAAATCGTTTGAATTTTCTGAGGTAATGCTGTCACGTTTGTCCCCTTTATCGCACTGTTCATAATTCTTGTTCTTTCCGACTATATGCTTTTATAAAGCCAGAGATCAAGATCAAGATTTCAAAAATATGATGTACGCTAAAGAGCTAAGCTTAAAAAGTCATTAACTATTCTGCTTAATCCAAACTGATTATTTTGCCAATCTATGTCAAAAAATGCTTCATGAGTGTCATTGAAGGATGAGAATTTTTTCTATTCACTCTCATCCTCTGGATCAAGATCCATTTGTGCTTAACAAGTAAATTGATGCAATGTATAGCAGTACATTTTGATCAATTGGATTGGGCATCTATCGCACCAATTAATCATATCTTTTACTCAAGAACGAAGAAATTATTGTGCCGAAGCATCTGCTGAGCCTGAAACAGAACCAGAAACACCTGCTGAAGCACCACCAGGTTGAACATCAACAGATGAACCCGCTTGTACACCTACGCCACCTTGTACGCCTGAAGGGCTAACGCTAGTTTGTGCTGAACCAGAAGCATCAAGACCACCTTGTGTTGAACAACCTACAGCTGTGAATGCAACACCAGATACAACCATAGAGATTAGGGCTAACTTTTTCATTGTATATTTCCTTTCATTATGACAAAAAGCAAAGTTGTCTTTGCGTTGCCTATGATTCACAATTTTTTCGATGAACGTGGTGAGGATTGGTTGCAGTTTGTTGTTTAAGCCGTATTGTTTTGCAATTTTTATTAAACCAGTTTAGATGAGCATTCACTTAATTTTGCAATTCTTTGAATTAGATTAAATATTTATAATTTATTAGGGTCTGTTGACATTTACTGTTCATAATTAAACCTATAAAGGTAGCCATAAAAATATACAGGCTAAGGCAACAGCACTTTGATAATTTCTTTTGAGCTTGTCATATCGAGTAGCTATCCCTC
>NZ_JBAIYU010000025.1:0-52449 GCF_036763085.1 Dendrosporobacter sp. 1207_IL3150
CCTTTAGGGGCTGACTGAAAAGGTTATGCGGTTGGTAGACTTTTTCAGAGAGTCTTGAGACTCAGCTAGTGTCATGCCCTTATAGGGCGTAATCAAGCCACCCGTTTTACGGGTGGGTACTGACTATAATATAAATAGAAGGAGGTGTAACATTATCTTTGAAATTATTTTAACTGCTATAGTTATTGGAATTTTGGGAGTGGGTATAGGTTACTGGATGCGTAAAAAAACTGCTGAAGCACAGATTATTTCAGCAGAAACAGCTGCTAAAAAGATAGTCGAAGAGGCTGAACGCGCAGGAGAAGCAAAAAAGAAAGAAGCTTTAGTTGAAGCAAAAGAAGATATTCATAAGCTTCGTATTGAATTAGATCGCGATACCAAAGAACGCCGTTCAGAGCTGCAACGTTTGGAACGACGTTTAGTCCAGAAAGAAGAGAACCTAGACCGAAAAATTGACTCCCTCGAGAAAAAGGAAGAAATTCTTAGCCGCAAAGAAGCTGAGTTAGATAGAAGCCAAGAAAAAATAAATGACCTTCACGCAAAACAGTTATCCGAGCTTGAAAGAATATCCGGCTTAACATCAGAAGATGCACGCAACATGCTTTTAGCAAGTGCTCAAGAAGAAATTAAACATGAGACTGCAATGATGATTAAGGAACTGGAACAGCAAGCCAAAGAGGAAGCTGATAAAAAGGCTCGTGAAATTATTTCATTGGCTATTCAACGCTGCGCAGCAGATCATGTTGCCGAGACTACCGTTTCTGTCGTAGCCTTACCTAACGACGAGATGAAAGGTAGGATAATCGGCCGCGAAGGTCGCAATATCCGTACTTTAGAAACACTTACCGGTATTGACTTAATTATTGATGATACTCCGGAAGCTGTTATCCTCTCAGGATTCGATCCTGTTCGCCGCGAAGTAGCTAGAATTGCATTAGAAAAACTAATCGCTGATGGCCGTATTCATCCAGCTCGAATCGAAGAGATGGTAGAAAAGGCCCAGAGAGAGGTAGATCAACGAATCAAGGAAGCCGGCGAACAAGCTACGTTCGAAACTGGAGTTCATGGGCTGCATCCTGAGATCATTAAACTTTTAGGGCGACTAAAATATCGCACTAGTTATGGTCAGAATGTTCTTAAACATTCTATAGAAGTAGCACATCTAGCAGGAGTAATGGCTGCTGAATTAGGTGTAGATGTTATGTTAGCCAAACGTGCTGGTTTATTGCATGATATTGGTAAAGCAGTCGATCATGAGGTCGAAGGGCCACACGTAACTATCGGTGCTGATTTAGCTAAAAAATATCGTGAATCTGCTGAAGTTATTAATGCTATCGGTGCACATCACGGGGATGAAGAGCCAAAAACCGTTCAAGCGGTGCTAGTAGCTGCGGCTGATGCTGTATCAGCGGCACGCCCTGGAGCTCGAAGAGAAAGTTTAGAAAGCTATCTTAAACGTCTAACACGATTGGAAGAAATTGCCGAATCATTTGATGGCGTAGATAAATCTTTTGCTATTCAAGCAGGTCGCGAAATACGTATAATGGTTAAGCCTGATAAAGTTGATGATTTAACTTCAGTGCGTTTAGCTCGCGATATTGTTAAAAAGATTGAAAGCGAGCTTGAATATCCTGGTCAAATTAGAGTTACTGTTATTCGAGAAACTCGCGCAGTAGACTACGCAAAATAAAAAGCTATTAGCGACCTTGTTACTTGCAAGGTCGCTTTTAATTTATTATAGATTTTATATCCAACTAAAAGCAATGAGTCATATTTATCTTCCAGTAATTTAAAAGAGGATTTATATAATATCTAGAGAATAAGTAACTTGAAATAGTACTTATCTATAATTATTATCGTTATTATTAAATTACGGATGGTGAACTCATGCCTAAATATCGACAAGACGATGACCAAGTCTCTGATGGTGTTAATTTGCTAATATCTATTCTTGTACGCTACCCTGAAATTGGAACCATCAGTTTCGATCCTAACAATGAATCACTAAAGTTAACTTTTATGCTGTCCGGAATTCCAACACAGCCTGAATTTCTCACAACTAAGAAGCTAATTTTAAGCAGTATTGCAGCTTACCATCAACTTGAAGGCTTAAACATACACATTACGGATGTTCAACTTAGTACTTATGAAAACGTTGCAATACTCAATATTTTTAGGGACGTAGCTACTCTATCTAAAAGTGAAATCGCTATGATTATCGCTCTTCTCCGTGATAAGTTTAAGGACCGGTTAGTTGCTGATCTTAATGATTCAATGTTAGAAGAAGATCTATTAATTCAGGAAGAACTTATTGATAACATGTTAGAAAACATCAAGAAACACCATGCTGCTCATTGCTTGATAGGTATTAGAGAAGATGGACGTGTACTTGTTTTTAATAAATAACTAACAAGATTTTCTAGTATAAACATTTCTAACCAGGGTAATTTAAAAATAATTACGCTGGTTTTTGTTATGGGAGGAAGTTATGAAAATATTAATTATCGGTGATATATGCGGCAGTCCAGGAAGAAAAGCTGCTGCTCATTTTATTCCATTACTTCAAAAAGAACATTCTGTGGATTTAACAATCGCAAATGGCGAGAACGCTGCTGGGGGAGTAGGAATTACAGCTTCAGTTTTTGATGAACTGCTAAGTTATAACATTGATATAGTAACATCAGGCAACCACATATGGGATAAAAAAGAGATCTTTAACTTTATTGACGGAGAATCTAGGCTTATTAGACCGGCAAACTATCCACCAGGCACTCCTGGATTAGGATATTGTTTTTTTGATAAGGATGGAATACGAATTGCTATTATTAATCTTGCTGGCAGAGCCTTTATGCCTCCGATTGATTGTCCATTCCGTGAAATTGATAACATTTTAGAAAAAGTAAAATCTCAAGCTGATATAATTATAGTTGATTTCCATGCTGAAGCAACATCTGAGAAGATGGCTTTAGGTTGGTATCTAGATGGACGAGTTTCTTGTATTGTTGGTACTCATACACATATACAAACATCCGACGAGCGTATTTTGCCTAATGGAACTGCATATATCACTGATTTAGGTATGGTTGGTCCATGGAATTCAGTGTTAGGCGTTGAGAAAGATTTAATTATAAAAAAATTTCTAACAGGCCTTCCTGTTAAATTTAACTTAGCAGATGGCCCGACTGTTTTTTCGGCAGTACTTTTGACAGTAAATGTAGATACAGGCAAAGCAGAAAGTATTACACGAATTTTTAAACATTTAAGTTGAAACTTTTTGAAATTTTTTTATATTAAAAAAAGGAATTTTTTAGGTAAATAAAGAATAACTGATACTGTAGGACTTTACGATTGCTTTTCTTAATTAAAGGAGGGTACAAAATTAAATGGAAGTCTTGAAAGTATCAGCAAAATCTAATCCTAACTCCGTAGCAGGCGCTTTGGCTGGAGTGCTAAGAGAACGCGGCGGCGCAGAAATCCAGGCCATCGGTGCAGGAGCACTTAACCAAGCGGTAAAAGCAGTAGCAATTGCAAGAGGATTTGTAGCACCACACGGTGTCGACTTAATCTGCATCCCCGCCTTTACTGACATTTTGATTGATGGCGAAGAACGAACAGCCATGAAATTAATAGTAGAACCACGATAAAACAACTAAAACCTGTTCTGAGAACAGGTTTACTTGTTTTATTTAGGTAAATATTGCATAATATATTATTAATAATATATTAGGAGTGACACTATGCTGATTGAAATATACGATGGATCAGTTTTTGAACTTTCTTGCGATACTATAATTATTGGTTTATCAGAGAAAGCTATCCACCCAGCTGATATTACTGGCATTATTGATAATAATTTAAGTGGTTTATTAAGTGAAATTAAATCTGAAAACCAAGATTATACAAATTATGGCGAAGTTAATATTCTCAGTGTTACTTCGCCTTTTAAATTTAAAAAGATACTACTAGTTGGATTAGGAAAAATTGAAGATCTTACTCTAGACAAGGTTCGTGCTTTATTTGGTCATGCTGCTCGCTTGGCCCGAAAGCAGCGTGCCCAGTCAGTCGCTGCCGTCTTACCTAATATTGAAAGCTTTGAATCTATTGATGTAGCGAAATGTGCAGTCGAAGGGATGATTCTAGGGCATTATAAGTTTCTTTACTATAAAACAACCAAAACCAACAATACAGATATTACCAAATTCACTATTATTAACACACAATCTAACGAAAATGAGCTTATGAACCAAGCCTTAGAAAACTCTAAAATAATTGCTGAAAGCGTCAATTTTGCACGAGACTTAGTAAATCATCCAGCTTGTTATATAACACCAACTAAACTTGCCAAATATGCGGCTGAAATTGCAGATGAGGATAACCTTGATTTGTCGATATTAGACCGCTCTCATATGAAACAGCTTGGCCTTGATGCGCTATTAGCTGTAGCACAGGGCAGTACCGAGAATCCACAGCTTATTGTCTTAAAGTATACCGGCGACGAAACTAGCAAAGAGTTTATCGCCTATGTTGGCAAGGGAGTGACTTTTGACAGCGGAGGCATATCTTTAAAACCAAGTGAGCGTATGGGGGAAATGAAAGGGGATATGGCAGGAGGAGCTGCTGTACTTGCTGCTATGAGAGCTATTGCTAAATTAAAGCCAATGGCAAACATAATTGCAGTTATACCGTGCGTGGAAAACATGCCTTCTGGCTGTGCCCTCAAACCTGGTGATGTTATTAAGTCAATGGCAGGTTATACTATTGAAATAATTACTACAGATGCTGAAGGTCGTCTGCTTTTAGCCGATGCTATTACTTATTGCAAAAAACTTGGCGCAACTAAAATAGTTGATGTCGCAACATTGACTGGAGCCTGTGTAGTAGCTTTAGGAAGTGTGGCTTCAGGGGTAATTACTAATAATGAAGCATGGTGCAATCAGATATTAAAATCAGCTTCATGTTGCGGCGAAAAAATGTGGCAATTACCGGCATACGATGAATATAAGGAACAAATTAAGAGCGATATAGCTGACTTGAAGAATTCGGGTGGAAGGATGGCTGGGGCGATAACTGCAGGCCTGTTTCTTGAGAAATTCGCTGATAATACTCCTTGGGCTCATATTGACATAGCCGGGACTTCTGACATTGAGTCAGATAAAGGTTATAATGTGAAAGGAGCAACTGGAGCGGCAGTTCGAACACTTATTCACCTTGCCGTTAATCAGTAAGATAATGATGAAAACAGATCTTCATATACATACAACTGCGTCCGATGGACGTTTAACTCCTTTGGAAATTTTAAACCACGCAATTGAGGTTGGCCTTAATCATATATCTATTACAGACCATGACACGGTAGATGGTCTCTTAGAGCTTCACGAACTTGGCTATTTAGCTAATAAAAAAATAACAATTATTACTGGTATAGAATTTAGTACAGATCTACCACTTAATGAAGTACATATTTTGGGCTACAATATTGATATCTTTAGTTGTGAGCTCCAGAAACAGCTTGATTTAATCATCAGAGATCGCTGGGATAGGGTCAATCGTACTATTGAAAAACTTACCGAACTCGGCTACGCTGTAGAATTTGACCGTATTGTAGAATTAGCTGGAAATACTACATCAATTGGGCGTCCGCATATAGCAAGAGCATTAGTCGAAAAAGGATATTTTCCAACTGTTACAGAAGTGTTTAATACACTTCTATATAAAAATGGTCCTGCTTATGTCCCACACTATAAACTTAGCTATACCTCAGTTATAAAACTTATCGAACAATCTGGTGGTATTTCTGTTCTAGCTCACCCGGGCTTAGTTGAGGATGATACTATTGTAGATGATATAATTAATTCAGGTATTAATGGGATTGAAGTATATCATCCACGCCATAACTCCACACAGATAGAGAAATATTTAGAATTGGCTAAAAGAAATAATCTAATAGTTACCGGCGGATCGGATTTTCACGGTATTCCATCACGTTTTCCGCATAAACTGGGTGTCTTCACATCATCTACTAATATCCTGGATTATATTGAATAATAGTTTAGTTATTTAATGCGTTAGATAAGAATATATTATGATACAGTAATTTTTCAGGAGGATGGTTATGGCAGAAGACATCAGCCTGATTACAGAACTTCGTACTCGGATAAGGGAACTAGAAGACAAAGTTGAAGCATTGCGGATTAGTCGTCGCGTACTAATGAATCTCATTGATACTTTAGAAAATGACAAACGGGAAACATTATCACAACTAGTAAATAAAAATGAAAAGTTGCAGAAGAATAATTGTAGATACGCGAAGGCAATAATGTGCCAGAATCTAAAAATTACAAAACTAGAACAAGAACTTAAAAATTTATCATCTTCTACTTGACAACACCTGCAAAGGTGTTTATTTTTATACTATTGGGAAATACAATATATGTTCGATAATTATTAATGAAGATAATAAATAACCTTTTGTAACAGGCTATAGGAGGCCAATAATGGAAGTTTTCGCATTAGTTGGACCAAGCGGCACTGGTAAAAGCCATCGGGCATTGATAGTAGCACACGAGCATAATATCGACAGTATCATTGACGATGGTATTTTAATTAAAGATAGTAAAATTATAGCTGGTCATTCTGCAAAAAAAGAGCCCAGTAAGATACAGGCTGTTAGGCGAGCAATTTTTATGCATCCTGAACATGCGGAAGAAGTAAGAGATGCAATACAAACAGTTAAACCTAATCGTATACTAGTTTTAGGTACTTCAGATAATATGGTTGAAAAAATTGTTAATATTCTTGAATTACCTCCAATAACAAAAATAATTAGAATTGAAGATATCGCAACTAAAGAGGAAATTGCCAAGGCTCGTGAAAGTAGACTTAAGGAAGGAAAACATATTATACCTGTTCCAACAATTGAATTGAAACCTCATTTCTCTGGCTATATGATTGATCCGTTAGAAATATTTTTTAAAAAGCCCCAAACGAAACGACGCAAAATTGGAGAGAAATCCATCGTCCGACCTACATTCAGTTATTATGGCAAGCTCTTAATTTCTGATGCTGCAATTGCAGCTATTGTTGATTACGTTGCGACGAATGAACTGTCTATAACTCGCACCTCTCAGATAAAAATAAAGAACTTTCAAGAAAAGGATAAGGAAAAAGGAATTTCTATAAGTTTAGACGTTACCATAAGATATGGAATTTCTATATGGGATATAGTTAGACAGACGCAAACTAGAGTCAAAGCAATGGTTGAACAAATGACTGGCTTAACCGTTAGAGAAGTAAATGTCGCAGTAAAAAGTCTAAGTATAGACTAACAGGAGGAAGGCAATGGTGGATCCCAACTTAGTATTATTCTCTGGTTATGCGAAGCTGCCTACAGGAATCACTGCGAGTGAGCTTTATAAAATTATTGGTGTAATTGTTTTAGTTAATATGGACACAGGAAAAATAGTTGAAGCTGATTGCACTTTAGCAACTCAACTTGCTAGAAAGCATGTTTCAGCTGCTTTGGTTGGTCATAATCTTACTGACGGTCCTGACCAATTGTCAAATCTTATCGATAAAATATATCAAGGCAATGCTAAAAAAGCAATAATAACAGCACTCAGAATAATTTATGATAAATATCGTAGCTACAATTCGGAAAACCACCCATATTTAGATATGGAAAAAAGCTATGAGTGAAAAGGTTAAACTATTGTTTATTGGTTTATCTGCCGGTATATTGAGTGGCTTACTTGGGGTAGGAGGAGGTATTATACTTGTACCTGCGATGACTCATTTTCTAAATCTTACTCAACATAAAGCTCACGCAACTTCGCTAGCTATAATTGTGCCTACCGCACTAATCAGTAGCATAATATACGGTCTTCATGGTAATATTCAGTTAAGAGAGGCAGTATATTTAGCTATAGGTAGTTCAGCAGGAGCGATGCTGGGTGCAAAGCTAATGACTAAGATATCGGCTAATCAGCTTAAATTAGTGTTTGGATTACTGCTCATTACTATTGGAATAAGGATGGTAATGCTTTGATTACTATACTTGTTATTATATTGACTGGACTAGCTGCTGGTGTATTGAGTGGTCTATTAGGAGTTGGCGGAGGAGTTATACTGATACCGGCAATGTACTTTATTTTAGGCATTGATCAGCATACCGCACAGGGTATTTCCTTGGTGGTGATTATTCCTACGGCATTAGCAGGAGTATGGCGCCTCCAAAAAGAAAACTTAATTGATTTTAAAATAGTAATTTATGTTTCAATTGGCGCAATCTTTGGAGCACTTATCAGTGCTAGTCTCGTTCAAACTGTTTCTACTTATTTTCTAAGAACAGGCTTTGGCCTTTTTATTATAGCTATTGGGATAAAAACATTAGTCGGTCTAATAAAATCAAAAAAGACTAGTGGCGAACAGGCGAAATAAATTACCACCAACGCATAAAATGTCTTACTTTTGATATTCTAACTCTATAACTTAATTGGAGGGCAAAATGCGCTATATAGTTATGGATACAGATGAAACTGTTTTAGTAAAAGATCTTATTTCCGGTAAATCCTTTGAATTTGACTACTTTGATGATGCAAGCGAATTCGCGCAGGCTCTAAACCAGCAATATCTTTCTAATAAACAGGATAACCACACTAGAAATACGCACTAAAGTGCGTATTTATTCATTTTCTGTATCTTATATGAACTATCGTTATTAGTCTAATATTTGTTTGTAATCCATATTTAAGATATAATACCAATAGATATTATTAGGAGAGATGATTATGACCGAAAATTTAGATACAAACAAAAAATCTAATCAATCAGAAAATAAAAAGTTTTTCACTACTATAACATACGGCTGTCAGATGAATGAAAATGATTCAGAAAGGTTATCCGGGCAGCTCAAAAGTATTGGATATGAATATTCCGATAAGTTAGATGAAGCTGATATAATACTAATTAACACTTGTTGTGTGAGAGAAAGTGCCGAAAAGAAAATATACGGCAAAATAGGTGAGCTTAAGCGCCTCAAGTCAGTAAATCCTAACCTTATAATTGGCATAACGGGCTGCATGGCTCAGAAGGATCGTGACGAACTTTTTAAAAAAGCTCCACATATTGATTTAGTTATGGGCACCCATAACGTCCATACATTAGTAGATCATATCAAAGAGATTGAAGAGTCTAAAGGTAAAGTTCTCGCAGTTTGGGACCAAGCGGAGCGTTTAGCGCCAAATGTTCCAACAGTCCGAAAAGGACAAATTTCTGCCTGGGTTCCAATTATGTACGGGTGTAATAATTTTTGCACTTACTGTATAGTTCCATATGTACGCGGTAGAGAACGCAGCCGTCCTATAAAAGATATCGTCGAGGAAATTAACCAATTAGGTGAAGAAGGATTTAAAGAAATAACACTTCTGGGTCAAAATGTAAACTCATATGGTAAAGATAGTGAAGAAGGCGATTTTGCTGACCTTCTAAAAGCTGTAGATAGTGTTAATAACATAGAACGGATTCGTTATATGACTTCACATCCAAGAGATATGAACGAAAAGGTTATCAATACCATTCGTAACAGCAAAAACATATGTGAGCAATTCCATCTTCCTATTCAATCAGGAAGCAACACGATACTAAGTCGAATGAATCGCGGCTACACCACTGAATACTATCTCGACTTAGTGCAAAAAATTCGAAGTCTAATGCCTGAAGCATCCATAACTACTGATATTATTGTAGGTTTTCCTGGGGAAACCGAAGAATTATTTGAAGAGACACTGGCATTTATCAAGAAAGTTAAGTATGATGCCGCTTATACATTTTTATACTCACAACGCTCAGGTACGCCTGCTGCAACAATGGAAGAACAAATACCTTTAGCTGTAAAGAAAGCACGTCTGCAGAAGCTAATGGAAGCGCAAAATGAAATTAGCTTGCACCTTAATAAACAGCTTGAACATCGCATTGTGGAAGTGCTCGTTGAGGGTGTTAGCAAGTCGGACGATAATAAACTAATGGGGCGGACACGCACAAACAAAATTGTAATCTGGGAAAAAGTCGGAATAGAAAAAATTGGACAACTAGTCCAGGTAGAAATAAAAACTGCCCAAACTTGGGTTCTTAAAGGTAGCTTGGTTTAGATATATAAATGTATTTTTCAGGAAGAGGAGAACAGACAATGGTTGCCAGCTGTACCCCAATGATGGCGCAATATAAAGAAATTAAAAGCAGCCACCCTAATGAAATTCTATTTTTTCGATTGGGTGACTTCTATGAAATGTTCTTTGATGATGCTGAAGTAGCATCTCGAGAGCTTGAAATTACATTAACTTCACGCGACGGCGGACAAAATAGCCGAGTACCAATGTGTGGAATACCCTATCATGCTGCTGAAAACTATATCGCAAAACTAATTAACAAGGGATTTAAAGTTGCTATCTGCGAGCAAGTGGAAGATCCTAAACAGACAAAAGGGATTGTACGCAGAGAAGTTGTAAAGGTAATTACTCCTGGCACAGTACTATCAGAAACACTCTTACCTGATAAACATAATAATTATCTGGTAGTTTTGTATGAACATAATAAAATAATTTCTATTGCGGCAACTGATATTTCAACAGGAGAATGTCTTTGGGCCCAATTTCAAGGCACTCACCGTATCCAAGCAGTCTGTGATCAGTTGTATTTACTAACACCGATTGAGCTTGTTATCGGTGGGGAGATTGAAAACATTGATGATATATATGCCTTTGTCGACAATAGACTTTCTAAATGCACAATAACTCCTTTTTCTGATTTTAACACTGAAATTATTTCCAGTTTATTAAATCAGCATTTTTCCTCGAATGTTTTGCCCGAAGAACTTAGTTCACGCACGGCTGTTGGTATATTACTGTACTATTTGCATCAGACAATCAAAACAGATTTATCACATGTAAACACTTTGGGATATATAAACTCTGCCGACAGCCTAGTATTAGACGCATCAACTCTTAGAAACTTAGAAATCACTCGAAATATGCGCGATGGCTCTAAAAAAGATACTCTATTAAGTGTTCTTGACTATACTAATACTGCAATGGGCGGACGTCTTCTACGAAAATGGCTTGAATATCCACTTCTTCAACATACCAAAATTATTAAACGACAAGAAGCGATAGCAGAGATGTTAGAAAAACCTTCTACGCGCCAAGCGTTACAAAACCTTTTGTCGTATGTGTACGACTTTGAACGAATTCTTACCAGAATAGAAGTAGGGACGGCTAACGCTCGCGATTTAATCGCTCTCAAGAACTCACTTGCTATAATACCGGCCTTACAGGATATGTTATGCCAATTTGATGCTCGCTTGACTTCTGAAATAAAGTCACTAATCAGTCCACATCAAAATATTGTTTCGTTGATTGATAGTTCAATTAACGAAACACCGCCAATTTCGCTGCGTGATGGCGGCCTAATTAAGCCTGAATATCATTCAGAATTAGATGAGCTAAGAAGTATAGCAAAAGATAGCAAACAATGGATTCAGGATTTAGAGGCAGCTGAAAGAGAGAGGACAGGAATAAAGTCCCTTAAAATTGGCTATAACAAAGTTTTTGGTTATTATATTGAGATTACTCATACTCATAGCACACTAGTTCCGAATAGCTATATTCGTAAGCAAACACTAGCAAATGCAGAGAGGTATATAATACCGGAACTAAAGGATTTTGAAACAAAAGTGTTAGGTGCACAAGAAAAAATAGTTTCTTTAGAATATCAGCTTTTCACTGATATAAGAAATATTATCAAAAGCAATATCAGAGAAATTCAATCGACTGGGCGTGGTATTGCTCATCTCGATATCATAATTAGCCTCGCTGAAGCAGCTTCACGGCATAATTACTGCAAGCCAAATATAGTGACTAATGGTCAGATATCCATTAAAGATGGCAAACACCCTGTTGTTGAACGCCTGTTAAAACGTGAATTATTTGTTCCAAATGATACATCGCTCAACCATACTGATAGTGAAATAATGATAATCACTGGACCTAATATGGCAGGAAAATCAACTTATATGCGACAAGTAGCTATATTGGTGCTAATGGCTCAAACCGGCAGTTTTATTCCGGCTCGAGAAGCAAGCATTTCACCAGTTGATCGTATTTTTACTAGAGTTGGAGCAAGTGATGATTTATCCTCTGGGCAGAGTACTTTTATGGTTGAAATGAACGAAGTCGCCCAAATATTAAAGCATGCTACGGATAGGAGTCTAATAATACTTGACGAGATTGGACGCGGCACCAGTACTTTTGATGGTATGAGTATTGCGCGCGCTGTATTGGAATATATAAAAGATCGAGTGAAAGCTAAAACACTTTTTGCAACTCATTATCACGAGCTAACAGTACTTGCAGATCACTATAAAGGTGTTCAAAATTTTAGCGTTGCAGTAAAAGAACGCGGTAAAGAGGTTGTCTTTTTGAGGCGCATCATTTCTGGAGGCGCTGATAAAAGCTATGGCATTCATGTTGCACAGTTAGCCGGTTTACCAAAAAAGCTGATTGAAAGGGCTACTGAAATTCTTGATGAATTAGAACAAACTCATTCGGTACAGCCTACTCCAAACGATGACATAAAAAACCCGAACAATGCATCTTCACTATCCTTGTTTGGATCATCATTAACTGATGAATTATTAGCAATTGATGTAATGTCTACCACACCACTTGAAGCAATAAATATATTGTTTCGTTTGCAAACCCAGGCAAAGAGGGAGGTTGGACAAGGTTGAGTATAATTAAAATTTTAGACGAGAATACCGCTAATAAGATTGCAGCCGGTGAAGTAGTCGAACGTCCGGCTTCAGTTGTTAAAGAGTTAATCGAAAATTCAATAGATGCTCATAGTGATAAAATCGAAATTGAAATAGCTGATGGCGGTATAAGCTATATACGCGTTACTGACAATGGAATTGGAATGAGCAGGGAAGACGCTAGTCGTTCTATATTACGTCATGCAACAAGTAAAATTCATAACATAGACGACTTATCTCGTATCCATACTTTAGGATTTAGAGGAGAGGCCCTCCCCACAATTGCATCGGTTTCACACTTTTCACTAACTACACGTTCTCATAATGAGAACCTTGCAGCATATGTCGAAGTCGAAGGCGGAGTAATCACTGATGAACGTGAGGCTGGCGGAAATATAGGTACTACAATAATTATCCAAAACTTATTTTTCAACACGCCAGCAAGAAAAAAATTTTTAAAAAAACCTGCATCAGAAAGTTCTCACATTCATGATATTATTGTTAAATTGGCGTTATCACATCCTAATATTGCCTTTAAACTAATTAACAATAGCCGGATCGTACTCTCTACTCCTGGAAATAACCAATTATTTGATACAATAACTAGCCTATACGGCAGCAAAGTTAGTTCAGAGCTTCTTCCAATTTATTTTTCGGAAGATGATATTGAAATATCAGGTTTTCTATCAAAACCAACAATATTAAAGAGCAGCCGTCAATGGCAAACTTATATTATTAATTCAAGAGTAGTTAATAGCCGTTCAATTGCAAAAGCCTTAGATAATGCCTATCATTCTTTGCTTCCGAAAAGCGGTTATCCTTTGGCAGTGCTTAATATTAGAGTTCCCGCCAATACTGTCGACGTCAATGTGCATCCGCAAAAAGCTGAGATAAAATTTGCCGACGAAAGTTCTGTGTTTAAAGCTGTTTATAGATCAGTTAAAGATTCACTAACTTTAACACAAACACCGAGTCAAATTGCAGCAACTGTTAGTTCTAATATTATTGCTCGTCCTATTCAGCAGCCGGCACCCAAGCCGCCCCAGGTAACTCCAAGTATTTATAGTTCTACACCGATGCAACAGCCGTTAACATCTTTTTTAGAGACTCCTATTTCGTTTACAAGTGCACAAACATTAATTAGCACTGATTCATTTGCAGATGCTTTCAATAGTCAACAAAACTCGGAGTGCAATAATGATATAGATATTGACGATTCAAATTTCGAGCTTTACCCATTAGGACAAATAAATAATTGTTATATCATTGCTTTTAATAATGACGGTCTCTACATAATCGATCAGCATGCCGCTCATGAAAGAATTCTCTATGATCGTTTATGTAAAACATCTGAACGTATTCCAGCCCAACAGCTGCTAGTTCCATTATTTTTGGATTTCGATGAGGCCGAATGTAATACTATAACTGATAACAATGAATTATTTTATGGCCTAGGATTCAGCATTGAGCTAATAGGTCCAAATACAATGAGACTAAATGAAGTTCCAGCAGACACACCTTTATCAGAAGCTGAAAGTATAGTTAGGCAAATATTAAAAGCTGTTAATGAGTTACATACACCATCAGCGCAAGAACTGCGCCATAGTTGTCTGCAGATAGCGTCTTGCCGCGCAGCTATTAAAGCTGGAGACTCTTTAAATATGAGACAAATTCAAGCATTAATTAGCGAACTATGCTCTACATCCCTTCCGTACACCTGCCCTCATGGTAGACCATCAATAGTAAAATTTAGTCCTCGCGATCTAGAAAAAATGTTTAAAAGAACTTAGAAATCTGTAATTTAATAAGGTGATTAAGTGAACTGCGTAGTTACAACAGCTAATAACCCAACCATCGAAGCCGAGTCGTTAGGTCGTAGTATTGCTGAAGAATTAGCATTACATTACGTATCCCGTAAAGGCTCTCTGGAAGCAATTAAATCTGAATATAAAACTGAAATAATCATAGTTGTAGCAAAAAACAAGATAATTGCTCATACTTCTGGCGGAGAGTTTTTTTTCCACCCCAGCATGGCAGAGCTGCGTATAAAAAATCTCATAAATGGTAAAGATGACCATATGGTAACTTCTATGGGGCTTGCTCCTGGATTATCACTACTTGACTGTACACTAGGGTTAGCAACTGATGCTATTGTTGCCAGTTACGTTTGTGGTAGCAAAGGAAAGGTCTTTGGATTAGAGGCTTCACCAATTGTTTCGTTAATTACTAGTCACGGACTTAAAAACTATTGCTTGGATAATGATGCCCTAAATTTAGCTTTACGGAGAATTAACGTAATCAACGCTGATTACCACAATTATCTTACTTCCCTGCCGGATAATTCCTTTGATATTGTCTATTTTGACCCAATGTTTCGACATCCTGTAAAAAGCAGCTCAAATATCAAGCCGCTGCGTTTTCTTGCAGATAACAGACCACTTGCGATTAAATCGCTCCAAGAAGCAAAACGTATTGCACGTAAGCGCGTAGTTATAAAGGAGACAAAGCACAGCAAGGTCTTTTCTGAATTGGGAATTAAAACCAGCATTGGTGGTAAATATAGTAGTGTACGTTATGGCGTCATTGAGACAGGGGGGGAACTATGGACAAGGTAATCTCCATACTAGGACCCACTGCTGTTGGAAAAACTAACCTTAGCATTGATTTGGCTAAAAGACTTAATACCGATATTATCTCAGGTGATTCGATGCTTGTTTACCGTGGAATGGACATTGGTACAGCCAAACCTAGTATCTTAGAACGCGCAGGCATAACACACCATTTAGTTGATATTTTAGAGCCTTATGAAGATTTTAGTGTAACTAAGTTTACGGCACTAGCCAGCAACAGCATATCTAAACTAAATTGTGACAATAAAATTCCAATACTAGCAGGTGGCACGGGTCTTTATGTAAAGGCGCTGCTAGAAGGATATAAATTCAATATCACTCCAGCAAATGATAGCTTTAGAAATAATTTGGAAAAGCTTTCTAAAGAATTTGGCAATGATCATTTACATAGCTTATTAAAGAAAGTGGATCCAATAACAGCCGAAAGACTCCACCCAAATGATACAAGACGGATTATTAGAGCTTTAGAGGTATACCATGTTGGCGGTGAAAATATATCTCAGGAGAAAACCGCTGATGATGAAAAGTTCATATATGATGCCATTGTTATTGGATTGAATATGGATCGCAAACTACTCTATGAGAGAATTAATAATAGAGTAGATATTATGGTTAATAATGGACTAATTGAAGAAGTTCAGAATCTGCTAGATAGTGGAGTCCCTGCAAGCTGTCAGGCAATGAAGGGAATTGGCTATAAAGAAATAGTGTCTTATATTAATGGGGAGGTGAATTTGACCACCGCAATTGACAATATTAAAAAAGCTACAAGACATTTTGCTAAACGTCAGCTTACCTGGTATCGCAGAATGGAATATATTGAGTGGTTTGATGTTAGTAATGTAGATCAATATGAAGATACTTTGGAAATTATTTACAGAAAGATTGCAGGAAAGTTTTGTCTTGAGTAGAATTAAAAATACAGAGAGAAGAAAATAACCGGAGGGGTTTCATTCATGACAACTAAAGTAATAAATCTACAAGATAGCTTTTTAAACCAAGTTCGCAAAGAAAATGTACCTGTAATAATTTACCTTGTTAACGGTTTCCAACTTCGCGGAGCTGTTAAGGGGTTCGATAATTTTACAGTAATTATTGAAAATGACGGCAAACAGCAGTTAGTATATAAGCACGCTATATCAACAATTACGCCCTTCCGAGCGTTAAATAATCATTACGAGAAAAGAGAAGATTCAAAAACTGAAAAGCAATAACAACTGTCCTAGGTTTAAAACCTAGGCAGTTTTACTTTGTGTTAAACTTGTTTAGAGAGTCTGTCTAACTTGATGTTTTAATACAGTTATGCTATCATAATATCACTGTAAAACTCCTGAGGGGTGCGTCATCTTTACAATGTTCAACCTACGCATTGATATAGGGAGTCCAATGTTAATGCAGCCGTCATGCCCTTTACAGGGAAGGCAAAAGCTTATCTAGGATGCCCACCTGCTCAGAGAAGCGGGTCTTGAACATTCGAAGAAACGGCACCTCGGGTCTATAATACAAACTACTTATTGTATTAACTCTCAAAGCACTCATTTTAAGTGAGTGCTTTATTGCATATAATCAAAATTAATTAAAATATGGGTAAATTAAACTAAGGAGGCTAATTTATGATTGTCGATACGCATATACACACTTTATTTTCATCCGATTCTAAAATGACAATTAATCAAGCACTACAAAAAGCTAATGAACTTGGGGTTGCTATAACTGTTACTGAGCATATGGATTTGGCCTACCCAGAACCAGACGCATTTGTCTTTGATATAACCGACTACTTTAATGAGTACGAAAAGTACCGTAGTGAGAATTTATACCTTGGTATAGAATTGGGAATGCGTCAGGATTGTATAGCTGATAATAGCACAATAGTTATGAATAATCAGTTCGACTACGTTATTGGCTCAATACACGTAATTGATAATATAGATATTTATAACGAAGATTTTTACCATATGCGAAGCAAGCAGGAAGTGTATCATCAATACTTTGACTCAATGATTTCCTGCTTAAAGACATATGATTTTATAGATTCGCTTGGTCATATTGACTATATAGCTCGTTATGCAAGATTCGAAAACCCTGAAATATATTACAATGAATATAGTGAAAAAATTGATAAAGTACTTAAAATCTTGGCACAAAACCAGAAAGCTATTGAAATAAATACACGGCGTATAGCTGACCCGGCTACACTAGAAGCCTTAATTCCGATATACAAGAGATTTTATGCTCTTGGGGGACGAATCGCTACAGCTGGTTCTGATGCTCATAAACCAGAGGATATAGGGAAAAATTTTAATATTGCTATGAACATTGCAGAAATGTGTAACCTTAAATTAGTATATTTTGAAAACCGAGTTCCACACTTTATAAAATAAAATCTTTTAGATCCGCATTGCTAAAATGCGGATTTTTCATGTTATATAGGAATTAAAAACCGTTTACTTATATTTATTCCTTTTAATAATCACCCCTCACTACACAAATGCGTATACTATATACCACCATAACCTTATGAGGTGAGAAAAATGGCTTATATTTGGCCTCAGGACGTCATTTCGGCACTAGAGCAAGGAGATATATCAGCAACTGAAGCTTTTAAAGCACTAAGAGAAATGGATAGCTTAGCTTTGCCAACTACAACTTCAGAAGGTTGTAATAACCAGAATAGAATCGATGAGATATTACGTGAATTAGATAGTTTAATCGGACTTAAGGAAGTAAAAAGGTTGGTTCGTGAGATCTATGCATTTATAGAAATCCAAAAACGACGAGAAAAAGAGCGTCTAGCAACAGAACCTCTTGTTTTGCACATGATTTTTAAAGGAAATCCAGGGACTGGTAAAACAACTGTAGCGAGAATATTAGGCAAAATACTTCGTGAAATGGGTGTATTATCTCATGGACATCTAATTGAAGTAGAAAGAGCAGATTTAGTTGGAGAATACATAGGACACACAGCACAAAAAACTCGCGAACAGTTAAAAAAGTCCTATGGGGGCATCTTGTTTATAGATGAGGCTTATTCATTAGCCCGAGGTGGCGAAAAAGATTTTGGAAAAGAATCTATTGACGTTTTGGTGATACTCTGTAAGCAAATCATTATAAAAAAAGATAAAGTTTTGAATAGAATATCTTAAACTACATACTATTATCAAGATATAAGAGATCAAGTTTAACTATGTAAGGAGTTGATGCTAACATGGAATCTTTGACTACGTTTATCACTGTTATCGACAAACTTACCGGAGAAGAGCTGCTAAACGAGGAAGACACTTCGTTTGCTTTACCTGAACACGATGAAATTAAAGAGCTTGAGGGAACTATTATTACAATCGCCGATAAAGAGTACACTATTATAGAAGCTACTACCGAGCCGAAGCTTAATAACGATTGCGATATGATCGGTGCTTATGTTTACTTACGCGTAGAGAACCATAGCTAATAGTATTTTAAAAAGCGAGTTATAGCAACTAGATTTTATAAGCAAAATTTAGTCTTGAGAAAAGAGCAAGGTTAATGTCTTGCTCTTTTTGTATCTTTAGAAATAGATCATATTATAAATAAAATATCATTAATTATTCAGTCTTTATACTAGTTAAGAATATCAACTATTTAACATTTCTATAACATTTAACCTTTAAAAAATATGATACAATTAAGACTAATATATTGCTGATTTTGTCGTGGAGGGAAATAATGATACCTGAGGATTTAATAGTCGATAAAATTATCAATGATATTACTAGAGGTACTT
Organism: Dendrosporobacter sp. 1207_IL3150; assembly: GCF_036763085.1. Taxonomy (NCBI): domain Bacteria; kingdom Bacillati; phylum Bacillota; class Negativicutes; order Selenomonadales; family Sporomusaceae; genus Dendrosporobacter; species Dendrosporobacter sp. 1207_IL3150. Next base: position 19,196 of record NZ_JBAIYU010000025.1, read on the forward strand.
ACAATGAGGACGAAAAACTTCCCTCTGAAAACACGCTAGCTGAAGTTATGCAGGTGCCGCGTATTATTGCTCGCAAAGCATATGAGAAGCTGGATGCAATGGGATATACTTATTCAGTTCAAGGCAAGGGACGGTATGTAAAAACTCGGCGACAGAAGATAGAGCTGGTTATATCAGGTAACGAGAGTTTTACAAGCAAAATGCTGGAAAACGGTTATGCTCTAATGACACAGCAAATTATGTTAAAAAAAATCAGCTACAATGAATATGTTTATAGAGAATTAAGGGTCGACGTAGATACTGATGTCTATAAAATTGGTAGACTGAGAATTATTGATGGTAAACCAGTAGCGCTACATATATCCTATGTATCTCAATGCCTGTTCAAAAATATTGCTACTGACGGCAAAGAGATTTTATCAATGTTTGCTTATTATAGAAAAGTTGGCTATACAAGCTTTGCTACTGGTAAAAGCATTTTAAGCATAACCTACCCTAATCATAAAGAGCGTAAACTATTACAGTGCGAGAGTCTTGTACCTTTACTGACGATTGAAACAAATTGCATGGATGATAATACCGGACAGATTTTAGAATATACAAGAATAAAATATCGTGGAGATTACTTTAAATATGTAATCTCTTGAATAAATAAGCCTTGAAGCTGTCTAATCCTCAGCTTTAAGGCTTATTTATTTAACCTGATCTTAACAAAACTTAACATATTCTTTACTTGTACTGACTTGGCAACAAGTTATACTGACATTGACAGGGGGGCAAGCCATGAACAGACGAGAAAGAACCCAAATTCTAGTAGACGGCTCACCGCAGTTAGCTAAAGAATTAGCAAGTGAGATTGAGGCAAGCTACGCCGTAAATGTTATTGAACAACCCAATAATGGCTTAGTTATGCTTAAGATGCGTGAAAATGCTAAGCGATCATTATTTTATCTAGGTGAGGTAATAGTAGTTGAAGCAAAAGTAGAAATAAACGGACACTTGGGTCTAGGGATAGTAATAGGCACAAATGAAAATCTAGCCTACTACCTGGCAGTGATTGATGCAGCCTATAATGCTGCTCTACCCGAAACGGCATGGTGGGCAAAAAAACTACAAACAGAGCGACAGCATATTAATGAAAATATTAAATTCCGTACAAGCAAAATACTCAAAACAAAAGTTAGTTTTGAGACTATGGATGAATAGAAAGTAGGTTATCGCTCAATGGAATTAGATATGACACATGACATACAAAGCGTATTTCGTAAATTACTTAACTGCATGTCAAGACCTGGTTTGATTGAGAATATCAGCACTGAAAGTCAAAAGATAGATATCAACATTGATATTAGCAGCCACTTGCTGACAGTTCTGTTTACAGTGTTGGACGGAGAGGTATCGTTTGACCTGATGGCGTTGAACGGTAACCAGCTAGTAAAAAAGATAAACCAGCTAACATATGCTAAGAACACTGCAATTCAGCAAGCTGACTATATAATAGTCACCAAGACGGCTGATCAATTAGAGCTGTTAAAAGCTTGTGGCAAAGCGAAGGTCGGTACATTAATTGATCCTCATAAATCTGCCACTTTAATTATGGAAGTCGAAGAAATTTTCGCAGCACAACAGCTTGTACTGACAGGCCCGGGAATTGAGCGGGAAAGTTACGTCAGTGTGTCAGGCAGCTTAGACTGGATTGGCAAGCGGATGGAGAAGAACATTGAGTTTCCTCTTGGCATAGACATGATTATCGTTGATGGAACAGGCAATATAATCTGCTTGCCCAGAACAACAAAGATTGCGTATCAGGGAGGGTAATAATGGGTTATGTTGCAGTAAAAGGCGGAACACTTGCCATTGATGAATCGATAAAAAGATTGAAGTTTGAACGTCTTAAGAACCAAACAGTTTTAAATGTTAAAGATATTGAAGGCGGCATGCGTGGCCTGATTGATACAGTTATGTCGGAAAGTAGTCTATATAATAGAGAAAGTGCTGCAATAGCGATTAAGCAAGCTGAAGGCAGTGTAGAAGAAGCTGTTTTCTTATTAAGGGCATATCGTTCCACTCTGCCGCGCAAACACTACTCAAACACTATTGATACACAAAATATGCATGTTGAACGACGGATATCCTCATGCTTCAAGGATATTCAAGGCGGCCAAATATTAGGAGCAGCTTACGACTATACTCATCGCTTAATAGATTTTTCACTAGATGATGAATATTTAGACGATGTAAAGGCTTGGCTGACTGAGTTTGAAGCAAGGCAGGGCGGCGTTGAACAAAGTGACATTTGCCTCAATCAATTACCTAAGGTAACGGAATATCTGCGCCAGGAAGGACTTATCAGCAGTTATGAAGATGATGACAATGAACCTGTGGATATAACAAAAAAGAATCTGGAGTTCCCGACTGTAAGGAGCGAGCGCTTGCAAATGCTGAGCCGCGGACAGACAGGTGCGGTAACATCGTTGGGATATGCTGCTTTGCGGGGCTACGGTGATTTGCATCCTACAGTTGGCGAGCTACGTGTTGGTAACGTCGAAGTATACATTGATAACCCATTAGGGGATGGCAATTATCATGATTGCTTTTATCTAGGTCAACTTCAAATAACCGAAGTCGAAACTTATGTTGCTAGAAGTACTAACAATAATACTGATAATAGTCAACTGCAATTAGAAATAGGCTATGGAGCTTGCTTCGGCCAAAATGAAACTAAGTCCATAGCCATGAGTATGTTGGATTTATGCTTGGAAACCGACAACCCTAAATATCCAACTCAGGATGAAGAGTTTGTTCTGTTCCATATTGATAGTGTTGAATCTACCGGTTTTATTTCACACTTAAAACTTCCTCATTATGTTACTTTCAAGTCAAAGCTTGATAGTGTGCGTAAAACTCGTGACAAAGAGGGAGCAGGTAATGAAGATTAAATACAACTATGCTTATTTTGACGAAGGATCAAAGCGCGAAATTCGTCGCGCAATGCTCAAGGCTGTTGCAATACCGGGATATCAGGTTCCATTTGCATCGCGTGAAATGCCAATTGGCCGTGGTTGGGGGACTGGCGGGCTGCAGTTAACTTTATCACTTATTGGCAAAGACGATACATTAAAAGTAATCGATCAAGGTTCTGATGAGTCGGTAAATGCTGTCAATATCAAAAATTTAATTGCTAAGACAACAGGTGTTGATTTAACTGATGATACTGAGTCGGCAAGTTTGATTCAATCGCGCCATCGCATACCAGAGATACCGCTTAATAGCGATCAGATTTTAATTTTGCAAGTACCTATTCCCGAACCGCTGCGCACGGTAGAAGCCAGTGAGTTTACTACCAAAAGGCTGCATGCCGAAAACGAATATAGCGGAGCTTGGCTTATGTTATTTGAGCAGATTATTAAATACGGTCAAATGTCCACAGGAGCCGATCATCCGGTAGTTGTGGCGGATAGATATGTAATGGCACCTAGTCCAATCCCTCGATTCGACAATCCTAAAATGAATCAAAGTAAAGCACTTATTCTACTTGGTGCTGGCCGAGAAAAAAAGGTGTATGCTATACCACCATATACAAGAGTTGTTTCCTTGGCTTTTAATGACTATCCTTTTCAAGTTGAAGGTTTTAAGGATAAAACATGCCGTCTGTGTGGAGCAGAGGGAGTTTATATGGACGAGATTATTGATGATAATTCCGAAACAGCCTCTTATCAATGCAATGATGCCAGTTTTTGCTTGATGAGATTGAACGGAGGTAACTAAGTGAATGACTTTGAAGCCCCAATATTAACTGTAAAAAGACTGCGCAAGCAATTTGGTAATGGCTGTGGCAAATGTCATGAACTAGATGAAAGCAAGCTGGAAAAAAACTATTGTCCTATGTGCGGTACTATTTATGCCTGTAGGGATATATCGTTTGATGTATATAAGGGCGAAATACTAGGTGTAGTCGGTGAAAGCGGTAGCGGCAAGTCGACCATGATGCAATGTTTGTACTTTGACCAACCGGTTACAAGTGGTGAAGTATTTCTGCAAGGCTATAAAGATGGTAGCGATAATCTTTTTAAGCAATCAGCGCAGCAACAACGTTATATTCGCAATCATTGGTTAGGCAAAGTGTATCAGAACCCCATTTACGGTTTAAAAATGAATTTTTCATCAATAGGCAATATTGCCGAGAAACTTATAGCCGCCGGAAATCGTGACGTTGAAAGCATGATTAACAGAGCAAAAGAGCTATTAACTCATGTAAATATTCCATTGTTTCGAATGAAAGAGCCTCCGCATAATTTTTCAGGCGGTATGCAGCAACGAGTTCAAATCGCCAAAGCATTAAGCAATAACCCGCCGATTCTACTACTAGATGAAATAACGACAGGCCTTGATTTATCAGTTCAAGCTAATGTCCTTGATTTAATTAAGCAAATACAGCGTGAACTTAATATAAGCATGATCGTTGTATCACATGATTTGGCAGTAATTAGAATGCTGGCAGATAGGACAATAGTTATGCTTAACGGACGGATTGTAGAAACTGGCTTGACTGATCAAATATTAGAAGACCCTCAGCACCCTTATACTCAACAACTAGTGTATTCCTTGCTGTAATATATGGGAGGTATATATGTACTTAATTACTAATGGCCAGGTAGTTACCGAAGATGCAATATTGGAAAGTCATGAAGTGCTTATCAGGGATGGGCTAATTGAAGGGATATTTCCAAGCGGGACAATTGGCCATGAACTTTGTCGAAATGTTATTGATGCTAATGGCGGTTATATATCACCAGGCTTTATTGATATCCATGCTGATTTTATTGAGACTATGGCTTCTCCGCGGCCTACCAGCGTAATGGACTTTGGTTTAAGCATACGCGAAACCGAGAAAGTATTAATTGGGCATGGCATAACTACAATGTTTCACTCACTGTCTTTGTATAAAGAGGATGAATTTGGCTTTAAACCAATTAGACAAGCGAAAAATGTCCGAAAGCTAATTGATTTAATTGATGCCAGTCACAACAGGCAGCATTTAATACGCCATCGTTTTCATGCTCGGTTTGAAATCGATAACTTTGATGAGATAGAAAATCTAAAACAGTATTTAGACCAGAATAAAGTTCATTTGGTTTCTTTTATGGATCATTCTCCCGGACAAGGTCAATATAGAGATCTGGAAGTTTTCCGCACTACCTTAAAGGGCTATAAAGATATAACTGACCAAGCGATCGATGGGATTATTGCTAAAAACCAACTTAAAGAAAAATTGACAATTCAGATGATTAAAGAAATCGCAGACTTGGCTAGCGAAAAGAATATCGCTATAGCATCCCATGATGATGATACCGTAGAAAAAGTTGAACTCGTACAACACTTTGGTGCTACTATCAGTGAATTTCCCATTACTTTAGATGTTGCTAAAGAAGCTAAGCGCCGGGGTATGTACACAATAGCAGGTGCACCTAATGTCCTATTAGGCGGATCACATTCTGGAAATTTATGTGCTGCTACAGCCACTAAACACCAGCTAATTGATATTTTATGCAGCGATTATTACCCAGCCTCACTGCTGCATGCAGTTTTTATTCTACATGAGAAACATGGTTTGGATTTAGGTGCTATGTTTAATCTTGTAAGTATTAATCCAGCTAAAGCAGTAAAGATGGACAATGAAATTGGCTCCATAAAGAAGGGTAAAAAAGCTGACATTATTGTAATTAATAAGATCGATGAAAACTATCCTGCCATTACCGCTGTTTTGGTTGACGGAAAACTAGTAACTCGGACGCATTACCGCGTGTAGGAGGAAGACATGGTATTAGGGATAGAACCGCAAATTGGTCAAGCCGTTACGATAATTAATACAACTTTTGGCCGCTATACGGAGGTTGGTAAGCACAGCTTTTTGGAAAACGTTATATTAGACGATTATTCATATGTCATGGAGTTTTGCTATCTCCAGAATGCTGAAGTTAAGAAGTTTGCCAATATCGCTGCTATGGTTCGTATTGGACCGACAGACCATCCGATGTACAGACCTACTATGCATCATTTTACATATCGACGCAGAATGTATGGCTTCGACGATGTGGATGACGTGGAGTTTTTTAAACAGCGCTCTAGCCGTAAAACATATATCGGCTATGATACCTGGATTGGTCACGGTGCAATAATAATGCCCGAAGTTAGTATAGGCAACGGAGCAGTTATCGGCAGTGGTGCAATTGTCACTAGAAATGTCGAGCCATATACAATTGTTGTAGGCTCACCAGCTAGAGTCGTGAGATCAAGGTTTTCACCTGATATTGTCGAGAAACTCGAAGCAATAAGATGGTGGGATTGGCCACATGACAAGATAAAGGCTAACTTTAATGACTTTTTGCTGGACGCAGCAAGTTTTGTCAAAAAACATTACAAAGGGTGAGGTAATGACAGCACTGCTTGAAATTGAGAACCTCGGTAAATCATTTACTATCCATAGTATAGACAAGCATATCCATGCTTCCCAGCAAATTAATATTTCACTAAATAACGGCGAGTTTGTTGGAATTGTAGGTAAAAGCGGCAGCGGTAAATCAACAATCCTCAAATGTATTTATCGGACTTATTCACCTAGCAACGGGGAAATATGGTACAATTCGCAAAAATTTGGCCGAATTAATATGGCTGCAGCCAGCGAAAGGCAGATTATCTATCTGCGACGCTATGAAATCGGTTATGTTTCACAGTTTCTGAGTGTAATGCCACGGACCACTGCTATTGAGATAGTGGAACAGGCTTTGCTTGATATGGGTTATGCCAAGGATTATTGTCGGCAACAGGCCGTTAAAATGCTTACCCACTTTGAATTAGATGAAGAACTCTGGGATAGTTATCCCACTAATTTTTCAGGCGGTGAAAAATTACGTCTCAACATTGCTCGAGCTATGGTGAAACGACCACGCTTACTGCTGCTTGATGAGCCTACTGCTAGTCTGGACAATGCTTCAAAAGTTAAAGTGAGAGAACTTATTGAGCAACTCAAAGCAGAAGGAACTACTATGTTGGGAATATTTCACGATATTGAATTTATGCAGGGGGTGTGTGATAAGCAATTTAATATTTCGGCAGGTCAGTTGGTTTAAAGTCCTTATATTGTTTAAAAAAAATAAAACGTAAGGGGTATAACTATAATGAAAAAACGTTTATTGGCTCTGGCTTTATTAGCAATCGTTGGATTAACATCATTAACTGGCTGTGGAAGTTCTAAAAATGCAGGTGTCACTGCTGAAAGTAAGGACATAGTCATGGTGTGGCTGCCTAATGAATCGAGTGAAGGACATAAGGGAGCACGGGAAGAAATCGGCAAGATTATCGAAAAGGCTACAGGCAAAAAGGTTGAGCATAAGCTAACAACTGACTACGCTATTACTGTTGAAACATTAGCTAATAATAAAGCCGCATTAGCATATTTGGGACCACAAGGTTATGTCGAAGCTCATAATAAAAATGCTGCAGTTCTGCCATTGGTAGTGTCGAGTGGTCCTTCAGGCACAATAAATGATGCTGTATATTATTCGTGGCTTACTGTAAATAAAGGTGCGGAAGATGAATATAAAAGCAACAACACTTATGCAATAGATAAAATTGAAGGTAAGACAATGTCTTTTGTCTCCAACAGTTCGACATCAGGTTTTAAAGTACCAAGCTCCGGTATTGTAAAAAAGTTTTCTGCTGCCGATAAATGGAAAAATATTAAAGCTGCTGACCTAATGGAAGGCGGAAAAGATAAATTCTTCAAAGAAGTAATGTTTGGAGGATCGCACCAAGGTGCAGCAGTAAACCTACTTACTGGCAAAGTTCAAGTGGCCGCATTCTGTGATGAGGTATTACGCCCTTATATTAAGCTAACAAGTGGGGAAGAAAATAAGGTAGGAGCAGTTTACGCCATTAAAGAAGGGGCAGGGGAGCCTTTCCAAAAATTAATTGGCAAAGAATACGTGGTTATTTCATCAACGCCAGTGCTAAACTCACCTCTTGTTATGAATACCAAAATGCTGTCGAAAGAAGACCAAGAAAAAATTCTAGCAGCCTTGACATCACCAGAGATAAATAACAATCCTAAAGTGTTTGTTCCAAAAGGCCAAAACTTTACTGGCATGTTTAGCAAGACTAAAAATGAGCAATTTGTAAAAATCGATGACGCCTGGTTTCAGCCGATACGCGATCTAACAAAATAATTGATGCTGGTAAACGTAAGGAGAGTAATTGATGACAGTACTAGAATGCAAGAACCTATATAAGGAATATAAAGATACAATCGCCCTAAGCAATATCAATTTTTCTGTAAATAGAGGAGAGTTAGTATCAATAATAGGACCATCTGGTGCTGGCAAGTCAACACTTCTTCGCTGCATTAACCGCATGATAGAGGCTACAAGCGGCCAGATTATATTTGATGGCGTTAATGTTTTAGAACTGAATAAAACAGAACTTAGAAAACAACGCACAAAAATCGGAATGATTTTTCAGCACTATAATCTTGTTAACCGTCTTAGTGTAATTGAGAATGTTTTACATGGACGATTGGGCTATAAATCAACTTTATCCGGAGTTCTTGGTCGTTATAGCGAGGCGGAAAAAGTGCAGGCTTTTGGCATTCTAGCAAGACTTGGTCTGCAGGAACATGCTTATAAACGTTGTGATGAGCTGAGTGGTGGTCAAAAACAGCGCGTGGGTATTGCCCGCGCGCTGATCCAAGACCCTAAGCTGGTGCTATGTGATGAACCGATAGCGTCACTTGATCCCAGTTCGGCGAAAGTTATTATGGATTATTTAAAAGATATTAATCGTGATATGGGCATAACATGTCTAGTCAACTTACATCAAGTTGATGTAGCCTTGCGGTATTCTGATAGAATTATTGGAATCCGCGGCGGCCGAATTATTTATGCTGGCGTGCCAGCTGAACTTAAAGAAGAAACAATTCATGAAATTTATGGCTCGAAGCAGGGCGAACTAATAATAGATTAGGAGTGTAAGAAATGGGAATAGAAATTGCCCAAAATCGTCAACGCAATATTACTCTCATGTTTATATTCTTGATTATTCTATCTGCCGCATCTATGCAGATAACTGAGTTTAACCTAGTAGATGCTATAACGGCTATCCCTAACGCTATGACCTGGATGATTGCTAACTTTTATCCTAATGCCCAATCCTTAGATAACCTTCCTTCAATACTATCTAAACTTAAAGAAACAGTACTCTTAGCAATAGTCACCACAACTACTGCCAGCATATTTGCTTTGTTGTTTGCTTTGATGAGCACACGATCAAATTTGATATTAACAATGACCTGTCGGTTAATCGCGTCATTTTTTCGTAATGTACCAGATACAGTTTGGGCCATAGTGCTGCTTTTGTCGTTCGGACAAAATATAGTTTCCGGTTATTTTGCCTTATTTTTTGCAACATTTGGCTTTTTGACAAGGTCCTTTATCGAAACAATTGAAGAAGTAAGTACAAGTTCAGTCGAAGCTTTAGAGGCGACAGGCGCAACCTATTTCCAAGTAGTATTTCAAGCTATAATGCCGTCGAGTATTACACAGATAATAAGCTGGGTTTTGTTTATGATAGAGACCAATATTCGCAGCTCTACTCTTGTCGGTATGCTTACAGGCACAGGTGTTGGACATTTATTCAACTTATACTATAAAAGCTTTGATTATAATAGTGCCAGCTTGGTAGTAGTGCTGATAATAATTGTAATAATCGCCATCGAATATATCTCTAATTACATAAGAAGGGTGATTTTATAATGGAATTATGTTTAGATAATCATGTAATTCGAGACCGGCAAGGCCAGATACGGACAAAGACGTTTGACAAAAGGCAGAATATAATTAGTTATACAATTGCCGTATTGACTTTGCTAACATTTTATGGAGTGCTAACTTTTGACTATAAACAGCTGGATTTTTGGAATGCTTTACAGCAGACTGCGGAAAATGTAATTATTATGTTTACGCAGCCACAAGCTACACACTTCACGTTAGCTGAAGCCGGCTATCAAGTCTTAGTAACTATAGGCTTGGCTTTTTTAACTACTATGATTGGAGCGGTTTTAGCAATTTTCTTTGGACTTCTAGCTGCAAGAAATTTGAGTAATAAGCTAATATCTGATTTAATAAAAGGGGTTGTAGCCTTTATTAGAGCCGTGCCAACAGTGCTATGGGTGCTAATTTTTGCAGTAGCTGCTGGCCTAGGTAGTGTCGCAGCTGTGCTTGGACTTAGTTTTCACAGTGTGGGATATTTGATAAAAACATATTCAGAGTCTTTTGAAGAACTTGATGAAGGTGTTATCGAAGCATTAAAGGCCAGCGGTGCAAACTGGTGGCAAATTGTGTTTCAGGCAGTTATTCCATCATCACAAACCTATTTAATGGCGTGGACCTTTATACGATTTGAAATTAATTTCGCCAACGCTGTAGCTATGGGGGCAGCAGCGGGAGCAGGCGGAATTGGTTACGAGCTGTTTATGGCTGGGAATTTTTATTTTAGTAGTCGTGAACTAGGGGTAATAACATATTTTATTTTAGCATTTGCAATAATTCTTGAAATTTGTTCAAGCAAGCTTAAAGCAAAACTTAAGTGATAAAAGGTGAGCGTATGTAAAGGAAGGTAATAATGAAAATAGATCTTCATATTCATACAGATATATCAGATGGTTCGTTAAACATTTTTGAGACACTAGTCCTTGCAAAGAAAAATGGGCTAACTCATATAGCTATAACTAATCATGATACAGTTGAAGGTCTGCAGCAAGCTATTTATATAGGTACCAAAATGGGTATAAAGGTAATACCTGGAGTGGAAATTTCAGCCGTAGATAAAATTACTAGGAAAAAAATTCATATACTTGGTTATAATTTTAATTTAAAAGCACCTAATATTACTAAATTGTGCCAACCTCTTTTAGAACAACGCCTGCAAAAATCATTATGGCAAATAGAGCAGCTCATAGCTCATGGCTACAATATAAATAAAGACGAAATAAATCGGGAACGTGCTGGCAGAGCTAGTTACAAACAACATATAATGTCCTATCTAGTAAAGCAGGGCTATACGGACAACATATACTCTCCCTTATATGAGGAATTGTTTAAGGGTAGAGGCATATGTGCTGGTGAGATTGAATATGTAGATGTTACAGAAGCTGTACGGGCTATAAAAGCAGATGGCGGTATAGCTGTTTTGGCTCATCCGGGTTATCAAAGCACTTATTGCATCGTTGAGCAGCTAATTAGCGCAGGACTCGACGGTATTGAGTTATATCATGAGATGCATACTGCCGATGATCACGAAAAAATTAAACAACTGGCCGATAAAAATAATCTCATTTTAACTGGCGGCAGTGACTTTCATGGCGACTACGGAACTACAACCGAGCTCGGACAATTGCTTTGCCCTATAGAAACACTGAGTTATTTTGAAAGCCAAGAAGATAAGTATGTTCATTTTATGAAGAGTTTGGCTTATCAGTCTGGCGAAAAATTGCGCCAGGTTGCAACCAGACAAAAGCAAATTTCTTTAAAAGAAGATGAACTATGTAACTTAGTTACTAATTTTGATATAGAAATAGAAAAATTTATTGTAGCTAAAATTAAGTCAGAATTTCCTGCTCATGGTTTTATAACAGAAGAAAATACTGTGGAAGCATCTAGCAATTGTAGTTACACCTGGATTATTGACCCTATTGATGGCACGACCAACTTCATAAGTTTTGGTCAGGATTTTGCTGTCTCTATTGCACTGTACAAGAACCAACAGCCATACATAGGAGTAGTATATGATGTAATGGCGGATGACTTATACTTGGGCATAACTCGTAAAGGGGCATGGATAAATGACCTCCCTTTAGAACGGAAGCCCCCGATCGAAAATTTATCTGAGGCAATAGTTGATTGCAGTCTTAATACAATTAACCGATTCATACTTGAACATAACATCAAATTTTCGGCATTAATTAACCATATACGTGGTCATCGATCATACGGTGTTGCTTCGATCGCAATCTGTAAATTAGCTACTGGACTCCTTAGTGCTTATATCTCAGCAAAACTTAGTATTTGGGACTATGCAGCTGCAGCCATTATACTCACCGAAATGCAAGGCAGTTATTCTATTCTCAGTAGCTATGGAAGGAATTTAGAGTCTCATCAAAAGCTTGTATTTATAGCTTGTGAAAACAGACTTTTATTACAGCAATTACAAGATAAGCTAATGCAATTGAGAGAAGAAAAGTGATAAAATTAAATGTACTATATTTTGATTTTGGGGAAATGAATTTTAAATACTATAAATGTCGAATAGGAACAAATAACGATTGTATGATCACTGGCGAGTGATGTGTAGTAATCTTTTAGTAATTATTATAATACTTACTAAAAGAGGAGCTGGTTCAGATAGATCCAAAAAGATATCTGAACCAGCTCCTCTTGCTTTTTGTTATAGTTTAAGTTTAAGCCTGAATTTTTATTTCTTCACGATAGGTTAGTCCATTTATATTTACAAGAATATCTATAATATATAATGTTAAGTAGTAAATTTCCAGTAAGAGGTGAACCAAAATTAAAACTATAAAGATAATTGCAATAGGGGATTCAATAACTTATGGTTTTCCATACTCACAAGATCAATCCTGGTTTAATATAGCGGCGAAAGAGTTTCGAATAGAGTATTACAATAAAGGAATCAACGGAGATACCACTTCTGGGATGCTGAATCGCTTTGCCAAGGAAGTTATTTTAAATAACCCATCGCATGTCATAATTATGGGCGGGACAAATGATGCATATTGCTGCACAAAAGCTGATTGTGTTCTTAGTAATATCAAAGAAATGGTAGAGTTAGCTTTGCAACATTCCATTATGCCAATTATAGGTCTCCCAATACCCTGTAACGATAGCTTTGAGGAAACATTACTTAGTCAGTATCGTGAAAAAATCCGGGAATTTGCAATAATCAATAATGTCGTCTACATTGATTTTCATAAGGAAATGGCAGATCGTACCGGGTCAAAGCTAAAGCCAGCATTGCATTGTGACGGCATACATCCTTCAGTAGCTGGATATCGAAAAATGGCTGATACTGCAATTAGTTCGCTTATAAAGATCACAAGTAATTTTACAATATACAAACCTTCTAAAGCTGACTATCCATGTCTTATCAAGATTTGGGAAGACTCTGTTCGAGCTACTCATAATTTTATTACGGAGGAAGATATAAACTATTATAAGCCTTTAATTTTAAACAATTATTTCGATGCAATAGATTTGTATTGTTATAAAGATAGAACAGGCAAAATTGTTGGCTTTATAGGCTTAGACGGAGATAAGGTAGAAATGCTGTTTATAGATCCCGCTATGCGAAATACAGGTATTGGGAAGAAACTGTTAACTTATGCAATCACAAAATACAATGTAATTAAAGTAGATGTTAACGAACAGAATGAACATGCGGTTGGATTTTACCAACGTATGGGTTTTCGTATTGTTAATCGCTCGGATACTGATGCATGTGGCAAAAATTATCCAATTTTATCTATGGAGCTCTAAAACAGCTAGATGCGAATAATTGTATAACTACCTAAAGATATAAAACACTAGCAGCTATCAGATATTTCTGGTAGCTGCTAGTATTTATTGGTTAAGAAATAAATAAAACCATAGATTAAATGATTTTCACCTGTACCTTAAAGTCATCATTAAACAGAATATAGCTTTTTATAGTCCTCTAGTCCTACATATAGGTAAAAAGTCTTGACTATTCATGTCGCAAAATGTAAAATTGTAGTAAATAATGAAATATTTTGGTAAGTCATATGCTATAAGAATACTAGATCTACCATTGTTAAAACAGGAGGCTTTTACATATGATCTTCTATAGAGTAGTAAATATCTTCTTAGATATCATTTATTATTGTCAGGAACAAATACGATTTGCGTCTAGACCGAAAGTTGCTAAATATGCCAATAGACCAAATCTTACAGCATTTCAGAAGAATAAAATGTCAAGTTATTATGAAAAAAAATATAATAAAATCAAGATCAATTATATTTCATCCGCTATTATTGGAATACTTTTTATTGGACTTCTGGGTACGGCTTTTGGAGCACAAGATAAACCCGCCAAAGCCTATATAAATGTGCAAGTAGAAAGTGGAGACACCGTATGGAGTATTGCTTCAAAGTATTCAACAAATAAAGAAGATATTAGAGAAATTATTTATGAAATTAAGACAATTAATGGACTTGATCAAAACGCACGCGTTAACGATGGGCAAATACTAAAAGTACCTGTTGTTGCGAACTCACAATAGTGTTTAGTTTTACTAATCAAATAAACCTAGAGTCTACCTCAATAGGCTCTAGGTTTATTTTTAATTTATAGCACTTATCATGTGCTTATATTAGTGCCAGTACATTTAAAAGACCTTCATAAACCAATAAACCTAGATGAATAAAAAAGAAAATGCCTATTCGGAGAAATAATGAATTCAAAGGAACTGTATATTAACAGGAATGCCATTTCGCTGATTTTTAATGAAGATAGTTAAATGCTATGCTATAATCATAATTATGTTTAATATTTATGTAAGGAGTGGAGTCGTTGGTTTGGGATAAAAAGTTTACTAGACGATCATTTCTAAAAGCCGTGACCGTTGCAGGTTCTGCCGTAGCTGCTAGTGAATTATTCAGCTTTGATAACTGGTTACAAGCCGCTGAGTCAGCACCTACTGTGACTAAAATAAGCTTATGTGGCTCGTGTTCTAATGAATGTGGTATGGTTGTCCATTTGAAGAACAGCAGAGTCTGGAAGGTAGAAGGACATCCTGATCATCCTTACTCAAAAGGCAAACTATGTGCTCGCGGCCATTCCAGCATTGCTTGGCCGTATAGTCCAGATAGGCTGACTAAACCCTTAAAAAGAGTAGGCGAAGGCAAATATGAGCCTATTAGTTGGGAGCAGGCCTACTCAGAAATAGGTGACCAACTAAAGAATATTGCGGCAGCCGCCGGTCCTGGCAGTATCTTTTTTGCTCATAATCCCCGTCCAACTAACAGCTTTTATGGGCCAAGATTGATGCATGCATTAGGCTCTCCTAACGTAATGACTCACGGTACATCTTGCCGCTCAGGAAGGGATGTAGGATACGCTTACACAATGGGAGATGTTCCAAGTGCAGATATCTCTGGTGCTAAATATATTGTATTTTTAGGCCGTAACTACGCCGAAGGTATTCGTCCTTCTTCATTGGCTTCGCTAACTTCATCTGCTGATAAAAAGGCGAAAATTGTAATTGTTGATCCTAGGCTTAATAATACCATGCCTTTAGCTAGTGAATGGGTGCCGATACGCCCTGGAACCGACTTAGCACTTTTACTAGCCATTAGTAATGTTTTGATTAGCGAAAATCTTTATGATGCTGATTTCGTAGCAAAAAACACTGTAGGTTTTGAAGAACTTAAAAAAGGCGTAGAGTTTAATACTCCCGAATGGGCCGAAGAAATCACCGGTATTTCGTCAGCAACTATTAAACGTATTGCACGCGAGTTAGCTGCGGCCAAGCCTAAAGCATTACTGGAACCGTCGTGGAAAGGCGCTTATGGATGCAGTTATCAAAATAGCAGTCAGACTGCGCGAGCTGCTGCATGTGTTAATGGTCTGCTAGGTAACCTTGGCAAACCAGGCGGCTTGTTTTTTGGCGTCAACGTAAAATTTGGCTCCTTGAATAAAAATATATTTCCTGAACCGCCGAAATCAAAAATTGAACGAGCTGATGGTTCCGGAGTAAAAGGGAAGTTCCCACTATCGCTGCCAAAAGACGGTATTCCTCAGTTAATGGCTCAAAAAGCTGCCGAAGGAACTGTTAAGGCTGGTATTGTTTATAGGCATAATATGGTAAGAAATTATCCAGATCCTCAGTTCATGGCAGATGGCCTTAAAAAACTTGAATTATTAGTTGTAGTTGATATCCAAATGTCAGAAATGGCTGAAATCGCCCATTATATATTACCTGAGACAAGTTTTCTTGAAAGGGATGAAGTAGTTGGTTCGTACGCTGGCAAAAAGCCGTGCGTAATGGTACGCTCTAAAGTTATTGATGTTTTACACTCAGAAACACGCCCTTTCCATGAAATTATTACTAATATTGCCCATAAGTCTGGGGTCGGCAAGTATTTTAACTTTACCCTAGATGAACTAAATACAGCTATGTTGGAACCATTAGGTATAAAATGGTCAGATTTTAAGAACAAAGGTATTGTTATGGCAAAAGAAGAGTGGAAAGAAGGTTTCCCTGCTTTAAAAACTGCCTCAAAGAAAGTGGAGTTTTACTCTCAAGCTTTTGTTGATGCCGGTTTTCCTGGTATTCCCGTCTGGGAATCACCGCTGGCAGTGCCGGCAAAAGGCGAGTTTTATTTAATCCATGGCAAGCAAGCACATATATCTCATACTTCTACTGCAAACAATCCTTATTTACTTCAAATTGCAAAAGATTATAATTTAGAACGTTTATGGATTAATACATCGAAAGCGGCCGAGCTTGGTATAAAAGATGGCGATAACGTAACAGTTGAATCTGATTTAGCACAGCGATCCATTAAAGTCAAAGTTACTGAACGTATACATCCTGACGCTGTGTTTTTACCTATGGGTTACGGAAGCTTTGCTAAAGGATTAAAGACTGCAGCAAACTTTGGCGTAAGCATGAATGACTTTGCTCCATTCCGCTTAGAGCCTATTTCTGGACACTGTATGATGGCAGAGGCTGTTGTCCGAGTACGTAAGGGGGTTAAATAATGCCGCGCTACGGAATGCTTATTGATACTAATAAATGTGTTGGCTGTTTTGCTTGCAGGGTTGCCTGTCAAATGCAAAATAGTCTTACACCTGAGAATAGTTTCATTAGATATGAAGAAAAAGAAACTGGTAAATATCCAAATGTAAAATGGAAGGTGTACCCTATTCAATGCCATCATTGTGAAACTGCTCCTTGCGCACCTGTATGTCCCACTAAAGCTAGGCAGATTAGACCAGATGGTGTTGTAGTTGTTAATTCTAAAAAATGCATTGGCTGTAAATATTGTGTTGCCGTTTGCCCTTATCAGGCTAATACAGTAAACAGTAAAACAGGCGAAGTTGATAAGTGCCGATTTTGCATAGAAATAGTAGAGCAGGGTGGGACTCCGGCTTGTGTATCCACCTGCCTTACTCACGCTCGAATTTTTGGTGATTTAGATGATCCTAACAGTAAAATTGCCAAAGCTATTGCAGCTAAGAAACCAAAGGCCTTAGCTGCAAATTTAGGTACAAAGCCCAAAATTTATTACGTAGAGTGAGGTGGCAATATGGTTTGGGGTACACTCGTTGCCATATACTTATTTATGGCTGGTATCGCTGCTGGTACTTACTTGCTCGGTACTATAATTGAAACATTTTGGTCTAATAGAGGCTTAGAAATGATACGGAAATATAGCCTTATTTTAAGCTTTCCGCTTGTGGCTATCAGTTCCATTTTTCTTGTAGTAGATGCAGAGGCTGGTCTGCATAATCCTTTGCGCCTTATTTATATACTGGCGAATTTTCCGAACTCAATGATGTCGGTGGGAACTTTAATAATTGCATCTTTTCAAATAATTACTTTATATGCTGCATGGCGGGCGTTGTACTCAAAAAATCAGTCTGCCGTCATGCGCATTATCGGAAGCGTAATGGCGGTTGGACTTACAGTTTATACCGGCTTATTGCTGCAAGTATCTCAGGCTATCCCGTTCTGGCATAATGATATTTTGCCTATTTTATTTACAGTTTCCGGCATATCTACTGGCTTTGCAGCTGCGATAATAATAGGTGTTTACGCTGACAGACGACAGTTGGCAAACCTAATGCCAATCAAGAAGGTGCATATACTATGCTTACTTGCAGAAGGCTTACTTTTAATAGCGTTACTATCAAACGCTGGCAAAATTGATGGTGGCGCCCAATCAGTTGCAAAATTATTGACAGGTTCGCTGTCACCGCTTTTTTGGGGTGGCCTTGTAACAGTTGGTTTGGTATTGCCAATCATTATCGAAGCATATGAGCTTTTCAAAAATCACAACGTAATTGCTATAAACAATGGCTTGCACCCAGCAGATGAGACGGCAGCCACAATTGACAGTGAACTTAATTCCGGATTTAGCCTGCTATTGGTTAGCGAAGGTGCAGTACTGCTCGGTGGTTTTATTTTACGATATTTGGTTTTAGCAGCCGCAACATTTATCAGTTTAATTTAGGAGAAATCTATGAGTAAACTAAATCACCGTATAGGCTTGTACAATTTGTTCGCCGAGTTCTTCAAGGAACCAACTGCAGAGTTGCTAAATGAACTGCCAGATATAGTTGGTTTTTTGCAAGATTCTTTTGCCATACTTCATTACGACATTCCATATGAACGATACGCCCATTGGAAATTAAACTTTGCTGATTTTTCTGAACTGAAGCAATCATACACTGAAAGTTTTCAGTATCCCAATACTAATAGAATAGTGCCTGTTGAGTCCATATATCGCCAGTGGACTTACGATAAAGGGGCGGAAGTAGCTTTTGCAAAAGAAAAGGGCTACCTAATGAGTGATGCTGCACTTCACATGCAAGCACTATATACTGAATTTGGTATTGAAATACCCGATGAGTATGTCATTATGCCAGATCACATTTGTCTTGAACTGGAATTTGCAGCTTTATTGTTGGAACACAATGCTGAAGACAGCTACGCAGTTTTTATTAGCGAGCATCTCACTTGGTTAAAAGAAATGTCAGAAGATGCACAAAAAAAGAGAATTCCAAAATTTTATCAAGAAGTAATAGCTGTTTTAAGTCAGTTTGTTGATTGCGAACTTAAGCAGCTTGAAAAACCTCAACAATATTAGACGAATAAGATTATAAAAAAACTACCCTTAGCCTAACGAAAGAGGTTAAGGGTAGTTTTTTTATTACAGCATAGATTACTTTTTGAGTTTTTGAAGTTCGATTTCTAGAAGAGAAGACTTTTGTATTTCAGACTGTTCACTTAGTCTAAGTCTATTTACTTCTTGTTGAAGTAGTTCGATCTTTTCGGTAGCCGCTACAAGCTGGGGTTCTAGAATCTGCATACGTTCCTCTAGTCGATTGCGGGCAATAGTTTCGATAGTTAGTTTTTCACTAGTTAATTGATAGTTTTGTCTTTCTGATGCTAATTCTTCTTGTGCTCGATTAATTGCTAATAAGTTTGACTCAACTTTAGACTGCAGTTCTTGATTTGCGGCCTCTAAAAGAGCTGCTTTATTTTTAGCATCTGCAACAACCTTCAAGGATACTTTTAAATCTGTTTCAGCTTTTTCCTTAAGTCCAAATGCTTCGTCGGCATGCTGCTGTATCCGACTAATCATACCCTCAATGCCTTTTTTGCGATCCATTTCACTATTCAATTCAGCCTTAAGTGACTTAGCTTCAGCTTGCGCTGTTACTAGGTCCTTTTTTGTTAAAGATAGTTCTCTTTCAAGTTCTGATATTCTCTCTGATATCTGCAATGCATTATCTTCAGAATTCTGCGCACGCTGTTTGTAGTCCGCTATTGTCTTAAACTTATCTGATTCAATCACTTGCATAGCATATAATAGACTTTCGGTAGTTGTGATTATGTCAGTAACAGCTTTTTTAATAACCTGCATTTGTGGTGGTTCAGCATCTTGTTTATTCTCGCGGTAAATATTTAACATATCATTCATGAAGTCAGAAAATTTCTTTTGACCTGATGATTTTTGTGCTTCCTTAAGCATATGCATTAAGTTTTCATCTACTTTACCACCGTAGGTGAACCATTTTGATTTATCCTGACTAGAAGTTTCTAATATATTTTCAAATTCACTCATTTTATTCGCTCCTAATTACAACATTATCCCACCCTCAATAATGTTAACATATTTTAGTGTAAATTGAAAGATGTTAACATTATATAAATGGCTATGTTAACACATGTCAACATAGCCATTTATATAACCAGGTCAATCTGATAGGCGATATTACAATCTCACATAATGTTATTATGTGAGATTACATGCATTTGTTATAAACCCAGTATCTATAAGGGCTTATAGCCACTTTTGAACAAGTGAGCGACTTGACAGATTAGCAAACTAAGGGTACAATCTCACATAATGGTTGTTTGTGAGGAGCAGTTTATATGAAGTTTGTAGAACCTTTTAGAAATAAAAAAGAGGTAGAGGCAGTTAGACTATATCTTAGGGGTAAATCAATTAAACACGGGTTATGGTTTTGGATTGGTGTTAATTCCGCACTTCGTATCTCTGACTTATTAGCATTACGAGTGGGCAATGTAACTAAAGAAGATGGCACTATTGTAAATAAAATTACACTAAAAGAACAAAAGACGGGGAAGACAAAAGAGTTCCCTATATCCGATAAGATACGTAACGAGATTCAGACCGTTATTAAGCATTACGGACTTGAAAAAGAGGATGATCCATTGTTCCCAAGTCATAAAAAGGGAGAAAAGGGAACACTTAAACCTATCGGTCGTTCTTATGCTAATCAACTAATTACCGAGGCAGCAGCAATGTGCAATATTAGAGGGAACTATGGCAGTCATTCCATGCGAAAGAGTTTCGCGTATTTCGCTTGGCAGCAAGGAACCGATGTTTTATTGTTAATGGACTTACTCAATCATTCATCACCAAAAGATTTACGACGTTACATTGGTATTACCCAAGATCAATTAAACGAAGTTTACCTAAGTGTAGATCTAGGATAAAATTTAATTTAATTTCCTGGAAATAATTGTAATTACACAAAAAGAATAAACCCCAGTTCACTTATCAAAGTAGAACTGGGGTTATTTTAGTTTTATTTGAACGTGTATTTCAGGTCGGCTACCTCGACCACGAGTGTCATCAACCCGTTCAACAATCACTTTGTCCAAAACGGCCTGTAACGCAACTCTTTTTTCATGTATTGTAAAACTATCTTTATTAAGATTCATTTTAATAGTATCTGCGATTTCTGTTGCGGATCGGGCAGGGGAGACCGCGTCTAATTCTGATTCGTAAGTGTTCTTCATTTGCGCAATATCAGCTAACTGCTTACGTATGTCTTTCAACTGAATTTCAGCTTCACTTTCACTCAACATCTTTTGCCTAAACCAACGCATTACAGTATCTCTTTGTTGCAGAATTTCTTTCTCAACTTTTATCATTTGGTCGATTACTGCCTTATGTTTATGAGTATCTTTTTTAGGAGAAATTGCTTGAATATATTCAGCAATCCGGTCAGGATTATGACATAATTCTAGTAGATACTCAAAAACATGCGCATCAAGTATCTTTGTGGGTACTTGTCTTGCTATACAAGGCTGCTGGCCTGAGTAAACATACGACGAACTTTTCTGACTTAAGCAAGCGTAATAACTAATAGCTTTATTGCAACCCGAGTGAGAAATTACCATAGCCCGCCCACACTTAGCGCATACGACGTAGCCATTCAAAAGATAGTCTCGCTTCAAATTACGCTTAGCACGATCTTTGTTTTCCTGAAGTTGTCTCTGAGCCGCTTGCCAGGTAAACTCATCAATAATTGCTGGAACTTTGATTGTAATCCACTCTGACTCCGGTCGTTGTGTCCGTTTTTTCTTATTTAACCCAATTTTTTCATAACGATATTTCATCGAATTTATAATACCTTTATAAATCGTATTAGTTATTATCCTATGTACGCTAGAAACAATCCAGCTTTTCTTAGCGCGCGGGGAAGGAATACCACGAGCATTGAGTTCCTTACATATTCTTGCTGTGCCCATTTTTTCTTTGACAATAAAATCAAATATCATTTTTATAATCTCAGCTTCCGCATCGTTAATTATATATGTACTTTTTTCTTTATCAAAATCATATCCAAATGGCTTAGCATTACTAATTACAAATCCTTTGGACGCTTTACCACGTTTACCACGCATGGTACGTTCTTTAATTTTTTCTTTTTCATATTCCGCTACTATGCCTTGAAACTTGTACATTAGCTCGCCTTCGGATGTGGCTTCGAAATTTACTGATGCAAACCTTCGCAACGCTCCGGCTTTATTTATCTCTTCCGATATAATTAGAAGATGAATTGTCTTTCTAGCTAGTCGATCTGGCGCATAAGCAATCACCAAATCAAAATGCTTATTCATCAGTTTTTCTCTCATTGATGTCAGGGCAGGGCGATCAATGAATTCTCCTGAATATCCATCATCAATAAATTCTTCTATGCTAGTTGCACCTAACTCAAAAGCGCATTTACGACAAGCTTCTAACTGGGTATCAATAGAATATCCTTTTTCAGCCTGTTGGTCAGTAGATACACGCACGTATATTGCTGCATTCATATAATTAACACTTCCTTAAATCTATTTCAATAATTATTACTTAGCCTGAGCGAGCTGTGTTCGCTTTAAAAGCCCTTCGATTAGCGGTGTCATAAATTTCTTGCTATACGTAGCTTGCATTTCAGCTGTATGATTTACAAGAGTAATTCTAACTACCGGAGTATAGTCTTGCTTAGCCTTATTTCCACTAGTCATCACACCATCACCTCGATTAATCGTATGCCGATGATGGTTGTCTAATTGTTCATTTTTTTTAGGAAAGTCTATTATATTTTTCATTATATTCATATCGAAACTTTCTCCTCACTTTATAAATAAGAAAAGAGCATAGGAAAATGCTCTCAATAATAAATACTCTGGAACGAAAAAAGACATAAATGTCTTAAAACACTTACGTCTCTAATTAAAGTTAATACTATTGTTTATTTGAATTATCATCTGATTGGCTCTATTATTCACCTTCTTATTAATATTTTTATTAATTTGTTAGATATCTTGTATTTTTTTACTGAATGCTTCATTTATATAATATATATTTGAATTTGACGAAAATCACCACATATACAGGTTGTAGTTATAACCGATTTTACTTCTCTTTAACTCAATAAAAGCGGGCCGCTGTACGTTTTTGTATTAAACATTTTGCGACACGCCTTTAAACTTCAAAGTTAAATATAGCATGCCCAAGTCTACGCTACACTGGCGCATCATAGACTTTTATCAGCGATACATTGTACTCATTTAAAACATTATTGATTTGACGCTTTATTTCATCTAGTTTAGCCAGATTAAAATCCATTCGCTTTCCTGTTGTAAAGTCGATATTATTGCTTGCAAAATGGGTATGCAAATTATCCGTATTAATATGAACTGCCATTAATACCTGATAGTTTCCATAAAAGTTAGCAATCAAATCACACACTCTTACAGAAAGCATTTTAAAATCTGACAAATTAATCGGGTCATTTTCCTCCAGACTCAAAACGATATGGAAACATGCTCTGCCGTTCTCTTGATGAAACACTTTTTTTACTAGTTCCATGTCTTCAGCAGGATAAAACATACTTACATTACTCCCATAAATCAAATCACGACGTGTCGAGTTGGAGTTTGCCACATAATTACATATGGCATATAAATCATTTAAAGCATAATGTTGCTGTGTTGTTATATTAAGAACTGTCATACATACCTACCTCCAGCATTTCATATAGTCACTGATGCGATAGATCTCTTCTTGATATTTTCTAGATAGTTGGTCAATAAATAACTCAGCTTTTGCTACATAAACTGGCAGGATTGAATTGGTAGTACCTTCCTGAAGTAACATGTGTTTTATCTGGTTAATATCAGTTTGTACATTCTCTATTTCACGAGACAACTGAAGGTTGTGCTGATTTATCGTATTGTTAAATTTATTTATACATTTTATTAGTTGACTACCATTAGTAATCACATTAACTGTTCCATGGTGAATCAGTGAACGAACTACATTGCTTATCGTATCATCTGAAATCTCACATAACTTATCCAGTTTACTATTGGTTTCTTCATCCAATCGAACATTTAGTCGTTTTTGGTCCTTTGAGCCGTCTTGTTGTTTTCTAGTCATAAACTGCACTCCTTCTAACATTATATAAATTTCTAAAGCTTAGAAGCTTTGATTTACTTTTTTGTTAGATGGTTTGTAACTTTTAAAATTCAACTTGTATTACAAGTTCTATCTTGTAATTAATATTGTCTATACATAGTTTAGTAATAAATTATCTCTATTGCTGTAATAGTTCAACCAATAATCTATAGAGTATACATTAACTAGTTATATATGTCATATGATACGTTTTATATAAAAATGAGGTGGTATAGTTCTTTAACTATATGTTAGTATGTTTATCTTTAATTAATATGCTTTAAATCGGTTTCCACGTATGTTCATCAAATTAGGCACAGTGCTTTTAACAAACACACTAATTTCATCTATTGAATTTTTCGAATAATATTTTAAAGTATGAGAGTTTATTCAAAGTTTGAAAGAATTAGTGGACCCAGTTACATGTTAACAGTAAAAAAGTCATAGAAAAAATCACCTTTAGCGCTGACTGAAAAAGCAGTTGCCACAAGCGGACTTTAAGAGGGACTTGAGAATCGGCTAGTATAATGAACTTGTAGGGCATAATCAAACCGCCCGTTTTACGTGTGGTTATGACTATTATTTAAATGTACTAATGATCATAAATTTTTAAAATTTGATTGCGGAGCACTCTATAACGCTATAAAATGTTGATAATAAAACAATAAAAAATGACACATTTTAAATTT
This sequence comes from Dendrosporobacter sp. 1207_IL3150, assembly GCF_036763085.1. Lineage (NCBI taxonomy): Bacteria > Bacillati > Bacillota > Negativicutes > Selenomonadales > Sporomusaceae > Dendrosporobacter > Dendrosporobacter sp. 1207_IL3150. The sequence goes on from NZ_JBAIYU010000025.1 coordinate 43,965, forward strand.
TGACACACGGGGTTAATGATGACTAATGTAAATGATAATTGCGGTACTATTGGACATGTATCGCTTAGACGGACCGAAAAAGCAGTGCGACGACATGCAAAACATGAAAAAGTAATTGCTATCTGGAATGAATATCTATCCACCTTCGCAGAGTATAGGCACAATGTTATTGAGATGATTAGCACGCAAATTTTGAATAATGCAGCATCAAATGTAGGAGTGCGGCACAATGAAGCATCGATCTATGCTAGAGATAGTTTTGATGCTAAGTACAGTGTTTTTTTGGTTACTTCTCAATTCTTTCTTGGTAAAGATAAAACTGTGTATAGCAGATGGAATAAAGATTTCTTTTTTACTAAAGATAATTATTGCGAGATTTTTAATCGGCATGGTTATCATTATCCTCCTATGCGTTTAATTGATCTGCTTTATCAATTATTATCATTGACTAGGGATGAGCATATATTTTGGCAATATGAAAGATATAAACGGGCAAATAATGCTATAGATTGTATATTTGATAACCCGGATTTTTTTGTTTGCTACGAAGATAATATATATTTGAATACGGGTACGAAAAAGACTCTACTTAATGTACATACTTATCAGGACCCTGTTAAATTTAATAATTTCTTAAAAGATGGATTCATTTTTCATGGTAAAGTATATAGATCTTTTGATAAGCTGCAACGGCCGTCATTGAAACAGTTTAGAAGTATAATGTCAATGATCAGACCCTATGCTACTAAACATAATAATTTGGAAATCAATCGTAATAGCAAACAGGGTTTTCTGCAACTTATAGTTCAGTATTTACACCAAAGGCATGGGATGTTTACAAACTATTCTAGTAGATCAAACTTAATAATTAGTAATGAGGCTAGAGAACTTTGGCAGTTTGTTCCTGGATATATGAATGCGTCAAGTGCTTTAGATGATATCCCTATTAGTTTCATAAAATACTTATTAATGTTAACAGAAGGAAATTTAGCCAATATCGATCAAATAGCTAAACTGATTGCAAGAATTAATTTAGAAAAGACATATACGGAAAAAAATGAAAAAAGCTTACAACAATTCATCAGTCCAAAGTTAATTATTGCTATTACACCAAATATAAATTTATTGCAAAAATTGCTATCTGAGATCTACTTTTTTGAGCAAACGATCGTAAAGAATATGTCGTATCTGTGCAGTGATAAGGGCGTGATAGAAAGTACAAACTTTAAAATATGTGAGGGAATACTACAGGTTATAGAGAAAAGTTCAGATATCAGTGAAAAGGATTTAAAAAGACTTAGCAAATTCATACAATCTATTCCAGTAAAGATAAAAGATAATGCTGTTGGGCAAATAAGGTATACTAGTAACAGCCAATATCTAATGGTTGTAGAAAAATTCGATGATTTGAATATGTACTCTAACTTTCTTTCAAATTTTGTTGAAATACTCCCTTTGCAGGGGAGAAAAGTAGAAGAAATGATTAATAATGAAGAATTGAGAAGTGGCAAAAAGAAGAATAACACGCCTGCATATTTGAACATAACAAACTTTCCGCAGTTATCTCAAGAAGCTGTCTTTTGGCTGATTACCGTATTTACTATTTATGGTTTGATATTACTATGGGAAGAAGATCTATCTGCTTCGAAGAGTAGTGCGAAAATGATCGATAATAAACAGATTGTTGAGGCCTTCATCGAAGAGTGTTGTACTCAATCCGAGCTAGTAGATTGTTATGCTGACGAACTGTACAATGCTTATAAGCAGTTTTTTTCATATAATTATAAGGCTACTTCAATGAAGCGAACACACCTGGTTAATATGCTAAAACTTAACACTCAGTATAGATACTGCCGTCTACGTCATAGTGCGAATGATAATAAATGGGGATTTAGAGGAATAACAGTGAATAAGGAAAAAATGCAAAAATATAATTTATATGAGAGTAATGATGAGCAAAATTTTAGTAAGATTAAGGATTATTTAAAAGGTATAAATAAGAAAATCATTCCACTTTTCACCTAATCTGCATAAAATTGCTATTTTGTGGATAAAACCTAAAAAGTAATAGAAGACTTGGCAATTACCAAGTCTTCTATTACTTTTTATTTGCTTTGAATAAAAATATAATCAATCACGCTTTGTTTAGGAATTTTCCAGATACGACCTTGCTGAAAAGCTTTGATGTCTTTAGAGGATAGTAGGGTATATGCTGCATTTTTACCGATGGATAGCATTTCACAAAGTTCTTCTACAGTTACTAAATCATTATATTGCTCAAACATGATTATGGTACTCCTTTTCATTTTTTGCACAGTATGTTGTAAACAACTTATTGGACATTAAGAAAAAAAATTTAACTGCTAAAGCCGATTAATTCAAGCTTACTATGAAAAAATCATCTTACTTCTTAAGGCGTAATCGGATATAATTTTCAAGCGAAGCAGCATCAATCTTCCAAGCCTTTCCGGCTTTATAGGCACATAATTCCCGATTTTGGATCATTTCACATACTTTTTGGGAGCTAACTCCTAGTAGGTTAGCAGCTTCAGAAACATGTAATACTAGCTTTTCAATCACCATGATGATTCACCACCTTGTTTTATTTTTTACTATTATGTTAGTTGGTTCAGGATTTGTTTAGATGATTTACATGAGATATTGTTCTATTTTAGTATCTATTGTAAAAAAAATAAGAAATAGTCGATCATTTGAATGATATATTATAATAATGAACTTGTAGGTCTTACTGATATACAGTAAAGCCCCTGCACGGAACATAGGAACATAACAAATCACCCATGAGTCAAGTGGATCAGACACTTGGCTCTTTTTGTCGTATCCAAAAAACTAAAAAGAAATGAGGAATGAACATGAAAATAGGAAAATAAAATTAGCCCGTTGCGAATGTGATTCAAACGCAACAGGCTAATGATTTTACAAAAAAGGAGGTTATTAATAAAATTGAAGGATGATTTTCAATATATATTAGCAGAATGCTTACGTGAAACTAGCGAAGGGTATACAATACAAGCCCTTTTAAAAGAATTTTCGAGTATTCAGGATTTGATGAATGCTAGTGAAGAAGATATGAAAGGTATAAAAGGGATTGGAGCAGTTAAAGCAAAACAATTATCTGCTATATTAAGATTTGTGCGTTATGTACAGAGTAATCCTAGTAATAATCGGATTGTGATTCGTAGTCCACAGGATGTTTATAGTTTTGTTCGAGGCGAGCTAGAATATTTAACTGTGGAGCATTTTATGGTAATCGGATTAAATACAAAGAATCATATTGTTTTCGAACAAACTATATCGGTTGGCAGTCTAAATGCTAGTATCGTACATCCTAGAGAAACCTTTAAATTATTAATTCGCAAAGCTTGTGCTTCGGCTGTAGTAGTACATAACCATCCAAGCGGAGATCCAACGCCAAGTCAAGAGGATATTGATTTGACTAAAAAACTAGTGCAAGCTGGAACGATTATTGATATTCCCATTCTAGATCATCTAATTGTCGGACAAGGAAGGTATGTAAGCCTAAAGGAAAAAGGTATTATTTAAGCGGAATATGCTATCGGTAAATATAAAAAAATAATATAGATGTTAGAAACGTCTCTATTATTTTTTGAAATTCTATAATTATGGAAATAAAAACGATACTGTATAGTAAGTAATTTTATGGTCAAAAAGAAAATGAGTAGCTTCTTGAAGTTACAGGAAGCGCTGCAAAGAACTGGTTTTGAAGGAGTTTTGCAGATGGGCTATAAAGAAATATTATAAAGAATTGACCAAAAGAAAAAGGCTCTAGACAGCAAGAAGCCCCTTCCACAGCATACACTTGCTAGCTTACGGAAAAAACTGCTAGTCGAATGGACTTATCATTCGAACGCGATTGAAGGCAATACACTGACATTTTCGGAAACAAAGGTTGTTTTAGAAGGGATTACTGTCAGTGGTAAAACATTGCGAGAGCATCTAGAAGTTATAAATCATAGGGAAGCTATTATATATAGAGGATATTATACATCGGCTAGAAAAGCTAAGCGAATGGCAGATAAAGAATTTCCACGCTATCGTGCAGAAGGGGATTCTTCCTTCAGCGGAGCAGAGCATGTACGGCCTGACTTTATGCAGGACCTGATGAAGTTGTACCAAGGAGACGGTCAGAATGTGCATCCAGTAGAACGTGCTATGTTTTGTCTTAAATGGCAGGATAAAGTCGAATAGGCAAAGAAAATAGTCATAATTTACTACTGAGTAAATTATGGCTATTTTTACATAAGCGCTATTATCGTACAATCGCGTAAAGAGAGATAACTTATTGGCATAATTAATAATTTTGATTGAGGTATAAGTTTTATGGGGTATAAGGAAAGGTTCTACTCAGACCTAGAGAAACATAAACCTGCTGAAGAGTGCATTGGGAAGACTTTCGAAGAGTATAAACAATATGAAACTCATGATAAAGGGGAAATATCCAGAGATGCCTATGCAGGTTTGGCGGAATTACTTTCTCCAGAGCAATTTGAAGCTAATTTAAAGATACTTTACTATTATGATTGCTTCAACGACTTAACACAGCAAAAGGAGAATATTAGAAAGCTGTGGGATGAGTTCCTACAAGTAAACTTTCAGGAAACTCCGGCTAAACTAGCACCTGACATATATCTATTGTTGAAAATTTCTGTCTTGGCAAATTTGACCCAGGAGGATTTGAGTAAAATTTTATTAGGTGTTTGCCTAAATGCACTTGAAAAGTTTCCAGAGCGCGAAGTATCAAATTTAGAATCTACATTAAAAGACATTTTTAAATGGTACGATTTTCGTGCAAATATAGAAAAAATAGTTCCTGTTTACTATGTAGAAGCTGATGTACTACAGTTTATGAATTTATATTATAGTAATCAAGCGAAATTTAGTGTCGTAAAATCAGAAACTCCGAGTACTTTTTTGCATTTTACAGCTTGTATACATTATCTGTATTCTCGTTTAGCCGTTGATCGCCGTTTTCAGTATAAAGATTTTTTTCGCCAGATAATGTTGGAAAGGATCTCTGTATTAAAAAACATGGGCGCTTTTAATGAAATGAGTGAAAGTATAGTTCTATATCATGAGGAATTCCAAAAGTCTATAACAGACAAATCAAAGTTCCTAGTTTCTTGGGCGATGGGTTTCTTCACAGGATATGGCGAAAAGCCATTTAGGTTACTGTGGGTTTTATTGGGGTTACTTTTTTCTTTTACAATTTTATATTATCCAAATCCTTTCGGGTGGGGATACTTTGTAATCAAGGGGGTTGGCGAACCAGGCCAGGGAATGATTGATACCCTTATCGCTTTACTTTATTTCAACAGTACAACTATGCTGACAGCGGCTTACGGTGATATGTATGCTTTAAACTCGGTTACTCGAATAGCAGTAGTTTTTGAACAAATATTAGGTTTTGTAGTGATAGGTAGCTTAATTAGTCTTGTTTTACGAAAAATGTTTAGATATTAGTTGGTTTTCTAACCTTATAACTCATATGGGGATAGTGTAACTGCCAATTATCCAAGGTGCAGTCAAACGTTTCATCGAGGCTGAAATTCAGGATTACAAAACTGCCGCAAGGTTGAGTGCAAACGGTAGGATCACTTTTCTCAAAATCCAGCCATCCAAGTACTATCCAACAAGCTCCAGGCCTGGGGCCTGACGCGATCCGGTCTTTCAATTATGTCCAACTTGACTCAAATTATCTTCTTCAGACCATAAAAGGTTGCTGTCTGTCAATGAGTGATCGAATGAGTAAAGAACAGGTTATATCTGCCTTGATCAACGCTTGCAAGCGTTATGGCAAAAGCCCAGGCGGTATACTCCACTCAGATCGAGGAAGCCAATATTGTTCTAAGGATATCAGAAATCGATCAAAAAGCATGGGTTGATTTGCAGCATGTCCCGCAAGGAAATTGCTGGGACAAAGCTCTTATGACGGCTTTCTAGTGCAAGATGACATATGAGTGGCTGCACAACTATTCATTTCGGACGCGCGCTGAGGCTAGAAGTGCCATATTTGAATGTGCTGAGATTTTTCTAACGGAAGGCGATTGCATGCATCCAATGGATATTTAACACCGGATGAATATTACTCAAAAAATCGATCTACATAGCTTTTTTTGTAAAATATTATGCTATCCTATGAAAACTGAAGCAATCCGTCCATTTTAACTGTCTACTGAACGGGTAACGCCGCATTAGATTTGTATACTGTTTTTGGTAGTTATTAAATTTTTAGGGGGAAATAATAATGAATAAACCTAACTGTTTTTATTGTGGTTCAGATGGGCCTTTTAATAAAGAGCATGTCTTTCCTTATTCTTTAGGTGGCGGTGGAGATGACTGGACATTGATCAATTGTGTATGTGCGCAATGTAATAATATTTTTTCTTCAATAGAGAGAGCTTTTGCCAGACATTCATTAGAAGCTTTGTCTAGAACTGCTTATGGACCTGCAGGTCGGAAAAGAAAAGGAAATTCATCGCGAGCGGTTCCATTATATTCAGATGGAGCGTTCTTGTTAGCGACGGATCGTGATTTGGCATATGAGGCAGGTTTAGAATTAGGGTTAAAGCCATATTTAAGAGCACAAATAATAGAAGATAATTATCCAGAATATATTATTACTGGTTCTGACCGAGATGAATTAGAAAGCTTATTTGCAGCAATTTCAAAGTTTGATGAAAATAAATATCTTACGCTTGAAGTTCCAACAAAAAAGGATCAGCTTTTTAAAGTTGCGCAACTATTTATGGATGAAAACAATGGATTAAAGATTGAAAAAGTTTTCGATTCTCCCCGTCCTATGGGGGCATGGTATGAAGAATTCTTTGAAATGAATGAACGTAGATTAACTCCAAGAATATTTTTGGACGATGAAAAACGTTTGGTTTTAAGGGCAGAATCACCAGAATATGGAGTTAAGTTTATTGGTCATATATTAAAAGTATTACCTAATAAAATGAGCGAAATGGTTGATGGTGTTAGAACGTCCGAAATGGAGGTGCACGACGGTAGTTCAGAGGGGAATAGATTGGTAATACGTACGAAAATTCTTCCCGTGCTAAGTGCGCGGGCTGTTGCTAAAATTGGAATGAATTTTTTGGCAAAGGTTCATGGAGTTGGTATTACGAATGATAGTGCTTTTGATGAGATTAAGTCATTCATAAAAGGTGAGATTCACGATAGTTTGGAAGAAATGAGTTTTCATGTAAATTTGATTAGTGATAAAGACCCATTTGAATTTGTAAAAGTTAATCCTGAAAAGCACTGGGCTGCCTTGCTGAATATAAACGGAGTATTATTATTTGCGCTAAAACTTTATGGAGTAGGCGGCTACATGGCTAAACTAGGGCATATTAGTTTGCCTGAAATGAATACGCTTCCTAATGCAGATATATTTTCGATTGATTATTCATGTAGAACAATTAAAATGCTAAAGCCAATGGATATTGTTGCAGAGTTCAATGCTAAATATAGTATTGACAATAAATCTTTATAATCATTACCTCAAAAAAGAAAAGGGTGTCGAACCATTCGTGAATATCCAATTTCGCGTATTAGTATCGTCTTTCTATTAAAACTCAGGACGAGTCACGCGCGATCTCAGAAAACTCGACGTGGAGGATACGCCGCTGTTTTGAACAAGGTAAGCTCCATATCAACCACACCAAGTTTTTAGGCTATGATAAAGATAAAGACGACAACCTCGTTGTAAATGAAAAGCAGGCCAAAAGAGTCAGGCGTATCTACAATGAATTCCTTGACGATAAAGGAGCAACCGGATAGTGAGAGACCTAGAAAATGACTAGTTCAAGTTGCTAATTCAATCAGAGAATTTGATGTTGACCTATACTTTGCATTGGCAAAAAAATGATAGTTTATGATGGCGGCAGGGTGATTGTACATTTGCTTGATGGTGCAGAAGTTGAATGAATATGGACCCCCGCCTTTCAGAAATCTTCAGTAATATATGCGTCATGAATCTAAATAAATCACTGAACTGATACTATGAGGATCGGATGATTAGCTTAACTTAAATACATGTAGTATAAAACTGCATTTGTTAGTTATAAATTGCAGGATAAAGTCGAATAGGTAGTGAAAAATAACCATAATTTACTCTAAGAGTAAATTATGGTTATTTTTCATAAGGCGCTATTATCGGACTTGTGATCAAAAGGAGGTATTGTCATGATTCAAGAATTCGAAGACTATCTGCTAGAGCTAAGACGCCTTTATAAGCAGGCAACTTTTAAACAGCGGTATAATGTTGGCTGCCAACGAATTGAAAACCCTGATTTCTGGCCGAATCAGCTGTGTAATGTTTTTAGCAACTAAAAAGTTGACCACTTTGATAGCGTAAAAGTTGACCACCATATACTAAGCTAATTATTCTGTGACCGTTGTTTAAAACGGTAAGACTCACCTTCAAACAGTAGTATATGGG